>NZ_JAMYLR010000001.1:0-783170 GCF_040318155.1 Mesorhizobium sp. M1307 | reverse complement strand
ATCGACCAGCGCCCGCTTGCCGAAGGCAATAGCGCGCTGGTCGATACGCGGCGGGCCGAACCGGCCAAGGCCATGCAGGAACGCCAGCGCCGCAGCGATCAGGATCGTCAGTGTCAGCGCCAGGAATGGCGGCTCGACCAGAAGCTTGGCCAGATCATACTTCCGCCCCGCGCCGTGCAGCGTCAGATCGAACATCACCGGTCCGTCGTCGGGCTGGAGCAAGGCAATCAGCCCGAGCGCGGCTGCTGCCTTTGCGGGATCCTTGAGGGCGGCGTTGTTGATCAGGTCGGGGTCAGTCAGGATATAGAACGGCTTGTCGTCTAGTTCGGTAAGCACAGCCTTGTCATTGCCGGCTGCGATGAGAGGGTACTTGTCGGCCACCCACTGCAATTCTTCGGGTGCGGCAACCATGTTGCCTTCGATGTCGAGTTGCTTTGCCGTGCTCTGGCCGGCACCGATCTTCGCATCGGCGATGCGGCCAAGCCATTCGTTCACCACCGAACCGGGCAATCGCCCGAATTTCATGTTCCAGCCTTCATGCCCCTGCAGCGGCAGGATCTGCCATTTGGGCAGCACGAAGAGCGTGTTCCGGTCCTGGCGAAGATTGAGGATGTGGTCGAGCGCCTCCGGATCGCTGTCAGGCGAGATGGTGACGATCAGCAGTATATCTCTGGCAAGATCGTCTTCGGTCCGCGCCATCAAGGGCGCTTCGCCGGTGAGCCGCAGCCATTCCGCCAGGCCAGCGTAGCCGACGCCGCTTTTCGACAGCGGCGTGGCGCCGCCATTGCCGGGTTGCCGGAAATCGGGAGCATAGGTGGACAGCAGGAAGAAACCGGCTGCCGCAAGGAGGCTGGCGAAAATCCCCCAAAACAGTGTCTTTCGATTGAACGGCTCCTGTGCCTCGACCGCCGGTGCACTCACGTCCAGGCATCCCGGAAGGCGAAACGTTCATAGGCGCCGCGCGCCTGCCGCCAGCCTTCCGCGCCGACCGGCCGGCGCGCGAACAGCGCCGCCTCGACAATGCGGGCGATCTCGGTAAACGCATGGCGTGCCCTTCCCGGCAGGGAAGGGGCATTGGCGATGTCGCGCGCGGTGAGCGACGGGCGCAGGAAGTCCGGTAGCCGGCCGGCAATATCGGCGACGCTGCGCCGAAGCAAAAGGTGAACCGCCTCGTCGTAGTCGCCGCGTGCGGCCAGCGCATCCGCTTGCGACAGCAGGATCTGCGCGGCGTCGGCGTCGGGGCGCCAGGCTTCTTCGACTTCGACTTCGGGTCGAGCGCGCTGCCACGGCAGCCGCCAGGCGATGCCTTTCACCTCAAGGAAGACCAGAAGCAGGATGATTGCGATGCCCGATATCACCGCCCCCCAGAACAGATAGATCATGTAGGGACCGAGCCACGACAAAAAATCCTGCAGCGGTTTCAGCCACTCGGGCGGCTTCGGCGACACATAGGCCGGCAGGTCGAACTGGATCGACTCATCGGCGATCAGCTGCTTGTGCAGATTGGTCAGCCGTTCGGCTTCCGCTGTGCCTGGCTGTGCCACCGCCACCCGCTCCCCTGCAACCTGTGGTTCCCAGCCGACACTGACAATGCAGCGGAACAATTGCAAGTGGGCTGGACGGCGACCGCCAATCTTGGCAGATTTACCAGCGGGGCCGCCAGCCACATGCGGCGGCGAGGCAGGGGGACGTATCGTGACATCAGTGACACTGGAACGGCCGAACAAATTTCGCATCGGCAGGGTTTTCAACGACAGCTTCGCTGTCATCAGCCGCAATCCGGTGCTTTGCCTCGGATTGGCCATGCTGTTCTCAGGCTTGCCTACGCTTCTTTACCAGCTTTGGATTTGGAAATGGGCGACCAACGTCGAGGCTGGCGTTCCGGAGTTCTCAGTCCAACGAATCACTGCCACGATCGTTGGCGTGTTGGTTTCCATGACACTGTCGGCAATCCTGCAGGCGGCGCTGGTGCGTGCCGCGATCGAGGATCTGAACGGCAAGCGACCATTGATTGGCGATTGCCTCAAGACGGCACTCTCTCTCCTGCTGCCGGTGATAGGCATCGCGGTGCTGGTGAGCCTCGGCGCCGCCGCCGGCGCGATGCTTCTGCTCGTTCCCGGCATCATATTGTGGCTTCGTTGGTCTGTCGCTGTGCCTGTTTTGGTTCAGGAAAGACTGGGGGTCTTCGGCAGCATGAAGCGCAGCCGGGAACTTACCAAAGGAAGCCGCTGGGCTCTGTTCGGATTCTGGATTGTCCTGTTCATAGCTGTGGTGCTGATCCAGGCCGTGCTCAGCCGTGCGATCATGGTCTTTGGCCTAACCACCGGCATATTTCTTGGCGCCCTGGTGACAGCGATCGTATCCATTGTGACGTCGATCGCCCCGGCAGTCAGCTATGTCGAGCTGCGGCAAGTCAAGGAAGGCACCAGCGTCGAAGACTTGGCGGAAATCTTCTCGTAGCGGCAAGGGATTTGCTGCCTTCATCGCGTCAGGATCGGTCTGGACTGGATAGGTAATATCGTGGCGTCAATAACGCTGGACCAGCCCAACACATTTCGTATCGGCAGGGTTTTCGGCGCCAGCTTTGCGGTCATCGGCCGCAATCTCGCGCTCTGCCTCGGGCTTGCCCTGATTTTCTACACCTTGCCCAGATTCGTGTTTGCGCTCTGGTTCTGGAAATCCGTTACGAATATCGAGCATGGCGTTGCGGAATTCTCGGTTCAACGGCTCGTGCTCACGGTCGTTGGCGCGATCGGCTATGTGGTCCTTATGGCTTTCCTGGAGGCGGTGCTGACGCGCGCTGCAATCGAGGATTTGAGCGGCAAGCGGCCGTCGATGCGAGATCGTATGGGGACAGCCTTGGCGCTCCTGCTGCCGGCAATCGGCATTTCGCTGATTGTCAACATCGGCTTCACAGTCGGCCTCGTGCTGCTCATCGTTCCGGGATTGTTGTGGTTGGTTCTCTGGGTTGTAGCGATACCGGTTCTGATACAGGAACGTTTGGGAGTATTCGCGAGTTTGGGCCGTAGCCGCGACCTTTCCAAGGGGAGCCGCTGGCGTCTGCTCGGTCTCTGGTTTCCCCTATTCGTGGCTTCGGTCGCAATCAATTTTGCGTCGGACCGCGTCCTATCTTCCTTAGGCATTACGCTCGGGTTCTTCCTGGACGCCTTGCGGGGCGCAGCCGAGCAAGTCGTATTGTCGATCGCCGCAGCGGTCAGCTATGTCGAATTGCGGCAAGTCAAGGAAGGCACCAGCGTCGAAGACTTGGCGGAAATCTTCTCCTGAGGACGGGTGGAGGCTTTTCACCGACGGCTCGGCTCTCGCGTTGCGCTACTGAGCCGAGCTTGTTCACAAAGCCTGTGTCTGCACCGGCAATGCCGCCGCCAGCCGCTTCGCCCATTCCTCGATGCCGGAGCGGCTCGCGAGCAGGTCCTGCCTGATCTCGATGAGGACCGCGGGAATGCCGCGATCGTCGCCGTGGACGGGTATGGCATAGTCGCCGTCGCGGCTGATCACGTAGGGCTCGTTTGCCGCGGCGTTGAGCCCGCTGTCGGCGCGCAGGCCGGCAAGCACTGCCTGGCCGAAATCGACTGCCCGATCGTAAAGCACGCCGGCGTGCCAGGGCCGCGCAATGCCGAGGAAGACCGGCGTGAAGGAGTGGATCGTCGCGATCCGCGTCGGTCTGCTCTGCTTCGCCCGGTGGTCGAGATGGGCGGCCACGCGGTCATGAAACGGCGCGAACATGACTTCGGCACGCCGGCTTCGTTCCTCCGGATCGAGGCCGACATTGCCGGGGATGTCCGTGTCCTCCGATTGCACCGGAATGCTGCCGCCGGAACCAAGCGGCCGGTTGAGATCGATCAAAAGCCGCGAATAGGAGCTGAGGAAAGCCGGAGCATCGAGCAGCTTCGACAGAGCGCGGGTCACTTCGGCGGCGCCGATATCCCAGGCGATATGGCGCTGCAAATGGCTGCTGCCGAGACCGAGGCATGCATATTCGGCCGGGATGTGATTGGACGCATGCTCGCATATCAGAACGATATCGGAACGCCCCGTTTCGTTGATTGCGTCGACCGCTGGAAGCCAACCTTCCGGTAGGATGGCGCTGGCAAGCGGCTCAGCCATCAATACAGCGTCCGGTAGAGATCGCAGACAGCCACTGGGTCGAGACCGGCGAGGCGCTCGGTCTCATGCCGCTTGAGGCCGACAAAGGTCTCGACGAACACCGGCGCGAACCATGCGGTGACGGTCTTGTCGGCAACGAGTGCGTCGAGTGCCGCAGGCAGCGTTTCCGGCAGCCGCACGAGGCCAAGCTTCTTGCGCTCGGCAACGCTCATCAGCGTCGGGTCGCCCGAGACAAGCGGCGGCGCCGGCAGCTTGGCCTTCAGCCCCTCCAGCCCGGCGCGCACGATCGCCGCCAGCGACAAATAGGGATTGCCGGTGGCGTCGGCTGCCCGGTATTCGATGTTGTACTGCCGCGCCGGATCGCGCCCGCCGATGGTCACCGTCGGGCAGATGCGCAGGCTCGCCTCGCGGTCGCGATCGGCAAGCCAGGTGTAGGACGAGCTCCAGCTATGCGGCCTCAGCCGGTAGTAGGACGACACACTCGCCGCCGTCATGGCGGTGATCGCGGGCAGGTGGCGCAGCACGCCGGCGCAGAACGAAGCGGCACGGCTGGAAAGGCCGCCAGGCTGGGCCGGGTCATAGGTCGCCGGCTTGCCGGCCTCGTCGACGAAACTGAAATGGATGTGGACGCCGTTGCCGACGGCATCCGGCGCGATCTTGGGCGCGAAGCTCGCCCGCCAGCCGGCACATCGCGCGACTTCGCGCGTGATCTCGCGGATGGCGACGGCGCGATCGGCCGCGGCAAGCGCATCGGCCGGCTCGCACGTCACCTCGAACTGGTCGGTGCCGAATTCGGCGATCACCACTTCCGGCGCGACGCCGGCTTCCGCCAGCGCCGCCATCAGATTGGCGGCAAACGGGTCGGCGCGGCGCAGTGCTGCCAACGACATCGAATGAGCCGGCCCAAAGTCGCCCTCGATATGGAATTCATGCTCGAAGGCGGCGATGACGGAAAGCCCGGCCGCTGCCTTCAACTCCGCCAGCGCATCCTTGAGCATGGTCCGCGTACAGCCGACCCACGGGCTGCCGTCGAGTTCGACGATGTTGCCGGCGACCATGTCGAAAGGCGTCGCCGATCCGGTCAGCGCCGTGCGAAACCGCCCGTTGAGATCGGGAATGAGCCGCACATCGCCCGACGAGCCCCACGGATTGGGGTCGACGATCGAGTTGAACGGCGTCAGCGACAGATTGGCCTGCAGCCAGCCGACCCCGGTCGCCGCGATCTTCTGCAGCTTGCTTTCGACGACGGAGCGGCCGCGCGTGATCGCCGAAAGGTCGGTGGTGACGACGGCAACCAGCGGTTCGACGGTCGATGTCATGCAGCTTTTCCCAAGGCTTCGAAACGGCCCGTAACGGTGGCGGTATCAGCGACCCAGCAATAGCCACCGAAGGCTTTTAGCGCGCCGTCATGACGCTCTTGCGAGGCGGCGGCGCAGGCGTCGGATACACAGGTGACGAGGTAGCCGCGATCGGCGGCATCGCGTACCGCCATGTCGACGCACTGGTCGGTCATGATGCCGGCGACGACCAGGTAACGCACGCCGAGGTTTTTCAGGACATAATCGATGTTGGTGGAGTTGAAGACGCCCGACGACGTCTTCGGCAGCATGATCTCGTCGCCGACCGGCGCCAGCGACGGCACCGGCAGTCCCTCCGGCTGGCTCGGCGCGATATGGATCGGCGTCAGCTTGTGGTCGAGCGAGCGGTCGCGGCCGTCTTCGGTCAGGCTCTGGATGATGGTATGGATCACCTCGACGCCGTTGGCCCGCGCCGCCGCCAGAAGGCGCTCCTGGTTGGGGATCGTTTGCGACGCCGTCTGCCGGTAGAAATAGTGATCGGGACCGCGCTCCGGATGCGCCGGATCGGCCCCGGGCTCCAGCCAGACGCGCTGCATGTCGACCAGCAGCAGCGCGGTTTCGCCAGCCCGGAACGGCTCGTTTCGTTTTGGCAGTGATGGCGTCATGCTTGGGGGTCCTGCTTCGCTGATCACGTCTGGCTGATTTAGCTGATTTTGGTCCACGCGTCTGCGTCGCGAACACACTTACTGGGAGTATTCGAAGTCGCTAATTTAAGGTAAGCTTTGTTTTCGGGCGTGGAGACGGGGGTCTCTGTCATGATCGATTGAGCCGAACGCCTACGGCGAAGTGAAGGGCGGATGAAGTGCTTGATAGAGTTCTCTTTTTAGTCATGGGGCGATGTTAAGATGTTAGCCTCCGACCTGACGAAATTTATCGAGCAGGATCATCTGGCTCTGGATGCCTTCGTAAAGGGCGATCCTGAGCCCCTGAAAAACCTCTACTCGCGACAGGACGACGTCATTATTGCCAATCCCTTTGGCCCGCCGGCGAAGGGATGGAGAAAGGCCGCTGAGACGATGGAACGGGCCGCCACCAATTACCGGCACGGCAAGGCCATCGGCTTTGAGCGCATCTCGGAGTATGCGACAGCCGACTTGGGATACATCATCGAGGTCGAGCGGTTCCAGTCCAAGGTCGGTGGTGGCAACAAACTGGTGCCGATTGCGCTTCGAGTCACCACCATATTCCGGCGCGAGGAAGGCGCGTGGAGGATCGTCCTTCGTCATGCCGATCCGATAACCTCGGCACGCCCGTCGACGTCCATTGTCGGGGAGTAGAAGGGTTGCCGGAGAGGTTTTAGGAATTACGGTGACAGTGCACCATTTTTCTTTTCGCCGCCTGCCTCGTTTTCCGGGTTCTCACGGCTTTGCCGATTTGCTCGCCGATACTCTCGGCCCACGGGCGCATTGAAAAACCGCGACATCGGCGACGCGGCAATACTCGATCAGCAGGAACATATAGTCTTCGGACGTGAAAACACTTTGGCTCGCCCGTACGGTGCTGGGGATGCGGCAGACCGGGAACGCGGGCTAGGTGCACCATGCGGCGGAGGCGACATGGTAAAAGTGCACTGTCACCGTAATTCATCCTTAGCGGCCAATTTCCCGCGTCGCATCAACAATCTAGGTCATTTTCGGTTTCGCTTTAGGCAGCGCGGCCAGCAAGAGCTGGTGCTGTTTCTTCTTTCTCCTCGACGTGAGGGCTCACCCATTCGTCGGTTATCACGCGGCTGACCAAGGTGCCCGGCACCGCTTTTCTCAAGGCACGCAGCAAAAAGTATCTAACCCGCTCGGACAGTCAAGAGGTGTGGCAGGCAGGCCATGCGCAGCCAGCCGCAGCGAGCCGCCAAGACGCGCGAAGCACTTCGGCGGTGTAGGACAGCGGCACGCCAGAACGCGCGCAGGCCAGGCGTTGGCTTGACCAATTGTGTTTTGACTATTTGGCTGAACGGGCGCGTAAAATATCAGGTTCGCCCGGTCGGGCAAACTAACTCAGGGAGGATGGTATGAAGATGAATCGACGTAATGCTCTCGCCCTTGGTGCCACCTCGTTGGCGGCCCCGCTATTGGTCGCAAAGCCCATTCCGGTAGCGGCCAAGACCTACGGTCCGACTGATGGCAAAGAGATTTTTCCCGGCGTTCGGCTCGTCGAACTGGGAACACGAGACTCCCATATCAAGGGGTACAAGAAAATTGCCATGGAAGACGTCGTCTACCAGCCAAAGGCAACTAGCCCGCTCGGGGATGTCATGGCCGACGATATGGTCTGCACGGTCACTGAAGGCGAGCTGCAGGTCACGGCCGGAGACATGCAGTTCACGGCCAAGGAGGGTGACGTATGGAGCTGCGGCAAGGGTAGCACGAAGGAGGCTGCTACGAACAACGGAACAGCGGTCGCAGTGATGCGGGTGATTAACCTGAAGGCTGCATAAAGTTACCCACACTCTGGCGACTGCAGACGCTCCAGCCGGCTTCGGCCGGCGGGCTTTTCCGGTGCGCCACGGCCTCGATGACCGGACATTTCTGCCGGCGCGCTGTGGCCAGCGCGGCGGCAGACTGAGGCCTTAGCGCACGGGCGAGCCGCCCTTCAGTGGTGGTGGGCGGAAACGCTCTTGACGTATTCGGACACCAGTTCCCTCGGTGCCGACTGACTGACGTCGCCGACGCTAAGGATGCCGACCATCCGCATATTCTTGTTGATCACCGGCAACCTGCGGATTTTCAGTTCTTCCATGTGCCGTACGGCCTTGGCCAGATCGTCGTCTTCGCGGCAGCAGTGAATGCCGGCCGTCATAACATCGCGCGCCGTTGCGATGCGGCCGTCGAAACCATCTTCTGCCAGTCCGTTGCAGACAATATCACGGTCGGTCACCATTCCGATCAGTCGGTCGTTCTCTCCAATGGGAATCGACCCGATATCCTGGGCTCGCATCATTTTCGCCAGTTCGGTGACAGCGGTTTCGGGGCTGACCCAGTCGACACCCTTATGCATTGCGTCTTTGACTTTCATGGCGGACCTCCCTTGCTGGGTTGGTGAATGTCCCCTGTCCCATTCTAACGCGGACGGGGTTTGGCTGCCAGAGGTCATCATCCAGACCCGCATTTTGCGGTGGTTGTCATGCGGAATTACGGTGACAGTGCACTTTTTACCCATGTCGCTCCCGCCGCATGGTGCACCTTGCCCGCGTTCCCGGTCTGCCGTATCCCCCAGCATCGATAACCGCAACATCGGCGATGCGGCAATATTCGATGAGCGGTCCTTGTGGAACGCATAGTCTTCGGACGTGAAAACACTTTGGCTCGCCTGTACGGTGCTGCGGCAGACCGGGAACGCGGGCAAGGTGCACCATGCGGCGGGGCGAACATGGTAAAAAGTGCACCGTCACCGTAATTCCGGTGCACTATTTTCTTTTCGCCGCCTGGCTCGTTTCCGGGTTTCGCGGCTTTGCCGATTTGTCCGGCGATGCTCTCGGCCCACGGGTGCATCGAAAAACCGCAACATCGGCGACGCGGCAATACTCGATGAGCAGTTCTTGCGGAACATATATTCTTCGGACGTGAAAACACTTTGGCTCGCCCGTACGGCGCTGGGGGTGCGGCAGACCGGGAACGCGGGCAAGGTGCACCATGCTGCTGAGGCGGCGGCATGGCAAAAAGTGCACTGTCACCGTAATTCACTGCCGAAGCAGGAATTGATATAAACCGTGGGAATCGCGAGGCCGCCCTTGCGGGGGTGACGCCGGCGCTGCATCCTGACCAGAAGGCCCGGGGGGACACCGTGAACCTATCGAGCAGCGCAGCGAAAGGGCGAGCCGTCCTGACGCGAACCTGGAACCGAATTCGGTTCTGGTGCAGCTTTCCTTTTGCTCGCCTCGGTTTTTGGCTTCGGGAACGCAAGCGCTACAATGCGATGTTCCCGCGACGCTGGCTGAGTCCTGCCCAGATCATTGACCACGACCTCGAACTTGTAGACGATGATGATGTCGGCAAGCTGGATCGATCGTTGCTGGATTTGCTTGTTGCCAGAAGGGATCATCTTAAGTCGTCAAGTGGGAAATTCACCATTTTAAATATATCACTTTTTACCTTTTTGGTTGCGAACTACTTTCACCTAGGAACCGATGTTAGCGTCTATGGAATTTCTATTAAAAGCTCTCCAGGTGTTGCGGAATCTCTTCTCGCTATATCAAGCACGCTCGGAATATACGCGGCCACCCTCCAGGCCAACATAGCAATCGTCGACGGGGCTATAGCCCACCTTCTCAAGCGGATTTTTCCTCGGGGTATACTCAATGTTATGCAGTCAGCTTTGATTCCAGAGACTGCCATCGGGAAATACTTTCCATCGAATATACCACATCTGGTTTTTACAGGGTTTCATTCGGCTGCTTCCAAATATTTCGTATATTTTTATTTGATGTTGTTGATTGTAATAATAGCATGCGTGTACGCAATAAGTATGCTTCTGATGAAGGAAATATGGATTGCGTCATCTCTTGGAGTTTACAGTAAGATAATCGTTGTCTATGTCTTTATTTGCGGTATTTTTGGCGCAATGTTTCTATTGCTAACCAGGTTTCCTTCTCCATACCGAGATTATTCGGTGCTCCACAAGATGCAAATTGCAGAACAACTATGGCCGGATCAGGCATCGGACCTTCGACAACAGCTTTACGGGGCCAAAATCGAGGACCGGGCCGATTTAGAACGTCGAGGATACATCAAGCCTTACAAGATGCCAGAAGGAGCTTGAATACGATCGGGGCGGCCCCGTCTTGCCACAAGAGCCTGCCTACGATCCGTCACTCCATACCGGAATACGATTGATTCCCAGCCGGCGGATACGAAGGCCGACAGCCTCGCGCTTGGTCGCGGAAAATGGCTCCACTTCCAGCCTGCCGTGATCCTTGCCGTCTTCGCATTTTCATTCGGTAAGCCAGCGAGTCGATGTCCACATCGCCAAAAATCTGGATCAGATCATCGGGGAAATAATTGTAGAGCTCTTGCAGTAGCCGCAGCGGATGCGGACCAGCCGCCTGCCGTCGTTCAAATTGGATAGCGGCTAACAGTGTGGCGTGTCGCGGCACGAAATTGCAGGAAACGAAAAATCCCGATCGCCATAAGTCTCTGATTTGCCTTGTTGGCTGGGGAACCTGGATTCGAACCAGGACTAACGGAGTCAGAGTCCGTGGGTCTACCGTTAACCTATTCCCCAGCAGGCGCGGTTGTTGAAAACCGCGCGGGCAGGGCGGCGATGTCGCCGCGCGTGCCTTGTAGCCGCCGCCGGAAAATAGTCAACCCTGTGTCTGGGTTCAATCGTCGGCTTCCGGCGCTTCAACTCTCGCTGCGGCTATATTGCGAGTGCTCGAAGAACAGCACCACGCCGAGCGCGATCAGCAGCGGGATGATCAGGTAGAACAGCCGGAACACCAGCAGCGCCGCCAGCACGCCGACCTGGTCCATATGCGACAAGCCCGCAAGGAACACCACCTCGAAGACGCCCAGCCCGCCCGGCGCATGCGAGATCTGCGCGATCGAGAACGACACCAGGAACACGCCGAGCACGACGAAATAGCCGGGATTGCCTGATACGGGCAGGGCGAAGAAGATGATCGCCGCCGCCGCCAGCAGCTCGATCGGGCCGACCAGCAGTTGCCGCGCCACGATCGGCAGCGCCGGATAATGCAGCTGAAAGCTGCCGATCCTGAGTGGTCTCAGATGCAGCCAACTGCCGAATATGTAGGCCGCCACCACGAGCAGCATGGCGAACCCACCTGCTTGCGCCAGTCGGTGATGCGGTATGCCGGAAAACCGGTCGATCACCTCGGGCTCGAGCAGCAGGACGATGCTTGAGACGAACAGCGTCGACAGCACGAAGGTGATCCAACAGATCGCCACCAGAATGCCGACATCCTGCCCGGTCAGGCCCCTGGTGCCGTAGGCGCGGTAGCGGATCACCGCACCGGAAAACACCGAGCCGCCGATATTGTGCGACAGCGCGTAGGTGGTGAACGAGCAGAAGGTGACGAACAGCCACGATACTTTCTTGCCGATGTGCAGCAACGCGATGTGGTCGTATCCGGCGAGCGAGGCATAGGCGATGACCGAACTCAGCGCCGCCAGCACCCAGCCGCGCGCCGGAATGGCGATTATGCCGGCCCAGACGTCGTCAAGCGAGATGCCGCGCAATTCGTGCAGCAGCAGCCACAGCGAGAACACCACCGCGGCGAAGCCGATCACGGGCCAGAAATAGCGCCTCCAGTTCATGGCATGACGATCATGCGTTGCAGCCCGTACCGTTTTCCGGTTCGCAGCAGGCAAACCGCCCGCGTTGCCGAATGATTTACCCTCCATTTCAGAAATGCCTCATTGAAGCCGGCTATTCAACCGGGAAGGCGCGTTGTGGCGCTCGCGCCTTCCCTTCTCCCAAGGGGACAAGGGCTCACCGACGTCGCCGCCTTCACGCCGCCGGCAAAATTCGCCGCGAGCGCTCTTGGTGATCCGGCCGTGCGCTGATAGTCTGGCGGCAACTTGAACATGTAAAAGCGCCTGCTGCGTCCGGTCTCCGGTTCGCGCGGCGCCGGAAGGAACGACAGTGGAAGACCACGAAGCCGGCGCTGGCGCGCCGGAAGTGGGCGTGTCCAGGGGTTCGCCGACGCCGTCCGGCCAGGCAAGCCCATCCACCGGACGCTACGGCCGTCAGGTGCAACCCTGGTCCGGCAATGGACAGGCTGGCGACACGTCCCACGATTACAAGGGTCAGAACGGCCCGCATCAGAACGGCAAACCCAAGAAACGGCGCAAGCGCCGGCGCGGGCGCAAGGTTTTCGCACGCGACGAGGCTCGTCCGGTGATATCAGGCACTTCGGTGCCCGTCGCCAACGAGGCCCCGGCCGCGCGCCTACCCCAGCCAGCGGCTTCGATCGCTTCCCCGTCTTCGCTCGCGCAATTGCCTCCAGCCTCGCCAAGGCCGGAGCAAGGTGCCCGCACATCGCCGCCGCTGCAGGAATTGCCGGTGTTTGCCGCGCTCGATCTCGGCACCAACAATTGCCGCCTGCTGGTCGCGGTGCCGACGCGCCATGGCCAGTTCCGCGTTATCGATGCCTTCTCGCGCATCGTCAGGCTGGGCGAGGGCCTTACCGCCAATGGCCGGCTCGGCGACGCCGCAATGGACCGCGCGATCGAGGCGCTGAAGATCTGCGGTGACAAATTGCGCAACCGCAAGGTCAGGAAGGCAAGGCTGATCGCCACCGAGGCCTGCCGGACCGCCGCCAACGGCGTCGAGTTCCTCGAGCGCGTCGAGCGCGAGGCCGGCCTGCGGCTCGAGATCATCGACCGCCAGACCGAGGCGCGGCTGGCGGTGTCGGGCTGCGGCTCGCTGGTCGAGCGCGACACGCAAGGCGTCGTGCTGTTCGACATCGGCGGCGGCTCGTCCGAAATCGCGCTGATCGACCTCACCGGCCACCGCTCGCCAAGGCTCGCCAACCACATCGTCTCGTGGACCTCGCTGCCGGTCGGCGTCGTTTCGCTGGCCGAGCGTTTTGGCGGCCGCACGGTGACGCGCGAGATCTTTGGCGCCATGGTCGACGATGTCGCAGTGCGGCTGCGCGCCTTCGACGGGCGCGACCGGCTGAGCCACCTCCTGTCCAGCCCGAAATTCCATTTGCTCGGCACCTCGGGCACGGTGACGACGCTGGCCGGCGTCCATCTCGATCTCGAACGCTATGACCGCCGCCGCGTCGACGGGCTGTGGATGGATCGCGACAGCGTCGACCGCATGGTCGAAAAACTGGTCGGCTGGGATTTCCAGCAACGCGTCGCCAACCCTTGCATCGGCGCCGACCGCGCCGACCTGGTTCTGGCCGGCTGCGCCATATTGGAGGCGATCCGCGCCGTCTGGCCGTCGGAGCGGCTGCGTGTCGCCGACCGCGGCCTGCGCGAGGGCATATTGAGCGAATTGATGGCCGATGACGGCGTCTGGCGGCGAGGCCGGCAATGACCAAGAAACCGGAAAGACCGAGCTCCGCCGGCCTTCGCGTGCTGAAGACGAAGATCAAGAAGAAAAGCGGCTTGAAGGAATCGTCGCGCCGCTGGTTGCAGCGCCACATCAACGATCCCTATGTCCAGCGCTCGAAGGCCGACGGCTATCGTTCGCGCGCCGCCTACAAGCTGATCGAGATCGACGACAAGCACCATCTGCTCAAGCCAGGCATGAAGGTGATCGACCTTGGTGCGGCGCCCGGCGGCTGGTGCCAGGTCGCCGCCGCGCGTACCAAGTCGACCGCGGAACACCCTAACGTCGTCGGCATCGACTATCTCGAGATGGACGCCGTGCCGGGCGCGCCGGTGCTGCTGATGGATTTCCTCGATCCGCAGGCACCCGAAAAGCTGGCCGAGACGCTGGGCGGCCAGCCCGACATCGTGCTCTCCGACATGGCCGCACCGACCACCGGCCACAAACGGACCGACCACATCCGCACCATGCATCTTTGCGAGGTGGCGGCCGATTTCGCGCTGTCGGTATTGAAGCCTGGCGGACATTTCCTCGCCAAGACGTTTCAGGGCGGCGCCGAAAACGAATTGCTGGCCAGGCTGAAACGGAATTTCCGCTCGGTCCATCACGTCAAGCCGCCGGCCTCGCGCGACGAATCGGTGGAGCTGTATTTGCTGGCAAAGGATTTTAAGGGCGGAAACGGCACAGCGTAAAAGTCGCTCTGTAGCGATCCTTCGCCCCCTCTGTCCTGCCGGACATCTCCCCCTCAGGGGGGAAATCGGATGTCATCGCGGCCTTCGCAAACCTTCGACCGTGAAGAGTGAGTGCAGTGCCGAAACTGCCAATCTCCCTCCTTGAGGGGGAGATGGCCGGCAGGCCAGAGGGGGGTGCCGTCCCGTCGGCGCTGGAGGGCGCCACTCCTCAACTCCCCGGCGGGCTCACCGGCTCCAGCGTCTTCGGCGGTGTCAGCCGGCCATGTCCAGACACGGCATTGCCGGCGTCCGGCGCTAGCCGCATGAACGACAGCGAGGCTGCCGCCGACACCGCCGCCACGATGAAGAAGGCGGTGTGGAAGTCGCTCAGCGTTAGCGGGCCGCCATGGATCTTGGTCGACACTTCCAGGATGCCGCCGGCCAGCGCCACGCCGAGTGCGATCGCCAACTGCTGGAACACCGCCGTGATCGGCGTGGCCTTGCTGGTGTCGGCGGCCGAAATCTCGGCGTAGGCAAGCGCATTGATGCCGGTGAAGAACATCGACCGGATGAAGCCCCCGGCGAGCAGCATGGCGAGGATCAGCCCATAGGGCGTGTCGGGTGTGAACAGGCCGTTGATGGCGATTGACGCGGCAGCGATGAGCGAGCCTGAAATCAGCACCCGGCGGAAGCCAGCGACCCTGAAGATCAGCGCGGTGACGAATTTCATGCCTATGGCGCCGATTGCCGAGACGAAGGTGATCATGCCGGACTGGAATGGCGTCAGCCCGAAACCGATCTGGAACATCAGCGGCAAAAGGAAAGGTACGGCACCAATGCCGATGCGGAACAGTCCGCCGCCGAGCACCGACGAGCGGAACACCCGATTGCGAAACAGCTCGAGCGCCAGCAGCGGATTCTTGGCGCGGCGCGCGTGCAGCAGGTAAAGCACCGCCGATGCCAGCCCGACGGCAACGGTGATAAAGCCGGCAACTGGCGGCAGAGCCGGCAGGCTGACCACCGATAGGCCGAACACAATGCCCGATGCCGCCAGCCCGCTCAGCACGAAACCGATGAGATCGAGCGGCGGCGTCTGCGTGGCGTCGGTCTTCGGCAGGAAACGCGTGGCCAGCCAGATGCCGATCAGCCCGATCGGCACATTGATCAGAAAAATCCAGTGCCAGGAAAAATAGGTCGTGATGAAGCCGCCAACCGGCGGGCCGACCAAGGGGCCGACCAGAGCCGGGACAGTCAGCCACGACATGGCGGCAACGAGCTCGCTTTTCGGCGTCGCGCGTACCAGCACCAGGCGTCCGACCGGCGTCATCATGGCGCCGCCAATGCCTTGCAGGAAACGTGACACCACGAAAGCCGGCAGCGAATTGGAAATGGCGCACGCGACCGAACCGACGATGAACACGGCGATCGCGGCGCGGAAGACATTCTTGGCGCCGAAGCGGTCGGCCATCCAGCCGCTTATCGGAATGAAGATCGCCAGCGATACCAGATAGGCGGTCAGCGCCAGCTTGAGCGCGATCGGGCTGGTGTGGATGTCGATGGCGATCGCCGGCAACGATGTCGCAATGACGGTCGAATCCATGTTTTCCATGAATAGAGCGACCGCCAGGATAAGCGGAATGGTGCGGTTCACGATGGATCCGGCCTTGAAATGTGCGTCGCGATTGCTTGCCGGCCCTGGGGGCCAAACCGACAGGTAGGGCGGTTATCATGGCTTGACCCGGATGTCGCATTAATTTGCTGTCACGTTTGTGCGACCGCAAGTGCCGCGGCCCCTGGGGCAAAATACAGCTTCGCCACTACACAACCATCGGCTTTTCAACGGCGATCGGACGTGTTACGAGCCAGCGCCAATCCTGAAAGGGAAGAAGACGAGTCGGCGCTGTCCATCCAGGGCGAGCGCCTTTCCTGCATTCCGAGGGCTGGCCATGGCAAAAATCATCGAGACGTCCACCGGCGCATTGGCGCTGACCTTTGACGACGTGCTGCTGCAGCCGGGTCATTCCGAGGTCATGCCCGGCGAGACCGACATCCGCACCCGCATCGCAGGTGACATCGACCTCAACGTGCCGATCCTGTCGGCCGCCATGGACACGGTCACCGAGGCGCGACTCGCCATCGCCATGGCCCAGGCCGGCGGCATAGGCGTCATCCACCGCAATTTCTCGCCGGCCGAACAGGCCGAGCAGGTGCGGCAGGTGAAGAAGTTCGAGTCCGGCATGGTGGTCAACCCGGTCACCATCGGTCCCGAGGCGACGCTTGCCGATGCGCTGGGTCTGATGCGCACCTACAGCATTTCGGGCATTCCGGTGGTCGAGAACGGCGGCACCGGCGGCCACACGGTCGGCCGGCTCGTCGGCATCCTGACTAACCGCGACGTCCGCTTCGCGTCCGATCCGGCGCAAAAGGTCTATGAGCTGATGACCCGCGAGAACCTGATCACGGTCAAGGAGAACGTCGATCAGGACGAGGCCAAGCGGCTGCTCCACCAGCACCGCATCGAGAAGCTTGTTGTGGTCGATCGGGACGGCAATTGCGTCGGGCTGATCACGGTCAAGGACATCGAGAAGTCGCAGCTCAACCCGCACGCCACCAAGGATGCGCAGGGGCGGTTGCGCGCCGCCGCCGCCACCAGCGTCGGCGATGACGGTTTCGAACGGGCCGAGCGCCTCATCGACGCCGGCGTCGACCTTCTCGTGATCGACACCGCGCACGGTCATTCGCAGCGCGTTCTGGATGCGGTGACGCGGGCCAAGAAACTGTCCAACTCGGTTCGCATCCTGGCCGGCAACGTCGCCACCGCGGAAGGCACCTTGGCGCTGATCGATGCCGGCGCCGACGCGGTCAAGGTCGGCATCGGACCAGGCTCCATCTGCACCACCCGTATCGTCGCCGGCGTCGGCGTGCCGCAGCTCTCGGCGATCATGTCGGCGGTCGAGACGGCGCAGAAATCCGGCGTTTCGGTCATTGCCGATGGCGGCATCAAATATTCGGGCGATCTCGCCAAGGCACTGGCCGCCGGCGCCAGCGCGGCGATGATCGGCTCGCTGCTGGCCGGCACGGACGAGAGCCCGGGCGAGGTCTATCTGCACCAGGGCCGCTCCTTCAAAGCCTATCGCGGCATGGGCTCGGTCGGCGCGATGGCGCGCGGCTCCGCCGATCGTTATTTCCAGGCCGAGGTGCGCGACACGCTGAAACTGGTCCCGGAAGGCATCGAAGGGCAGGTGCCGTACAAAGGACCTGTGTCTGGCGTGCTGCACCAGCTTGCAGGCGGCCTGAAAGCCGCTATGGGTTATGTCGGTGGCCGCGACCTTGCCGATTTCCGCGAGCGCGCCACTTTTGTGCGGATATCCAATGCCGGACTTCGTGAAAGCCACGCCCATGACGTCACGATTACCCGCGAAAGCCCGAATTATCCTGGCGGAGCCTGACCGTCATGCGCTTTGGCGCAATCTGGCGGCAATGATCCTGCGGCTGTCGCGCCACGCGGCCGCACTCTGTGTCGCCACCGTGGCGGTTTTCATCATCATGACTGCGATGGAGTTCCTCTATTTTCGCCAATTGAGCGGCGGTCTGCCGTCGCTCGACATGCGCTATGCCGGTTTCACCCCGGATGAGGGCATGGCCTGGCTAACAGCCCTCGGCCGGCGCGGCAGCGAAATTATTCTCGTCTGGCATTACCTGACCTTCGACCTGCTTTTTCCGGCGCTGCTATCGCTGACGATGGTCAGCCTGATTCTGGCCACGGGCCGGCGGCTGAAGAATTTCCGTGCACTGCCTGCGCAAACCCAGTCGATATTCGCGGTTGTGCTGGTGCTGCCCTACCTGCTTACTGACTATGCCCAGAATATCGCCGTGGCTCGTCTTTTGTCCGATTTTCTGTCGGCCAATCCGGATTCACTATCCTTCGCCTCGGCGCTGATCGTCACCAAATTCGCCCTACTGGCGATACCAGTGACTGTCATTGCGGCTTTCACTCTGATGGCTCAGAAACGGCCTTGAAGGCTGGGTGACAACGACAGGGGGCGTCTTGAACCAGACCGCGATCTTCTGGCCGATGCTGGCGCAGGTGCTGCTGGTCTATATCGTCTATATCGTAATGGGCCGGCGCCGCTATGGTGCGGTCAGATCGGGCGAAGCCAAGACCGGTCAGTTCAAGACGCGCTCGACGGAGCCTGGTTCCAGCGTCACCGTCGCCGACAATCTGAGCAACCAGTTCGAACTGCCGGTGCTTTTCTACGTCTTATGCTTGACGCTGCACGTGACCAATGGCGTCAATTACCTGACCTTGGCACTGATGTGGATCTTTGTCGTCTCCCGCTATTTTCACGCATCGGTCCACTTGACCAGCAATCGGCTAATCCTGCGCAGCAGGGCATTCTACCTGGGCGCGGTAGTTCTCGCACTTGGCTGGATATGGGTGGCGCTGCATCTGCTCGGCTTGGTCTGAGCAGATCAAGGCTACAAATCGAACACAGCGATCTTGCGCTTGTCGAACCTGATGGCGAGTTCACCGCGCACCAGCTTGAGCGCGGCCTCGCCGAAGACGGCGCGCCGCCAGCCTTGCAATGCCGGCACGTCGGCTTCCTCGCCCTCGGCAGCGATGCGGTCGATGTCGTCACTGGAGGCGAGTACCTTGGATGCGACGCCCTCCTTTTCGGCAACGATCCGCAGCAGCACCTTCAGCAACTCCGCCGCAGCGCTCGACCCCTCCGGCGGCTGGAAGCTCTTCGGCAGCTTCGGCATCTCTTCCCTGGGCAGGGCAAGGGCAGCGTTTACCGCGCCAAGCAGTGCCGTCGCCGTCGACGAGCGCTCCCAGCCCTTCGGCGTGGTACGCAGCTTGCTCAGCGCCGCAGCGTCGCGCGGCGCCTGCTGCGCCACTTCGTAGATCGCATCGTCCTTGAGCACCCGGCCGCGCGGCACGTCGCGCTCGCGCGCTTCGCGTTCGCGCCAGG
The DNA here is from genome assembly GCF_040318155.1 of Mesorhizobium sp. M1307. NCBI lineage: Bacteria > Pseudomonadati > Pseudomonadota > Alphaproteobacteria > Hyphomicrobiales > Phyllobacteriaceae > Mesorhizobium > Mesorhizobium sp. M1307. Next base: position 764,030 of record NZ_JAMYLR010000001.1, on the reverse strand, counting down.
CGGCCACCGCCTGCACGATCGCCAGTTCCTGCGGCTTGCGCAGCCGCATCTTGAGCCGCTTCCAGGCATCCTCGGGATGCGGATCGTAGGTCTCGCGCGAGGTCAGCACGTCCATCTCCTCGTTCAGCCAGTGGGCGCGGTTTTCCCGCACCAGCTCGGCGCTGAGATGCTTGTAGACCTCGATCAGGTGGGTGACGTCGGCGAGCGCGTAGTCGAGCTGCTTTTCGGACAGCGGACGGTGGCGCCAGTCGGTGAAGCGCGAGGACTTGTCGAGCCGCGCTCCGGTGATGCGCTGCACCAGCTGGTCGTAGGAGACGCTGTCGCCGAAGCCGCAGACCATTGCCGCGACCTGGGTGTCGAACACCGGATGCGGCACCAGATCGCCGAGATGCACGATGATTTCGATGTCCTGGCGCGCCGCATGGAAGACTTTGACGATCGCCTCGTTGGCCATCAGCCTGAAGAACGGTTTCAGGTCGATGTCGGGCGACAGCGGATCGATCAGCGCGGTCACCCCGGGCGCTGCCATCTGGATCAGGCACAGGATCGGCCAGAAGGTCGTTTCGCGAATGAATTCGGTATCGACGGTGACGAATTCCGCCTTTTCGAAAGCGGCAATAGCGGTCTCGAGTTCTTTCTGGGTGGTGATGACGTGCATCAAATCGCTTTTGGCAAGGGATAGGGTCTCTTTCAATTTCAGCCGCGCGCGCTTTCGTCAAGCGCAAGCACCTCTATCCAGGCTTTGCGGGTTCATCGGGATCGGCATTCCGCTTCGCCAACCGGGCAAAAACCGTCGAGGTGCGCAACAGCGCCGTAAAACGGCTGCGATGGGTCGCCGGCACGGCGGAGCGCGCCTGCATCCGGTAAAGGATGACGGCCACGAAGATCGCATAGACGGTGGCGCTGAACACGAACAGCGCGCTCGGCCCGAAAAATTGCATCACCGTCGAGGCTGCGAACGGCCCGCCGATGGCGCCGAAGGAATAAAACAGCATCAAGGCAGCGTTGATCAGCACGAACTCGCCCTTGTCGGCGCGGTCGTTGGAATGCGCCGCTGACAACGAATAGAGCGGCATGGCGAAGCAGCCGAAGATGAAGACGAGCAGGAAGTTGAGAAACGGGCTGCCGCCTGCCACGAATGCCAGCGCCAGTGCCGCCACCATCGCACAGCACGTCGTCATCAGCAGCACCGAGCGCCGGTCCCAGCGGTCGGAGAGATAGCCAAGCGGGTATTGGATGATGGCGCCGCCGAAAATGCCGACGCTGACGAAGGTGACGACGTCGGCGACCGACATGCCGATCTGCTCGGCATAGACCGGCGACAGGGTGCGGAAGGCGCTGTTTGTGACGCCGACGGCGATACAGCCGAAGCAGCCGAGCGGCGAGATCCGCCAGACGCGCGCCAAATCGAGCTTGACGTCTTCCGGTGGCGTCGGATTGGAGCGGTCGCCGAGCGAAACCGGCACCAGCGAAACGGTGATCATCATCGACATGATGGCGAAGATGGCAAAGCCGCCGGCGCCAAAGATCGGGATCAGGAACTGGGCGCCCGTCACCGAGCCGATGTCGACCATCCGGTAGATGGCAAGCACCCGCGCCCGGTCAGTGTTGGTGACGCCGGAATTCAGCCAGGCTTCCATGATGGTGAACAGGCCGGCAAAGCAGAACCCGCCGGCAAAGCGCACGGCGCACCACATCACCGGATCGATGACCAGCACCAGAAGCAGCGTTCCCGCCGAGGCGATCGCCGCGAGTGCCGAAAAGGCGCGCACATGGCCGACGGACTTCATGATGCGGGTCACGGCAAGGCAGCCGAGCAGGAAGCCGGCGAAATAGAACGTGCCCATCAGGCCGATCGAGGAAGCGGGAAAACCTTCCTGCGCACCACGCAGCGCAATCAACGTGCTCTGCAGGCCGTTGCCGCCGAGCAGGATGCCGGCGGCGATCAGGAGGGGGATCAGCGGGCGGATGGAAGACATGAAGGAAAGCCTGTCGTTGATCCTTCTTGAACCATCGCCTTCGCCAATGCCAGCGGCAATTCCCGGTGGCGTTGGGGCCAGCCGGGGGCCTTAATGCATGTCGCGCAAAAGTGTGCAGCGGTTTTGCGATAACGACATGCATAAAAACAAGAACCTAAAGCGCGTCGCATGAGGCCGATCGAATGCGACACGCTTTAGGTGCATTACCGAGGGGGAACTTGCGCTACCGCGTGGCGCCGGACCCTCCGTGTTGGGAACCAAGGCGTATCTTTGTAGTTCAGTGCTGGTGGGCGAATACGCGTCTTGTGAGCTGCCGGTGTGCGGAGACGGTGTCAGGCATCGACGTCGTTTCTGCTGCCCGGCCTGAAGCTCCAAAGGGAGGTCCGCCATCATGAAATTTCATTCCGCATTTGCGGCATTTGCCGTGGCCGCAGTTCTGGCGGCCGGGCCGGCGCGGGCTGTCGACCTCGCCATGGTGTCCGGAGATACCGGCAACGGCCAGAGAATCCTTCGCGAGATCCTCGATCAATACGAGAAGAAGACCGGCAACAAGGTTAGCGTCGTTCCGCTGCCTCCCTCGGCGACGGACCAGTTTGGCCAATACCGGCTCTGGCTTGCCGCCGGAAGCAGCGACGTCGACATCTATCAAACGGACATCATCTGGGCCCCCCAGCTTGCAAGGCAGTTCATCGACCTGACCGAAGCGACCAAGGATGTCGTTGGCGCCCATTTCCCATCGATCATCAAATCGCAGACCGTCGACGGCAAGCTCGTCGCCTTGCCGATATTCACCGACGCTCCGGCGCTCTACTACCGCAAGGATCTCCTCGACAAATACGGCGCCAGGGTCCCGGCCAGCTGGGCTGAACTTGCCGATACCGCCAAGCTTGTCATGGACAAGGAGCGCGCGGCCGGCAACAAGGACATGTGGGGTTTCGTTTTCCAGGGCAACGCCTATGAGGGGCTGACCTGCGATGCACTCGAATGGGTGAAGTCGAACGGCGGCGGCCAGATTATCGAGCCGGACGGCACGATCTCCATCAACAATCCGCAAGCAGCTGCGGCGCTGGAAATGGCGAGGAGCTGGGTGGGAACCATCTCGCCGCCCGGCGTTCTGGCCTACCAGGAAGAAGAGTCGCGCGGCGTCTGGCAGACCGGCAACGCCGTCTTCATGCGCAACTGGCCCTACGCCTACGCGCTTGGCAACAGCGAAAGCTCCCCCATCAAAGGCAAGTTCAAGGTGACCACGCTGCCGCCGGGGTCGGGTGAGGGCGCGCGCCCGGCAGCAACGCTTGGCGGCTGGAATCTCGCGGTTTCCAAATATTCGAAGAACCCGGATGCAGCGATCGAGCTGGTCAAATGGATCGCCTCGCCTCAGATGCAGAAGTACCGCGCCTTGAAGGGGGCATATCTGCCGACCATCCAGGCACTCTATGACGATGCCGACATCGCCAGCGCCCAGCCGGTGATTCCGCGCTGGAAGGAAGTCGTCCTCAACGCGGTGCCGCGTCCCTCGGCCCAGGCCAAGACAAGGTACAATGAGGCATCGAGCGAGTTCTGGACCGCCGTCCACAACACCATTTCCGGCGAGGGCACAGCCGCTGACAACCTTGCCGATCTGGAGTTCTCCTTGACCAGGCTCAAGGGCACCGCCTGGTGACCTCGCCGCGCTCAGGCTCGCTGCTGGCGCGTCAGCGTGTGCGCTCGGCATGGCTGCTGCTTGCTCCGATGCTCATCGTGCTCGCCGCCGTCGCCGGCTGGCCGTTGATGCGCACGATCTATTTCGGCTTCACCGATGCCTCGCTCGCCGACCTCGAAGCCCGCCGCTGGGTTGGCTTCGCCAACTATTTCTCCGTCCTGCAAATGCCGAGCGGCCGCGTCATTTATGACGGGCTGCTCGCCGATCCGGTCTGGTGGCGCGCCGTCTGGAACACGGTGCGCTTCGCGGTGATTTCGGTGACCTGCGAGACGGTGCTCGGCATGATCGTCGCGCTGGTGCTCAACGCCAAGTTTCGCGGCCGCGGCATCGTGCGCGCCGCGATCCTCATCCCTTGGGCGATCCCGACGATCGTCTCGGCGAAAATGTGGCAGTGGATGCTCAACGACCAGTTCGGCATCATCAACGACGTCCTGCTCAAGCTCGGCCTGATCAGCACCAAGATCGCCTGGACGGCCAGCGCCGACACGGCGATGGTCGCCGTCCTTGTTGTCGACATCTGGAAGGCGACCCCCTTCATGGCGCTTCTCATTCTCGCCGGCCTCCAGATGCTTCCGCAAGAAATCTACGAGGTCGCCAAGCTCGACGGCGTCGGCGCGTGGAGAATTTTCTGGAAGATCACCTTGCCGCTCATCCGACCGGCGTTGATGGTGGCCATGATCTTTCGCGGTCTCGACGCCCTGCGCATCTTCGATCTGATCTACGTGCTTACGCCAAACAACATACATACCAAGTCGATGTCGGTGTTTGCCCGCGAGAGCCTGTTTGAGTTCGACAAGTTCGCTTCCGGTTCCGCCGCCTCGACGCTTCTCTTCCTCATCCTCGCTCTGCTGACCATGCTCGTTCTTTGGCTCGGCCGGATAAGACTGGACAAGGACTATTGATCATGTGGGACTGCTGACCATGTGGATCGTCAAGCGCACGGCTTTCTACCTCCTCGTCGCCGTTATCGTCGTCGTCGCGGTGTTCCCGTTCTACTACGCCATCATCACCAGCCTGAAATCCGGGACGGCGCTCTTCCAGATCGATTATTGGCCGAAGACGATTACCTTCAGCAATTACAAGACCGTTTTCACCGAGGGGACCTTCCTGCGCAATCTCGTGAACTCGCTGTTCATTTCGAGCGCCGTTGTCGTCATTTCGCTGTTCCTGGGCGTCACCGCTGCCTATGCGCTGGCGCGCATCCGCTTCCGCGGCCGCTCGGCTCTGCTCCTCACTATCCTGTCCGTTTCGATGTTCCCGCAATTGGCGGTGCTTGCCGGTCTTTTCGAGCTGATCCGCACCTTCGGCCTCTACAATTCGCCGTTCGCGCTGATCTTGTCCTACATGATCTTCACCTTGCCGTTCACCGTCTGGGTGCTCACCGCCTTCGTTCGCGACCTGCCGATCGAGCTGGAGGAAGCGGCGATCCTCGATGGCGCCACGCCCTGGATCATCATCAGCCGCGTCTTCCTGCCGCTCATGTGGCCGGCGCTGGCGACCACCGGGCTTCTCGCCTTCATCGGTGCTTGGAACGAGTTCCTGTTCGCCCTTACGTTTACTTCCAGCAACGAGCAGCGAACCGTGCCGGTGGCGATCGCGCTGCTCTCCGGCAGCTCGCAGTTCGAGATCCCGTGGGGCAACATCATGGCCGCATCGGTGATCGTCACCGTGCCGCTCGTCATCCTTGTCCTGATCTTCCAGCGCAAGATCATCTCCGGCCTCACCGCGGGCGGGGTGAAGGGGTGAGTGCATAGTTGAACTGCCGGCACAGAGCAGCGAACTCAGATTGACGCCTCGAGCATAAATTGATGCCGGTGGGATAGGGGCGGGAAAAACGCGAACTCGACCCGGCTGCCGCTTGCCTTGACAAATGCACCCTCTCATGTGCTTTTCGCGAAAATTTTCAGGCTGGGCCGTCATGCCTTGGCCGCAACCCAACATCCGGACTTTAAGAATGACAATGCATCGTTACCGCAGCCATACCTGTGCCCAATTGAGGAAGGCCGACGTCGGCTCGACCGTACGCCTGTCGGGCTGGGTGCATCGCGTGCGCGACCATGGCGGCCTGCTGTTCATCGATTTGCGCGACCATTACGGCCTGACGCAGATCGTCGCCGATCCGGATTCGCCGGCCTTCAAGATTGCCGAGACCTTGCGCGGCGAATGGGTCGTCCGCGTCGACGGCGAGGTCAAGGCGCGCCTCGCCGACACCGTGAACCCTAATTTGCCGACCGGCGAGATCGAGATTTTCGCCCGCGAGATCGAGGTGCTGTCGGCGGCCAAGGAATTGCCGCTGCCGGTCTTCGGCGAGCCGGATTATCCAGAGGACATCCGCCTCAAATACCGCTTCCTCGACCTGCGCCGCGACACGCTGCACAAGAATATCGTCGCGCGGACGAAAATCATCGCCGAGATGCGCAAGCTGATGGGCGAGGTCGGCTTCACGGAATTCTCGACGCCGATCCTGACCGCCTCGTCGCCGGAAGGGGCGCGCGACTTTCTGGTGCCGTCGCGCATCCACCCCGGCACTTTCTATGCGCTGCCGCAGGCACCGCAGATATATAAGCAGCTGATCATGGTGTCCGGCTTCGACCGCTACTTCCAGATTGCGCCCTGCTTCCGCGACGAGGACCCGCGCGCCGACCGTCTGCCGGGTGAATTCTACCAGCTCGACGTGGAGATGAGCTTCGTCGAGCAGGAGGATGTGTTCAGCACCATGGAGCCGGTGATGCGGGGGGTGTTCGAGACCTTTGCCGCCGGCAAGCCGGTGACGGAGAAGTTTCCGCGCATCGCCTATGATGTCGCCATGCGCAAATACGGCACCGACAAGCCGGACCTGCGCAACCCGATCGAGATGCAGGCCGTCTCGGATCATTTTCGCGACTCTGGCTTCAAGGTATTTGCCAACATCCTTGCCAACGATCCGAAGGCCGAGGTCTGGGCCATTCCGGCCAAGACCGGCGGGTCTCGCGCCTTCTGCGACCGCATGAACTCATGGGCGCAAGGCGAGGGCCAGCCCGGCCTCGGCTACATCTTCTGGCGCAAGGAGGGCGAGAAGCTTGAAGGCGCCGGGCCGCTGGCCAAGAACATCGGCGAGGAGCGCACCGACGCGATCCGACAACAACTCGGCCTTGCCGATGGCGATGCCGCCTTCTTCGTCGCCGGCGATCCGAAGAAATTCGTCTCCTTCGCGGGAGCGGCGCGCACCCGCGCCGGCGAGGAGCTCAATCTTGTCGACCGCGACCGCTTCGAATTGTGCTGGATCGTCGACTTCCCGTTCTTCGAATGGAACGAGGAGGAGAAGAAGATCGATTTCGCGCACAATCCTTTCTCGATGCCGCAAGGCGGCATCGATGCGCTTAACGGCGAGGATCTGCTCGGCATCAAGGCGTTCCAGTACGACATGGTCTGTAACGGTTTCGAGATCGCCTCCGGCGGCATCCGCAACCATCTGCCCGAAACCATGGTCAAGGCCTTCGAAACCGTCGGGCTGGACCGCGCGACCATCGAAGAGCGCTTCGGCGGCCTTTATCGCGCCTTCCAGTATGGCGCGCCGCCGCATGGCGGCATGGCAGCCGGCATCGACCGCGTCGTCATGCTTCTGGTCGGCGCGAGGAACCTGCGCGAAGTGACCATGTTTCCGATGAACCAGCAGGCCTACGACCTGTTGATGAACGCGCCGTCGGAAGCCAGCCCGCAGCAGCTTCGCGAATTGTCGCTGCGCGTGGTGGCGACGAAGAAAGAGGATTAGAAAACGCTCCGAACCGGTGCTGTTGATTCATAAAAAAGCCCGGCATCGCTGCCGGGCTTTTTGCTTGAAGCCTGTCTCGGTCAGTCTTCGTTTGCCGTAACCGTCACGCCGAGCGTTTTCGGCAGGTCGAGCGGGTTGGACATGGCGCCCGCCATGATCAGCGCGAACGGCACCGCTGCCGGCGGCTCGGCCGAGACCTCGATGCTTTGCGGATCGTCGAGGAACTTGTTGACCGCGGCCGAAACCTGCGCGGTCAGTTCCGGATTGTTGAGCTGCGCCATGCCGAAGGGCACGATCGCCTTGGCCTGGTTGGCGATGTCCTTGCCGGACATGCCTTGCTGCTTGCCGGCATAATCGAGCACCTTTTTGGTCAACGAATCGTCGTCGAAGCGGATCGAGGCGCTGTTGAACGAAAGCTGCTGCAGCAGCCCGAGCATGGCCATGCCTTGCGCCGAATTGTCCGCGCCTTCGGGCTGCGCTGCCATCTTCTTCTGCATCTCCTGCAGTGATTTGATGACGTCCAGCGTGTAGCCGCCGAGATCGAAGGTCATGCCGAGCGTGCCGGCATTGTCGACCGATATTTCGTATTTCGACAAGTCCATCCTGCCGTCGGTAGGCTGCCACGTGCCTTCCATCTCAAGATTGCCTGTTATGTTCTGGTAGCCGAGCGCGTTGATGACTTCCTTGGACTTCGGATCTTCGACCAGGGTCAGGTCGGCAGCGAATTTTTCCGTAGTGCCGGAAAACGCCATGGCCTTGCCGTCGGCCGGCGGCGTGATTGCGATGGCAAGCCCGTCCATCGAGAAAGCAGTTTTGTCAGCCACTTTGACTGTCATGTTGTCGAGTTCGGCCGATTTGTACATCATCAGCGAGCCCAGCGGACCGGTTGCGCCTTCGGCCGGAACCGTCATGTCGTGGATGACGAAGGGGCTGAGATTGAGCGTGACGCCATCTTCGCTGTGTTCGAACGGCGACGTCGATACGGTCGCGATTTGATAGCCGCCATTGGCTTCGGTCACACCTTCGAGCTTGACATCACCGATCTTGAGCGCCTCCTTTTCGGCCGCCGGTTTGACCGCTACGCCTTGCAGAACCATGCTGGAGGTGTCGCCGGTTACTCCGGTCCAGGAGAGGTCGACGCCCTGGGCGGCGAGGGCAGCCTTCAGCCGGTCGGCAACCGCGGTATCCTGCGCGAACGCCGCATTCAGCGGCAGCGTCAGCAAAAAGGTCGAAAAAGCCAGTCTCTTAATAAGTGTCGAGTGTCTGATCGTCATCGAGAGCTCCCCTGAGAGTGTCCTGAAATTCTTTCAAATCGTCGCGTCGTCACCATTCGGCGACGAACTGGACCGGAAAAAGGCGGGCCTCGGCACAATGGTCGAAAATCGCGGCCAAAGGCAAACCCGATCCATCAGCCTTGCGATAGAAGCAGGATGTAACGGATTGATGTTGGCCGGCGTCGCGACGCTTCCAATTCCTGTTGCATAATGGATGTCGCGCAAAAATGTGCAACGGTTTTGCGATAACGACATGCATCAAAACAAGGACCTAAAGCGTCGCATGGGGCCGGTCGAATGCGACTCGCTTTAGGAGGATGCATACCGGTGCCTCTTGCCGCGAATCACCCGCTCGGCTAGTGCCAGCCCATGGGAAAAAGGCTTTTGCCGCCCGAGAGTGGCGGCGGCGACAATATTGAGCCGGTCGATCTGAAGAAGGCGCTGGAAGAGCGCTATCTCGCCTACGCGCTGTCGACCATCATGCACCGGGCACTGCCAGACGTGCGCGACGGGCTGAAGCCGGTGCATCGTCGCATCATGCATGCCATGCGCCTGTTGCGGCTTAACCCCGATCAGGGCTTTGCCAAATGCGCCCGCATCGTCGGCGAGGTGATGGGCAAATTCCATCCGCATGGCGACCAGTCGATCTACGACGCGTTGGTGCGGTTGGCGCAGGATTTTTCGATGCGCTACCCGCTGGTCGACGGGCAGGGCAATTTCGGCAATATCGACGGCGATAACGCCGCCGCCATGCGCTACACCGAAGCGCGCATGACCGAAGTGTCGACGCTGCTGCTGGAAGGCATCACCGAGGACGCCGTCGATTTCCGCCCGACCTACAACGAGGAAGACGAGGAGCCGGCCGTGCTGCCCGGCGCCTTCCCGAACCTGCTCGCCAACGGCTCGTCCGGTATCGCCGTCGGCATGGCGACCTCGATCCCGCCGCACAATGCGGCCGAGCTTTGCGACGCCGCGCTTCACCTGATCGATCATCCGGATGCGCCCGTCACCAAGCTGATGGATTTCGTGCAAGGTCCGGATTTCCCGACCGGCGGCATCATCGTCGACAGCCGAGCCTCGATCCTCGAAGCCTACGAAACCGGTCGCGGCGGCTTTCGCGTCAGGGCGAAATGGAGCCAGGAGGACCAGGGCAGGGGCACCTGGAACATAGTCGTCACCGAAATCCCCTATGGCGTCCAGAAGGCCAGGCTGATCGAAAAGATCGCCGAGCTCTTGATGGCGCGCAAGCTGCCGCTGCTCGAGGATATCCGCGACGAGAGCGCCGAGGACATCCGCGTCGTGCTGGTGCCGAAGAGCCGCTCGGTCGATCCCGGCATCATGATGGAATCGCTGTTCAAGCTGACCGAGCTCGAAAGCCGCTTTCCGCTCAACATGAACGTGTTGTCGCGCGGCAAGGTGCCGAACGTGCTGTCGCTGAAAGGTGTGCTCAAGGAATGGCTGGAGCACCGCCGCGACGTCCTGATCCGCCGCTCCAAGCACCGCCTCGGCGAGATCGAAAGGCGGCTGGAGATCCTCGCCGGCTATCTGATCGCCTATCTCAACATCGACGAGGTGATCAGGATCATCCGCGAGGAGGACGAGCCCAAGCAGGTGATGATGGCGCGCTGGTCGCTGACCGACACCCAGGCTGAAGCCATCCTCAACATGCGGCTGAGGGCGCTGCGCAAGCTCGAGGAATTCGAAATCCGCGAGGAATTCAATGGCCTGAGCGGCGAGAAGAAGCAGATCGAGGCACTGCTTGCGTCCGACGCCAAGCAGTGGGCGACGATCAAGTGGGAAGTCGCCAACGTTCGCCAGAAATACGGGCCCGACACCGAGATCGGCAAGCGCCGCACCGAGTTCGCCGACGCACCCGAGCATGACCTGACTGATATCGCCCACGCCATGATCGAGCGCGAGCCGGTCACCGTGGTCGTTTCGGAAAAGGGCTGGCTGAGGGCCATGAAAGGTCATCTGACCGACCATTCGGCCCTGACCTTCAAGGAAGGCGACAGCCTCAAGCTCGCCTTCCACGCCCAGACGACCGACAAGGTGCTGGTCTTCACCACCGGCGGCAAGTTCTACACGATCGGCGCCGACCGGCTGCCGGGTGGGCGTGGCCATGGCGAGCCGATCCGCATCATCGTCGACATGGACAACGACCAGGATATCGTCACCGCTTTCGTCCATGATCCCAAGCGCAAGCTGCTGCTGGTGTCGCATGACGGCAACGGTTTCATCGTGCCGGAAGAAGAAGTCGTCGCCAACACCCGCAAGGGCAAGCAGGTGATGAACGTCAAGGCGCCCGACGAAGCCCAGCGCTGCATGAGCGTCGCCGGCGACCATCTCGCCATTGTCGGCGAGAATCGCAAGATGCTGGTATTCCCGCTGGCCGAGATCCCGGAGATGGGGCGCGGCAAGGGCGTGCGCCTGCAGAAATACAAAGATGGCGGCGTCCTCGACCTCAAGACCTTCACGCTCGCAAGCGGCCTGTCCTGGCAGGATTCGGCAGACCGCACCTTCACCAAATCGCGTGACGAGCTTGCCGAATGGATCGGCGCCCGCGCCTCGGCCGGCCGCATGGTGCCGAAGGGTTTCCCGAGGACTGGCAAGTTCGGGTGAAGCGGTAATCTCCCCCCTTGAGGGGGAGATGGCCGGCAGGCCAGAGGGGGTCCCCGCGCATGAAGCGCCAGCCTCCTTTGTTCGTGGTAAGGTCGCGTCAGGACGTCCCGACCCCCTCTGTCGCCTTCGGCGACATCTCCCCCTCAAGGGGGGAGATTAGCAGCTCCACCCAAACATTTGGAATGTCGTCACGATTGCTGCACTATATCAGGGCATAAGCGATACGATGGGCCAGGGAGAGGTAGCCGCTTGAAGGAAGTCAGGATCCAGAAGCCGGAGCGGCAGCAGCGTCTGTTTGGCCTGTCGATGCCGCTCAGGGCCGCTGTCATTCCGCCGCTGTCGGCGGCGCGCTGGCTCCTGGTGCTGATCGTTGCCGCCGGCGTTTATTTCTTCCACGGCTTCCTGTTCCCGGTTCTTGCCGCCCTGGTTATCGCCTTCGCCAGCTGGCCGCTCTATCGGCGGCTGCTCGCCGGCGTCGGCGGCAACCGCACCATCGCTGCGACGCTTGCGATCTTGTTCATCCTGACTTTCCTGGTGGTGCCGATCGCGCTTGCCGGCACCTACGCCATCAATGAGGTGCGCGAGTGGGTCAACTGGGCGATCGAGACCAACCGCTACGGTGCGCCGACGCCGCACTGGATCGCCACCATGCCCGTGGTGGGCGAATGGCTCAATGAACAATGGACGGTCAACGTTGGCCACCCCGGCGGTATCGGCGAACTGATCCAGCTGATCAGTGGCGCCAATATCGGCAGCATCTATCGCGGCGTGCTTGCCGCCGGCGGCAGCGCCTTCGGCCTTTTGCTGACGCTGCTATTCATGATGATCGCGCTGTTCTTCGCCTATCGCGACGGCGAGCATTTCGCCGGACAGGTCGATCGCCTCGGCGAACGCATCCTGCCGGCCAGATGGGAACGGATCTCACGCGTGGTGCCTGCGACAATCTCCTCGACGGTGACCGGCATGACCGTTATCGCCATCGGCGAAGGGCTGGTGCTGGGTATCGCTTACTGGTTGGCCGGCGTGCCGTCGCCGGTGACGCTCGGCGCGCTGACCGGCATCATGGCGCTGATCCCCGGCGGCGCACCGCTGTCCTTCACGCTGGTGTCGATCTATCTCGCCGCCAGGGGCTCGCCGATGGCGGGGCTGGCGCTGTTCATCTGGGGCGCGGTCGAACTCTTCATCGTCGACAAGACATTGCGCCCGAAGCTGGTCGGCGGGCCGATAAAGCTGCCCTTCCTGCCAACCTTTTTCGGCCTGATTGGCGGCGTCAAGACAATGGGCTTTCTCGGCCTGTTCATCGGCCCGGTGCTGATGGCCCTGCTGGTCGCAATCTGGCGCGAATGGCTGCGCGAAGTGGAACTGACCGATGAGCTCGCTGCCGCCGAACCGGCGGAGCACGATGACGCACCGCCGCAGATCGAAATTGTCGCCGGACGCGCCGCCGCGAAAAAGAATCAGGCCGGGTGACTGACGGCGAACGTGGCGCGGCGCTTGCGCCCCTCGTGCAACTGCCAGAGCGAATGGCCGATCAAGGTTATGATGAGGATCGCGCCGCCGATCAGGCTGTTGCGCGACGGTGTTTCGGCGAAGATCATCCACACCCAGACCGGCGCCAGCACGGTTTCTAACAGGTAGAACATCGCCACTTCCGGCCCGGAAATGTATTTCGGACCGTTGGCGAGGCAGAAGAACGAGATCGGCATGATGACGGCGCCGTTGAAGATGATCCACCAGGGTGCGTTGACGTGAAAACCCACCTTGGAAACCATCACGGCGCCGACGGCCAGCGGCAGGACGACTCCGATCAGCGCGGTGAAGCCCATATCCTTGCCGCTGGCGCGCGAGATGGTGATGGCCGCGGCGATCATGAAAGCCGAGCATAGCGCCATCAAGTCGCCGAAGAGATCCCCGGTTCCGACGGAATCGCCGACGATGATCACGACGCCGGCGATCATCAATGCCAGCGCTGCGAGCGTCAGGGGCTGTGGCCTCTCCTTCAGGAACAGCCATGACAAAAGGGCCGCGAACATGGTTGTGAACGCCAGGATGAAAACGAGGTTGGCTGTCGAGGTATTGTAGACACCGGTGATGAAGGCGATCGAGCCGAGCCCGTAGAGGCCGGCAACGATGAGCCCTGACCAGCCCGGCACAAGCTGCGGTGCCTTTGCGCTCAGCGAGCGCCAGGCGGCCCAGATGATAAGTGTGGCGACGAAGGTCGTGCCGGTGCGCAACAGCAGGATCGTCCACGCCTCGCCGTCGGCGAGCCGGATCAGCGGAATGTCGACGGTCAGCGTCAGCCCGCCGATGGCGGTGATCAGAAGGCCTCTCTGGTGGTCGTTGTGGGAAGACATGCGGCAATTCTCGCGTAGGCTTGGAGGCGCAAAATTGACCGCCCGGTTTTCCAGCCGATCGGCCGGAAGCCCAGCGGCATCCTCCTCGAAACAATTTAAGAGTGAATACCGAAAGCGAAGATCAGCGCGAAACCGCTTCGTGATTGTAGCGTTCCCAGCCTTTCGGGCCGAGATGCTCCTGCGGCTGGAAGCGCATCTTATAATTCATCTTGCGCGAGCCGTTGACCCAGTAACCCAGGTAGACATGGGGCAGGCCCATCGCCCTGGCGCGGGCGATGTGGTCGAGGATCATGAAGGTGCCGAGCGAACGGTCCTCGAAGTCCGGGTTGAAGTAGGAATAGACCATCGACAGGCCATCGGCCATCTTGTCTGTGAGCGCCACGGCGATCAGCTCGCCCTGGCCCTTGCCGGTGATGAAGCTGTCAGGTCCGCGGCGACGGTATTCGATGACCTTGGTGTCGACATGGGTATCCTCGACCATCATGGCGTAGTCGAGCACGGTCATGTCTGACATGCCGCCACGGCGGTGGCGGGCGTCGAGATAGCTGCGGAACAGCGAATACTGTTCGGTGGAGGGTTCGGCGTCGTGCATGGCGCCGACCAGATCCGAATTATGCTGTATGACCCGTTTCAAGTTGCGGCTGGCGGTGAATTCCTGCGCCAGGATGCGCACCGACACACAGGCGCGGCAGGTCTCGCAGGCCGGCCTGTAGGCGATGTTCTGCGACCGCCTGAAACCGCCCTGCGTCAACAGATCGTTCATCTCGGGGGCCTTGTCGCCGACCAGGTGTGTGAACACCTTGCGCTCGAACTGGCCCTCGAGATAGGGACATGGCGAGGGCGCGGTCAGAAAGAACTGCGGCGACTGGGTCGGGTGCTGCGTCATCGAACCTTGGAAACACTCCTGCGAATCGCTCTACCTTTGGCGCGGACGCCGAAAAATTCAACAGGATTGTGAAAGCCTGGTTGATTGGACGTCTTCACATTTGTGCGCAAAGGCTGCGGCCGCGCTTCAAAAGTCTGCTCAGCGGCCGCTGCGGCTGACGACGGTGCCGAGCAGCAGGTCGTGCAGCGTGCGCTTGCGGTCGGAAAACAGGCTCACCAGCAGGACCAGCGGCGAAAGGATGACATTGCCGGCCCAAAACAGCACCGAATGCACGACGGCGGTCAGCCCGTCGATGCGGCTGCCGTCGAGCCGGTCGAGCCGGATGCCCATCATCTTCATGCCGGTGGTGGCCTGGTCTTTACTGCCGAGCGTGTTCCAGATGTAGAGGATGGCGACGGCCGGCACGAGAATGGAAAACAGCATCCAGCCGAGGCCGAGCGTCAACAGCCCGAACAGGAACACCAGGATCGCGAATGGTATGGTGAGCAGCGCGACGATGAAATAATCGATGACAAAGGCGAGAATGCGCCGCGTGCGCACGCCCTCATAGGCGCGGACATCTTCGAGCCTGCTGGTGATGATTTCGCCGTCGAGAACGCGAGCGTTCATGTCATTTCCTCGTAATCGAACCCGGGTTAATGCACGGGGCCGCTTCTTGGTGAAATGGTGAAGGTTCGCGGCGGAATCAAGATCGAGCCTTTCGCCGCCGTGTAGATGGTGACGGAGTGCCTGGGGCCGTCTGACTTGTTGAATTCACGGCGCGGATAGCGTTAGTTTGCTGCGGCGCAACAAAGCGCGCCGAGCCGAGGGGACGGGGCGACATGGACTACGACATGCTGGTCATCGGCAGCGGCCCATCCGGGCGCCGCGCCGCGGTGCAGTCGGCCAAGCTCGGCAAGTCGGTGCTGGTGGTCGACAGAGGCCGGCGTCTCGGCGGCGTGTCGGTGCATACCGGCACCATACCGTCGAAGACGTTGCGCGAGACGGTGCTCAACCTCTCCGGCTGGCGTGAGCGCGGCTTTTATGGACGCGGCTACCGCGTGAAGCAGGACATTTCGGTCGGCGATCTGGTCGAGCGCCTGCACAAGACGCTCGACCATGAGGTCGAGGTGCTGCAGCATCAGTTCATGCGCAACACGGTCAAGAGCGCGCGCGCCGCGGCAAAATTCCTCGGCGCCAACAAGGTCAGCCTGACCACCGACACCGGCGACTACAGCGAGGCTGGCTTCTCCCATGCGCTGATCGCGGTCGGCACCCGGCCGCACCGGCCGCACGACGTGCCGTTCGACAAAACACGGATTTTCGACAGTGATGAGATGCTGGAGCTCGATCGCCTGCCGCGCACGCTGACGGTGATCGGCGCCGGTGTTATCGGTGTCGAGTATGCGACGATCTTTTCGGCGCTCGACGTGCCGGTGACGCTGGTCGAGCCACGCAATACGATGTTGGATTTTGTCGACCGCGAGATCGTCGACGACTTCATCCATCAGATGCGCGACCGCGGCATGACCATCCGCTTGGGCAGTGCCGTCAAGGAGATCGCCTCGAAACCCGATTACGCCGAGGTGACGCTGGCCGACGGCCGCACCATACGTTCCGAGATCGTGCTCTATGCCGCAGGGCGTACCGGCAATGTCGGCAGCCTAGGGTTGGAAGCGGTCGGCATCGAGGCCGATTCCAGAGGCCGCATCAGGGTCGATCCGCAGACGTTCCAGACCAGCGCGCCCAACATCTATGCCGCCGGCGATGTCATCGGCTTTCCGAGCTTGGCATCGACCTCGATGGAGCAGGGCAGGGTGGCCGCCTGCCATGCCTTCGGCGTGCCCTTGCCGCCGCCGCCCGAAACCTTTCCCTACGGCATCTACGCCGTGCCGGAAATCTCCACGGTCGGGCAATCCGAGGAGCAGGTGCGTGAGAGTGGTGCCGCCTACGAGGTCGGCGTGGCGCGGTTCCGCGAGACATCGCGCGGCCACATCATGGGCGTCAACACCGGCTTCCTGAAGCTTCTGTTCTCGATCGAAACACGCCGTCTGCTCGGCGCCCATATTGTCGGCGAGGGCGCGACCGAACTCATCCACATTGGCCAGGCGGTCATCAATCTCGGCGGCACTGTCGACTTCTTCGTCAACAACACCTTCAACTATCCGACGCTGGCCGAAGCCTACAAGATCGCCGGGCTGGACGCCTGGAACCGCATGGGGCGGGCGTAGACCATGATCCCGAATCGAAGGACCGCGTGGGTACCGGTTTTGCTGCGCGGACCTTCGGGATGGGGGCAGGACACTCAGCAGTGGCGCATTGCAACCGACATGATAGCCGTTGCGTTTCAGCCAAACGGATTGCCGAACAGGGCAAAGCAATGACTGGGGCAGCGCCAAGGAAAACCTTCGCCTGGATTTCCCGAAACACGGTGCTTCTGGCGCTGGCGAGCCTGTTTGCCGACATTTCGACCGAGATGCTTTATCCGATCCTGCCGATCTTCCTAACCCAGACTCTGCACGCAAGCGGGAGCGTCGTCGGTCTGGTCGACGGAATCGCCCAGGCGACGCAGAACATCGTGCAAGGTTTTTCGGGCTGGCTCTCGGACAGGCTTCAGAAGCGGAAACCGATAGCCCTCATTGGCTATTTTCTGGCCTCTATCGCCAAACCGCTGATCGGCGTGGCCACAGTGTGGCCGATGGTCCTGGGCGCGCGGTTTGTGGATCGGCTCGCTGCAGGTTTCCGGTCCGCTCCGCGCGACGCGCTCCTTGCTTCGTCCGTGGCCGACGAGCACCGAGGCAAAGCATTCGGCCTAGAAGGCATTGGCGACAATCTGGGAGCGTTTCTGGGGCCACTGCTCGCGGTGCTGCTTCTCATCGCGCTCAAAGTCGATATCCGCTGGATCTTCTATCTCGCGCTCATTCCCGGTCTCCTCGCCTTCCTCATGGTGGTGTTGGTGCACGAGCAGCCACTGGCCGTAGCCGCAAAGGCCAAGATCGACGTCAATCTGCGGCAGTTTCCCAAAGCCTATTGGATCTATCTCTTGGTGACAGCTCTCTTCGGCATCGGCAATTCGAGCAATGCATTTCTGATTCTGCAAACACAGGATATCGGTGCCTCTTTGGAGGCAACCATTCTTATCTACGCAGGCTTCAATCTCGTTGCGGCGCTGATTTCCTACCCGGCCGGCTTTCTATCGGACCGCTTCGGCCGCAAGGGCGTGTTACTGTCGTCCTTCGTCATCTTCCTGATCGCCTATCTCGGCTTCGTCTTGACCCGGAACATCTATCTGATCGGGCTGCTTTTTGCCTTCTACGGGTTCTATCAAGGCATCTTCCGCTCAGTCGGCAAGGCATTCGCCTCGGACTTCGTGCCGCAAGAGCTGCGTGCCAGCGGCATCGGCTGGTACAGCACCACGGTCGGCCTGCTGGAACTCGCGGCAAGCGTTGTCGCGGGACAGCTCTGGGATCGTGTAAGCCATGAGGCGGTGTTCATCTACGGCGCTGTCTTCGCCGTGGTCGGCAGTGCTGGTCTGCTTGCCCTGATCCCCTGGCGAACCGACGGTCATAGTGTGTCGGCGGCGTCGTAGTGCTGCCGGGGCGTTGCCGATGATGAGCAGCCTTTAATAAAACGTTCTACTCAAACTGAAAGGCCCCCGGTCATGACGCCCGTCAGTGTTCGCTATATTGTCGACGATGTCGCCGCTTCCATCGATTTCTAGGTGAAGCATCTGGGCTTTGCCATTGAACGGGATGCGCGGCCGGCTTTCTGCTCGGTCACGCGCGGCGATCTGCGGCTTCTGCTGAGCGGGCCGGAGAGCTCGGGCGCACGGGCGATGCCGGATGGCCGCCGGCCGGTGCCGGGAGGGTGGAACCGCATCCTGCTGGTGGTGCCGGATCTGAAGCAAGAGGTTGCGCGCCTGAAGGGCGCCGGGCTCGCCTTCCGCAACGATATCATCAACGGCGTCGGCGGCTCGCAGACCCTGCTCGAAGACCCGTCCGGCAATGTGATCGAGCTATTCCAGCCCGCCGCACACTGACATTCGATGGTCGGGCCCGCGTTGTGCGTGCGCTCAATCCGCTCGTTCAGCGGTTGCCTGACCCCGCCAGCCACTGCCTGACGATTTCAGCATCCGCGTCGCCGATTTCATGGCCGGAGGCAATGGTGTGGGTCTCGACCTTGGCGCCATGCGAGCTCAGTAGAGCGGCCAACACGGGGGCGAAAGGCGCGTAGGTCAGGTCGGCGGCGCCGGCGACGATCAGAGCCCGCGCCTTCGACAGGTCGGCCGGCGGCACCTCGTCGAGCACCGGCATCGGACGCAGCAATGCAGCGCGCTCGATCACGCCCGGATGCAGCAGCATGACGCTTGAAACCAAATTGGCGCCGTTCGAATAGCCGAGAAAGGTCGCGCGGCGGAGATCGAGGCTGTGGCGCTTCGCGACGCCGGCGACGAAGCCTGCAAACGCATCTGCCTCCGCGCGGACACTTGCCTGCTCGAATCGCGTCGGGGTGATTCGCGTGAACCAGCGGAAACCGTCCTCCTGAGGGATGCGGCCACGGACCGTAACCAGCGCCGCATGCGGCGCGATTTGCCGACCAAGCGGCAGCAAGGTCGTCTCGTCGACACCCGATCCATGCAACAGGAACAGCCAGTCACCGGGTAAATTGGCGGATCGATGGAGCCGGTAGAAAAAGCCTGAATTCTCCTGCAAAATACCGTCTTCGAGGCTTTGCTCGGCCATAGTCACATCCTTTTGATTCCGCGTTACTTTCGTTAATTTGCCGGCTTCAAAACGGAATATTTTCAAGCTCCGCGAAAGTTGATTGAACCGGGCGCATTTCAGTCCGTTTCTTTGCCGATATAATCCCCGCGGGGGGGATCGAAGCAGTGTGCGCCGGGTGGTCGCCCGAGGGATCGCATGCCGGGCATGAACAACCAGCTTTAAGGCCTTTTATCGATGACCATGCCAGTTTCGCCGGAACGCGATACGCGTATTGATGTGTTCCGGGCTCTCGCCCTCCTGACCATATTCGTCGACCACGTGCCTGGCACCGTTTTCGAAACCCTGACCTACAAGAATTTCGGGTTTTCGGATGCGGCCGAGGCCTTCGTGCTGATCTCCGGCATGTCCGTCGCTCTCGCCTACGGCACTAAGTTCCAGCCGGGAAACCGGCTGATTGCAACACTGAAAATGTGGCGCCGCGCCGGTGTGCTCTATGTCACCCACATCGTCACGACGATGGTGGTGATGGCTATCTTCTGCGCGGCGGCGGTGTTTGCGAAACGGCCGGATCTTCTGACGCTGATCAACATCGAGCCGCTCGTCAGGAACCCGCCACAAGTCCTGGTCGGCATCGTCACGCTCGGCCATCAGCTCGGTTACAACAACATACTGCCGGTCTATGCGGCGCTGCTGTTGATGGCGCCGGTCTTCCTGCTGTTCATCAGCTACCGGCCACTGGCGGCGCTCGCAGTATCCGCAGCCCTTTGGCTGATTGCCGGAATCTACCAGATCGCGCCGCCGAACTACCCGGAGCCCGGCTTCTGGTTCCTCAATCCGCTGTCATGGCAATTGCTGTTCAATATCGGCATGGCCAGCGTGTTGCATGTGCGGCGCGGCGGCACCATCCCTGTCAATCGCTGGCTGGTCGGCGCGGCCGCCGCCTATGTGCTGACGGCACTCGTCTGGGTGCACAGCCCGCTGTGGGGGCATGTGTCGTGGCTCGACCTGCCGGTGGTGCTGACCGGTTTCGACAAGACGTTCCTGTCGTTGCCGCGGCTGCTGCACATCCTGGCGATGAGCTATCTGGTCGTCGCCTTGCCTTTCGTCTCGAACCTGTTCCGCACCGGCCGCGACAATCCGCTCGCCATATTGGGCAAACGCTCGCTGCCGGTTTTCATTGCCGGCACGGTGATTGCCATGGCGGCGCAGGTGGTGAAGCTGGTCAACCCGGGCGGCTTTGCCTATGACAGTCTGCTGCTCGCCGCCGGCATCGCCATGCAGTTCGCGCTCGCCTTCTATCTGGAATGGCTGTCCGCTATCGGCTGGTCCGGCAAGGGCAAGCCGGTCCGCAACGAGGCGTCACCGGTCCGTCCATCCTTTGGCATCGGTCCGATGGCGGCCAATCGATAAGATTTGGAGCCGATCTGCCCAGTCAACCTGTGCCTGGCGGCGGCCCGGACGACGCCCTGACGACAAGTTCGACATCGAGCGTTTCTCGCCGCACCGTGCCGTCGAAGTCGAGGATTCTTCGCGCTGCCCGGCGGCCGATCTCGGCGATCGGCTGGGCGATGGTGGTGAGCGGAGGCTCGCAAATTGCGGCTTCAGGCACGCCGTCGAAGCCGACGACGGAAACATCGCGAGGAACCGCGATGCCCCGCGCGCTGAGCCATTCCAATGCTTCCATCGCGACCCGGTCCGACATCGCCAGGATGGCGGTCGGCGGTTCTGCCGAGGCGAAGAGGGTTTCGAGGCCGGCCTTTGTGCTGGCCTCATCGTTTTCAGTCTCGTAGACCGGCACCTTGGCGGTATCGACGCCGAACCGGGAAAGCCCTTCGAGATAGCCGAGGAGGCGGTCACGGGTTCCTGTATAGACTGCGGTCCGGACCTGCTCGGGCGAGACAAGTCCGGTGCTGTCGTCGGCGAAGGCCAGCGACAGCACGGCGAAGCGGCGATGTCCAAGTTCCGCCAGATGGCGCGCCGCGAGCCGGCCGCCGGCAACATTGTCGACGCCGATCGCCGAGACCGTGGCGTCCTGCGAGCCGAGCTCGAGCGCGACGAAGGGGAGCTTGCGTTCGCGCGTCAGCTCGACGAGGCGCGGACCGCCCTCGATGCAGAACAGGATGAAGCCGTCGACCAGGGCGCTCTGGATATTCCAGGCAAGTTTTTCCTCGTTGCCGGCCGACACGAGGGCTATTCCCGCGCCGGTGGCGTCGCATGCCTCCGAGATGCCGGCCATCATCACGCGCGCAAAGGGGTCGTCGAAGAAATAGGACAGCGGCTCGGTTGTGGCGACGCCGATCGCATTGACCTTGCCGGCGCGCAGCAGGCGGCCCTTTGGATCGGGGCCGGCGTAGCCCAGCGCGTCGGCCGCCGCCTTGACCCGCTCGCGGACTTCCTCGCGTACGATTTCGGGACGGCTGAAGACATTGGAGGCAGTGCCGTGTGATACGCCCGCGGCTTTGGCGATGTCCGCCAGCCGGATGGGCCTCCTGCCTTCGGTGAGTGATGCCATTTGTTTGTCTCCGGGACTCCGGTCCAACAGTATCGCCGACTACCTAACACCTTCGTTGGATCGATTCAAATTTTTGCTTGACATTTGTGGTGCGATGCGTATTCTTTGAATCGATCCAAGTGCGTTTTTCGTCCCCAGATTGGATCGATACAAGAGGAGAGCGCCATGCACCCCGTCAATTATCTGTTCGAGGACATTTACCGGAACGACTGGAGCATCCGTTCGAGCGCGGAGGCCCGGAAGCGGCGAGACAGGACCGGTCCGTGGATTCGCGACCTGGGTTTCCTCGTAGGACGCAAGCGGAGCTGATCGGTGGCCTATTTTTGTGCCCGCTGATTGGATCGATTCAAAAAACTAGAGGAGATTAAACCATGCACCCGATCAAGCATCTGTTCGAAGACATCTATCGCAATTATTGGGGCATCTCGCCGGCCACCGAACGGCCGGAGCGGCGGCGTGTAGTCAAGACGACCAACAGCGATGGCCAAGTCCGGCCCGAACGTCCGCGAGACTGAGCTGGCAAGACACAGCTCGTGGATCGAGGGCGGCTGGCGAAGGAGCAGCGGCCGCCATTGGTTGCCGCATCAATGGCGGCGCGGGCGCACCAGCGCCGAGGCGGCCATCATCAGCCAGCCGCCGATGAGCAACGTGCCGCCGATCGGCGCCGACATCGGGAACAGCCGCGAGCCAAGGAAGTCGCGGGCCAAAAGATCTCCCGAGAATAGCAGAAGCCCGACGAGAAGGATGAGGCTTCCGGTTCGCAGGATGCTATTGCCACCGAGCAGCCCGACGGTAAGGAAGACCGGCGCATGCAAGAGCAGGAAGGATGCGGCCGTACCGACGAAAGCGCCGCCGAGATGTGCCGCCGCCGCCGAAAGCGCCACGCCGGTTGCGCCGCATAGGCCGCCGGCAAGAACCAGAATGCGGCCGCCTGCCGCGTGTTCATCCGTGCTCATGTCCACACCTCCGTGTTTCCTGGCGACCGCCTGAGATAGTGCCGCGAACCGTGTCAGGATTTGCCGGCTTCCGCCAGCATGTCGCGTTCGCGGCGCGACTGGACCAGCCAGTTATAGGCCGCTCCGCCCGCCATCAGAATGGATGTGCCGAGAAACACCGAGCGCATACCGAAATGGCCGCCGGCGAAGCCGCCGAGCAACGGTCCGGCGACCTGCCCGACATATTGCGCCGAGATCGACAAGCCCAGCACGTTGCCGCCGACCCCGTCGGGCACATTGTGGCGGATGACGCTGGTGATGCAGGGCAAAAGACCGCCAAGCGCAAGGCCCATCAGGAAACGCAGGCCGACGAGTTGCCAGCCCTGGGTAACGAAGGCCTGCGGGATCAGCAGCAGCGCCGAGACGGCGAGTGCGGCAACGATGACGTTCCAGTGGCCGATACGGTCGGCGAGCTTGCCGAGCCGCGACGCCGACAGGATGGCGCCGAGCGCTGCCGCGGACATGACGATGCCGGAGACCAGCGTGACCTGGCTCCGATCTTCGATGAGCTGCTGGACATAGACGGTGATGATCGGCTCGATCGACATGGTGGCGAAACTCAACAGCATGCCGGTTGCCAGCATGGCGACGACGGGGCGCTTGTCGGGAATCTGCGACCAGCCGTCTTTCACTTTTTCTTCTGACGCGGCCTTGGCGGCAACCGGGCGAGGGGCCTCCTTGATCAGCAAGGTGGTTGCCAGAAAAGCCAGGAAAATGACGCCGCCGGCGAGCAGGAATGTGGCGCGGATGCCAATCAGCGGCGGCAGCGCGCCGCCAAGCAGCGGACCGACCAGGGCACCGGCCGTGATGCCGGCCGACAGCACGCCCAGCGCCCAGCCGGAGCGATCCTTCGGCGTCTGCATGGCAACCAGGATGGTCGAGCCCGAAGAATAGCCGCCGGCGAAGCCGATCAGCAGGCGCAAGAGCACCAATTGCCAGACGGTCTGCACCATGCCGGCCAGCGACATACACAGCGCCATGCCGAAACTGGCTCGCACCAGCATCAGTTTGCGGCCGTAGCGGTCGCCTAGCCGCCCCCACAGGGGCGCGACCAGCGCGGCAGCAAGGAAGGTGGCGCCGTAGGCGATGCCCGACCACTGCACGATCGCCGCATGGCCCTTGGCGCCCAGCTGCTCGACGTAAAGCGGCAGGAAGGGCAACAGCAGCATCATCGCCACAAGCGTGCTGAACGAGCCGGCAAAACACACGGCGAGATTGCGACGCCAGTGAACGTTATGTGTGCCTTGCACGGCGAGGGTGGCGTCTTGCGGCATGTCAGAGACTGCTATCGTTGAGTTGCTGTGGATACCATTTTGGGATACCAAGCTGGTATCCGTCATGGACGCAAAGGCTGGTCGCTGTCAATGCGGTCCCTGCAAAGTGATCGCCAATAATGGCCGGTGAACAGAGGGCCAATGAACCGGCTCCAACAAACGGAACGCCAATGTCGCAGATGCAGAACGTCGAAAAGCAGCTTCGCGAGATGATCCTCGGGCTCGAGATCGGTCCCGGCGAGCGGCTGACGGAGCGCTGGGTCGAAAGCCGCTTCGGCGCATCGCGCACGCCGGTCAGGGCGGCATTGCTGCGGCTCGAGACTGAAGGCCTGATCTGCCGCGACGGCCGCGGCTGGACGGTCTCGCCCATCAATCTTGCCGAGCTGGAGCAGATCGCCGTCTATCGCGAGGCGGTCGAGGTCGCGGCAGTCAGGCTGACTTGTGCCTTGCAGGACAGGGGTGCCGTCGAAATTATCGAGGCTATGCTCGATTCCTGCGACGACCAAACCCCGCGCGAGGAATGGCATCGTGTCGGCATGGATTTTCATATCGAGCTGGCACGCCTGTCAGGCAACGAGTTCCTGTTCAGAGCGGTTCGCGATGCGATGACGCGCCTGTCGCGCGCCCGCTGGCTCGAGGTTCGCGACGAGGCAGCGCTTGGCCGTGCCTGGGCCGAACACCATGCCATTCTGTCGGCGGTGCGGGCCGGCGATGCCGATAGCGCCGCCCGCCTGCTTTCGGCCCATATCATCGGCAGCCGCGACCGGCTGGTGACCTCGCTGCGCAACGACCGGCGCGGCCTGCGCGCCCGGGGATTTGCCGTCGTCGCTTGAGTGAGGATCGGCTGCCATTGATCACGAAAAGAGCAGATGAGCGAAGAATGCTACTTTCGGTCTCGCTTCGGAAATGCCGATGGCGTAAGAGCGGCGATGGAAAACAACCGATTTGACACACCCGTGACCGTCAAGGGCGCGGCGGGAAGCAATCAGCTCTTGCGTACGGCCCGCGAGGCTTCCGACTACCTCCTCAACAATTGGCCCGGCAAGCGCAGCCCCAAGCACCGCGAAGCGTTGCAAGCCTGTCATGATGCGCTGGCCGGCGACAAGCCGGCCATGAACGCAAGACGGGCCTTCATTGCCGCCGCTCGTGAAGTGAACGTCTTCGTTAGCGACAAGGCGCCCGCCTGAGGCATAGCGGGATTTGACCGAGGCCCGGACCGCCTGACAGGCCGGGCGTCATCACTCGGTCGTTTCGGTTTTGGTTTGGGACTCGCTCTCGCCCTCGGGCTTCGATCGCTCCTTGGCTGCGACCTTGGCAGCCTGCTTTTCCGCCTTCTTGGCAGCCTTCTGCCGGTCGCGTTCCTTGCGTTCCTGACCGTAGTTCGGTGCTCGTGCCATATCGTTTCCTTTCATTGTGCTTGGCCTTTGCCTAGGAGCATTGGACCGCAAACACAACACCGCAAGGCACGATCGGGCTCCATATCTCGGCGCAGTCCGGAGAGCCCGGCTTTTCAGGCGCCGTCGCGGTCGAGGACGAGATCGGCCGGCCCGAACCGATCCTTTGCCGTGAATTGCTGGTGCCAGTAGGGATAGAGCACGGGCGGCCTGCTGACCACGTCGAGCCGTGTGCGCTCCTCATCGGCAAGCACAAGGCTTGCAGCGGCGATATTGTCTTTGAAATGCGCTTCGGTTCGTCCGCCGATCACCAGTGAACTGACAGCGGGCCGGCCGAGTAGCCAGGCAAGCGCCACCTGCGCTGCCGACACACCGTGGTTCTTGCCGATATCGATCAGCACGTCGACGATCCGCCACAGCCGGTCCTCGTCGCGGATCGGCGGTTCCGACCAGCCGCTGAGCTGGCGGGCGGTCGGCTGGTCACGGTGGTATTTGCCGGACAACAACCCGCCGGCAAGCGGGCTCCAGACCAGCACGCCGAGCCCCTGGTCGACCGAGATCGGCAACAATTCGTACTCGGCCTCGCGCGCTTCCAGCGTGTAATGGATCTGCTGGGTGACGAAGCGTGGCTGGTGATGACGGTCGCTGATCCCCAGCCCCTTCATAACTTGCCAGCCGGAATAATTGGAGCAGCCGACATAACGGACCTTACCCTGCGCGACCAGCGTGTCGAGCGCGGCGATGGTTTCCTCAAGCGGTGTCAGGCCATCCCACTCGTGCAGGAAATAGATGTCGATGACATCGGTCCTGAGGCGCTTCAGGCTCCTCTCGCATTCGCGGATCAGATGGTAGCGCGACAAGCCTTCATCGTTGGGGCCCTTGCCGATCCGCATGCGCGCCTTGGAGGCGATCAGCACGTCGCCCTTGCGCTTGCCGCCGAGCGCCTCGCCGATGATCTCTTCCGACACCCCGTTCGAATAGACGTTGGCGGTGTCGATGACATTGACGCCGGCATCGATGCAAAGGTCGATCATCCGACGCGCCTCGTCGAGGTCGGTCTTGCCAACCGCCGAAAACGCGCCGCCGCCGCCGAATGTCATGGTGCCCATGGTCAGGGTCGAAACCTTCAGCCCGGAACGGCCGAGAGTGCGGTATTCCATGTCGTATCCTCACGATTTATCGGGAAAGGGCGTTGCAAACGACAGCCCCTCAGTGAACCGGGCATTTGTAGGATAATTCGTTCCGCTTGTCGCCCGCCCCGCAGGGCAAGCTCGATCACATCTTGCGGATTGAACGCACAGCCAGCGCAGTAGTGGGTGCAATAAAACCGTCATTGCCGGCCTATACTAAAATCGGTCCAGCGCTTCGATTTCCGGCCGCCGGGCCGGGCGGCAGAGCGCCTGACAGCGGCCGGCAAGGCCTGTAAGCGGAGCAGCGCAAATGACCGAGATAAAACAGAATTCCCCGGCCAGGGACTGGCTGGAAGCGGAACTCGCCGACACGCTCGACGAAGATTATGAGCTGGAAATCTCGGAGCCGGCGCTGTCGATGGAGATCGCCAAGATCTACAAGAATGCGCATCCGCCATCGATCGACCGCCTGCAGTATTTTCGCAATCTCATCACGCTGCAATCCGAATTGATCAAGCTACAATCCTGGGTCGCCTATCACAAGAAGAAGCTCGTCGTGGTCTTCGAGGGCCGCGACTCGGCGGGCAAGGGTGGTGTTATCAAGCGCATCACCCAGAGGCTTAATCCGCGCATCTGCCGCGTTGCAGCACTTCCGGCGCCGACCGAGCGCGAGAAGTCGCAATGGTATTTCCGGCGCTACGTTCCGCATCTGCCGGCCGGCGGCGAGATCGTGCTGTTCGACCGCTCTTGGTACAACCGCTCCGGCGTCGAGCGGGTAATGGGCTTTGCCCAGCCGGATCAGGTCGAGGAGTTCTTCCGCGACGTTCCGGATTTCGAACGCATGCTGGTCCGCTCAGGCATTACGCTTGTCAAATACTGGTTTTCGATCACCGACGAGGAGCAGCAGATGCGCTTTTTGATGCGCATCCATGACCCGATGAAGCAATGGAAACTGTCGCCGATGGACCTCCAGTCGCGCGTGCGCTGGGAGCAGTACACCAAGGCCAAGGAAGAAACGTTCGCCCGCACGAATATCCCGGAAGCCCGTGGTTCATCGTCGAGGGCAACGACAAGAAGCGGGCACGGCTGAACTGCATCGACCATCTCCTCAAGCAGATGCCCTATGAGGAGGTGCCGCACGAAGAGATCACACTGCCGGAGCGCGTCTTCAATCCCGAATACGAGCGCCAGGTACTGCCGCGCGAACTGTATGTGCCGGAGAAGTACTGACTAAAGCGGCGAGGAGGGCGGCGCCTCCATGGCGGCGCCCTGCAACAAGCTAGGTGCGCTCGATGATGACATGCGTGGCCTTCGGCGTCGCGACCTGCTCGCTGCAGCGATAGCCGAGCTTGGGCATGTCGATGCCGGCAAAAAGGCTCTCGCCGGCGCCTAGCAGGACCGGTGAGATCGCCAGATGCATTTCGTCGATGAGCTTTTCCTTGAGATATTGCCGGATCGTGGAAACGCCGCCGCCCAGCCGTACATCCTTACCGTCAGCCACTGCCTTCGCCTTCTCCAGCGCTGAGTGGATGCCGCCGGTCACGAAATAGAAGGTCGTGCCGCCCTCCATGACAATGGGATCACGCGCATGGTGCGTGAGCACGAAGACCGGCACATGGTAGGGCGGGTTGTCACCCCACCAGCCTTTCCAGCTGTCATCCGGCCATTCGCCGCGGATCGGCCCAAACATGTTGCGGCCGAGGATCCATGCGCCGACATTTTCGAAGCTGCGTGCCGCGAACGCCTCGTCAGTGTCCGTGGTCCCGCCATCCTTGCCGAGGACCATCTTGCGGAAGGTGCGGGTGCCGAACATCCATTCGTGCAGGGCTTCCCCTCCAACACCCAGCGGGTTCTTCAGGTCTTGGTCGGGACCGGCGCCGAAGCCGTCGATCGACAAGGTGAAAGCGCTGACGCGAAGTTTGGACATGAGAGCCTCCTCGATAACCGATTGTGAGATGCAAGCAGTTATCGGGGTAGCTTAACTGATTGCATTTTGCAAGCGGTATCTTGAATCGCCGGCGGGGTAATCGCTTCCAAATAATGTTGGAATAACCAATCTCAATGTCGGCGCCGCCCGTCATCCGCCTGCCGGCAGCTTCTTCCTGTATAGTGACGGGGAGAAGGGGCTGGCCGCAACGTCGATGTTTTTGCAACGCTGGAGATTGGTGAAATCTTTTACGAACGCGTCTTTTCTCCCTGCCACTTTACGGGGAGAAAATGCCCGGCAGGGCAGCGTAAACTTGAAGCGATGTCCTGCGGCGTTCCACGTCGCGCTTTGGACGAACGAACACTGCTCGATGTAGACGCTACAAAGGCGCATCACCCCTTGAGCATCGCCGCCACTTCGGGCGCAAAGTAGGTGAGAATCCCGTCGCAGCCGGCGCGCTTGAAGGCGAGCAGCGATTCCAGCATCGCCTTTTCGCCATCGATCCAGCCATTGGCGGCGGCGGCCTTGATCATCGAATATTCGCCCGAGACCTGATAGGCGAAGGTCGGCATCTGCAACTCGTCCTTCAGCCGCCGGATGATGTCGAGATAGGGCAGGCCGGGCTTGACCATCAGCATGTCGGCGCCCTCGGCGAGATCCTGCTCGGCCTCGCGCACCGCTTCGTCGGAATTGGCGTGATCGATATAATAGGTCTTCTTGTCGCCCTTGAGCAGGCCGGCGGTGCCGACCGCCTCACGATAGGGGCCGTAAAAAGCGGATGCGAACTTGGTCGCATAGGACATGATCGCAACATCCTGAAACCCATTGGCGTCGAGCGCATCGCGGATGGCACCGATACGGCCGTCCATCATGTCCGAGGGGGCAATGATGTCGGCCCCCGCCGCCGCCTGGATGACGGCCGCCGCCGTCACTTGCTCCACCGTTTCATCATTGACGATAATGCCTTCGCGCAAGATGCCGTCATGGCCATGCGAGGTGAACGGGTCAAGCGCGGCGTCGGTGATGATGCCGATCTCCGGCACTGCGTGCTTGATGGCGCGGGTGGCACGGTTGATGACGTTTTCAGGATCGAGGATGTGCGAACCGGTCTGATCGCGCAGGCCGAGCTCGACATTGGGGAAAGTGGCGATCGCCGGAATGCCAAGCTTGGCCGCGCGCTCAGCCTCCTTGACGGCGAGGTCGAGCGACAGGCGGAACACGCCGGGCATGGCGGCGATCGGTTCGCGCACTCGTCTGCCGTCGACGACAAAGATCGGCCAAATCAGATCGTCGACCGAGAGCCGGTTCTCCTGGACAAGGCGGCGCGACCAGTCGGCCTTGCGCATGCGCCGCAGCCGCCGGCTGCCGGTGATCTCGTCGACGCTGCGCGCGCCGGCAGGCTTTGCAGGGGTGAATTTGTTCATCGCAAAAACTCCGGATCAGGCGACTTTTATCACGAGCCTCCGCTGCTGACCAATGCGACACGATTGTGCCAGCGGTCCTGTCGGGCGCTATTCTGGTTGGCCATTGCCCGACAGGATCTGCGCAGCACCCCGCATGGCGACGCGGAATGCCTCGTCGAAGCTGACGCCGCGCACTTG
The DNA here is from genome assembly GCF_040318155.1 of Mesorhizobium sp. M1307. Lineage (NCBI taxonomy): Bacteria > Pseudomonadati > Pseudomonadota > Alphaproteobacteria > Hyphomicrobiales > Phyllobacteriaceae > Mesorhizobium > Mesorhizobium sp. M1307. Next base: position 733,929 of record NZ_JAMYLR010000001.1, on the reverse strand, counting down.
CCAATTGTAGCTCTTGCCATTCAAGGCAAGCCGCCAGTCGGCTATCCAGCCCAGTTCCTTGTCGCTCCAGACGATACTGCCGGCGAGCGCCTGGTCGGCTCCGGCCTTCCTGGCAAGCTGGTCCAGCGTCGTGATATCGGCATGGCGCAGGGCCTGGTCGTCAAGCTTCGAGGCCGACAGCAGCGACGCTTCGGGAAACACAATCCGCATGACCAGCGGACCGGTGGCATTGACGAAGGATTCGCGCATCGCCGCCCCGCGCTCATCGTCGGCGGTCAGCGCGAACTGCCTTGTGCCTTGCTCCGCCGCCAGGAAAATTGCCAGGTGTGGCCGCTCGCCAAGCCATGGTTTGCTGCCAAGCGCGGCAAGCACCGGATCGATAACGTCAGGCCTGTACAGACAAGTGAGATCATGCGGCCGGTCATGGGTGCCTTGTTCGTCATGGATTGGAATGCCTTCGAGACGGTCGCGATAGCGGAATTCGGCAACGAAGCTGCCGGCCTTGTCGCGCAGCGCCGCCATCTCAGTTCTCTTCGGCAGCCGCTGATCCCCGGACACACGAACCAGCACCGCATCGAGGCAGGCCTTGAAGCCGATCTGCCTGTTGACCTCGCCCTGGCCGGTGACGATGGTCTGCGATTGATAGAGCTCGTCGACGGTTTCGGCCGATACGGGAGGAGTGTTCGCAGCGATCAGGCCGACCACCACAACAGCAAGGCGCGGCAACCAAGGCATGGTTCAACCCTTCCGGTTCAAAGCGCCAGCATTAGCACTGGGTGACGCCGACGACCATGCAGCGGATTGGCCGCCGCCATTGACGCGGCCATGCGCCACGCTTTAGCACTTCACTCCCGGCGGGCGCGGGGAGGGATTCTCTGGCGATGGATTTTGGCGGAGGCGACGAGATTCGCTTCGAAAGATTGGGCAGGGCCGGCGTCGTCACGCTGACGCGGCCGCAGGCGCTCAATGCCGTAACCCACCGCATGGTCAAGGCGCTGGACAAGGCGCTGCGCAGTTGGGAGCGCGACGACGGCGTCGACGTTGTCGTCGTCAAGGCCGAGGGCAGGGCATTTTCGGCGGGCGGCGACATCCTCCACATCTACGAAGCCGGCCGCGCAGGAAGGCCTCCGGTCGATTTCTTCGCCGATGAATACCGGCTGAACGCCCGCATCGCCCGCTTCAAGAAACCCTATGTCGCGGTGATCGACGGCATCGTCATGGGCGGCGGCGTAGGTATCTCCTTCCATGGTTCGCAGCGAGTGCTGACCGAGAACGCCCAGTTTGCCATGCCCGAGGTCGGCATCGGCTTTTTCCCGGATGTCGGCGCCAGCCATCTGTTGCCGGATCTCGGCGGCAGCTTCGGCATGTATCTGGCGCTGACCGGCAACCGCATCCGCTATGGCGATGCTTTGTGGTCGGGCCTCGCCACCCATACGATCAAGGCGGAGGACCAGGCCGGCTTCCTCGACCGTCTGGCGGAAAGCGGCGACCCGGAATCGGTGCTGCGCGGCTGCTTCGTCCCGGCCAGGCGCGAGACCGACAGGCCGACGCTGGAAGCCATCGCCCGGCATTTCGCGCAGCCGTCGCTGGCCGATATCGTCGCCAGTCTGGAGCGGGCAGCCGCTGCCGACGAGTTCGCGGCAAAGACGCTGGCCACCATCCGCACACGTTCACCGACCAGCCTGCATGTTGCATGGCGCCAGATTAGCGCCGGGCAGACGTTGTCGATGGACGAGTGCATGAAAATGGAGTTCCGTATCCTCAACCGCATGCTTGCCGGGCACGACTTCTATGAAGGTATCCGCGCCGCCATCATCGATAAAGGCTCGACGCCGCAATGGCGGCCGGCAGGCATCGACGACGTCAGCGCCGCCAATGTCGACGCCTATTTCGCACCGCTCGGCGAACGGGAACTGAAGCTGTGAGCGAGGTCGCCTCGAGGCGCGTGGTGCTACAGCCCTCGACGATCGAGGTCATCTTCGCCTGGTTCCAGCGCGTCATCGCCGGCTACTGTCTGCTGTTCGGCATCTTGTACTGGATCCGGCTGATCGGCTTTTACCCCGGCCCGTTGTGGCGCTTCGACCTGATGCCGGTGCACTGGCAGGTGGCGGCGGTGGTGCTGGCGGTGTTTTTTCCGTTCGCTGCCGCCGGCCTGTGGATGCTGGCGTCCTGGGGTCCGGTGATCTGGTTCATCTGCGCGGTGACCGAGTGCGTCATGTATGCTGGCTTCCCCGAGCTGTTCGGCCACCGGCCGCTGATCGTCGCCTCGCACCTTGCGGTGGCGCTGCTCTACATAGTGTTCCGCGTGGTGATCTGGATCCAGAAGCGGCAACCCCGGCGATAGCAATTCCGGCCAGGATCGTTGGCTAAATCTTTAGGTTAATTATCCTTGCTCGGGTGACCGTCCGTTAAGCCTCTTTCGAAACCCCTTACCGGTAAGCTCTTGTTAGCCTTGGCGTTTAAGTCGAATTTTATGAGTATTCGATAGTGTCGCGATCAAGGTGAAGAACAAAAAATCACCGGGCGACAAACGAGAGGCAAAGACAATGATCAATTCGCGTCCGGCGGCGAAGACCGCCAACGTATCCGATGACCGCCGCGAGGCGATCCGTTCGCTGTACATGGAATCGCTGCAGCTGGTCGAGCGGCTGCATCGCCGTCTGCTTGATGTGATCAAGGACGAATTCGACCGTAACGGTCGCTCCGACATCAACGCCATCCAGGCGCTGCTCCTGTTCAACATCGGCAATTCGGAGCTGACCGCCGGCGAACTGCGCTCGCGCGGCTATTATCTCGGCTCGAATGTCTCCTACAATCTGAAGAAGCTGGTCGATCTCGGCTTCATCAACCACCAGCGCTCGCGCATCGACCGCCGTTCGGTGCGGGTTTCGCTCACGCCGAAGGGCAATGAGGTGGCGGAAGTCGTCGCCGGCCTCTACGAGCGCCATGTCGGTTCGATCGAGCAGGTTGGCGGTATCAACACGGAAGAGTTCAAGCAGATGAACCGCGCCCTGCAGCGCCTGGATCGGTTCTGGAACGATACCATCGCCTACCGGATGTAATCGCATCCGCCGCATCTAGATCTGAAGCTGGACTACGGAAGTGCTGCCGCGGAGTGGACCAAAGGCCGGTGCCGAAAAGCACCGGTCTTGCCGTTTCGTCAGGCCGGCCGATCCAAATTCGAGCAACAGCCACGTTGCCGCCATATTCCAATGGAACCGAAGATGCGGGTGATGCTGGGGCCAAAGCCGTGCATTTGTCCTGTGCTCAAGTCACTTCCCATGTGGTTTACACCGAAGTGATGCGGGCCATGGTTGGCTAATTGTTAAGAAGCCAACTCTAGAGTGCGGGCGAGACCGCCCGGTGAGTGGAATTGTAGCAAGAATGTCTGGAACGTCCATGAGAACCAGCCGCCGTTTCTTCCTTTCAGGAGCCTCCGCGCTCGCAGCCGCTATGGTCGCCGGCCGCGCCAGTGCGCAGGACGTGATCGGGGATATCCTGAAATCCTCGGCCCGCGGCAACTGGGACGACCAATTCGATGCGCGTGCCAGCGAAGGCGGCAAGGTTGCCTCGACGCTGCCGATCTTCAGCCTGCAGACGGTGTCCTTCACCGAGCAGGCGATCATGCAGTATCAGAATATCGTCGCGCAAGGCGGCTGGGAGCAGGTTCCAGACACCAAGAAGCTACAGCTTGGCGTCGAGGATCCCGATGTGGTGCCGCTGCGCAGGCGCTTGATGATATCGGGCGATCTGGCGCAGAGCGCCGGGCTCTCGGAAGCGTTCGATTCTTACGTCGACTCGGCGCTCAAGCACTTCCAGTTGCGTCACGGCTTGCCGGCCGACGGAACCACGGGCAAATATACTTTCGCGGCAATGAACGTCTCGGCGCCGGTTCGGCTTGGTCAGCTGCAGACCAATCTGCAACGGCTGCGTGAGCGGGCCGGCACGCTTGGCAACCGCTATGTGCTGGTCGACATCCCGGCGGCGCAGATCGAGGCTGTCGAGAACGACCGCGTTGTGCTGCGCCACACCGCAATCGTCGGCAAGATCGATCGCCAGACGCCGATCGTCAATTCCAAGATCAACGAAATCATCGTCAATCCGTACTGGAACGCGCCGGTCTCGATCGTGCGCAAGGATATCATTCCGTTGATGCGGAAGGACCCCAACTATCTCAAGGATAGCCATATCCGCCTGTTTGCGCCGGACGGCAGCGAGGTCGACCCAATGACGGTCGACTGGTCGACCGATGATGCCGCCAAATACCGCTTCCGCCAGGATCCCGGTTCCGGCAACGCGATGGCCTCGGTCAAGATCAATTTTCCCAGCCCGGACGGCGTCTACATGCACGACACGCCGCAGCAGAGCCTGTTCGGCAAGCTGATGCGCTTCGATTCCTCTGGCTGCGTGCGGGTTCAGAACGTGCGCGACCTCGTCACCTGGATTCTGCGCGACACACCGGGCTGGGATCGCCAGCATTTCGAGGCGGCGATCAAGACCGGGGAGAACACGCCGGTGCAGGTCACCAATCCGGTGCCGGTTTATTTTCTCTACGTCTCGGCCTGGTCGACAGGGCCGGGCGTGGTCCAGTTCCGTGACGACATTTACGGCCTCGACGGAGCCAACGAGCTGCAGATCACATCCGCGCTCTAAGCAGCTGAGTTCATTTGCAAAAAGGCCGCCGGAAGGGCGGCCTTTTTCGTTGCCGGGGTCTTTCGCGGCAAGCTTTGCTGGACTGATTGCCGGCAAAGAACGCGCGGCGCTGTAGTCGGAAATCGCATCATGCATGTCGCAATGTTCATTCTGGTCGTGCTCATCTTCGTCGCCGTTTCGGGCGCGCTGGTCCGGCTGGTGCGGGTGCCGCTGCCGGTACTGCAGATCGCCATCGGTGCAGCGCTCGCCTGGCCGGTGCGCGGCATGCATGTCGAGATCGATCCCGAGCTGTTCCTGCTGGTGTTCATCCCACCGCTGCTGTTCAGCGACGCCTATGGTGCGCCCAAGCGCGAACTGATCGCGCTGCGCGGGCCGATCCTCGACCTCGCCATCGGGCTGGTCTTCTTCACCATTGTCGGCTTCGGCTACGCTTTGCACTGGCTTGTCCCGAGCATCCCGCTCGTCGTCGCTTTCGCACTTGCTGCGGTGCTGTCGCCCACCGATGCGGTGGCCGTCTCCTCGATCGTCGACAAGAGCCTGGTCCCGGCCCGGCTGATGCACATCCTGGAGGGCGAGGCGCTGCTCAACGATGCGTCGGGCCTCGTGATGTTCCGCTTTGCGGTGGCAGCTGCCTTGACCGGCAGCTTCTCCTTCGTCGCGGCATCCGTGACTTTCCTCTATGCCGTCGCTGCCGGCATCCTGGCCGGCGTGGCTGCCTTGTTCGTCGCCGCCAAGGTGCTGCAATTGCTGAACCGTATCGGCGGCGTGCCGGCCGAGGCGCAGGTGCTGGTCATGGTCCTGCTGCCGTTCATCGCCTATCTCGGCGCCGAGAATGTCGGCGCCTCGGGCATTCTGGCGGCAGTCACCGCCGGGTTGCTCACCGGCGGCTCCGGGATTTTCCGCTTTCTCGGCGTCTCGGCGCGCATACAGACCGTATCGCTGTGGACGACGCTTTCCTTCGTCTTCAACGGCGCGCTGTTCATCCTGCTCGGGTTGCAGCTTCCCGAAATCATCGGCAACGTGCCGCCTCAGCTCGGCAGCCGCTATCCAATCATCCAGCCGATCGCCACCGTGGTCGCGCTGACGCTATGCCTGATCGGGCTGCGATTCCTGTGGATCTGGGTCGGCGACATCGCGACGCGCGTCTCGGCGCGATTGCGCAAGCGCAAGGCCGAGCCGTTCGGGCTGCGCATTCGGATCGCCGGCTCTGTCGCCGGCGTGCGCGGCGCCATCACGCTGGCCGGCATCCTGTCGCTGCCGCTCGCCATGCCGGACGGTTCGCCCTTTCCGGCGCGCGACGTGGTGATCTTCCTCGCCGCCGGCGTCATCATCTGCTCGCTGGCTATCGCCAGCCTTGCCTTGCCCAGCGTGGCACGCGGGCTGGTCGAGCCGGGCGAGGATCCTGGCGCTGCCGAGGAACGTCTTGCGCGTGTCGGCGCGGCCAAGGCCGCCATCGCCCGCATCGAGAGCATGGCCGGCGCGACCGACGGCGACAATGGGGAAATACCCGGCGCCCGGCTTGCCGCCGCCGACAGCATCGTCGCCGGCTACCGTCGCCGCATCGCTGCCTCCGACGAGGCCGACGAGGCGCGCGCCGAGGCCCGCGAGGCCGGACGGCTGGAGCTCGAATTGAGGCTGGCGGGCATTGAGGCCGAACGCGCAGCGGTTCGCGCAATGTTTCGCAGCGGCCAGATTAACGACCATACGATGCAGGCGCTGTTCACCGAGATCACGCTCACCGAGGCCCTGCTGAAGGGCCGGCAGGCAAGGAAATAGAGGCTGCCAGTCTCTCTGGCGCAATCCGGCTAGCAAATTTCGCGCTGCAAACGTGGCGGGCCGAAAGCAACTGTGTTAATGGCGCGACAGACCCCGAACCTTGAGGATTTCAGCCCATGGCAACAGCAGCGGCAGTGTCGAACAAATTCGAATCCTTTTTCGAAACCACGCTTGCCGATGCCGACCCCGAGATTTTCGGCGCAATCCGCAACGAACTCGGCCGCCAGCGCCACGAGATCGAGCTGATTGCCTCGGAAAATATCGTCTCGCGTGCCGTGCTCGAGGCACAGGGGTCGATCATGACCAACAAATATGCCGAGGGCTATCCGGGCAAGCGCTACTACGGCGGCTGCCAATTCGTCGATGTCGCCGAGGAACTGGCCATCGAACGCGCGAAAAAGCTGTTCGGCTGCAACTTCGCCAACGTCCAGCCGAATTCCGGCAGCCAGATGAACCAGGCGGTGTTCCTAGCGTTGCTGCAGCCCGGCGACACCTTCATGGGCCTCGACCTCAATTCCGGCGGACACCTGACACATGGCTCGCCGGTCAATATGAGCGGCAAATGGTTCAAGGTCGTCTCCTATGGCGTGCGCCGGGACGATCATCTGCTCGACATGGATGCGATCGAGAAGACCGCCCATGAGACCAGGCCGAAATTGATCCTGGCCGGCGGCACAGCCTATTCACGTGTCTGGGACTGGAAGCGTTTTCGCGAGATCGCCGATTCGATCGGTGCCTATCTGATGGTCGACATGGCCCACATCGCCGGCCTGGTCGCCGGCGGCATGCATCCGTCGCCGCTGCCGCATGCCCATGTGGTCACCACCACGACGCACAAATCGCTGCGCGGGCCGCGCGGCGGCATGATCCTTTGCAATGATGAGGATATTGCCAAGAAGATGAATTCGGCCGTCTTCCCCGGCCTGCAGGGCGGACCGCTGATGCATGTCATCGCCGCCAAGGCGGTGGCTCTGGGCGAGGCGCTGAAGCCGAGCTTCAAGATCTATGCGGAGAGCGTCGTCGCCAATGCCAAGGCGCTGGCCTCCAGTCTGCAGGAAACCGGTCTCGACATCGTCTCCGGCGGCACCGACAACCATCTGATGTTGGTCGACCTGCGTCCCAAGAACGCCACCGGCAAGCGCGCCGAGGCTGCCCTTGGCCGCGCCAACATCACCTGCAACAAGAACGGCATCCCCTTCGATCCGGAAAAGCCTTTCGTGACATCGGGCGTTCGGCTCGGCACGCCGGCCGGCACCACGCGCGGCTTCGGTCAGGCCGAGTTCCGCGAGATCGGCAAGCTGATCGCCGAAGTGCTGGATGGACTGAAGGTCGCCAATTCCGACGAGGGCAATGCGGCCGTCGAGGCAACCGTGAAGGCCAAGGTGGCGACATTGACGGATCGTTTTCCGCTTTACCCGTATCTTGGTTGACGCAGGGCGTTGTTCCCCCAACTGTGACGGCGCCGATCAACTGGGCACGGCTGCATCTCGGAGACGCTTGATGATGATGCGAATTTTCCGTTTCGCCAGTGTTGGCGCTGCCTTGCTCACCTTAGCCACCTCGCCGCTACTCGGCGCGGCCTTTGCGCAGACCGAGCCGACCCCGGCAGCACCCAAGACAGAGACCTTCGGCAGTTGGTCCACCACGGTGGACGAGGTCAACACCGGCGAGGATGTGCGCAAGACCTGCGCCGCCTCGACGGTCTTTTTCGACGCTAACGGCACCAGTGGCACCCTCACGCTGGCCATCTCGAATGGCGACGTATTGCCACCCGATGGTTATCCGAGCCTCATCATCGCCGTGAGAAACAGTGACTTGCCCAAGGGCGATAACATCCCGGTGGTGTTCCGGGACGTCAACGACAAGATCAAGGCCGGTTTTCGTCTTATCGCCGACGGACAGTGGATGATAGACAACAAGTCCGAGACCACGCTCGCGGTACTGCGCGCCATGCGCCGCACCAGCGCCCTCGATGTCAGCTTCGCCGACAAGCCGGTCGCGACCATATCGATGGACGGCTTCACCAAGGCCTATCGCTATCTCGGCACGTCTTGCGGCTTCCTGACCGGCGACGTCGCGCCCTGATTGGCGGACCGCTGTCAACTGATTGCCGCTCTCGCAATTTTCCTCGCGCCTCGCTATCTCTGAAGCGCGATCGGTCATCGGCCATACTTTGCCACGGCGGCAAAAACCTCTAAGCCTTTCGCTCCACGAGAATCGCGAACCGAAGGCTCTCCATGCGCTGCCCTTATTGCCAGTCCGAAGATACGCAGGTGAAGGATTCGCGCCCTGCCGAAGACGGTGCAGCGATCCGCAGGCGGCGCGTCTGCCCGGATTGCGGCGGCCGCTTCACCACTTTCGAGCGGGTACAACTGCGCGACCTCGTCGTGGTGAAGAAGTCGGGACGCAAGGTGCCGTTCGACCGCGACAAGCTGCTGCGCTCGGTCGAGATTGCGGTACGCAAGCGCAACGTCGACCCGGAGCGCATCGACCGCGCGGTGACCGGCATCGTGCGCCAGCTCGAAAGCTCGGGCGAGACCGAGGTGGCCTCGGGGGAAGTCGGCCGGCTGGTCATGGAGGCGCTTAAGTCGCTCGATGATGTCGCCTATGTGCGCTTTGCCTCCGTCTACCGCAATTTCCGCGAGGCCAAGGATTTCCACGACGTGTTGGGCGAACTCAAAGGCGACGAGCTCAAAACCGACGAGCCCAGGGGCGAAGAGCTGAAGAGCGAAGAGGACGCCAGCTGAGCATGGCAGGGTCCGAACGCAGCACGGCTGAGCAAGAGGTCGTCGATCGCCGCTATATGGCGGCAGCCCTCAGGCTGTCGCGCAAGAATGCCGGGCGGACCTCGACCAACCCTTCCGTCGGCACGCTGATCGTGCGCGATGACGGCGACGGGCCGAGGATCGTCGGCAGCGGCGTCACCGCCGTCGGCGGCCGGCCGCATGCCGAGACCGAGGCTTTGGCAGAGGCCGGCGAACTGGCGCGCGGCGCCACCGCCTATGTAACGCTGGAGCCCTGCGCCCATCACGGCCGCACGCCGCCTTGCGCCAATGCGCTGGTCAGTGCCGGCGTGGCGCGTGTGGTCGGCGCTGCCAGCGATCCGGACCCGCGTGTTTCCGGCAAGGGCTATGCAATCTTGCGTGCCGCCGGCGTCGAAGTGGTGGAAAAAGTGTTGGCGGCCGAGGCCGCGGAGCAGATGGCCGGCTATTTAATTCGATCTCTGAAAAAACGCCCGGAAGTGATCCTGAAACTTGCGCTTTCGAGCGACAACAAGATCGGCGTGAAAGGCGAGGGACAGGTCTCCATCACCGGCGATATTGCGCGGCGCGAAGTCTATCTGATGCGCGCCGAAGCCGATGGCATATTGATCGGCATCGGCACCGCATTGGAGGACGATCCGGCGCTGACGGTTCGGCTTCCGGGACTGGAGAGCCGTTCGCCGGCGCGCATCGTACTCGACCGTCAGATCAGGCTACCCGAGACTTCGAAACTGGTCGCCGGCGTCGACCGTGTGCCGCTCTATGTCGCTGCCTGCGCCGAGGCCGATCCGCACCGGCGCGCCGCGCTCGAACGCGCCGGCGTTCGCTTCATCGGTACTGAGACCTATGAAGGCGATATTGCGCTGCCGGAACTGCTCGAGGACCTGGCGGCGCTCGGCATGGCAAGCGTCCTGGTCGAGGGCGGCGCGAGGGTGGCCAAGGCGTTCCTCGACGAACAACTGGTCGATCGTATCGTGCTGTTTCAGGGGCCGGGCGCGATCGGCGAGGGCGGCATTGTATCGCCGATCGATGCCAACAATATCCCGCCGGGATTTCGCAAATTGCGCAACATGCGTTTCGCCGAAGATACATATGCGGAATGGATAAGAGACATCTAGGACCGAACTGATGTTCACGGGGCCAAACTAATGTTCACTGGAATCGTCACCGATGTCGGCACTGTCGCTGCCGTGAAGCCGCTCAGGGAAGGCGTCGGTTTGCGTATCGACACCGCTTACGATCCGCAGACCATTGCCATCGGCGCCTCGATTTCCTGCGGCGGCGTCTGCCTGACGGTAACGGGATTGCCGGAAGATGGCGCCAACGCACGTTGGTTCGAGGTCGAGGCCTGGGAAGAGGCCCTCAGGCTGACGACCGCGATGGGCTGGAAATCAGGCACGCGCATCAACCTGGAGCGGGCTCTGAAGATCGGCGACGAGCTTGGCGGCCATATAGTGTCCGGCCACGTCGACGGCATGGCCGAGATCGTGGCGCGTAAGGAAGAGGGCGACGCCGTTCGCTTCACCCTGGAAGCACCGCGCGAGCTTGCCAAATTCATCGCCCCCAAGGGTTCCGTCGCGCTCGACGGCACTTCGCTCACCGTCAACAAGGTCGAGGGCACCCGCTTCGACGTGCTGTTGATCCACCATTCGCTGACCGTCACCACCTGGGGCGAACGCCAGGTCGGCGATCGCGTCAACCTTGAGATCGACACCATGGCCCGCTACGCGGCGCGACTGGTGGAGGCGGCGAAGGAGGGGCTTTGAGGCGCTCGTCCATAAAGCCCATTCCCTGATGCGACCGCCGCCGAGTTGGCCTTGAAAGTTCCTTCGGCAATCTTCCGCTTGCGATCAAACCGGCTTCGGCCTAAGTCACCGGCGATCCCCGGAGACATCTATGGCAGGCACATCCCAACACGGCAAAGCGTTCATCCGTCCGAAGAAGAAGGCCCACCTTCTTGTCATCGAGGCGCGCTTTCACGACGACCTTGCCGACGCGTTGCTCGAAGGCGCGACAAAGGCCCTCGAGGAAGCGGGCGCGACATACGACGTCGTCACTGTTCCGGGCTCGCTCGAAATCCCGGCGGTGATTTCCTTCGCGCTCGACGGTGCCTCCGAAGGCGGGACGAACTATGACGGCTTCGTCGCCCTCGGCACGGTGGTCCGCGGCGACACCTATCATTTCGATATCGTCGCCAATGAATCCAGCCGTGCCCTGATGGACCTGTCCGTGCAGGATGCGGTCTGCATCGGCAACGGCATCCTGACCACCGAAAACGACGAACAGGCCTGGACACGGGCCAGGCGTTCGGAAGGCGACAAGGGCGGCTTTGCGGCGCGTGCGGCGCTGACCATGATCGCTCTAAAGGAACAGCTGGGAGAGCGAACGTGAGCGAACCCGCTTCGCCCGGCCAGCCTGCGGTTCGCCATGCCAACAAGCGCGGTGCTGCCCGTCTGGCCGCCGTGCAGGCGCTCTACCAGATGGACGTCGCCGGCAGCGGTGTGTTTGAGATCACCGCCGAATACGAGGCGTTCAGGCTCGGCAAGGAAGTCGACGGCGCGCTCTATCGCGAAGCCGATGCGCAATGGTTTCGTGCCATTCTTGCCGGCGTTGTCGAGCACCAGAAGACCATCGATCCAGTCATTCGACAGGCGCTGACCGAGGACTGGCCTCTGTCGAGGCTCGATTCCACGTTGCGCGCCATATTGCGCGCCGGCGTCTACGAGTTGATGCAGCGCGAGGACGTGCCGGTGGCGGTCATCGTCTCCGAATATGTCGACATCGCCAAGGCATTTTACGAGGAAGACGAGCCGAAACTGGTCAATGCGGTGCTTGATCGCGTGTCGCGCCGGGTGCGTGGCGAGGGCCGTGGCAAGGACGCCTCATGACTGCTATCGTCGCCGTTGGGGCGGGCAAGGAAGCGCGTCGCACCGCCTTCATCCTCGCAGCCTCGCAGGCGATCATCGGCTCGGCCGCACCCATCGCCATTTCCATGGGCGGATTGGCCGGGCAGTATCTGCTCGAAGCCGACAAGTCGCTGGCAACCGCGCCGATCACCGGCTTCAATGTCGGCGTGGCGCTCGGTTCCCTGCCGGCTGCGGCGATCATCCGCCGGCTCGGCCAGCGCGACGGCTTCATGACCGGCACGGCGGTGACAGCGCTTGGCGGGCTGGTCGCCACGCTGGCGCTGTTTCATCCCAGCTTCTGGCTGTTCGCTTTCGGCTTGGCCGTGATCGGCATCGGGGGCGCCTTCGTCCAGCAGTTCCGCTTTGCCGCCGCCGACAATGCGCCGCCTGAATTCAAGGCGCGCGCCATCTCCTTCGTGCTGGCCGGCGGCATCGTCACCGCCATCCTTGGACCGCAGATCGTCATCTTCACCGGCGACCTGTTCTCGCCGGTGAAGTTTGCCGGCTCGTTTGCGTCCATCCTGGTGCTGGCGGCGGTCGGCGCCGCCATTCTCTCTTTGTTGCGCATCCCGGCCAAGGCAACCGACAAGGTGGAGATCGCCGACAGCGACGCCCGGCCGCTCTCGGAAATCGTCACCAGGCCGCGCTTCGTCGCAGCGCTGTTTTGCGCCGTCGGCAGCTACGCGCTGATGAGCTTCGTCATGACGGGCGCGCCGCTGGCCATGGTCGGCTGCGGCCTTTCGACCGACGACGCCACGCTCGGCATTTCCTGGCATGTGATGGCGATGTTCGCGCCGAGCTTCTTCACGGGGTCGCTGATCTATCGCTTCGGCGCTGAGCGGATCGTGGCCATCGGCCTGGTGCTGCTGATTGGCTGCGCCATAGTGGCGCTGTCAGGGTTGGCACTGTGGCAGTTCTGGACGGCGCTGATCCTGCTCGGCCTTGGCTGGAACTTCAGCTTCATCGGTGCCACCGCCATGGTGGCCGACAGCTACCAGTCATCCGAAAAAGGCAAGGTCCAGGGGTTCCACGATTTCGTCCTGTTCGGCTCCGTCGCCTTCGCCTCGCTGATGTCGGGGGCAGTCTACAATGCCTGGGGCTGGGAGATGTTGAACTGGATGATTTTCCCGGTCGTCGCGCTGTGCTTCGTGGCACTGGGCGTGTTGAAGATGACGGGCTTGCGCGCGGCCAACTGACGTCACGCTGTCGGGACGTCGCGGCAGCGGATTCACTCACATCCGAACAAAATTATTGCGCCGATCCCCCCTCTTATGAAACCGTGTACCCCGACGGGGCATCGAAGCCATGCTCATATGCGGCAGCCGTATTCCGGTTCACAGCAAGGGATTTGTGAGATGTTTTCAATCAAGATTCTGGCCGGCGCTGTACTAGCGCTCGGAATTGCGTTGGCCTCGGCGAGTGCCCAGGTGGTGGTGTCGTCGAAGATCGACACCGAGGGCGGTGTGCTCGGCAATATCATCCAGCTGGTGCTGAACGCCAATAATATCCAGACCACCGACCGTATCCAGCTCGGCGGCACGCCCGTGGTACGCAAGGCGATTACAGCCGGCGAGATCGACATCTATCCGGAATACACCGGCAACGCCGCCTTCTTCTTCGAGAAGGCCGACGATCCGGTGTGGAAAGACGCCGCCAAGGCCTACGAGACTGCCAAGAAGCTCGACTACGACGCCAACAAGATCGTCTGGCTGTCACCGTCACCGGCCAACAACACCTGGGCGATCGCCCTGCGCAAGGAGGTCGCCGATACCAATAAGCTCGTCACCCTTTCCGACTTCGGCAAATATGTCTCGGGCGGCGGCAAGGTGGTGCTGGCGGCCTCCGCCGAGTTCGTCAATTCGGCGGCCGCGCTGCCCGCTTTCCAGAAGACCTATGGCTTCACGCTGAAGCCGGACCAGTTGATCACGCTGTCGGGCGGCGACACGGCGGCGACCATTGCCGCTGCGGCCAACCAGACCAACGGCGCCAACGCCGCCATGGTCTACGGCACCGACGGCGGCATCGCGCCCTCCGGCCTCGTCGTGCTTGGGGACGACAAGGGTGTGCAGCCGGTCTACCAGCCGGCGCCGATCATCCGCGAGGCGGTGCTGAAGGAGCATCCCGAGATCGAGACACTGCTGAAGCCGGTGTTCGCCAAGCTCGATCTCGTCACGCTGCAGGAGTTGAACGGCCGCGTGCAGGTCGGCGGCGAACCGGTCAAGGGCGTCGCCGAGGACTTTTTGAAAAAGAACGGCTTCCTGAAGTAAGGCGATTCCGGCGCGCCGCTTTCGAGGTGCGCCGGATCGGCCGATGGGGGAGGGCGTGCGCATCCGGTTCGACAAGCTCGGCGTGGTCATCGCGGCGATATCAGCCTATGCGGCTTTTGCGGCACCATTCGCCACGTTCCGCGCCAATCGCATCGTACCCGGCGAGGCGCGCTCGATCCTCGAATCTTTGCCTGCGACGGTCGGTCCGCTGTTGATGGCGATTGTCGTCGCAGCGGCGCTCATTGCGCTGCTGAAAACGCCGCTTGTTCTGCGCCTCGCCGCCAGTGTGGTTGCGCTTGCGGCGCTGGCGCTGCTGATCGGCGTCGCCGGCAGTTTCCTGACACCTGCCGGCAACACCTTCGCCCGTATCTCGCCGGCTTCGGGCTTTTGGCTGCTTATCTTCGCCTTCACGCTTCTGCTCGCCGACGTGCTTACGCGGCTGAACCTGTCGCCGCAGGCACGGATCGGCGTGCTTGTTGTCGCCGCCGCGGCGATCGGGCTGCTGCTCGTCTCGGGAAGCTGGAACAGCCTGTCGATCCTCAAGGAATATTTCAATCGCTCCGATAGTTTTTGGGCGGAAGGCTCCAAGCATGTGACGCTGGCGCTGGGTTCGCTGGCGGCAGCGGTGATTATCGGCCTGCCGCTCGGCATCCTCTGCCATCGCGTCGAGAAATTGCGGGCCGGCGTGCTCAACGTGCTGAACATCATCCAGACCATTCCTTCGATCGCGCTGTTCGGCCTCTTAATCGCACCGCTCGGCTGGGTAGCTTCGCATGTGCCGGGTGCTGCCGCGCTCGGCATCCGCGGCATCGGCACAGCGCCGGCTTTCGTCGCCCTGTTCCTCTATTCACTGCTGCCGGTAGTGGCCAACACCGTGGTCGGCCTTGCCGGTGTGACGCGTGCCGCCAACGACGCAGCGCGCGGCATGGGCATGACCGACCGCCAGCGGCTGTTCGGCGTCGAGTTTCCGCTGGCTTTCCCGGTGATCCTCACCGGCATCCGCATCGTGCTGGTGCAGAATATCGGCCTCGCCACAATTGCCGCGTTGATCGGCGGCGGCGGCTTTGGCGTGTTCGTATTCCAGGGGGTCGGCCAGACGGCGATGGACCTGGTGCTGCTCGGTGCTGTTCCGACGGTGGTGCTGGCCTTCGCCGCTGCCATCATCCTCGATGCAGTGATCGAAATGAGCGCCAGCAAGCGCAGGGTTGAAACGGCATGATCGAGATCGAAGGCATCACCAAGCGCTACGGCGAGACGACAGTCGTCGACGACGTGTCGATAGTAATCGAGCCGCGCAGCATCGCCGTCATCGTCGGCACCTCCGGCTCCGGCAAGACGACGCTGCTTCGCATGATAAACCGGCTGGTCGAGCCGACATCGGGCATGATCAAGCTCGACGGCGTCGACAACCGCTCGGTCCCGGATTATGAGCTGCGTCGCAGCATCGGCTATGCCATCCAGGGCCACGGCCTGTTTCCGCATCGCACGGTGGCGCAGAACATCGCCACTGTGCCGGTATTGCTCGGCTGGGGCGCCAACCGCATCAAGGCCCGCGTCGACGAGCTGATGACGCTATACCAGCTCGACCCGCAAGCCTACGGGCCACGCTATCCGCATGAGCTTTCCGGCGGTCAGCAGCAGCGCGTCGGCGTCGCCCGGGCGCTTGCCGCGGAACCCAACGTGCTGTTGATGGATGAGCCGTTCGGCGCGCTCGATCCGATCATCCGCAACAAGGCGCAGGAGGATCTGCTGGCGATCCAGAAACGCTTCGGCACCACCATCATCCTCGTCACCCATGACATGGAAGAGGCCGTTCACATGGGCGACAAGATCGCGGTGATGGATGGCGGCAAAGTAGTGCAATATGCCGCGCCGGCCGAGATACTGGCGAAACCGGCCAGCGCGTTTGTCGAGACCCTGGTTGGCGCCAGTGAAAAACCGTTCCGGCTGTTGTCGCTTGGCCGGGTGCGCGACGCGGTGGAAAAAGGCACGGCCGAAGGCGAGGCGATCCCCGGTGACGCCAGCCAACGCGACGCGCTCGCCGAACTCCTGTGGTCGGGCCGCCCGGCACTTCCGGTGAAGGATACCGACGGCAAGCCGCTTGGCCGCGTCACTGTGGACGGGCTGGTTAAGCGCGCGGCGAGGCCGGCATGAAAGCCTGGCTTCCCTCGCTGCTCAGGCTTGCCCTGGTGGTGGTGCTTATTGCCTTCGTCACCAATCCCGGCTGGTTCGAACCGCTGCTGAAGCCGCTGACAGAGAACAACGCGCCGGTAATCTACAATCAGGGCAGCCTTTTGACGTTGACGCTGCTGCATCTGCGGACCGTGCTGATCGCGACCGTTGCCGCGACGGTCGTTGCGGTCGCGCTCGCCATTCTGGTCACCAGGCCAGCCGGCGCCGAATTCCTGCCGCTGTCGCGCAGCCTGGTCAATATCGGCCAGACCTTTCCGCCGGTTGCGGTGCTGGCGCTTGCCGTGCCGGCCGTCGGCTTTGGCGAAAAGCCGACGCTGATTGCGCTGTTTCTCTACGGACTGCTGCCGATCTTCGAGAATGCGCTGACCGGCCTGACGACGCTGCCGGCCAACGTAGTCGAGGCGGCGCGTGGCGCCGGCATGACCGGTTGGCAAAGACTGGTCAAGGTCGAGCTGCCGCTCACCGCGCCGATCATTCTCGGTGGTATCCGGCTGTCGGTGGTGATCAGCCTCGCCACCGCGACCATCGGCTCGACGGTAGCGGCGAGGACACTGGGCGAGGTGATCATCGCAGGCCTGCTGTCCAACAACCTCGCCTTCATCCTGCAGGGTGGCCTGATCGTCGCCGCCCTTGCCGTGCTGATCTATGACGGGCTGTCAGCGGTCGAGCGCTACACGGCTCGGCGCATGGGACGCGAGGCCGAGTAACCTCTCGGGGCGAAGTTCGTTTCTTTCAGTGGCCCGTTGAACGCGCTGGATGATCGAGCGTCAGTTCCAGCGTTGTGCTCGTCTCGCCGGTGATCCAGCGGCGGCGGATGATGGCGAAGTCGTGCTGTGTGTCGGCTCTAACCACAGAGACCAAGTCGCCCACCGCGCAATCACTGTCGAGATCGAGGGCTTCGACAGTCTCGGCAATGTCTTGCTTGCCGGCATAATGTCTCGCAATGGCTGTGAGCACGATGATCACTGGCCCACCCGTTGCGCGATCTTCGGGACTCGGTGATTGATGAGTGCGATGCCCCGATCTTTCAGCAGGAGTTCTTGCCATGACCGCGCGTTTCTCCAAGATCGTCATGTGTTTGTGTCTGGCGGCTTTCGCCTTCCTCGTCGCCTTCGGCAACATCACCGATTACGGCTCAAACTTCGCCTTTGTCCAGCATGTGCTGAGCATGGACACGACCTTTCCCGGCAATGCACTGATGTACCGCTCGATCACCAACCCGTCGCTGTGGACGGCTGGCTACTGGCTGATCATCATTGGCGAGGCGCTGACCTGCCTGCTTTACCTAATCGCCGCCTGGCAACTCTGGCAGGCGCGCAACGCCAGCGGACAGGCTTTCAACGATGCCAAGAAGTTCGCCATCATTGCCGCCACAATGGGCTTCCTCGTTTGGTATTTCGGCTTCATGGTCGTTGGCGGCGAGTGGTTCGCCATGTGGCAGTCTTCGACTTGGAATGGTCAGGAGGCGGCGTTCAAATTCTACATCACCATGCTGCTGGTGCTGGTCTTCGTCGTCCAGCCGGACGGCGACCCGCGTAAAGCCTGACCACTGTTCGCCGATTTCAACCGATCTAACCGGATGGCAGTGTCGACAGGCGCTGCCGTCCAGCCTTTTGGGCGAAACCCGGGATCTTTTGGGCGAAAGCCGGACAGGAACGGAACAATATCTTGACGTTCCGAGCCCTGTTTCGCATAAGCCGCTGCGAAGGGACGGATTCCGGTTGCGGAAAATTCGTCCCCTGTCTCAACGGCCCGGGGAGGGGTTCTTTTGGGCCACCAATCGAGGAAAATTCGGCAATGACCATAATTTCAGCTGTCATCGCCTGCGGTCTGCTTTCAGTCCTTTACGCCATCTGGGCGACACGTTCGGTCCTCGCGGCCGATCAGGGCAATGCACGCATGCAGGAAATTTCCGCGGCCATCCGCGAAGGCGCTCAGGCTTATCTGGCGCGCCAGTACACCACCATCGCCATCGTCGGCGTCGTGGTCCTGCTGCTTGCCTGGTGGCTGCTTTCGATCACCGCGGCCATCGGCTTCCTGATCGGCGCCGTTCTATCGGGTGCCGCTGGCTTCATCGGCATGCACGTCTCGGTGCGCGCCAATGTGCGCACCGCGCAGGCGGCTTCCAACAGCCTCGCTGCCGGTCTCGAGATCGCCTTCAAGTCGGGCGCCATCACTGGCATGCTGGTTGCTGGCCTGGCCCTGCTCGGCGTCTCGATCTACTACCTGATCCTGACCCAGTTCATGGGTCTGCAGCCAAACGATCGCGTCGTCATCGACTCGCTTGTTTCGCTCGGCTTCGGCGCCTCGCTGATCTCGATCTTCGCCCGTCTCGGCGGCGGCATCTTCACAAAAGGCGCCGACGTCGGCGGCGATCTTGTCGGCAAGGTTGAAGCCGGCATTCCCGAGGACGATCCACGCAATCCGGCCACCATTGCCGACAACGTCGGCGACAATGTCGGCGATTGCGCCGGCATGGCCGCCGACCTGTTCGAGACCTATGCGGTGACCGTGGTCGCCACCATGGTCCTCGCCGCCATCTTCTTCGGTGGCACCGACGTTCTCGGCGCGGCCATGCTCTATCCGCTGGCCATCTGCGGCGCCTGCATTCTCACCTCGATCGTCGGCACTTTCTTCGTCAAGCTCGGTTCCAGCGGCTCAATCATGGGTGCGCTCTATAAGGGCCTGATCGTCACCGGCCTGCTGTCAATTGTCGGCCTTGCCGTGGCCACCTCGGCATGCATCGGCTGGGGTGAGATCGGCACCGTCGCCGGCATGACCGTCACCGGCACGAACCTGTTCATCTGCGGCCTTGTCGGCCTTGCGGTGACCGGACTCATCGTGGTGATCACCGAATATTATACCGGCACCAACAAGCGTCCGGTGAACTCCATCGCCCAGGCCTCGGTCACCGGTCACGGCACCAATGTCATCCAGGGCCTCGCGGTCTCGCTGGAAGCGACGGCGTTGCCGGCGATCGTCATCGTCGGCGGCATCATCTCGACATACCAGCTCGCCGGCCTCTACGGCACGGCGATCGCGGTGACGACGATGCTTGGCCTCGCCGGCATGATCGTCGCGCTCGATGCCTTCGGCCCGGTCACCGACAATGCCGGCGGCATTGCCGAAATGGCCGGCCTACCCAAGGAAGTGCGCCAGTCAACCGACGCGCTCGACGCTGTCGGCAACACCACCAAGGCGGTAACCAAGGGCTACGCCATCGGTTCGGCTGGCCTCGGCGCGCTGGTGCTGTTCGCGGCCTACTCTAACGACCTGAAGTTCTTTGCCGCCAATGGCGACAAATACCCCTACTTCCAGGGTATGGGCGACGTCTCCTTCGATCTCTCCAATCCTTACGTCGTCGCCGGCCTGATCTTCGGTGGCCTGATCCCGTATCTGTTCGGCGGCATCGCCATGACCGCCGTCGGCCGCGCCGCGGGTGCTATCGTCCAGGAGGTGCGCAAGCAGTTCCGGGAGGATCCGGGCATCATGGCCGGCACCTCGAAGCCGAACTATGCGCGCGCCGTCGACCTTCTGACCAAGGCAGCGATCCGGGAGATGATCGTTCCGTCATTGCTGCCGGTGCTGGCGCCGCTGGTGGTCTATTTCGGCGTCCTCCTGATCTCCGGTTCGAAGGCATCCGCCTTTGCCGCGCTTGGCGCCTCGCTGCTCGGCGTCATCGTCAACGGCCTGTTCGTCGCCATCTCGATGACCTCCGGCGGCGGCGCCTGGGACAACGCCAAGAAGTCGTTCGAAGATGGTTTCGTCGACAAGGACGGCCTCAAGCACCTCAAGGGCTCCGAAGCGCACAAGGCTTCGGTGACCGGCGACACGGTCGGCGATCCCTACAAGGATACTGCCGGCCCAGCGGTCAACCCGGCGATCAAGATCACCAACATCGTCGCGCTGCTGTTGCTGGCCGTTCTCGCGCACGGCTAAGCTCGGTCGCTATGGCCTTAAGACAAAAACCCGCGGGATCGCTCCCGCGGGTTTTTCATTGCCTGAGATATGCCGCTTACAGGGAAGCGAAAGGAACGGAAGGAAGCCGACACCCTCGGGTGGATCAGGAGCCGCCGAGCGTGCTGCCGCCGCTGGCGCCGGGAACACCAGGCGCCAGCTTGCTGGCGCCACTGATGATCTGGCTGAGGAAGTTCTGGTCCTTGCCGCCGGTCGGCGTGGTGCGCGAGATGAAGTCGAACACCTTGCCGTCCTTCAAGCCGTAATTGGCGATCTGGGTGACGCGCCCGTCATCGCCAAAATAGACCGCCAGCACATGCTGGTCGACCAGCCGCGGCTTGTCGAAGGCGACATAGCGCTTGCGCGTCTGAGAAATGTAATAAAAGGCCTCGTTATCGAAGGTCGCCTTCGTCGAGGGAGTGCCGAGCGCCAGCAGCACCTGTTCGCGGCTTGAGCCGACCGGCACCAGGTCGATCGCCTGCTGGTCGATGACGTAGCCTTGCGTCAGCGTCTCGCTCGGATTGAGATCGCCGATCATCTTAGACGAATTGCAGGCGGAAAGCGCCGCAGCGATCACCAGCAGCGAAACCGCACCGCCGGGCCTGGGCAGGAAAGTCGACTTGAATTTCAGCGCGCGCAACTACAACTCCATAAGCTGGCCGCAACTTGCGCTGGGCCGCAAAACCGGTAAACCAGCTTGCTTGCCGATGCAACAAGGCCACTTCAACAAACGGTCCCGGGAGACCACCCTCAAATGTTCCAGCGCCTCTTTGGCCGCGAACGACATGCCAACCGCGCCATCACCGAGGCGCTTTACGCACAAATCGTGGCGGCGGCGCGGCAAACGGTGTTTTATTCCGCCTGGAACGTGCCGGACACGCCGCTCGGCCGCTTCGAGATGCTGTCGTTGCACATGTTCCTGTTCCAGCACCGGTTGCGCGGCGAGGGCGGTGCTACGGCAGAGGTTGCGCAGGTGCTGATCGACGAGTTCTTCATGGATGTCGAACATTCGTTGCGTGAATTGGGCATTGGCGACGTCGGCGTGCCGAAGCGAATGCGGAAACTGGCGAAGATGTTCTATGGCCGTACCGCCGCCTATGATGATGCGCTGCAACGAAATGACCATGATGCACTCGCCGCCGCCCTTGCCCGCAATGTCAGGCCGGATGCCGGCGCCTGGCCGCAAGCGTCGCAACTGGCACTCTATGCCGCCGATGCATCAAGGCAACTCGCGGAACAGCCGACCGAATCGATCGTTTCCGGAACGGTGGCATTTCCCGTGGCCAACGCTTGAGCGACGGCAGGCCGATGAAGGTGGCGAAGTGGAGGCGAAGATGAAACACCCTGATACCCACAGCCCAGTGTCATTCCTGGCAAATGTCGCCCGGCTGCCGCAAAAGGGGCTGCCGGTGGTCATCGATGCCGACGCTGGGCAGCGCGCCCTGCTGGCCGTCGAGCACGAGCTGCTTTCGGTCGAGAACTATCGCGCCGAACTCCTGGTCGAGCCCTGGAAGCGCAACGGGGTGAAAGTCAGCGGCCATGTCGAGGCCGATATAACGCAGGCCTGTATCGTCACCCTCGACCCGGTCGAGGCGCATATCGATGAGGCGGTCGAAGCGCTGTTCCTGCCGGAGCAATCCAAGCTCGGGCGGCAAGGTTTCGACGGCGGCGGTGAGATCCTGCTCGACGCCGAAGGCCCGGACAGCCCGGAAACCTTTTCCGGCGATGCGATCGACGTCGGGGCGCTTGCCGAGCAGTTCTTTGGCTTGGCGATCGATCCATATCCGCGCAAGCCGGGTGTATCGCTGGAGGCCGCCGGCGATGCCGAGCCTGTGGAGAATGAATTCCAGCAAAAGCTCAGATCACTGTTGGGAAAATCCTGATAGCTGACCCAATTTGAGAAAAGTTGGTTGTGCGGCAGCCCAAAACCGTTATTTTCGCCGAACCTTCGCGAGCCCCGCACCTTGGCAAGCCCGCTGGCCAAGCAACCGTGAGATGAACACCGCGTGATCAGGATTTCCATCGATGCCATGGGCGGCGATCACGGGCCAAGCGTGGTCATCCCGGCGCTCATGACTGTCGCCACCCGCCGTCCGGATATACGCTTCGTCATTTATGGGCGCGAAGAAGTGGTACGGCCCGAACTCGCGAAATTCCCCAAGCTAGCGGAAGTGAGCGAGTTCATCCACTGCGAGATCGCAGTGCGGATGGACGACAAGCCGAGCCAGGCGCTGCGCCATGGCCGCTGGAAGTCATCGATGTGGAAGGCCGTCGAGGCGGTCAAGGCAGGCACTGCCGACGCCTGCATCTCGGCCGGCAATACCGGCGCGCTGATGGCAATGTCCAGATTCTGCCTTCGCACCATGGCGACCATCGATCGCCCGGCAATCGCGGCGCTCTGGCCGACATTGCGCGGCGAGAGCGTGGTGCTGGACGTCGGCGCCACCATTGGCGCGGATGCGCATCAACTGGTTGATTTTGCCATTCTGGGCACCGGCATGGCGCGCTCGGTTTTCGGCATCGAACGGCCGAGCGTCGGCCTGCTCAATGTCGGCGTCGAGGAGATCAAGGGCCAGGAAGAGGTCAAGGAGGCGGGTCGTATGTTGCGCGAGGCCAACATGGCCTCGATGAACTACCACGGCTTTGTCGAGGGTGACGACATCGGCAAGGGCAGTGTCGACGTCGTCGTTACCGAAGGATTTGCCGGCAACATCGCGCTGAAGACGGCGGAAGGCACCGTCAGGCAGATCGCCGGCTATCTGCGCGCGGCGATGAACCGGACGCTGATGGCCAGGATCGGCTATATCTTCGCCAAGACCGCCTTCGATCGCCTGCGCGAGAAGATGGATGTCGGCCGCTCCAATGGCGGCGTCTTCCTCGGATTGAACGGCATCGTGGTGAAAAGCCATGGCGGGGCTGATTCGGATGGCTTCGCGGCGGCGATCGAGCTTGGCTACGACATGGTGCGCAACAATCTGCTTGACCGCATCGAAGCCGATCTCGACCTGTTCCATGCCCGCAATCCGAATGCCCAGACAATCCGGAAATCCGACGTCGTCATCGACGCAAAGGAATAGGAAAGAGCATTGATCAGATCAGTCGTGCGCGGCACGGGCGCCGCGCTGCCCCGCCGCATTATGAAGAATGCCGATTTCGAAGGCATGGTCGAGACGTCGGACGAGTGGATCGTCCAGCGCACCGGCATTCGCCAGCGCCACATTGCGGCCGACGACGAGACGACGGCCTCGCTGGGCGAGGCGGCAGCGCGCGCAGCCCTCGACAGCGCCGGCCTGACGGCTGACGACATCGACCTGATCGTGCTGGCGACCTCGACGCCCAACAACACCTTTCCCGCGACCGCGGTCGAGATCCAGAACCGGCTCGGCATGCACCACGGTTTTGCCTTCGACCTGCAGGCGGTCTGCTCCGGCTTCGTCTATGCAGTGACGACCGCCGACCTCTATATCCGCGGCGGCTTGGCCAGACGGGTACTGGTGATCGGCTCGGAAACATTTTCGCGTATTCTCGACTGGAACGACCGCTCGACCTGCGTTTTGTTCGGCGACGGCGCCGGCGCGATGGTGCTGGAAGCAGGCACGGGGGCAGGCGGCATCGCCGACCGAGGCGTTCTGGCGGCCAGCCTGCGCTCCGACGGCATCCACAAGGACAAGCTTTTTGTCGACGGTGGGCCGTCGACCACCGGAACGGTCGGGCACCTCAGGATGGAAGGCCGCGAAGTGTTCAAGCATGCGGTCGGCATGATCACCGACGTCATCGAGGCGACGTTCGCACAGGCCGGCATCGGCGCCGCCGATCTCGACTGGTTCGTGCCGCATCAAGCCAATAAACGAATTATTGACGCTTCGGCCAAAAAGCTCGGGATAGAGGAGCGGAAGGTGGTGGTGACCGTCGATTTGCACGGTAATACCTCGGCGGCTTCCGTGCCGCTGGCACTGTCCGCAGCCGTCGCCGACGGTCGCATCAAAAAGGGTGACCTGGTACTGCTCGAGGCGATGGGCGGCGGCTTCACCTGGGGTGCCGTCCTGCTCCGCTGGTAAGTGCCGAACTATCGGGTTCGGGTCCCTTGACCTTGACGGATCAATTACTTAGGTTCTGCCGTTGCTTGTATCGATTTATGTTTTTGAGCTGATGGGACGGTTCGTATGGGGGGAAAGACACTTACGCGCGCCGACCTCGCCGAAGCCGTTTACCGCAAGGTTGGGCTGTCGCGTACTGAATCGGCCGAGCTTGTCGAGGCGGTGCTGAATGAGATCTGCGAGGCGATCGTTCGCGGCGAGACGGTGAAGCTGTCGTCCTTCGCGACCTTCCACGTGCGCTCCAAAAACGAGCGCATCGGGCGCAATCCCAAGACCGGTGAGGAAGTGCCGATCCTGCCGCGCCGGGTGATGACCTTCAAGTCGTCGAACGTGCTGAAGAATCGTATCCTGCGCTCCCATCAAAACAGCAAAGCCAAGGGCAGCAAGTAGCCGCCCAATCCCCCTTTGCCAAGAATCATGCTCCAGGCTTCGGTTGAAAAGCGAACCCTGCTTTTGCGCCGGGCTTGAATATTGTTTCATAAACCGCTGAAATAAGATGCGATTCGGTACGCCGGATCGGTATTTGGGTGTGATCCGTTCCGGCGGGACGGAAAGCTGCTCTCCTTGTTAAGCGTGATGTCGCCCGAACCCGGTTCCCGCCTTTCGCGATCATGCTCTAGCGTGAGGATTCGCCCATGGACAAGAGCCCTGATGCTTTCCGCACCATCAGCGAGGTCGCGGAGGATCTGGATTTGCCGCAGCACGTGCTGCGCTTCTGGGAGACGCGTTTCAACCAGATCAAGCCGATGAAGCGCGGCGGCGGCCGCCGCTACTACCGTCCGCAGGACGTAGAACTGATCAAGGGTATTCGTCATATGCTCTACGACCAGGGCTATACGATCAAGGGCGTGCAGAAGCTGTTGCGCGAGAACGGCAACCAGTTTCTGATCGCCGTCGGCAGTGGCGACATGGCGGCGGTCGAGGCGATCTCGCAGCGCCGACAGGCCGACACGGTACCGCTGACGCAAGCGGCGCAGCCGCGCGGCCCGGACGACGAAATGCTGGTTGGCCAGCCGAGGGTGAAACCCAGCCGTCGTTTTTTCGGTATAGGCAAGACCGACGAGGAAGGTCCGGTTCCGCCGGACACGTCAAAACTTTCCCGTGACAATCGCGCATTGCTGCAGGAGGCGCTGTTCGACCTCCTGGAATGCAAGCGCCTGCTCGATCAGGTTCGCTAGAGCCCGCCGGGCTGACCGGAACGGTCTTCAGGGTCATGCGTTAGGCTTCCTTCTACAGATGAAGGAAGCACGTCATGGCATCGCTTTCGAGCATCTCCGACACCGATCTGGACAAACAGGTCGCGGCCCTGACCAGGGAACTGGCCACCTTGAAGAAAGCCGTGTTAAAGCGGGGCGGCGCCTTTTACGAAGACGGGCGCGATACCGCGTCGGATTATTATTCGGATATCACTGAGCGCCTCGGCGACGCCTTGCCGGCAATCAGAAGGCAAGGCCGGGCGATCGAGAAGACCGCCCGAGATCACCCGGCGACGGCGGCCGCTGTCGGGCTGGTTCTGGTCGGGCTCGTCGCCAGTCTGTTCCTCGGCGGCCGGCAGCAACAAGCACCGCGAGCGCGTTCAAGATCGGCACGTTGAGATAAGCAAATGGCGGTGGTCAGCGGACCGCCGCCATTTTTCGCCGACACGGAAAGCCCGGCAAGCGCGCCGCCCTTGATCAAGCACCAGAACGCCTGATTGCGGGTTGTTCGCCCGAGGGTGTTTTCAGTACTTCTTCGCGACAACCTTCTTGTGATGGTGGCGGTAGTGGTGGACGCGGTGATGGTAGTGATGGCGGTGATGCTTCTTGACGGTGGTGTGCATCGTCGTTGCATTCGCGCTGCTTGCGCCGATGATCGGCATCGAGAGGGCAAGTGCGATTGCAAGTCCAAGGGCGGAGAGAAGAGGCTTCTTCATGACATCGTTTCCTTTTTGCGCAGGCGGAATTTGAGCGTCACCGATTCAGGTCGGTGAGTCGAGCGCTGCGGTTGGGACTATCGCTTTGGAGTTTTTCGGCCGTTTTTCCGGCCTGTAGAATTTTGTTTCCGAACTGTGTCTGCTGACGATCCGGCCAGATGTCGGCGCGCGGGCATCCGCCATTCATTCCGGCGTCGGTTCACGATGCCGTGACGCTATCTTTGATGCTTGGCAAATCACCGGCGAGCGGGCATTCTCCCGATCGTCTCAGGCAACAACATGATTTGATCTAACTCTTTCATCCCACGGAGTTGCCAATGCCCCAAATAGCAAAACGCGAACCTTACTCCGAACTGGCGGCGAGCGCGGTTGCGCCTGAACGCAGTGCCGTCCGAACCGCCCGGGAAGCCCGTGGATACAGCATCGAAGAGCTGTCCCTGGCGTGCGGGCTGGCAGCCTATGAGATTGCCGACGTTGAAAGCGGCAAGGATGCCGATCCCTCGAAACGTCGGCGTATTGCCTCCGCGCTTCAACTTCCGGAAAGCGCTCTGTTCGACGAAGCCGTGTTGCCTGCGAAAAGGCGATCCGTGTCGTAGCGACGTGTCATGCTTTTTATTCCACGAGCTCGCCATGGGTCGCCCTGGCGGGCTTCGTTTTTTCGGCCACGTAGTGGACTTGCCGGCCGCCACGGCGACGCCAGACGGAAATTGCCGGAGATGAGCCTCGAATCCGTTCGCGCCTTTTTCGCCGCACACGCGCCCGACATTGACGTCATCGTCACGGAGGCAAGCTCGGCGACGGTGGCTCTGGCCGCCGAAGCGCATGGCGTAGCGCCGGCGCAGATTGCCAAGACGATCTGCTTGCGCGCCGGCGACCAGACGATGCTGATCGTGGCCAGCGGGATCTCCAGGCTGGACAATCGCAAATTCAAGGACCAGTTTGGTGGCAAGGCGCGAATGCTGGACGCCGACCAGGTGCTCGCCGCGACCGATCATCCCGTCGGCGGGGTGTGCCCGTTCGGCCTACCGGCGCCGCTCCCGGTCTACTGCGACATCTCGCTGCGCGCCTTTGACGAGGTCGTCCCGGCGGCAGGCGCGACGAATGCCGCCGTACGGCTCAGCCCGCAACGCCTGGCCGAACTCGTCGACGCCGAGTGGGTGGATGTATGCCAGTAGCCATTTATCCGGGTCGTGGGATCCGCTGAGCGTTACCGCTACTCGGTCTTCTGTGGCTCTTCTTTCTTGATCGTCTGAGCGTCCGTGACAGTCGACATATCGGCGTTCTCGACGCTTGCTGTCTTCGTCTGCGTGTCGACCGATGCCTGGACCTTGGAATGCGCGGGGCAATCCGCAGAGGCAGCTGATATGGACATGGTCAGTGCCGCGGCTATTGCGAGGAATGTCTTCATGATCATTCTCCTCTTTCGTTCGATGGGTAAAGTTAGCCCGTCTGGCACCGACCGCAAAATCACATTTGTTCACACGCGCTCCTGCGCACACGGAAGCCGACGCTGGGCCAGTAATTCAAATGGCTGCGCGGATAGCCGCTTGCCGTATCAAGGCCCACTGGCTCCGGCCGGAGGATTTTTGGCGTTAAAGATCTCGCCGCTCAGAGCCAGTCTCAAATCTTCGGCGCTGAGCTGACCACTTTCAAATAAATCCATCACTCTGCGGCCGAGCACTTCTCTGCCTGGATCTCCATCAGCGAGGCCTAGCTCACGGCATCGGGCATCAAGTGCCTTGGTCAACATGGTCAGCTCGGCAGGACAGGCAACTCCTTGAAGCGACATTGCATCTCTCCCGAAAAGGGCGAAAGTGCGTGGCATCTTCGTAGCGTCCGCTCGCCCTTACAACTGCGGACGACGGCAATTCAACTAGAGCCAACCTTTTTCGAACTCAACATTCAAACGTACCAAAACGCCGCGCGCTCCAATGGGAGGATCCTGCTACAATACGGTATGGCCGTCCGAATAGCGGTTGTCCTCGCGCTTCTTTTCGCCTTCGCCTACGGTTTCGCAAAACTCGCGGAACATTATCGCAGCGTTGGCGACAGGCCCTCTCCGTGTGAAGAATTGCCCTATCCTGATTGTCCTGACCAAAAAGCTCCTCCCCGGGAAGAAACTGAGCCTTGAGCGCGCGCCTGTTCAGGCCAGGCCAGCCGTCGGGATTGAATTAGTTCTTTCCAACCGACGGTTGGTGGACGCATTGCAGCTGATGCGCCTAGGGTTCACTTCGATCCGCGCGTATCGGGCATGCCCAACCCCCGAGTCACCCCTGCCTGATGCAAGGCGCCTGATCGAGTCCCGCCGTTCTGGCATGTGCGGCGGGACCTTTTCTCACGATAAAGGTTGGGCGTAGCAGCAAAGCTTACCTAGCCATTACCGCGCGGTTTCTCGGTGGGCTTCTGGCTAGACGCCAGCCTCCGTGCCTCGCGCACGAGTGATGCGTGATCGGTTCCCTCGATGAGATCACGCCTGCGTATGTTGCGCTGGCTGCAGTGCGGCTATCGTCTGTACAGCCAGTTTTGGGGGAAAACCGGCTAAGCCTTTGGATTTTAATGGTCGGAGTGGCCGGATTCGAACCGACGACCCCTTGACCCCCAGTCAAGTGCGCTACCGGGCTGCGCTACACTCCGGACCGGTCGCGATGTATCGTGATAGACCGGGTCCGGTCAACCGAATTCGGTTGCTGTCCTGCCTGAAGCAACCGCGACGGGGATTGCCGGTCGCTGCGTCGCCCGCAGCTGCCACTGGTGGCGGTATTCGAGCGCGATGGCACCCCAGATCAAGCCGAGCAGCAGGTAGACATGGCGCCAGTGGTCGATGTCGATGAAGGTGCCGAGCCCGATATTGCCGATGAAGGCGACGTAGGCGCATAGAAGATAAGGCTGCCACGGCCGGTCGCGCAGCAGAATGCGGAAGCCGGCGGCGATCGTCCAGCACGTCAGCGTCAGGAACGACACGAAGCCGAGCCAGCCGTAATCCATCAGCATCTTCAGCCAGATGTCGTGCGTGTCCTCGCCGAAGATCTTGCCGAAGACGAGCGGGCCGATGCCGAAAGGATGCTCCAGTGCCATCTGAAAGCCGATCGTATAGCGGGCGAAGCGGCCGAGCCGGGCGGTGTCGTAGCTTTGTTCGAGCTGTGCGCGGTTCGAGAACATCTCGGCGACGCCTGGCAGTTGCAGGATGACGATCATTGCGATGACCAGCAGTCCGACGGCGGCGATGGTCATGACGACGACGCGCAGCCTGAACTTGCCGCTGGCGCTCTGCAGGAACAAGGCACCGGTCAGCAGGATCGCCGAAACGGCGAACATGCCCCAGGCGCCGCGCGAAAAGGAAAAGAAGATGCCGGCGGTGATTATCAGCAACGGCACCGCCAATCGCGGCATGCGTGCGACCGAGCCGGTAAGCAGCAGGTAGAGCAGGTAGATGCCGGGCAGCACCAGGAACGGACCGAACACGTTCGGGTCCTGGAAGGCGCCGGCGGCACGGTCGTATTTGGTGAAGATCTCCGCTCCTGGAAAGGCATGGAAATAGCCGGCTATGCCGACCAGCGAAGTCAGCACTGCCGACACCACATAGGCGACGAAGATCACCCGGTAGAGACTGGGCCGGACGGCCGTTACCGAAGCGAAAAAAACCGCGGTTAGGGCCAGGAACAGCGAGACGGCGAGATAGAGCGGCGTGCCGGCGAGGTCCGACATCTGCGTCATCGAGATCATACCGCCGATGTTCATGATAACCAGCAGCACCAGAAGTGGCACCGCCGCGCGCTGTATACGCATGCCGAACAAGGGCCACACCACGATCAGCCCGATCATGTAGAGATCGTACGGCGCGGGCTCGGCAATGACGAAACCGGACAGGAAAACGCCGAGGAAAACCGCCCCCGACGCAATCAGTGCAATCAGCTTGGCGTTGACCGCCGCCGCCGGCAATTCATAGGCCGTCGCGCTCAATATGCGTTTTCCGTGTTGAGCAGTCGGATCGGCGTCAGGAACAGGATTTTGAGGTCGAACAAGAGCGACCAGTTCTCGATATAATAGAGGTCGTATTCCGTCCGCATGCGAATCTTCTCGTTGGTGTCCATCTCGCCGCGCCAGCCATTGATCTGCGCCCAGCCGGTCACACCGGGTTTGACCTTGTGGCGAGCGAAATAGCCGTCGACCACTTCATTGTAGAGGAGGTTGTGCGACTGCGCGGCAATGGCGTGCGGGCGCGGCCCGACCAGCGACAGCGAACCGAACAGCGAATTGAAGAACTGCGGCAGTTCGTCGACCGAGGTCTTGCGGATGAAGCGGCCGACGCGGGTGACGCGCGGATCGTTCTTGGTCACGGTCTGTTTGGCCGTCGGGTCCGCCTTGTCGGTATACATCGAACGGAACTTGTAGACGTCGATGATCTCGTTGTTGAAGCCGTGCCGCTTCTGATGGAACAGCACCGGCCCCTTGCTGTCGAGTTTGATCGCGATTGCGGTCGCCAGCATCACCGGCGAGAACACGATGATGCCGATGATCGAAAAGACGATGTCGAAGGCGCGTTTCGCGACCGAATCCCAGTCGTTGATAGGCTTGTCGAAGATATCGAGCATCGGCACCGAGCCGATGTAGGAATAGGCGCGCGGCCTGAACTGCAGCGCATTCGAATGCGCCGACAGCCGGATGTCGACCGGCAGCACCCACAGCTTCTTCAATAATTGCAGCACGCGCGATTCGGCGGTCAGCGGCAGCGAAACGATCAGCATGTCGATGCGCGCGATGCGGGCAAATTCGATGAGCTCGGAAATCGTGCCGAGCTTGGGATAGCCGGCGACAACCGGCGGTGAACGCTTGTCACCACGGTCGTCGAAGATGCCGCAGATGCGGATGTCGTTGTAGGGCTGCCTTTCGACCGAGCGGATCAATACCTCCGCGGCCTTGCCGCCGCCCACGATGACGGCGCGGCGCTCCATCCGCCCGTCGCGCGCCCAGCGCCGGATCAGCTTCGAGATCACCAGGCGGAGACCCAGGATCAACACGAAACCGACGACGAACCACGTGCCGAAGAGCAGGCGCGAATAGTCTTCCGACATTTTCATGGTGAAGGCGGTGAGCGCCATCAAGGCGAATGTTCCGGCCCAGACCAGCAGGAGACGGCCGAAATTGGCGATCGGCCGCATCAGCGCGACGATCTGGTAGCGGTCGGTGACGTCGAACAGAACGACCGCGAGGAACGAGGTGGCGGCGATCGTCAGTGAGTATTGCCAGGCAAGATAGTTGAAAAAGCCGACATAATAGAAATAGACGGCAAGACCTGAGACCAACAGCAGCGCGAATTCCACCATGCGCAGGACGCCGCTCACCATGATCGGCGACATCGTATCGCGCCGGTATTGCGAGGCGACCTGGCGGGCAACATCGTTCATGCCGCCGGCCGTATTGTTCTCGGCAGGGGCGTCGAATTTGCGCACCGCGTCTAGCGAAAAACGGCGCGCTGGGTCGATTTCGTTCATGGGGCGTCCGCAGGTTTCCCTCAGGTGAATAGCAAAAGAGAGCTAAGAAACCCTTGAAACAACAGATGGCTTTGGAGACGCTTTCACCAGGAGCAGCCCGGTGGAAACCCGTTGCTCTATTTTTTGAGCGCGGCGAAATAGGCCTTTTCGATTTCGGCGGCCATTACATCGGCGCCGAAGCGTGCCTTGAGGTCGGCGAGGCCGGGCATCAGGCCTTTGTAGGTGTCGAGATCGGCCAATGCGGCGCTTATCTTGTCGCCAAGTTCGCGCGGGTCGGGCCGGATCAGGACAGGTGAGCCGGTGTCGAAGATTTCCGGTATGCCGCCGACCGCCGTCGCGATGATCGGCTTGCCGGCGGCGAGCGCTTCCAGAACTATATAGGGCATGGCTTCCGCGCGCGAGGGAACGACGACCAGTTCGGCCAGCCTGAAGGCGAGCCTGGCCGGCATCGGCGCCAGGAAGCTGACCTCGAGGCCGAGCTGATTCACCTGGGCGCGATAGCGCGCCAGGTCGTCGCCGTCGCCGACCATCAGCGCTTTCAATGGGCGGCCGAGCCGTGTCGCGGCTAGCCCCAGCGCATCGATGAAGATGTCCGGGCCCTTGAGATCGCGCATCATGCCGATATAGAGGAGGTCAACCGCATTGTGCTCGGTCCGCACCGGCTCGAACTCGGCGGCGCGCAGGCCGTTGTGGACGAGAGCGTTCGGAATGGGCGGCTCGCCGACCTTCCTGCGATAGGTCCGCCGCTCATAATCGGAAACAAACAGCAGGCAATCGGTGAAGCGAGCCATGAAGCGCTCGAGCGCGAAGAACAGCTTCCCCATGGCGGTGGTCTCGTCATAGTGAAGCGAGCCGCCATGCGGCGAATAAAGGCGGGCTACGCGAGACCTGGATACCCGCAACAATGAGCCGAACAGACGGGCATAGGCGCCACCTTTGGCGCCATGCCCGTGCAGCACGTCCGGCCGCAATTCTTTTATGATCCTATAGGTGCGCCGGGCCGAGGCGAGATCGCCTGGCCCGACATGCCGCTGCATCGGGGTGCGGTGAATGCCGAGCGCCAGGCTGCCTTTCATCTGTTCGAACAGCCGTTCCTCGAAATCGCCGCCCGTCGTCGAATCGCAGACGATGCCGACGGCATGGCCGGCCTCGACCTGAGCCTCGGTCAGGTCGCGCACATGCCGGAAGATGCCTCCGACCGGTGAGCGAAAGCAGTGGACGATCCTGAGTGTGTCCGCCACTTTGTCAGCACATCAAAACAGGCGTTCGCGAACATAGACTGTATCGCCGGGCAGTAGCGGGTCGGAGGTCACCACGCGTCCGGTTATCACCTTGCCGTTGATGTCGCGGGTAATGTCGACGCTTTCCTGGTTGGCGCGTGGCGTGAACCCGCCGGCGATGGCGACGGCTTTCTGCACGGTCAGGCCTGGAACGTAGGAATACTGCCCCGCCGCACCCACTTCACCCATGACGAAGATCGGCCGGTAGCGATCGATTTCGACCGAAACATCGGGATCCCGCAAATAACCCTGGCGCAGTTTCTCGGCGATCTCGCTTTCAAGCTGTTGGGCGGTGTGGCCGCGCGCCGGCACGTTGCCGACGAGCGGCAGCGAGAGATAGCCGGACTGGTCGACGCTGTAGGTATTGGTCAGTCCTTCCTGCTCGAACACGGTTACGCGGACGCGGTCGCCGGCGCCGAGGCGATAGGGCTGGTCGAGAACTTCATGGAATGCGGCCGGCGTCGGCCGGTAGCTGGAGCAGCCCGAAAGCATCGATACGGCAAGCAGCGCGCGGAAAAGGGGAGCAGTGCTTTTCATGAGCGGACACGTACCTTTGAATAGCCGGCGACTCTGCGGCAAACCTTAACGATCGAGCTCGGTTATCATCCTGTTAGGGTTAATGGCCGGTAAAGGCGCGCGGCCGATGCGGGCCGGATCGACGAATGCAGATGGTTTTCAGCCTCTTGTTTGCGGCTTATTAATAGAGCCTGACAGGTTCTTACCGCGATATTAACGGCTGAGTTACCATAGTTGTTTACGGTGCATGCTGACTCAGTACCGGAGCAGGGATGCATGTCCGTTCAATCCGCGGCCGCAGATGTCGACGTCGATCTCAGGCAGCTTTTCGCCAGCCTGGCGCGAAACTGGCTGCGCATCCTTGTCGTCGCACTGGTTGTAACCGGCCTGGCCTTTGCGCTCGCCTGGCTTGCAACGCCCGAATACAAGGCGGCAGCCAAGCTGGAGATCGGGCCTCGAGAATCGGAGTTCACGCGGCCAGCCGGGGCCAACAGCAACGAGCGGTCGATTCCCGACGAAGAGGCTGTGGCCACCGAGGTCCAGATCATCTCGTCCCCCGACATCCTCAAGCAGGTGGCGGCGAAGCTCAACCTGGCGAAATTGCCCGAATTCGACGAGGCGCTGAAGATGTCGGCGCTGAGCCGCGCCCTTGTCCTTGTTGGCTTGAAAAGCGATCCGTTCGAGATTCCGCTGGAAGAGCGCGTGCTGGACGCAATGCATGAGAAGCTCAACGTCTATGGCGTTGAAAAAACCCGCGCGATCGCAATCGAGTTCTCGTCAGAGGATCCAAAGCTTGCCGCCGCGATCCCGAACGCCATTGCAAACGCCTATATCGCCTCCAAGGGCAATGCCAAGCTCGAATCGAATTCCGCCGCCACCGACTTTCTGGCGCCGGAAATCGCGGATCTGCAGAACCGGGTGAAGGAGGCGGAAGCCAAGGTTGCCGCATTCCGTGCGCAGTCCGATCTTTTGATGGGCGGCAACAATTCGGTGCTTGCCACCCAGCAGCTGTCCGAATTGTCGAGCGAACTGTCACGCGTGCGCGCCAATCGCGCTTCGGCGGAAGCGACCGCCGACAGCGTGCGCAGGGCGTTGCGCAATGGCGGCTCGCTGGATGCCGTTCCGGAGGTGTTGTCTTCCGAACTGATCCAGCGCCTACGCGAGCGGCAAGTCGAACTCAAGAACAACATCGCCGACCTTTCCACCACCTTGCTCGACAACCATCCGCGCATCCGCGCGCTGAAGTCGCAGCTCGCGGATCTCGACCGCCAGATCCGCAACGAAGCGGAAAAGATCATGAAAGGTCTGATGGCGCAGGCCGAGACGGCGAAGGCGCGAGAGGCTCAACTCGTGGCAGACGTCAACACGCTGAAGGCGGCGTCCGCCCGCGCCGGCGAAGAGCAGGTGGAACTCGATGCGCTGCAGCGTGATGCCGCGACCAAGCGTCAGCAGCTCGATCTCTATTCATCCAGCTATCTCCAGGCGGCCGCACGCAAGGATCGCAACTATCTGCCCGTCGACGCTCGCGTATTTTCGGACGCCCAGGTGCCGGCCGAACCTTATTTCCCCAAGATTGGTCCGATTGTCAGTGCGGCCTTTGTCGGCTCGTTGCTCATCATGGCGATCGTCACGCTGCTGCAGGAACTGTTTTCCGGCCGCGCCATGCGTCCGGCCGCCGGTGCCCATTTCGAGCGCATCGAGCAGGTTGCGATGCCGGCTGTCCAGGCCGAACGCGTGATGGCCGAGCCCGACCCGTCGGTTGGCCGGTCCGAACCGGCAGTCGTCGAGATCGATGAGGCCGACGACGACAATATCATTGAAAGCAAAGTGGAGCCGGAACCCGTCGCGGTGGCGGAAGCGGCTGCCGAGAAAATCGAACCGGAGTACTCTGAAATGGCCGCTGGAGACATTGAACCGGCACGTTCTATCCTCGGCGAGGTCGACATCGACAAGGCCGCGGAAAAACTGATCGCCACCGGTGCCGCCCGCGCCATATTCGTGTCGCCAGAAGGCGACGAGGCGGCTGCCTCGGCAGTGCTGGTGGCGCGCGCAGTCTCCGACGCCGGGCTTCGCGTGCTGCTGCTTGATCTCACCGCTTCGGGTGCCGCCTCGCGGCCGATGCTGGACAGCGGGCTGTTTCCGGGCATCACCGATCTGCTCGCCTCGCAAGCGCAGTTCAGCGATGTGATCCACCCCGATCTCTATTCGGACTGCCACGTTATTCCCGTCGGCACAGCCGATCCGGTCCGCGCCATGCGCGCCGCCGACCGGCTGCCGATCATCATGCAGTCGCTGACCACCGCCTATGATTTGGTCGTGGTCGAATGCGGACCGGCCGACGCGCAAGGCATCAGCCGCCTGGTGGGCGAGGGGACCGAGGTCTTGCTCTCCATGCTTGAGCCGGACGACGAGGTGACGCAGGCCGCGGTCGCGCTCATCGAGAGTGGCTATCCCGACCTGACGCTGGTCACGCCCATCGGCCATGTGGCGCCGGGCCCAATGCCGGGACGGCGCTCGGCCGCCTGAGGCAGTTTTCTCTCAAATCGAAATCAGCTGTCGTCTTCGCCTGCGGCCGGTGCTGTCCGCCCCACGGCTTTACGGCGCAGCAGCTTGGTCAGCTTCCAGACCATTGGGCTGTGCTTGATGAATGCCTTCAGGCTTGCGCCGTGCCTGAGCGCAAGCGCCAGCGCACGACCTTTCGGCGTCAGCGGAACCAGCACCTCGAAATGCTGCGTTTCGACATCGCACCACAATCGCTTGTAGGGTTCGTCGCCGACCGAGAAATCATAGATTTCGAAACCCGCCTCGCAGGCTTCCTGGATGTTCTCGAAGAACAGGAAGTCGCCCGGGCTGGTGTGTGCGAGGTCGTCCTCGGCAATCGCCCCGAATTCGCAGATCAGCCGCTTGCCCGAGCGGCTCGACCCGGTGACTGCACGAAGTTTGCCGGCGACTTCCAGCCCATGCAGGACGAAGGACGGATCTTCCTCTTGAAGCGCGTCGGCAAACAGCGAGCGGAAAAAAGCGCGCACCTCCGCCTCACCGAAAACATTGGCGATGCCCATCTTGCGGAAGCGGAATTCCTTCATCTCGAAAAAGGCATCGAGCAGCATGTGCACCTCGTCCGCAGTTCTCGCCTCGATGCGACGATAGCTGCCAACGGCCTCGAACTTGCGCGCCTGCGAGCGATGCTTCTTGCGCCTGCGCTTGCCGCTCACGCGGGTGAGCAGTGCGTCAAATCCTCCCACAAGACCGGCGGCCAGCGACAGATTGGGGCTCGAAAAATGCGGCAAGGCGGAGAGCGGGTTGGCAACGCCGTCGAGATCGGGCAGCAACCGCTCCAGCGCAACAAGATCGATGTCGCGCCGCGCCTTGGCAATCGCAGCCAGCATCGAGCGGATCGCCGCGCTATCGGCATTCGCCAGCCATTGCGGGTCGGCGGCGGCAAAATTGCCGTTTGCATGGCGGCCGCCCATGAACCGGGCGACGCGGAACGCTCCACTGCGAGTGACCTCCAGCGCCAGTGAGAAAACCGGCCTGTCCTCGGCGCGCAGCGTCGCAACGACAACGTCGGCGCCGGTATGTGCGGCCCAGTTCAGGATCCAGCCTGCGCTTTGCGCAGGGGCAAAAAGCGCCGAATGGCAGAATTCTGCGTACGCCGCCAACGCCGCACTATCGGCGACCGAGGTTGACAGGCCGGCTTTGCCGGCCGGCAAGGCACACGGCGACGCCTCGCTGCTTGCCAGCCGATTGCCGTCAAATGACGCGGTGGCGTCAACCATACCTCAATCCTTAGGGCGTATTCGTCGCGATTGGGGGTCCCGCGCAGGCGCATTCCATGCTTGATGAGCTTAGGCGCAAAAGGTGAATGAATGATCGACGGGGGCGAGGCAATCCGCAAACTGGCGCTCAATATCGCCCGCTATTCCGGTCTCGCGCCGCTGGCCAAGCCGTTTATCGGCGGCCTTGGCGCCATCCTGATGCTGCATCGGGTTACCGCGACGCCGGAAAAGCCGAACGGCGTCAACCGCCACTTGAACATCGCGCCCGGGTTCCTCGACACCGTGATCGCCGACATGAAGGCGAACGGCTACAGTTTCGTCACGCTTGACGAGGCGATCGAGCGCATCAAGGCTGGCGACAAGGACGGCCAGTTTGCGACAATCACCGCCGACGACGCCTATCGAGACAACATGACCGAGGCGCTGCCGGTGCTGGAGAAACACGGCGCGCCGATCACCATCTACGTCGCGCCGGGGCTGATCGACGGCGCTGCCGATTTGTGGTGGGACGTGGTCGAGGACATCGTCAATGCGCGCGATCGCCTGACGCTGACGACGCCGGATGGCCCGGTGACAATCGACTGCTCGAGTCCGGGAAAAAAGGTCCAGGCCAATGCGCGCCTGCACGCTCATCTGACGCTGAAGGTGCGCGAGCAGGACCAGCGTGCGGTGTTGCGGGATCTGGCGCGCTCGAACGGCATCGAGTTGGGTGGTCCGCGCCCGAGCACGCTGATGAACTGGGACGAGATCCGCACCATGGCCGGGCACCCGCTGGTGACGATCGGCGCACATAGCGTCAATCACTGCAATCTGAAGCGGCTTTCCGAGAGCGATGCGCGACATGAGATCGGCGATGTCAAGCGCATATTGCAGGCCAAACTCGGCGAGGAGCCGCGCCATTTCGCCTATCCCTACGGTTATGCCAGTGCCGTCGGCCGCCGCGAAGTAGGCCTAGTCCGCGATGCCGGCTACGCCTCGGCGGTGACGACCCGCCACGGCATACTCCGCGCCGAGCATGCCGGCTTCCTGCACGCCCTGCCGCGCATTTCGGTCAATGGCCGCTACCAGAGCGTCGCCCACATCCGAACAATGTTGTCGGGCGTGACGACGCCGCTGGCCAATGCCGGCAAGACGGTGGTGACGATCTAACTGTTGCCTCGCCCCTTCGGCCGCGGCTCCAGGATCAGCCATTTGATGATGCCCATCGCCGGCAGCACCCACAAAAGCCCGCTGAGCAGGAAGAAGATGAAGTGCGCCAGCGGCCCGGACTGCGACAATTGGGCGACCGCCACAATCGAGGCGACCAGCGCATAGACTATGACCAGCACTACCAGCAGGAAGCTTCCGATCAGCTTTTTCAGGCGAATGGGCATGGCGCGATCTCGTTGATCGCTATCGCTTAGGCCGAACAGCCAATACGCGCAACCCGCCAGAAACGGCGCGACGGCGTGCCGCGCTGTCCGGTCTTGCAAGCCGGGTTGCGATGGTTCACCAATCCGCGACTTCAACCGCCGGGACAAATCCATGGCTGCTGCCATATCCGATGCCGCGCCTTTCGCCGCCCGCGATCGCGACCTTCGCAACCGCGCGCTGGTACGCGGTTGGCTCTATGTCGTGCTCCTGGTGCTGTTTGCGCTGGTACTGGTCGGCGGCGCTACAAGGCTCACCAATTCCGGCCTGTCGATCACCGAATGGCAGCCGATACACGGCGTCATCCCGCCGCTCAATGATGCCGAGTGGCAGGAGGAGTTCCTGCGCTACCAGCAGACCCCGCAATATGCCGAACTCAACAACGGCATGAGCATCGAGGCGTTCAAGTCGATCTTCTGGTGGGAATGGGTGCACCGCATCCTGGCGCGTAGTGTCGGCGTGGTCTTCGCCCTGCCGCTGCTGCTCTTCTGGGCGACGCGCCGCATCGAGCGGGGCCTCGGCACGAAGTTGTCGGGCATCCTCCTTCTCGGCGCCCTGCAGGGCGCGATAGGCTGGTGGATGGTGGCGTCCGGGTTGGTTGACCGGGTTTCGGTCAGCCAATACCGGCTGGCGACGCATCTGACGCTGGCGGCGCTGATCTTCACGGCGACCATGGTGGTCGCGCGTGGGCTGGCGCCGCACTCGGAACCTGCTGCCGACCGCTCGACGCAACGTCTGGCCGGCTTCCTGGTGCTGCTGGCGCTGGTCCAGATCTATCTCGGCGGGCTGGTCGCAGGGCTAGACGCCGGCTTGAGCTACACCACCTGGCCGCTGATGGACGGCAAGCTGGTTCCCGGCGACCTGCTGCTGCTGGAGCCGGCATGGCGCAATTTCTTCGAAAACCCGAAGACGGTGCAATTCGTCCACCGGGTCGGCGCCTACACGATCTTCGCGGTCGCGCTCTGGCACATGATTGCGACACGCCAGCGCCTGCCGGGCACGACGCATGCCCGACGCGCGACGCTGCTGTTCCTGATTGTCGTGGTGCAGGCGTCGATCGGCATCGGCACGCTATTGATGCAGGTGCCTCTGCACATGGCCCTGACGCATCAGGCATTCGCGCTGTTTCTGCTGGGCTTCGCCGCCGCGCATTGGCGCGGTACCAAGGGCGCTTACCCGCTGCCCCACGAGATCGCTCTCAGAGGCTGAGCCGCACCCGCCGGATTGCCGCGGCAATCGCCAGTTCGCGGTTTTCGTCGACCGCATTGCGATCTTCATGGTGCCATGCAGCCGACAGGCAGCCATAGGCGATGGCGTGGTCCAGTATCGCGGGCGGCGACTGGCCGAGCGTTGCTGCAAAGACATGCGCCATATGCGCGATCCGCCGCGGATCGAGGCAAAGATCGTCTCGGTCGAGTGGGTTGTAGAACACATTGGCGGCATCGAAGCCGGGGTCGCCGAGAACGCCCTTTGGATCGATCGCCAGCCAGCCGCGCGGACCGTGCATGATGTTGTCGTGATGCAGGTCGCCATGCAGCGGCCGTACGTCGTGCGGATTGGACAACAGCCGTTCCGCGATTTCGGCAGCTTCGACATACAGGCTCTTTTCGCCGGCGGCGCGATCGGCCTTCGCCTTTTTGAACAGGCTGGAAAACCGGGTCCGCAACGGCTGAAGGTCCGGTGGAGCAGGGTGCTTCGACGGCGAGAACAGCTTGGCCATTACCTCCGCCGCGATCGCGGTGGCGGCATTGTCGCCCTGATCCGCAATCATCTGTGACAGCGAGGTTTCGCCGGCATACTCGAGCAGCATGCGGTGGCCATCGCGGCCCAGCAGCCGCACCGCGCCTTCGCCGCGTCGCCAGGCGAGGAAATGCTCGCCACGCAACTCGTCCTCGACATCGTCGAAAGGCTTTAGATCCTTGACGATTGCCGGCGAGCCGTCCTCGCGCGCGACCTTCCAGATGCGGCTGCTGAACGTTTCGGCGATGAGTTCGGGCGCGCCGACCTTCCAGCGCTTTGGAAATGCCGGCACATCCATTTAGAGGCCGAGCATCAGATCCATGTTCTGCACGGCGGCGCCCGAGGCGCCCTTGCCGAGATTGTCATAGACCGCAAGCAGCAGCGCCTGCGCTCGATCGTCATTGGCGAAGACGTAGAGCTTCATCCGGTTGGTGCCATTATAGATCTCCGGATCGATGTCAGGCATGCGTTCCTGATGCAGATACGGCGCCACCTCGACCACGCCGCCATCGATGGAAGCGAAATGATCGGCGATCGCCGCGTGAAGCTCGGCGCCGGTCGGCACATGGTCGAGGCCGCCGAGTTGCAGCGGCACCACCGTGATCATGCCTTGCGCGAAATTGCCGACCGCCGGCTGCATGATTGGATCGTGCGAAAGCTTAGCATAGGTCCTAAGCTCAGGCACGTGCTTGTGCTGCAGCGTCAGCCCGTAGGGCAGGAATTCCGGCGCATCCTCGCCCTTGCCGACATAATCCTCGATCATCGGCCGGCCGCCGCCGGAATAGCCGGAAATGCCGTTGACGGTGACCGGAAAATCGGCCGGCAGCAGCCCCGCCGCAACCAGCGGCCGCAGCGTCGCGATTGGTCCTTGCGGCCAGCAGCCCGGATTGGCGACGCGCTTCGCCGAAGCGATCTTCTTCGCCTGGTCCTTGTCCATTTCGGCGAAACCATATTCCCACCCATCGGCGACACGATGCGCCGTCGAGGCGTCGATCACTTTGGTGGTGTCATTGGCGATCAGCGAAACGCTTTCCTTGGCGGCCGCGTCCGGTAGGCAGAGAATCGCGACATCGGCGGCATTGAGGAACTCGGCGCGCGCTGCCGTTTCCTTGCGGCGCTCGGTCGGGATGGAGATGATTTCCAGGTCGCCACGCTCGGCAAGCAGCGCCCTTATCTGCAGACCGGTGGTGCCGTGCTCGCCGTCGATGAAGATTTTCGGTTTCATTGCTTGCCAAAATTCCTGTTATCTCAAAGCTATATGCCGCTTGCCTGGTTCAATCCGGCAACGCCATGATTGCCCTGGTTCATTTCTTCGAGTCGGGCCTTTCGTTCCGCCAACAGCCCGAGATAGTGCATGGCCACCATCGACCCGGCAATTGCCGTTATATCGGCGTGATCATAGGCTGGCGCAACCTCGACGACGTCGGCGCCGACGATATCGAGCTGATTGATCTGGCGCAGCACCGACAGGATCTTTGCCGAAGACGGGCCTCCCGCGACCGGCGTTCCGGTGCCGGGCGCAAAAGCCGGGTCCAGGCAATCGATGTCGAAAGTGACGTAGGTCTTCTTGCCGCCCGTACGGTCGACGATGGCATAGGCGATGTCCGACGCACGCATTTCCTCCACTTCATGGCCATACAGGATCTTGATGCCGAACGTGTCGGGCGCGTGGGTGCGGATGCCGATCTGGATCGACCGGTCGGGGTCGATGATGCCCTCCTTGACTGCACGGCCGACGAAGGAGCCGTGATCGATGCGCTTGCCGTCGTCGGGCCAGGTGTCCTGGTGTGCGTCGAACTGCACCAGAGCCAGCGGGCCATGGATGGCGGCATGCGCCTTGAGCAACGGCCAGGTGACGAAGTGATCGCCACCGAGTGACAGCAGAAAGGCGCCGGATTTCAGGATCTTCGCCGCTTCGCGTTCGATCGTGGCAGGCGTCTTCTGGTGATTGCCGCTGTCGAGCAGGCAGTCGCCATAATCGACCACGGCAAGCTGTTCGAACAGGTCGCGCGAAAACGGATATTGCGGATCGTTGTCGAGGATGGCCGAGGCGCGGCGGATTGCCTGCGGTCCGAAACGGGCGCCCGGCCGATTGGTGACCGCAGCGTCAAAGGGAATGCCCCACACCACCGCATCGGCGTCCTTCACGTCCTTCGAATATTTGCGCCGCATGAACGACAGGGCGCCGGCATAGGTCGGCTCGAACGACGCACCCGTCCTGGAGCGGGTGGTGAAGGCATGATCGATGGTCCTTGGCGGCATGAAGCGATCTCCTGTGCGTCGACGCGCAACCTTATTGGACATAATTCTCAGAATTGCGACCCCTGCGGAGGATCATGGCCATTCGATCCGGTCACAAATCCTTGCTCGCCAGGCGAACCCGGCATGGCTCGCCAGGAGATTGCCTGGCAAGCAACCGAAAGTAGCCGCCGAAGACTGCTTCGGCCGGCGCTGACCTGATTTTCCGGCATTTTGCAAGCCGGCTTCGTTCACCTGCCTGTCACGGGCATCGCTTAACCGGGGTGCGATCCCGGTACGGAGCGATTCTCGTGCGAATGACCTGTCTCATGCGAACGATTTGGCTGAGCCTTCTACTTTCCGCGGCGCTGGCGCTCTCCCTTGGCCAGGCATCGGCAGGCGAAACGCGCGCCAGGCAGATTCTCGACCGCTTCGAGCACGCCAACCAATGGCGCGACCATGTGATAGTGGCCGCGCACCGCGCCGGCGGCATGCAATCCGGCAAGACGCTCTATCCCGAAAATTCGATCGCCGCCGCCGAGGCGTCGATCGCAATGGGCGCCGAAATCGTCGAGGTCGATATAAGGCGCTCGAAGGACGGACAGTTCGTCGTCATGCATGACAGTTGGCTCGACCGCACGACGAATTGCAAGGGTGAGGTGGTCAACCGCACGATGGCCGAACTCAAGACGTGCCGTTTGGTGATCGAAGGCACCGGCGCCGTTACGGGCGAGACGGTCTCGACGTTGCGCGAGATGTTGATGACGACCAGGGACAGGATCCTCATC
This sequence comes from Mesorhizobium sp. M1307, assembly GCF_040318155.1. Lineage (NCBI taxonomy): Bacteria > Pseudomonadati > Pseudomonadota > Alphaproteobacteria > Hyphomicrobiales > Phyllobacteriaceae > Mesorhizobium > Mesorhizobium sp. M1307. The sequence goes on along the minus strand of NZ_JAMYLR010000001.1, from coordinate 690,163 downwards.
AATCTCGACAACAAGCTCGACACCGAAAGCCTCGTCGGCATGGTCGCGGTTGCGCGCGACCTCGGCATGGCCGAACAGGTGATCGTCAAGGAGAACCTGTGGAATGCGGAGCGGATTGCCAGTGTCAAGGCCGCCATGGACGCGATCGGCAGCGGCTTCCAGTTCATGCCGATTATCGCCGATGACGCGGTTCGCGACGCCATGTTTGCCGAGAAAGTGGGCCGGGCCTTCCCGATGCGCGCGGTCGAGATGATCAACTGGCGCATGGGATCAGAGACACTGACCGAGACCGGCGGCCCGCTGTTCAGCCCGCGCATGCGCGCGCTGGCGGTGAGGGGCGACTGGCACATCTGGGCCGACACCTATGCCATCGTCAACAAGCCGGGAGGCTTCCTCGCCGGCGGTCGCGGCGACGAGTTGGCGGTTGCGGCCAGCCTGCCGCGCGAGACTTATGGCTTCTGGGTCGAGCGCGGCGCCACCATCATCCAGACCGACGAACCGAAGGCCGCCATCAGTTGGCTGGCGGCGAACGGTTTTCGCGTGCCCTATGCCGGTGAGAAGCGCCCGGCCGAGCCGGCCAACACGGCCAGCATCAACTAGACCGGCGCGGCGAGAACTGGATCTCCCTCTTGTGGGGACGATGCCCGGCAGGGCAGAAGGGCGCTGTCCCGCCGACCCCAGGCCGGCAGCGCCAACTTTCGAAGGAACCCAGAAACAGAAAACCCGCCTCTGTGGGCGGGTCGTTGGAGCCAATTAGCACCATACGGAGATTAGTAGCATAGCTGCCGGCACAAAGCAAGAACAAAATGTGGCGTAGTGGCAGAAAAATGCGACGATCCTTCAGCGTCTCGGTTGTCCCGCCTGTGAGGTCGCGCGCCTTCGCTGTCCTGCCGGCAATCTCCCCCGCAAGGGAACCCACTTGGGGGAGATTGGCTCATCACTGCCTTCGGTAATCTACCCGCAGGCCGCCATTGCCACACCATCCAGCTCCTTGATGACATCGTCCGACAATTCGAGGTCGGCAGCGGCGAGGTTCTCCCGCAGATGCGCGACGGAAGACGTGCCGGGGATCAGAAGAATGTTGGGTCCGCGGCGAAGCAGCCAAGTGAGCGCGACCTGCATGGGCGTGGCGCCGAGGCGTGCGGCGACCTTGGACAAGGTCGACGACTGCAACGGGTTGAAGCCGCCAAGTGGGAAGAACGGCACATAGGCGGTGCCGTCGCGGGCCAGATCGTCGATCGAGGCATCGTCGCCCCGATGCGCCAGATTGTACTGGTTCTGCACGCAGACGATCCTGCACATCCTGCGGCCTTCGGCGATCTGTGCAGCGGTGACGTTGCTCAGCCCGATGTGGCGCATGAGGCCCCGTCGCTGGAGCTCGGCAAGCGTCGCAAGCGGCGCCTCGATCGACCCTTCGGCAGGGCCATGCGCGTCGAACATGACCCGAAGGTTGACCACCTCCAGCACGTCGAGTCCGAGATTGTGCAGATTGTCGTGCACCGCCTGTGTCAGCTCTTCTGCCGAGAAGGCCGGCAGCCATGAGCCATCCGTGCCGCGTCGGGCACCGATCTTGGTGACAATAACGAGGTCGTCGGGATAGGGTGCGAGCGCTTCGCGAATCAACAGGTTGGTCACGTGCGGGCCATAGAAGTCGCTGGTGTCGATGTGGTTGACGCCTTGTGCAACGGCTTCGCGCAGTACGGCCAATGCCGCGTCGTGGTCCTTTAGTGGGCCGAAGACGCCTGGCCCTGCGAGCTGCATGGCGCCGTAGCCGAGCCGTCTCACCTTGCGGTCGCCGAGGATGAATGTGCCGGACTGGTCGACGCTGGACATGGTCTTTCTCCTTCAGGAACGGTGCACAGATAGACCCTGTCCGATCTCATGATAATTGGGTACAATTCGCACGGGCTGTGCGGAATGACGAACAATGCAGATTGATCTCGGGGACCTGAACGCCTTCGTGGCCGTAGCGCGCGCCAGAGGTTTTCGGGATGCGGCACGCGCCAGCGGCGGCAGTGCGTCCGGCTTGAGCGAGGCGGTGCGGCGCCTGGAGACGCAGCTCGGTGTCAGGCTGCTCAACCGGACGACCCGCAGCGTTGTCCTGACGGAAGCCGGCGAAGGCCTGCTGGCGCGGCTCGGTCCTGCCTTGACCGAGGTGGAGTCGGCCCTCGACGTAGTGAACGGCTTTCGCGACAGGCCGGCAGGTACGTTGCGCCTCAATGTGCCGGTCAGCGCGGCGCGGCTGGTACTGCCCAGCATCGTTCCGCCTTTTCTCGCCGCCTATCCGGGCATCCGGTTGGAGGTGATCTCGGAGGAGAGCTTCGTCGATGTGCTGGCGGCGGGGTGCGACGCCGGCATTCGCTATGAGGAGCGGCTGGAGCAGGACATGATCGCTGTGCCGATCGGACCGCGCGTGCAGCGCTTCGCCACCGCCGCCAGCCCGGCCTACCTGGATCGTCATGGCCGGCCGCAACACCCGCGCGACCTGCTCGGCCACGCCTGCCTGCGCGGCCGCTTTGCCAGCCGTGCGATGCCGCCGTGGGAATTCGAGCGCGACGGCGAGGTGGTGCGGGTCGACCCGACGGGGCCGCTTGTCGTGACCCTGGGCGGGGCGACTGACCTCAAAGTCGATGCAGCCATCGCCGGCACCGGCATCATCAGCCTGTTCGAGGATTGGCTACGCCCTCACTTCGAGAGCGGGGCGCTCGAACCGCTGCTTGAACCCTGGTGGCAGAGCTTCTCCGGGCCGTTCCTTTACTATCCCGGCCGGCGCCTCGTGCCGGCGCCGTTGCGGGCGTTCATTGACTTCATCAAGGACAGCCGGACCTGAGCTTTGCGCCAGGCATGAACCGCGCCGCAGGCGCGGGTGGGGGGTGATGCCCCTGTATGAAAAGAAAAGGCCGCCCGGAGGCGGCCTTTCGAAAACGTGTAATTGCGCAGCGCTTAGCGCTTGGAGAACTGGAAGCTCCGGCGGGCCTTCGCCTTGCCGTACTTCTTGCGCTCGACGACGCGGCTGTCGCGGGTCAGGAAGCCGCCCTTCTTGAGCACGGCGCGCAGCGCCGGCTCGTAATAGGTCAGCGCCTTGGAGATGCCGTGGCGCACGGCACCGGCCTGGCCGGAGAGGCCGCCGCCGATGACGGTGGCGACGATGTCATACTGGCCGGCGCGGTTGGCGGCGATGATCGGCTGGTTGAGGATCATCTGCAGGACCGGGCGCGCGAAATATTCGGCGAACACCTTGTCGTTGACGACGATCTTGCCGGAGCCGGGCTTCACCCAGACACGGGCGATGGCGTTCTTGCGCTTGCCGGTGGCATAGGCGCGGCCCGACTTATCGAGTTTCTGGACGTGGACGGGTGCGGCCGGCTGGGTGTTGGTATTGCCGGTGGCAGCTCCGAGTTCTGCGAGCGAGGAAAGCTCAGCCATCTTACGAAACCTTCTTGTTCTTGGCGTTCAGCTTGGCCACGTCGAGGACGACGGGCTGCTGGGCGACATGCGGATGTTCCGTGCCTGCATAGACGCGGAGGTTCTTCATCTGGCGACGGCCGAGCGGGCCACGCGGGATCATGCGTTCGACGGCCTTCTCGACGACACGTTCGGGGAAACGACCCTCGAGCAGCTGGCGCGCGGTGCGCTCCTTGACGCCGCCGGGGTGGCCGGTGTGCCAGTAATAGACCTTGTCGGTGAACTTCTTGCCGGTGAACACCACCTTGTCGGCATTTATGACGATGACGTTGTCGCCGTCGTCGACGTGCGGGGTGAAGGTGGGCTTGTGTTTGCCGCGAAGATGATTGGCGATGACAGTGGCGAGACGGCCGACGACGAGACCCTCGGCGTCGATCAGCACCCACTTCTTCACCACATCCGCAGGCTTCTGCGAAAAGGTTGCCATGGATTGTTGCTTTCGGTTCGGACCTTCAAAAGAAGGCGTTTCTTGTTGCTTGGATTGGCGAAAGGCGCTCGCCCGCGGCCAATAACAAAACGGCGGCCTTTGCGGGCCGCTGTTCCGTGAGGGCTTATAGGAGAGGACGGCGACTGCGTCAAGGCGCGTGAAATGTCGGCGAGCTATCAAAATCCAGCAAAAACAACGCCTTGGATGAAAGGTATTATTTTACCACACCATCAACCCGCTTTGGCGGGATCGAATAGGTGCCCGTTGCGTGCGCTACCGTGTGTCCCTCCGGGCTGGCGACGATGTCGATATCGAACACCATCAGGCTCTTGCCGAGCTTGAGGATGCGGCAATGGCCGTCGATCGGCCCGGCCTCGGCCTTGCGGACGAAATTGATGTTGAGACTGGTGGTGACCGAAAGTGCATCCGGTCCGGCATGCGAGAGCACGCAGACATAGCCGCCTATGTCGGCCAGCGTGAACAGCGCTGAACCCGACACGGTGCCGCCGGGACGCAAATGGCGCTCGTCGGCGTTGAGCCGCACGACACAGCCGCCTGGAAACACCTCCAACGCCTCGTAGAAGGTGAACTGGTCGTTGAGCTGCGGGAAAATGGTCGCCATCAGCGCGTTGATTTCAGCAGCCGTCAGCACCGGCTTGAGATTGCTGTGGGCGGGCATTTCAGTCTCCCGGTTTGCGCCCTGCATGTATGAACGCGACGTGGCGTTTCTGGCAACAGCTCATTCATTATGGCAGAAGCGGACGAGGGAGTTGGACGAAGCGAGACGGCATACTAGATTAGTCCATCATCGATCCGGAATCGCGGAGGAAGGACCCCATGGCCGAAATCGTTGCCATCAAACCTGCCGTTGCCGAAGGGCCCGTCGTCTCCAGGCTGGACAAGGGCGTGCTCCGTCTGACGCTCGCCAATCCGCCGGCCAACGCTCTTTCGCTTGCAGTGATGGCGGCGCTGATGACGGAACTCGACCGCGCCAAGGCCGACAAATCCGTCCGCGTCATCGTCCTTGGGGCGGCCGGCAAAGTGTTCTGCGCCGGACACGACCTCAAGGAGTTGAGCGCGCACCGCGCCGATGCCGATCGCGGCAGGGCCTTTTTCGAAAAGACGTTTTCCGCCTGCGCTTCACTGATGCAGGCGATCGTTCGCCATCCTAAGCCGGTGATCGCCGAAGTCGACGGCCTGGCGACGGCGGCCGGATTGCAGCTGGTCGCCAGCTGCGATCTCGCCATCGCCTCGCACGAGGCGACCTTCTGCACGCCTGGCGTCAATATCGGACTGTTCTGCTCGACGCCGATGGTGGCGCTGTCGCGCAACGTCTCGCGCAAGCACGCCATGGAGATGCTTTTGACCGGCGAGACGATCGATGCGGCAACCGCCAAGGAATTCGGCTTGGTCAACCGCGTCGTGCCGCGCGAATATCTGAATCAGATTGTCACCAAATACGCGCAAACCATTGCGTCCAAATCCTCCCTGGTCGTCAAGATCGGCAAGGAAGCCTTCTACGAACAGGCAGAAATGGGGCTGGCCGAGGCCTATGATTACACCGGGCGCGTCATGGTCGAGAACATGCTGGCGCGCGATGCGGAAGAGGGCATCGGTGCCTTCATCGGCAAGCGCAAGCCGGAATGGCCGGAGGAATAGGAGGCGGATATGGAACCGCGCATCTCCATCATCACCATAGCTACCGACGATCTCGACCGCGCGGTGCGCTTCTATGAGGCGATGGGCCTGAAGCGCCATGCCGGGATCACCGAGGGCGTTGCCTTCTTCCAGATGGGCGGCGCCATTCTCGGCCTGTTCCCGCGGCAAAGCGCCGAAGAGGATTCGGGCGTGACCTTCAGCAAGGCACCTTCGGCCGTCTACCTTGCCTACAACACCCGCTCTGACGCCGAGGTCGACGAAGTGCTTGCGGCGGCTGAGAAGGCCGGCGGCAAGATCGTCAAGCCGGCCGGGCGCGCCTTCTGGGGCGGCTGGTACGGCTATTTCGCCGATGCGGACGGGCATGTCTGGGAAGTCGCGCACAATCCCGCTTTTCCGATCGCGGAAGACGGATCGATTTCGCTGCCGGGCTGACGACGTTCTCCCTGGCCCATTGCAAGCCACTTGCTCGGCTGTTGGCACCTCACTCCGAAGCGCTGTATGACGAGGCATGAACCACGACGCCTACGACAACGCCTATATCGCCGGCATTCTCAATTCCGTGAAGACCATCGCCATGGTCGGCGCGTCGGCCAACGATGTGCGGCCGAGCTATTTCGTGCTGAAATATCTGCTCGGCAAGGGGTTTTCGGTGTTCCCGATCAATCCCGGCCAGGCCGGCAAGGCGATTCTGGGCCAGATGACCTATGCCAGGCTCGCCGACGTTCCGGAACCTGTCGATATGGTCGACGTGTTTCGCGCTTCCGCTGCCGTGCCGGGCATTGTCGACGAGGTGTTGCGGCTCGATCCGCTGCCGAAGGTCATCTGGATGCAGCTTGGCATACGCCATGACGAGGCGGCCGCACGCGCCGAAGCCGCCGGCATCAAGGTGGTGATGAACCGTTGCCCCAAGATCGAATATGGCAAGCTGTCCGGCGAGATCGGCTGGACCGGCGTCAATTCAGGCGTGCTGTCGTCGAAGAAGCCGCTGATGCGGCCGGGGTTCCAGAGTTTCGGCGTTCGCCAGAAGTAGGTAATGAATGGTGAATGGTGAATAGAAGGATTTTTCTGGAAGGCGGGCAAGGCGGCATATGAGCCGCTTGCAATCAGGGTGGGGCTGGCCGACTTTGCCATTCACCATTCACCATTCACCATTCACCATTCACCATTCACCATTCACCATTCACCATTCACCATTGAGGGAGGTTTTTCGATGGCCCGCATGCCCGGTTTCAATACGCTCGCCGTCCATGCCGGCGCCAAGCCGGATCCGGCGACCGGCGCACGCGCGACGCCGATCTACCAGACCACCTCCTTCGTCTTCGACGATGCCGACCATGCCGCCTCACTGTTCGGGCTGAAGGCGTTCGGCAACATCTACACCCGCATCATGAACCCGACGCAGGCGGTGCTGGAAGAGCGCATCGCGGCACTCGAAGGCGGCACGGCAGGCCTTGCCGTCGCCTCCGGCCATGCCGCGCAGGTGCTGGTCTTCCACAACCTGATGCAGCCCGGCGACAATTTCGTTTCCGCGACAAAGCTTTACGGCGGCTCGATCAACCAGTTCGGCCACGCCTTCAAGAATTTCGGCTGGCAGGTGCGCTGGGCCGACACCAACGATATCTCGACCTTCGAGAGTCAGATCGACGACAGGACCAAGGCGATCTTCATCGAGAGCCTGGCTAACCCTGGCGGCGTCTTCGTCGATATCGAGAAGATCGGCGACATCGCCCGCAAGCACGGCCTGCCGCTGATCGTCGATAACACGCTGGCCTCCCCCTACCTGCTGCGGCCGATCGAGCATGGCGCCGACATCGTCGTGCATTCACTGACCAAGTTCATCGGCGGCCACGGCAATTCCATCGGCGGCGCCATTGTCGACGGCGGCACCTTCGACTGGTCGAAGTCGGGCAAATATCCGATGCTGTCGGAACCGCGCCCCGAATATGGCGGCCTCGTCCTGCACGAAACCTTCGGCAATTTCGCTTTCGCCATTGCCGCCCGAGTGCTCGGCCTGCGCGATATCGGCGCGGCGATTTCGCCGTTCAACGCTTTCCTGATCCTGACCGGTCTGGAAACCTTGCCGCTCAGGATGCAGCGCCACTGCGACAATGCGGCGGCGGTCGCCGGATGGCTCTCCAACCATCCCAAGGTCGCCTGGGTTTCCTATCCCGGCCTGCCCGGCGACAAGAACAACGCGTTGCAGAAGAAATACTCGCCGCTTGGCGCCGGCGCGGTGTTCACATTCGGGCTGAAGGGCGGCTATGCGGCGGGCATCAAGTTCGTCGAGGCGCTCGAACTGTTCTCGCATCTGGCCAATGTCGGCGACACCAAGTCGCTGGTCATCCACCCGGCATCGACCACGCATCGCCAGCTTTCCGACGAGCAGAAGATCAACGCGGGGGCAGGGCCGGACACGGTCAGGCTTTCGGTCGGCATCGAGGACGTCAACGACATCGTCGCCGATCTGGAACAGGCTCTCGCCAAGGTTTGATCGCCATGACCACGCCGAAATTTCTGTCCGTCGGCGTCGACACCGTCGAACCGGAACTTGGCGCACCAGCGCCGGATCGCCTGATTTCGGGCGATCCGAAATTCCGCACCTGGAATGTCGAGGAACAGGACGGCGGCCTCTATGCCGGCGTCTGGGAAGCAACGCCCGGCAAATGGCGCATCGAATATGATGAGTGGGAGTTCTGCCACATCCTGTCAGGGGTTTCGGTGATCGCCGAAGACGGCGGCGATGCGCGCACCGTCAGGGCAGGCGACAGTTTCGTGCTGAGGCCGGGCTTTAGAGGAAGCTGGGAAGTGCTTGAAACGACGCGCAAGGAGTATGTAATCAAGCTTTGATCTCGCATGGCGCCGGACTTTACAAAAGCCATCGATGTCCGTGTCGGAAAATCCGTATCGGCTCATCATGTCGCGGTGCCATGAAACTTTCCCAGCGAATCATGACTGCCTCCGCTTCCGCGCTCCGACTAAGGCTTCATTCAGGGTGAATGTGACCGTCACGTTCGATCCGTTTCCGGCCGCGGGCCGGTGTAGCGGAGAATCCAGAGCCCCAGGTTCTTGTCAGTTATGTAAATGAAGCCGCGCCGGTCCACGACCACGTCCTCGGTCTGAACAACCAGCTTGTCTTCCGGCATAGGGCCGTAGCGTCGGACTGGCTCCGGCGGGATGAAGTAGCCGACCTCGCGCGGAAGCCGAGTATTTGAGACGTCATAGACCCTGAGCCCAGCGTTGAAGTGCGCGATATAGAACAGATCGCCTTGTTTCTGGACATCGGGATGATGCTGGTGGTGGTTGATGTTGTGCGGTCCGCGCCAGCCGCCACGAGTTGTGAAATCCGAATAGGGAGCGCCTTCGGGTGGCACTGGTTCGGGCAACAGCGACAGCAGAAAGGGTTCACTGGAATCGGAAATATCGACGATCGAAGCGTGATGCATCGGACCAAGTCCATAGGTGACGTTCTCCGAATTGGCGAAGGCAATGCCGCGCTCTGGAATCGGCAGCACGCTATGCACACCGAAGCGCGAATGAAACGGAGGGCTGAAGCTCAGGCCGCCGACCTGCCTCGGCTGGGAGACGTCGCTAATATCGAGCACAACGATTCCCGCCGCACCATAAGGCAAATAGACAAGATCGCCAGTGACATAAGGCGGGCCGTGCAGCGAGACATCCTCGCCCGTGCTGGCGCAGAAGGCGCCGCACATGCATTGCGGCTTCAGTCGCAACCGGTAGCGATCGGCGGTCTCCTGGTCGGCGGCGGGCTTCGCAGCCGCAAAGCTCTCGCCGCCGGCCTCGTGCTGGCCCGGCACCCACCAGCGTCCGGCTTCGCGCGGATTCGAGCGATCCGAAATATCGAGGATGACGTAGATGTTGCCCCTGTAACCCGGCATGCCGGCGGCAAGGTGGACATAACGTCCACCGGGATAGAGGTTGCGATGCGTGCCGTTTCCGCCGGTGCGGTAGTGACTGAGTTGTTTCAGATTGATGGGATCCGCGATATCCCAGATCAGAACGCCTTCGCCGAACGGTGCGTCGGGGTCACCGCCGAAATTAGCAAAGGGCTTTTCGAGGGCGGTCACCATCGTGTCGCCGGACAAATCTATTTGTAGAGTCCAAGTATTCGTGCCGAGATAGGGCACGAACTTGACCGTCTCGGGCTTGGCCGGGTCGGTCACGTCCACGATGCTCCAGCCGGAGTGCCAGAAGTGCCCAGTGTAGAGATACCAACGTTCGCCAACCTGCCTGATCGCCATTTTGAAGGCTGGGCGATGATCGAGATCGGTATAACCCACTGCTTCGACATTGTGGGCGAAAGCGCCAGGGGGCGCTGGCGACGAAGCTGGAACGGGTTGGGCAAGGGCCTCGCAGACAAGACCGGATTGAGATGTCGCGGCGATCGTCGCGCCGATGAGCGGCACTTTCAGCATCTGGCGGCGTGAAATCTCGGAATTTTTCAAAGCGCGTCTCCCGGATTTTGCAGCTTTCCGGATTTTGCAGATTCCGATACTTTCCGTCCAATATCGTTTGAGCCATGGGTAATTCTATTTGGGAAATTAAAGGCTGAAGATGAACCACAAGCTGATGCAGTCCTTCATGGCCGTCGCCGAAGAGCTGCATTTCGGGCGCGCGGCAGCGCGCTTGCATATCTCACAGCCGCCCCTGACAAAGCAGATCCAGCAACTGGAACAGGCGATGGGTGTGCGCTTGCTGGAGCGCACCAAGCGCAAGGTCGAACTGACTGCGGCGGGGCGTGTGTTCCTTGATGAGGTTAGGGCCGTGCTTCACCAGACAGAGCAGGCGGTGGAGCTTGCTCGCAAAGCCGATCGTGGCGAAACCGGCCATCTTGCTGTCGGATTCATCGACGCGGCTATCTACAGTGTGGTGCCTTCTGTCGTCCAACGCTTCACCAAGCGCTATCCCGAGGTCGAGTTGAGCCTGACCGACCTGCGCATTCCCAATCAAGTCAGGGCAGTGGCCGAACGCCAGCTCGATATCGGTTTTGTCCATCCTCCCGTCGTTCACGAGGCATTGAGGGTCGAAAGCATACTGGTCGAACCCCTGATCGTGGCCTTGCCGGAAACGCATCGGCTGGCCTCGGAAGCAGAGGTCGCGCTGGCCGACCTGGCCTCCGAAGCGTTGATTCAGTTCCCGCGCAGCATCAATCCATCCCTCTATGACGAGATCGTCGGGCTGTGCCGTTCATCCGGGTTCAGCCCGAGGATCGTTCGAGAAGCAACGCCCAAGCAGACAATCATCGGACTTGTATCCGTCGGGCTGGGCGTCTCGTTGCTGCCCGCTTGTCTGCAAAATTTGCGCCGGCACGGCGTCGTTTATCGCCCCATCCAGGGACGAACCTTGTCCATCGACACTTCAATCATCTACCGGCATGAACAACCCTCGCCGGTGCTGAAGGCCTTCCTCGACATCGTCCGCGAGACGACGCAAAAAGATTCAAATCCCGTCTCTCTTCAAGCTTCATGACCGAATTTCTGTAGGCATCCGGGATTGTTAGTGTGAGGTCTTGCTTCCGGTAGCTTCATCGTTCGATCGGCGATTATTTGGCACTCGCGACCTTGAGATGTTACCTATTTGACCGGAATTCGCCGGAGCCGGCTTTCGAAGCCTGTCGTCGGAAGCCGTCCTCAGATTCTGATGGCAAGCGTTTCCAGCCCGTGGAAATGATACGTGTCACGGAAGCGCGGCTGTTCGGCCATTTGGAGCCGCGGCAGGCGTTCGAACAAGGTTTTCAGCGACACCTGCAGTTCGAGCCGGGCGAGCGGCGCGCCGATGCAGAAATGGATGCCGGCGCCGAACGATACGTTCTTCTGGTCGGCACGGTCCGGCCTGAAGGCGAGGGGCTCGGCAAACGCAGTAGGGTCGCGATTGGCCATGCCGAGCAACAGCCCGATCGTCTCGCCCGGCTGGACGATGATCCCCGGCCCGGCCTCGACCTCCTGATAGGCGTAGCGCGTGAACATGTGCAGCGGCGCGTCGAAGCGCAGGCACTCTTCGACCGTCGCGGCTGTTGCTTCCGGTGAGGCGAAGAAGCGGCGCGCGTCGCCGCCTTGCGCAAGGATCGAGCGCACCGCATTGCCGGTCTGGTGGACAGTTGCTTCATGGCCGGCATTGAGCAAAAGGATGGCCGAGGATACCAGCTCGTCCTCCGACAGTTTCTGGCCGTCCTCCTGTGCCGCAATCAGCAGCGACAGAAGATCCTCGCCCGGCCTCTTTCGCCGCTCGGCGACGTAGCCGCGCAGAAAATCGGAAAAGTCGCGCGCGGCGCGATTGGCCGTGTCCTCCGTCTCGCGGGTGCGGCCATGCATGTACATGGCGACCATCCGATGCGACCAGTCGAGCAGCTGCGGCCCCATGTCGACCGGCACGCCGAGCATCTCCGCAATGATGGTGATCGGCAAGGGAGCTGCGAATGCCGGCAGCAGGTCGACTCCTCCTGGTTCGAAACGGTCGATCAGTTCGTTGGCCAGCGCCTCGACACGTGGCCTGAGCCGCTCGACCTGGCGCGAGACGAAGGCGCGGTTGACCAGCGTTCTGAGCCGTGTGTGGACAGGCGGCTCCAGCTCCAGCATCGAATTGGCCTCGATGCCGTCGAACGCGCTGAGGTGCGTGCGGTCCTGACCGATGCCTCGGCTGTCCGGAATGCCGGCCGGGTTCTGCCGGCCGAAGCGGCGATCGCGCAGCAGCCGGTTGACGTCGTCGAAGCCGCCAAAGCACCAGAAACCAAACTCCTCCCAGAAGAAGGCGTTCAATGCGCCATGCAGGAAGGCATAGGCTTCGTAAGGGTTCTGGAAAAAAGCCGGTTCGTGCGGATCGAGCCGCAGGCGGCGGGAGGCTGGATCAAAGGCAAGATAGGGCGGCTTCAATTCGGTCATGCCAGATCATTAGCGCGGCTTGCCAGTCTGGTGCCAGACCGTATGTTGGCCCTCCCGTGAGGTGAGCCGCCGAAGCGGTTGCGGAAGGACGGTTTCATGAATGTGATCGTGGTCGGTGCGGGCATTGCCGGGCTTTCGACGGCGTGGTCGCTGGCCAAGGCCGGTCACCTCGTCTCGATCGTCGAGCAGGGACCAATCCCCAATCCGCTCGCCGCCTCCGGCGACCATCATCGCATCATCCGCCGCGCCTACCGGGCCGGAACGGGCTATGGCCGGCTGATCACCGAAGCGTATGAAGCCTGGGATGAGATGTGGGCCGATCTCGGTGAAAGCCATCTCGATCCGCGCGGCTTCATCTGCATTTCGCGCCAGCCGGGCGATGAGGCCGAGGAATACCGCGAAGGCATGGAAGCCGGGAACTACCCGTTCGAATTGTTCGAGCCGGATGCCGCGGTCGAACGCTGGCCGTTCCTAGAACCTGGTTCATTCCGCTATGCGTATTTTTCGCCGGACGGCGGCGCGCTGCACTGCCGCAAGATCGCTGCCGGCCTCGCCAGGTGGCTGCGCGCGAACGGCGCCAATGTCTACGAAAACAGCAAGGTGGTCGAGATCGACGCCGAGGCCGGGCATGTCGTGCTGGCGGGCGGCGAAACGATGCAGGCCGACCGGATCGTCGTCGCTGCCGGCGCCTGGGTGCTAAAACTGTTCCCGGAGCTGGATGGCGAGCTGAAAACCTGGCGCACCGCGCTCGCCTATGTCGAACCGCCGGCGGACCTGAAAGCGGTCTGGCAGGCAGCACCGGTCGTCCTCAACATTGGCGGCAGCGTCGACGGCTACGTGATCCCGCCCTCCGGCGGCGCCGGCATGAAATTCGGCTCGGGCCTGCACAGGGTGCCGACCAGCGATGCCGACTGGAACCGCCAGCCGGTGCCGGGCGAGGTTGAGGCGATCCGCAACCTGTTTTCGCCGCCGATCGCTCGTATCGAGGAATACAAGGTCACCTGCGCCTACACCTTCACCGCCGACGAGAAATTTCTGGCCCACCGGAAAGGCAGATGCCTGGTCGTCTCGGCCTGCTCCGGCCACGGCTACAAGTTCGGCGCGGCGGTCGGCCGGCGTGTTGCGGCCTGCGTCGGCAATGGCGATGTCGACGGCCTGAAGATATGGCTCAGGGCGGAGGGCGCCTGAGCGCCTAGTATCGGCAATGCCTCGGAATATGCACGCGCCGCCAGCTGGATGAGCCCTCCCTGACCACCACGCGGCGAGCTACTGTCTGATAAGACGCAGGAATGTCGATGATGCGCCGTTGCTCCGGCCGCACGAGAACCTCTTCGGCGACGCCCTCGTACTCGGCGGGGAGGACAACGCGCCGCCGGCGTTCCGGCTCAACCACGACGATTTCGGCCACGCGTTCATAGCGCGCCCTGTGCCTGACCTTGCACAGCACCTTGCGGCCATGAATGATGCGCCATTCCCAGGAATAGCCGCCGTCATCGACCCTCACGGTGCGGTAGATGGTGCGGGTGATGGCGGGCACGATCTCGTAGCTGACGCGCGCCGGCGCGATCTGCACCACGCGCTCGCGCGTCCCGTAGATCGGCGCTTCATACTGCACCTGCTGGCCGGCTGGGCTGACGAGCACATCCTCGTAGACGGTGTCGTAGACGGCCGGCCGATTGACCTGCTCGTAGCATTCGACCGCGTGTCCGCCGGCGGCCGTTTCGGATGCCATGCCGAGGACGGTGATGCCGGCAAGGGCCAAGGAAGCAGTTTTCCTGATCATCGCACTCCCCCTGTTTGAACTGCGTGAAGCGAGTTCAACGTTGGATTGTAGGGTAAGCCGTGGCCGGAAAAAGCGGTTTCACCACTTTTCGTTAAGCGATGCGGTTAAGAAACTGCTAAACAACGGCCAAGCATGAGCGCCCCTTCCCACGGCAGGAGAGGGGCTGCCGGCACGGCGACAGGCGAAACTGGTTTGGAAACCTTGATTCGACTTAACCGGATGGCTAGGAGAGGCGGCCTTGCGCTAGGGTGAGCCGGCATCCTATTTACACAATAACGATCCAGAACCGATTCTGCCCGATTGCAAATCTCCGGCGCCGGAATCCCATCCTCAAAAAGGGATAGTCCATGAAGAACCCCGTCGAAACCTACATGAACCTCGTTCCGATGGTGGTCGAACAGACCAATCGCGGCGAGCGGGCCTACGACATTTTCTCGCGGCTCCTCAAGGAGCGCATCATTTTCATCACCGGCCCGGTCGAGGATGGCATGGCGACGCTGGTCTGCGCGCAGCTGCTGTTTCTCGAGGCCGAGAATCCGAAGAAGGAAATCAACCTCTATATCAACTCGCCCGGCGGCGTCGTCACCTCCGGCATGGCGATCTACGACACGATGCAGTTCATCAAGCCTGCCGTGTCGACGCTCTGCATCGGTCAGGCCGCCTCGATGGGCTCGCTGCTCTTGACGGCGGGCCACAAGGACATGCGCTTTGCCACGCCGAACGCCCGCATCATGGTCCACCAGCCTTCCGGCGGCTTCCAGGGCCAGGCTTCCGACATCGAGCGCCATGCCCAGGACATCATCAAGCTGAAGCGCCGCCTCAACGAGGTTTACGTCAAGCACACCGGCAAGAGCTACGATGAGATTGAAAAAACGCTCGACCGTGACCATTTCATGACTGCCGACGAGGCCAGGGATTTCGGCCTCATCGACAAGGTCATTTCGTCACGTGAGCCGGTCGAAGGTATTGCCTTATAGGCCCGCGGTGGCCCCGCGGTGGCAATGAGTGGCGGGATCACGCGCTTTTGGCGCAGCTTGCGGCATTTCGGCCACAATTGGCTGTTCCCTCGACGGGTGCAATTGCCTACGTTAAGGCTATGTTGATTTTCGACGGCTTAGCTTTGCGTGGGGTTGTTCGAATCATTGCCCCGTTTTCCGATTTGTGTTTCGTACGGAATGCGTTGCGGGAGCCGGGGCACTGGCGGCAGCGGATTCCCGCGATAGATTGAATATGCGCCCTTTCAACCAGACCATCGGCGGGCGGCCATGAAAGGACAGGAAAATGAGCAAGGTCGGCAACAACAGCGGTGATTCCAAGAACACGCTTTATTGCTCGTTTTGCGGCAAAAGCCAGCACGAAGTGCGCAAGCTGATCGCCGGGCCGACGGTGTTCATCTGCGACGAATGCGTCGAACTGTGCATGGACATCATCCGCGAGGAGAACAAGACCTCGATGGTGAAGTCGCGCGAGGGCGTGCCGACCCCACAGGAAATCCTCAAGGTTCTCGACGACTACGTCATCGGCCAGCCTTACGCCAAGCGCGTGCTGTCGGTGGCCGTCCATAACCACTACAAGCGCCTCGCCCATGCCGGCAAGAACAACGACGTCGAACTGGCGAAGTCTAACATCCTGCTGATCGGCCCGACCGGTTGCGGCAAGACGCTGCTGGCGCAGACGCTGGCCCGCATCATCGACGTCCCCTTCACCATGGCCGACGCGACGACGCTGACCGAGGCCGGCTATGTCGGCGAGGATGTCGAGAACATCATCCTGAAGCTGTTGCAGTCGGCCGACTACAATGTCGAGCGCGCCCAGCGCGGCATCGTCTATATCGACGAGATCGACAAGATCTCGCGCAAGTCGGACAATCCCTCGATCACCCGCGACGTCTCGGGCGAGGGCGTGCAGCAGGCACTTTTGAAGATCATGGAAGGCACTGTCGCCTCCGTGCCGCCGCAGGGCGGCAGGAAGCATCCGCAGCAGGAATTCCTGCAGGTCGACACCGCCAACATCCTGTTCATCTGCGGCGGCGCTTTCGCCGGCCTGGACAAGATCATCTCGGATCGCGGCAGGAAGACCTCGATCGGTTTCGGCGCCATCGTTGCTTCGCCCGAGGATCGCCGCACCGGCGATGTTTTCCGCCTGGTCGAGCCTGAGGATCTCTTGAAGTTCGGCCTCATTCCCGAGTTCGTCGGCCGTCTGCCTGTCCTGGCGACGCTGGAGGACCTCGACGAGCCGGCGCTGATCCAGATCCTGACCGAGCCGAAGAACGCGCTGGTCAAGCAGTACCAGCGGCTGTTCGAGATGGAGAATGTCGACCTGACCTTCCACGAGAACGCGCTGTCGGCGATCGCCAAGCGCGCCATCGACCGCAAGACCGGCGCGCGCGGCCTGCGTTCGATCATGGAAGCGATCCTTCTCGACACCATGTTCGAACTGCCGGCGCTGGAAGGCGTGCGCGAAGTGGTTATTTCGGAAGAGGTGGTGTCAGGCAACGCCAGGCCGCTCTACATCTATTCCGAGCAGAAGGAAAAGAAAGGCAACGTCAGCGCCTGACGTGAGCCGGCAATGGATTTTTCTGAAACGGCGCCGCAGGGCGCCGTTTTGCTGTCACACCGCGTCATCGCTGCGGATTGGAGGGACGGACCGTGTTGACCCTTGATCTTTACCCCCTGTGCCTCCAACTAATGGCAGAAGGCCGTGGTGCCGAATTCTGTGCTGTAAAACTCCCGTCACAAACGGTGGTAGGCGGAACGATCCCCGGTCGTTAATATGAGATTCGCGGTTGGCCGATTGGCGGCCGCGATATGAAAGGTTGGACAATGGCCAAATTATCCAAGGCTCCCAGCGACGGCGTCTTCGCAGTCCTCCCACTGCGCGACATCGTGGTGTTCCCGCACATGATCGTTCCGCTCTTCGTCGGGCGTGAAAAGTCGATCAAGGCGCTGGAAGAAGTGATGGGTCAGGAAAAGCAGATCCTGCTTGCGACCCAGATGAATGCCGCCGACGACGATCCGGAGCCCGATGCCATCTTTGACATCGGCACGCTCGCCAATGTGCTGCAATTGCTGAAACTGCCGGACGGCACCGTGAAGGTGCTGGTCGAAGGTGCCTCGCGCGCGAAAATCGTCGCGTTCACCGACCGTCCCGATTTCCATGAAGCCCGTGCTGCGGCGCTGGTCGAACCGGATGAGGAAGAGGTCGAGGTCGAGGCGCTGGCGCGTTCCGTGGTCACCGACTTCGAGAACTACGTCAAGCTGAACAAGAAGATCTCGCCCGAAGTGGTGGGTGCCGCCAGCCAGATCGACGACTATTCCAAGCTCGCCGACACGGTCGCTTCGCACCTTGCCATCAAGATCCCCGAGAAGCAGGAGATGCTCGCCACGCTGTCCGTCAAGGAACGGCTGGAAAAGGCGATGGGCTTCATGGAAGCCGAAATCTCGGTGCTGCAGGTGGAGAAGCGCATCCGCTCGCGCGTCAAGCGCCAGATGGAGAAGACGCAGCGCGAATACTACCTCAACGAGCAGATGAAGGCGATCCAGAAGGAGCTCGGCGAAGGCGAGGACGGCCGCGACGAGGCCGCCGAGATCGAGGCGCGCATCAAGAAGACCAAGCTCTCCAAGGAGGCCCGCGAAAAGGCGGAAGCCGAGCTGAAGAAGCTGCGGACGATGTCGCCGATGTCGGCTGAATCGACCGTCGTGCGCAACTATCTCGACTGGCTGCTGTCGATCCCGTGGGGCAGGAACTCCAAGGTCAAGCAGGATCTGGCCTTTGCCCAGAACGTGCTCGATACGGATCATTTCGGCCTCGACAAGGTCAAGGACCGCATCGTCGAATACCTCGCCGTGCAGAGCCGCCAGAAGAAGCTGAAGGGGCCGATCCTGTGCCTCGTCGGACCTCCCGGCGTCGGCAAGACCTCGCTCGGCAAGTCGATCGCCAAGGCGACCGGCCGCGAGTTCATCCGCATGGCGCTGGGCGGCGTGCGCGACGAGGCCGAGATCCGCGGTCACCGCCGCACCTATATCGGCTCGATGCCCGGCAAGGTCATTCAGTCGATGAAGAAGGCGAAGAAATCCAACCCGCTCTTCCTGCTCGACGAGATCGACAAGATGGGCCAGGATTTCCGCGGCGATCCGTCATCGGCTTTGCTCGAGGTGCTCGATCCCGAGCAGAATTCGACGTTCATGGACCATTACCTCGAGGTCGAATACGACCTGTCGAGCGTGATGTTCGTGACGACGGCGAACACGCTGAACATCCCTGCGCCCTTGATGGACCGCATGGAGATCATCCGTATCGCCGGCTACACCGAGGACGAGAAGATCGAGATCGCCAAACGTCACCTGATGCCCAAGGTGATCCGCGACCACGCGTTGCAGCCGAAGGAATTCTCCGTCGGTGAGGACGCGATCCGCGGCATCATCCAGACCTACACCCGTGAAGCGGGCGTCAGGAGCCTGGAGCGCGAGCTGATGAAGCTCGGGCGCAAGGCCGTGACCGAGATCCTGAAGACGAAGAAGAAGACGATCAACATCACGGCGGACAATCTTGCCGATTACCTTGGTGTTCCGCGCTTCCGCTTCGGCCAGGTCGAGAGCGACGATCAGGTCGGCGTGGTCACCGGGCTCGCCTGGACCGAAGTCGGCGGCGAGCTGTTGACGGTGGAAGGCGTCATGATGCCCGGCAAGGGCCGCATGACCGTGACCGGCAATCTGCGCGACGTGATGAAGGAATCGATTTCGGCGGCGGCGTCCTACGTCCGCTCGCGGGCCATCGATTTCGGCGTCGAGCCGCCGCTGTTCGACAAGCGCGATATCCACGTCCACGTGCCGGAAGGCGCAACGCCCAAGGACGGACCGTCGGCTGGCGTGGCGATGGCGACGGCGATCGTCTCGGTGCTGACCGGAATCCCGGTCAAGGCCGATGTGGCGATGACCGGCGAGATCACGCTGCGCGGCAGGGTGCTGCCGATCGGCGGCCTCAAGGAGAAGCTGCTTGCCGCACTTCGCGGCGGCATCAAGAAGGTGCTGATCCCGGAAGAGAACGCCAAGGATCTGGCGGAGATTCCGGAGAACGTGAAGAGCGGCATGGAGATCATTCCGGTCTCACGGGTTGGCGAAGTGTTGCGCCATGCGCTGGTGCGCATGCCGGAACCGATCCAGTGGGTCGAACCCGTCAATGCGCCGGCCGTGGTCGATGTCGGAGACGAAGCTGGTAAATCGCTGGCGCATTAGCTCTTGCTAAAGTTGCAATGCACAAAGAGAGAGCCGGGCCTTGAGCCCGGCTTTTTCGTGTGAAGAACCCCGGATTTCCGGGCTTTTTTCGACTTTCCCGGCGCTTTTCGACTTGGTTGCCGGAGCGCTTCTTTCTAAAGTCCGTTTCCTGCCGGATGAGTCGAGTGTTCCGGTTTTCTCATGGAAGGGAATTTTTATGAACAAGAACGAACTGGTGTCCGCTGTCGCCGATGCCGCGAGTATTTCGAAGGGTGACGCGCAGTCGGCGGTTGATGCGGTGTTTTCCGTCATCACCGGCGAACTGAAAAAGGGCGGCGATGTCCGGCTTGTCGGCTTCGGAAATTTCACCGTGTCACAACGCGCCGCGTCGACCGGCCGCAATCCGCAGACCGGTGCGGAAGTGAAGATCCCGGCGCGCACCGTGCCGAAGTTCTCGGCCGGCAAGGGCCTCAAGGACGCGGTCAACTAAGCGCCTCCTTAAGTCTTTCAGAGAAAAGAAAAGCCGGTATATCCGGTTTTTCTTTTCTGTGCCCGCAGCGTCGTTGGAAAAGGCGGCGCTATGCCGTCGGCGCATCCGCGCGCATCAAGCCTTCTGTCTTGAGATCGGCCCACAGCGCCGATGGCAGTTTTGTGTCGAGCAGCGAGCGATTGCTTTCGACTTCGCCCGGCCGCTGGCCGCCCGGGATTACCGAGACGACCGAAGGATGCAGCAGCGGGAACTGCAGCGCCGCCTCGATCAGGCGCACGCCGTGGCGCTTGCAGACGGCCTCGATGCGGGTGACGCGGTCGATGATGTCCTGCGGCGCCTCCGAATAGTTGTAGTAGGCGCCGGGCTTCGGCCCGGTTGCCAGGATGCCGGAATTGTACGGCCCGCCGAGAACGATGCCGATGCCGCGTTGCTGGCATAGCGGCAGGAAAGACTGCAGCGCTTCCTGCTCCAGCAGCGTGTAACGCCCGGCAAGCAGGAACAGATCGAAATCGCCGCGCTCGGCCAGCGTCTGGGCAACCGGCCACTCGTTGATGCCGCCGCCGAACGCCTTGATCACGCCCTGGTCGCGCAATGCCAGCAATCCGTAGTAGCCGGAGCTCATGAATTCCTGGATGCGCTGGTCCGAGGCTTCCTTGCTGCCATGGGTGAAGATGTCGACATCGTGCACGAACAGGATGTCGATGCGGTCGACGCCGAGCCGTTCCAGCGAGGCTTCGAAGGAGCGCATGACGCCGTCATAGCAGTAATCGTAGACCTCGCGGCGCGATGGGGTGTCGAAGAATTTGCCGATGCCGGTGCGCTGTTCCGGCGGGCAGGCGCGCATGATGCGCCCGACTTTGCTGGACAGCACGTAGTCGTCACGCTTCTTCGAACGCAGGAACGGATTGAGCCGCGTTTCGGCAAGGCCCAGCCCATAGAGCGGCGCGGTGTCGTAGTAGCGGCAGCCGACCCGCCATGCCGCCTCCAGCGTAGCATTGGCATCCTCATCGGATACGGCGCGATAAAGATTGCCGAGCGGCGCAGTGCCGAAGCCGAGCTCGGTGAAGGTGATGCCGCCATTGCCGATGCGGTCGAAATGCCGTGTCTTCATATGCTGCCGTTTCCTCATTTGCGATTTTGCCGTGACACTATCACGGCTGTGGCGCATCAAAAGCACTGCGTGTCGTTGGACACCGATTTTCGCGGTGATAGCATGAGTGAAAACAAGCTGTTCGGGGCAGATGTGACTGAGATATTCAAATGGTTCTCCGGCACCGGCAAGCTGGTGCAAATGTCATGACGGACGCCGGCGAAAACCTGTTTGGGATTGCGCTGAACGAGCTTGGCACCGTGCTGGAGCGCATCGACGAAAGCCGTATCGACGCAGCTTGCGCCATCTTGGCTGGCGCGAGAAGGATCGTCACCTATGGCTGCGGCCGCGAGGCGCTGCAGGTCCAGGGTTTTGCCATGCGGCTCTACCATCTCGGTCTGCCGGTGTCGGTCGTCGGCGACATGACCACGCCGCCGCTGGGCGAGGCCGATGTCTTCCTCGCCAGTTCCGGCCCGGGTGAGACGTCGACGGTGCTGACCTTGATGCAGGTCGCGCGCGAGGCCGGTGCCACAGTCCTGCTGCTCACCGCACAAGCCGACAGCTCTGCCGCGAAGCTGGCCGATTTCACACTGCTTATCCCGGCTCAGACCATGGCCGACGACCAGGGGCCGGAAAAGACATCCGTCCTGCCGATGGGCTCGGTGTTCGAAGGCGCGCTGTTCGTCCTCTTCGAAGTGATGGTGCTGAAGCTCAGGGATCTGACCGGCGTCTCGGCGGAAGCGATGCGCGCCCGCCACACCAATATGGAGTAGGTGTCATGCGCTACGAACTGATGCTGCCGCATCAGATCCGCAAGGCGATCGCCGAGAACTGGCCGGTCGTGTTGCCGCTGGGTGTGCTCGAATATCACGGCGAGCACATGGCCGTCGGCATGGACACGCTGGCGGTGGTCAAGAGCCTGGAACTGTTCGAAAAAGAAGCCGAGATCGTCATTCTGCCGCCCTTCTATTACGGCGCGGCGAGCTATGCTGTTGCAGCACCGGAAGGCAGCGGCTCGGTGCAGGTCGGCGGCAATGTGCTGGCGCCATTTGCGGAAGAACTGTTCTACAGCCTGCTGCGCATCGGCTTCCGCAACATCCACGCCATCATTCACCACCAGACCGAAAATTTTGCCGCCGGCATGCCAACCGATCTCGCCTTCAAGGCCGCCGGCCGGCAGGCGATCTTCCGCTTCCTGGAGAAAGAACGTGGCGAAGGCTGGTGGGGCTCTCCGGCGATGGCCGACTATTATGCCGAGCACGCCGAGGGCAGCAATTTCTTCAACTGGGTGCAGGTGCATCCGCTGATGCCGGCTTCAATGCACAGCCGGTACCCGTTCGACCATGCCGGCACCGGCGAGACGTCACTGATGCTGGCGCTGTGCCCGGAAGCGGTGGATGTCGGCCGCTTCGCCGACAACACCGGCTGGTACACGGCAAGTGCGCCCGAAGCCTCGGCGGAATTGGGGCAAAAAGGGGTTGCCATGATCCTCGAGCATTTGCGGGCAACACTTTCGGGTTAGCGCGCTTTTCCCTTCTCCCACAACAAGGGGAGAAGGGAGAGCCGGCGCAGTTATTTCACCGCGCCCGCTGTCATGCCCATGATCAGGTAACGCTCGAGCGCGATGCCGATGACGGCGAGCGGTGTGATGGCGGCGGTGGCAAGCGCTGCCATCGACCACCAGTTGATGCCTTGTGAGCCGGTCTGGCTCGCCACCATGACAGGGATGGTCTTTGCGTCGGTCGAGGTCAAAAGCGCAGCGAAGAAATACTCGTTCCAGCACAGCACCATCGCCAGGATGAAGGCGGCGACCATGCCCGGCAGCGCGATTGGCATGACGATGCGCAAGAAGGCGCCCCAGATCGACAGGCCGTCGACGAGTGCTGCCTCCTCCAACTCCACCGGGATGGAGTTGAACTGGTCGCGCATGATCCAGATGACGATCGGTAGCACCATCAGCGTGTAGAGCAGGATCAGCCCGACGCGCGTGTCGAGCAGGCCGACCTCACGGTAAAGCACGAGGAAAGGCAGGGCCAAAACCACCGGTGGCAGGATCAGCTGCGACAGGAAGAAGAAGGAAATATCCTCGTTCCTGAACCAGGCAAACTTGTAACGATAGCGGGTCAGCCCGTAGGCGGCGAGGCTGCCGATGACGATGGCGAGGCTCGACGCACCGACCGAAGTGATGACCGAATTCATGAAACGCTTGATGAATTCGTCGCGAACCGTCGACGTCCGAAAGATCGAGTCCGGCGACAGACCGAGCGAACGCCAGCCCTTCCAGTCGGGTTTGAAATCGAGAAACGGGATCAGATGGCCCTGGGTGACGTCGACCGCGGTCTTGAACGAAGTGGTTATCGTCCAATAGATCGGGAACAGGCAGATGAAAGCCCAGAAGATGAGCGCGCCATAGATGAAGACGCGGTTGGCGACGAAGCTCGCCGGCGAGCGGATTTCGGAAGCGGCATAGTCGGTGGTCTGAACGCTCATCTTGCCAGCCCGATCAGTTGACGTTGCGCACGAAGCGGCTGGCGAATTTCAGCAGCCAGGTCACGAACACGATGATGATGATCAAATAGGCCATCGCCAGCATCGTGCCGTAGCCGACGTTCGAACGGTCGCGATATTCGCGGTAGATGAAACTGGACACCGAATCGGTCGCGCCGCCCGGCCCGCCGGAGGTGACGGTGATGATGATATCGGCGAGCTTCAGCTTGAAGATGATGCGCAGGATGACCGCCGTCACCGACACCGGCAGCATCAGCGGGAAGGTGACCTGCCAGAAAGTCTGCCAGGCAGTGGCGCCATCGACACGCGCCGCCTCGAGCACCTCGCGCGACATCGCCTGCAGGCCGGCGAGCAGCATGATCATCATGAACGGGATGAACGTCCACGCGTCGAGCACCATGATCGAGATGCGGGCGGTGATCGGGTTGGAGAAGAAGGCCGGGTTTTCCCAGCCGAGATGCCGCGCCAACGTCGCGGCGGGCCCGAAGCGGTATTCCATCAGCGACTTGCCGATCATCCACGACACCGCCACCGGCGACAGCATCAACGGCATGAGAAACACGACGCGGAAGAATTTTCGTGCCCTAATCTGCGCGTTGAGCAGCAGCGCCAGGCCGAAGGCGATGACATATTCGACGAACACCGCCAGCACGTAGAGCACCATGTTGAACAGCGCGTTGCGATAATAGGCGTCGTTCAGCATCTGCCAGAAATTGTCGAGCCCGTTGAACTGCCGTCCGCTGAAGGAACTGAGGTTCCAGTCGGTCAGCGCGATATAGAAGCCGAACAGCGTCGGGAAGATCACCATGGCAATGGTAAACAGCAGCGCCGGCAGCAGGAACAGCGCGCGCTGGCCGTCCTCGCCGCGCGTCAGTACCTGGCCGATGCCGAGCGCGACACCCCACAGCACGTAGGCGTAGACCACCGGCCGCCAGGTGTCGAAGCCGATAGTGTCGACCTCGCTTTTGTAGAGGATTTGCAGCGCGATCACCGCCAGAAGGCCGAGCGTCGCAGCAGCCATCAGAGCCCAGCCAAGCCGTTTGCGGCTCCGCGGTATCAGGTCGGATGGCACGGCGCCTGCCGGCCATTCACTTGTCGACAAAGTCTGGTCAGCCAGGGTCCGGTCAGCCACGCGTTCTTGCCCGTTCACAGGAGGCTCGATGACCGGCCGAGCCGGTCGAGGCCAAGTCGGTCAAGGTGAGGTCCGGCGGCTGTGCGCCGCCGAACCAGTTTCACTATCTCAGCCTACATGCCGAGCGAGGCCTTGTAGAGCTTGACCTGTTTGTCGCGGCCGATCTGGTCGGTCAGCTTCTCCCAGGCGGCTGCGATGGCGTCGGCGCCTTCCTGCGCCTTCATCTTGCCGGCAAAGGTGTTGGCCAAAATGTCCTCGGCAGCGCTGTAGTACTGGAAGATGCCGGGGATGCGCGGCTCGATCGCCGCGTTCGGATGGTTGTAGCTGTCGGCTTCCGACTTCAGATACGAGGTGATGAACGCCTCGTCGTAGCCCGCCGCCACCCATTCCGGAATGTTGAAATGCGAGTTGCGATAGGGCTGGAAACCCGACGGATAGGCCGCGCACCAGAGCGACAGGTCCTTGCCGCCGAGGTGGGCAGCGGCAGACCATGCCGCCTTCTTCTTCTTTTCGTCGCTGTCGACGCGGGCCATGACATAAACGCCCCAGCCGAGATAGGCGCAGTTCGGCGCATGGTTCGGGCCGCTGGCGAGCTTGTCCCACTGGCCGGTCTTGGAGTTGTAGACATCGTCCGAGCCCGGCAGGATCGAGAAGCCGGTGATATCGCCGACGACCGAGGAATCGTTGGTCTTGACGTTCGAACCGACGTCGCCCCACCAGGTAACCATCGAACCGGTGCCTGCCAGGAATTGCTGGAAGGCGGTAGTGTTCGGGTCGGCGTTGATCTGGTCGGCAGGTTCGGAGGGCAGGGCATCGATGACGTCCTGGATCGCCCGCACCCATGCCGGATTGTTGACGCGCGGCTTCATCGTGTCGGCATCAAACAGCCAGGCCTTGTCATCGGGATGCTTGGCGTAGGCGCTGGCGCGGCTGCCGAGGAAATAAAAGCCGAAACCGCCCCAGGGCTTGGGCGCATCGAGATAGCCAAAGACATCCTGGCCTTTCACCTGCTTGCCCTTGAGGAACTTCGTCACCGCCTGCACCTGCTGCCAGGTCTTCGGCACGCCCCATTCGCCTTCTCCGCCGCCGTCCTTCCAGGCCTTGGCGAGGTCGGCATCGGCAAACACGTCGGTGCGGTAGTTGAAATTATGTGCGTCGCCATCAACGGTCACGCGATATTGCTTGCCGTCCCATGTGCCCACCGGCGGCTGCAGATAGGCCACGACATCCTTCATGTCGATCTGGTCCTTGACCCAGTCCGGCATCTCGGAGGTGAGACCCTTGCCGCAGACGTCGCCTTCGAACGGTGCCCCCATTTCGATGATGTCGAAATCGACGGTGCCGGTCGCGATCGACTGCTGCAGGCGGGCGTTGTAGTCAGCCTGCGCCAGGTCGATCCAGTTGATCTTGGCGCCGGTATAGGTCTCCCACGGCTTCAGGAAGCCGCGAAACAGCACATTGTGCAGGTTCTGGTTGTTGAGGCCCATGAAGGTGAGTTCGACACCGGCGAATTCGCCTTCCTTGACATTGGCCTTGGTGGCGCCAAGGCAAAGCTCGCCGACCTGCTGGAAGTCGGCATCGGTCGGCTGACCCTTGCCCACACCCGGGATCTGCAGGATCTGCGCACGCAGGTCGTCGGCGGCCGCAGCCGTGCGCGTCAGCGCACCAAGTCCGGCGCTTGAGGCCGCCGCGAGGGCGGCCATGCTGGCCGCTCCCTTCAGCACGTCGCGGCGGGTGGCCCCGGCGCGGACAAGTTGGTTATAAAGGCTGACTTTCATTTCGTTCCTCCCAGAAGGTCAATTGTGAATTGGTTCAGATGGTGGAGCGCCGATTATGTTCCCCAACGACAGCGACTCCCGTAAATAGCGGCCCGAATTCTCCCTCCCGCGACGCTTGGCATTCAGTGCCGGACAAGCGTACCGGTGCGCCCGGAACAGGGTCATAAGCCGGACACTGTCACTATTCGCACAACGAAGTGCGGTGTCAACGTGAATGGGTTTTTTATCTATAAGAGACTGACTTGCCCTCGCCGTTTGCGTTGTTTAGCTTCACGGCAACTGAAGGGGGAATGATGGCTCAAGTCGCGATCCGCAATGTGGCCAAGGCGTTCGGTACCGTCAAGGTTCTGCACGATGTCAGCGTCGACATCGCCGACGGGCAGTTCGTGGTGCTGGTCGGGCCTTCCGGCTGCGGCAAGTCCACGCTGCTGAGGATGGTGGCCGGGCTGGAAACGGTCTCCGGCGGCACCATCGCCATCGGCGAGCGCGTCGTCAACCATCTGCCGCCGGCCAAGCGCGACATCGCCATGGTGTTCCAGAACTACGCGCTCTATCCGCACAAGACGGTCGAGCAGAACATGGCCTTTGCTCTCAAGCTGCGCAAAACCGACCCGGCGGTGGTCACTGAGCGGGTCAAGCGCGCCGCCGACATCCTCGACCTCAATCCCTACCTCAAGCGCTATCCGCGCCAGCTCTCCGGCGGCCAGCGCCAGCGCGTCGCCATGGGCCGCGCCATCGTGCGCAACCCGCAGGTGTTCCTCTTCGACGAGCCGCTCTCCAATCTCGACGCCAAGCTGCGTGTCCAGATGCGCACCGAGATCAAGGAACTGCACCAGCGGCTGAAGACCACCACCATTTACGTCACCCACGACCAGATCGAGGCGATGACCATGGCCGACAAGATCGTGGTGATGCGCGACGGTCGCATCGAACAGGTCGGCGCGCCGCTGGAATTATTCGACCGGCCGGCCAACCTGTTTGTCGCCGGCTTCATCGGCTCGCCCTCGATGAACCTGCTCAAGGGCGTCGTGCGCAAGGGCGACAAGCCCGTCGTCGAGATCGCCGGGACGCCGTTCCCAATTGCGGCGACCAGTGCCGTCGAGGATGGCCGTAATGTCGTCTACGGCGTGCGGCCCGAGCATCTCGAAATCCATCCCGATGGTGTTCCGGCGAAGATTTCGGTGGTCGAGCCGACCGGTTCCGAGACTTTGGTGTTCCTGCGCTTCGGCGAGGGCGAGATGGTGGCGCTGTTCCGTGAGCGCCACGACTTCAAGCCGGGCGACACACTGCACCTGAAACCGCGGCTCGACCAGGTGCATCTCTTCGACGCAGAGACCGGCAAGCGTCTCTGATTTCGCCCCAGCAAACTTCGCGAGGAATACCATGCTCAAAGGAATCAATCCGCTGCTCAATGCCGATGTGCTGCAGGCGCTGCGGGCGATGGGCCACGGTGACGATCTGATTATCGCCGACACCAATTTCCCGTCCGATTCGGTGGCGCGCCAGACCGTGCTTGGCCGGCTGCTGCGCATCGATGCGTCGGCGGCCGACGTGGTCAAGGCGGTACTGTCGCTCTATCCGCTGGACAGCTTCGTCGACGACGCGGCCGCGCGCATGGAGATTGTCGGCAAGCCGGACGACATTCCCGCCGTGCAGCAGGAAGTGCAAAAAGAGATCGATGCCGCCGAGGGCAAGGCCTGGCCGATGATCTCGGTCGAGCGCTACGCCTTCTACGAACGCGCCAAGAAGGCCTATTGCGTCATCCAGACCGGCGAGCGCCGCTTCTATGGCTGTTTTGCGTTCCGCAAGGGCGTCGTGCCACCGGATGCGGAGTAGCGGCATGCCGGCGAAACCGATCGTCATGAAGCCGGTTGTCATATTGGGCGTCTTCGTCGCCGATACGGCCTACCGCGCCGCCCGCCAGCCGCGCATGGGCGAGACGATCCTGGGCACGTCCTTCACGCTCGGCCCCGGCGGCAAGGGCTCGAACCAGGCGGTGGCAGCCGGCCGGCTCGGCGCCGATGTCACCTTCCTTACCCGCCTCGGCGTCGATCCCTTTGCCGATATGGCGAAACAGACCTGGTCGCACGCCGGCGTGAAGAGCGCCGTCATCGACACGCCGGAAAGCTACACCGGTGCCGCCTATATCTTCATCGAGGAGACGAGCGGCAACAACGCGATCATCGTCAGCCCTGGTGCGGCGATGCTGATCTCGCCCGCCGATATCGAGGCAAATGCCGGCTTGATCCGCGCGGCCGGCGTTTTCGTCACCCAGCTCGAACAGCCGATCGAGGCGGCGCTGCGGGCGCTGGAGATCGCGCGCGGGGTAGGGGTGACCACCATCCTCAACCCGGCGCCGGCGGCCAGGCTTCCGGACCGTATCTACACGCTTTGCGACTATGTCACGCCGAACGAGACTGAGGCCGAGGAACTGACCGGCATCAAGGTATCCTCCATCGATGATGCCCGCCGTGCCGCCGACAGCCTGCTTGAGAAGGGCGCTGGGGCAGTCATCGTGACGCTTGGCGAAAACGGTGCGCTGCTGCACACGGCCGATCGTTCCGAGCATGTCGCAGCGGTCGCCGCCGGCCCGGTGGTCGAGACCACAGGCGCTGGCGACGCCTTCAACGGCGGCCTGGCTGCCGCGCTGTCGAGGGGGATCGAACCTCTGGAAGCGGTGCGCTTCGCCTGCGCCGTCGCAGGCATCTCGGTGACGCGCCCGGGCACCGCGCCGTCCATGCCGACGCTGCAGGAGGTCGAGGCGCTGCTCGCCGAGGGGTGAAGCCCGGCACTGCGGGATGAGACTGTAAGCGGGAGCGAATGGGTTAGACCCGACTCTTGTCCGAGAAGCTATTGTTTTCTTGCTTGACCACAAACAGGCGGGCAGGTCGATGGATGAGGATCAATGCCAGAATTCGAAAGGAATGGACCTGGACTGGGTCACGAAAGAAGATGATTTTTGACAAATCAACGTCGACATTTCTCCGGCATCAAGGGGACGTGACCCCAAAGGAGAAATGGCGCGAGTGACGGGGCTCGAACCCGCGACCTCCGGCGTGACAGGCCGGCACTCTAACCAACTGAGCTACACCCGCGCATGGACGAGCACGTGTCAGCCGTGTTCGTCGTTGGGGCGGTGGATAAGGGGTAAGCCACCGGGTGTCAAGCGGACCCGGACAGCATAACGGCAAACAGGAGAAGGTTTTTTGATAAGCCGAACTTTGTTGCCGAAACCGGCTCCCGGCCAAGCCACTCGCCGCTCATTTGGCCTTGCGAAGCCGATCCTAACTGCTTAAAGGTCCGGCCCGGGGCGGGCGATTAGCTCAGTTGGTAGAGCGCTTCGTTTACACCGAAGATGTCGGCGGTTCGAGCCCGTCATCGCCCACCATTTTCCTCGATGTGTTCAGTTTGGGCTACACCGCTCAAGCTGATCGCCCAGGTGAGACGCATCCGACCGCTGTGCTACTCGGACTTTGGTCTGATTCAAACTGTCTTTCCGCAGGGACTTAAGTCTGATCTGCTTGCCTCTCATGAGGGAAACGATTGCCGAAAGCTACAACTTGCAGTATCTCAATTGCGTATGGGCATGGGCGGGAGCGAAAATATTCCTGGATGGCTTGCGAGTCATCTTCCGGACGATCCCGTGATCGCAGGAGATCTCGCGGATAAGATATCGAAGGAAGCTGAAAAAAACCGGCTTCCAGGCGAACGGGTTGTGAAGACAACCCGTAACGAAGAAGACACCTTCAAGAAAGAACAAGTCGAAGCTTATCCCGACGCCGCGGTTGCAGGAGTCTTTGCCAGCGGTTCATTCCTCGCCCTGTTGGTATTAGCCATTTATCTGCTTTATGTGCTCTCGATTGTGGCCGGGGGAACGGTCGCGGATGTTCCCCTGCCGCCCATACTGAACTAGTAGACGCTCCGCCAACACTCGGATTAGCCCCGCACCGTGTTGATGCTGGTGACTTTCGTGTCTGCGGTGGAGCACGCGACGAAGGTTTCGTTCCCGCGGCAAAGGTGTTCACGCGGGCAACTGGCTGCTGCAGAACGGCAGCATTGTACTTCCATAGGCCTCCCGGTTCTTTGCAACTTAGGCGATTGGCTTGTCGCAGATCAGCCTGCAATCGCCGGAGCGTGAGCAATCCGTTTCGCCACATAAACACAACGCTTTGATGAATCAGCGTCCTGCACCACCTCAAATCCAATCGCCTTGTAGAACCTTAGCGCACCATCGTTCTCCGGCATGACTTCGAGGTGGATGCCGGTCGAGCCGCTCGCGGCAAGCCCCTGCTCGAGGAAGGCCATCGCGCGCCGGCCGATGCCTTTCCCGCGCGCTTGCGGCAACAGGTCGATATGGCCATGCGACGGATAGGCGGTCAGCGCAGGCGGAACAGCGAAATCGGGATGATGGACCCGATGCCGCGCCCAGTCGCTGCCGCGCCAGCGCGAGCTGTCGGGTCCGGGGTCTGCCACGCGCCGCTGAAGATCGGGATACCAGTCTGATGCCAGGCTGGCATTGAAAGCGCCCGTACCGGCCGCGCCAAGCAGGTAGCCGGCCGCACCTGCGGGACTATCGATAATGAAGGCCAGCTCGGGTTCGAGCACCTGGTAGGGAATGGTGTAGAGGAGGCCGAGCAGGTCCGGGTCGTCCTCGCGGCCGCTGGCGTCCTTGCCGGCATCGCCGGTCTCGAGACAGATCATCGCAAGCGCTGCATGATCGGCGGTGGTCGCCCGGCGCAGGAAGAAACCGCCGCCGAAATCGAGGATCATGGCGGCAGCAGCCGGAAATCCTTGCCCTCGGGCAAAAGCTGTCCGCCGTCGACGATGATGGTCGTGCCCGTGATGTAGCTGGCATCGTCAGAGGCCAGGAACAGGAAGGCATTGGCCACGTCGCGCGGGCTGCCGAGGCGGCCGAGCGGGATGGCGTCTTCCATGTTCTTGATGAAGGCGGCCCCGCGATGCAGCTCTATGCCTTCGGTGAGGATGTTGCCGGGCTCGACGCCGTTGACTGTAATGCCATAGCCGGAGAATTCGAGCGCAGCCGAACGGATCAGGCCGTTGATGCCGGCCTTGGTCGCCGAATAATGGCCGTGGCCGGGGCTGGTGACATGCGGGCCGGTGATCGAGGAGGTGAACAGCATGCGGCCAAAGTGCTGTGCCTTCATCGGAACGAGCGCTGCGCGCGCTGCGATGAAGCTGCCACGCAAATTCACCGCCATGACCCGGTCCCAGTCGTCGGGACTGGTGTTTTCCAGCAATTGCCAGGGATAGATGCCGGCATTCTGCACCATGATGTCGAGCCGGTCGTGACGGTCGAGCGCCAGTGCAACAGCGGCCTGCGCATCGGCCATCTGCGAGATGTCGGTGCGTATGAAGGCGGCACCGAGCTCGTCCGCAGTCGCTTGCCCGGCCTCGGCCTCGGTGTCGGCGAGCACAAGCTTCGCGCCCTCTTCGGCAAAACGCTGTGCGATGCCCTTGCCGATGCCACGTGCGCTGCCGACGATCAGCGCGACTTTGTCTTCCAGACGGCCGGTCATGCCAGCCTCTGGCGGATGGTTTGCTTGAAGGCGTCGAGCAGCACCGCGGCGAGGACGAGCAGGCCATGGATCACCTGGGTGAAGTTGGCCGGCAGACCCATCAAATTGATCGCCGTATTGATGGCCGAAAGCAGCAGCACGCCGGCATAGACGCCGGGCAAGGTGCCGACGCCGCCCTTCAGGCTGACGCCGCCGATGACGACCGCGGCGAAGGCATTGAACAACAGGCCGACCCCGAGATTAGCTGTCGCGCCGGAGGTGCGGATCGCCAGCAGCCAGCCGGCAAGGCCGGCGATGGCGCCGGCGAGAACGAAGGCTATGACCAGGTTGCGGTTGACGCGGATGCCGGCGCGAAAGGTCGCCGTCTCGTTGCCGCCGATCATGACCAGGTGCCTGCCGAAGGGCGTCTTGGCCATGATCAGCGAGAACACCACGAAGCACGCAATGGCGATCCAGGCAGTCAGCGGCAGGCCGCCCAGACGCTGGATGCCGAACCAGCGGATTGCCGGCGCAAGGTCCTGCGCCGAGCGGCCGCCGGAGATGACCAGCACGAGGCCGCGCACCCAGATGTAGGAGGCCAGCGTGATGATGAAGGCGCTCATCTTCACCTTGACCACCAGGTAGCCGTTGATGGCGCCGATGAGGCCGCCGACGGCAAGCGCGATGAGCAGCGAAACGGGAACCATCAGCCATTGCGGCTGCAACTGGATGCCAAGGCCGATGCCCGACGAGCAGAACAGGATGCCGACCGCCATGGCGCTGAGCGCCGCCACCGATTCGACCGACAGGTCCATATGGCCGGCGATGATGACCAGCGCCAGGCCGATCGACATGACGCCGAGCACGCTCGAGGCCTCGATAATGTTGGCGAAGATGCCGAGCTGAAAATAGTTGGGGATGAGGATGGAAAAGACCACCAGCACGAAGACCAGCATGAACCAGACGAGATTGTCGAGGATGAACTCGAGGGTTTGGCGCGTGCGGGGGTTCATCTGCGGATCCGGTTGGCGCGTCAGCCCAAAAAACCACTCGGTTCTTCGGAAAGATCAGGCGCGGTTGAAAATTACTGCAGCATTCCCGTGCGCGTCCGTTCTAACGCGCACAGCTGCAGGGCTAAGGCTCCGGGCCTGTGGCCCGGAGCGTTTGGCGAGTTGCTATTCGACCGGCTTTATGGTTTCGGTCGGCGGCTTCATGTTGCCCCAGAAGGCCGGGTTATCGACATTTTCCTTGGTGATCGCAGCGCCGGGGATCTTGATGTTTGGCCCCCAGGCTTCCTTGGTCACGGTCGACTTCAGGCCGAGCACGTCGTATTCGCCGGGCTTGATCTCCTGCTTGTTGACCACCTTGTCCATGAACATGGCGACGGCCGCGGCCTGGGCGTAGAGCGGCTGCTCGACTTCGACGTTGAGCCAGCCCTTGCGGATCAGGTCGAGGCCGACCGGAGCGCCGTTCGAACTCATCAGCATGACGTCGCCCGGTTTTTTGCCGGCAGCCTCGAGCGAGGCGACGGCAGCGACCGAAAGATGCGCGGCATGGCTGAAGATCAGGTCGATGTCGGGATTGGCGAGCATCTGGTCGGCAACGATGGTGCCGGCGTTGCTGGCCTCCCATTGCATGGCCGGCAGCGAGATGATCTTGACGTCCGGGAACGCCTTCATCTTCTCCTCGAAACCCTTCTGGATATCGAGCGTGTAGGGGTCGCCCGGATCGCCGAGCACCTGCAGGATCTTGCCGTTCACCGAGCCGTTTTTCGCGGTCAGGAGCTTTTGCGCCTGATCGGCGGCGACGTAGCCGATCTCGACGGTTCCGGCCACCGAGGTAAAGTCGGACGGGGTCGAGGTGATCTGGCGGTCGAACTCGACGACCGGGATGCCGGCGGCACGGGCGGCCTCGATCGACGGTTTCAGCGCATTGAAATCGACGGCGGCTAGGATGATCGCCGACGGCTTCAGCGCGATGACGTCGTTCATCTGGGATTGCTGAGCGTCGGTCTTGTTGTCGGCGTTCAGCGTCTTCATCTCGTAGCCGACCTGCTTCAGGAACAATTCCAGCGCGCTCACCGAGCCGGTCTGGAACTCATCGAGCAATGTCGGCACCATGTAGTAGACGGTGCCCTTGGACTGGGCTAATGCCGGCGTGAGCGTGGCAAAGGCCAGTGCCAGGATACCGAAGACGGAAAGAAGTATTTTCTTCATGTCGTTCGCTCCTCTTGCGCCGGACCCCTCATATGTCCCTCAGCTTGCCGGTCCGGCACCGGCGAGCGTCTCTCCGGTGATCATTTTGATCACCGCGTCGGGACTTGTTTTGTTGCGTGCGACGTCGCCCGCCACGACGCCTTGCCGGATCACCACGATCCGGTCGGCGACCTGGAAGGCCTGTTGCATGATATGGGTGATGATGACGACGCCGATGCCCTGGCTCGCCACCTGGCGGATCATGTCGAGGCCGCGCCGCGTCTGTTCGACGCCGAGTGCCGCGAACGGCTCGTCGAGAAGCACCAGCTTGCCGCCAAAATGCACGAATCGGTTGAGCTCGATGGCCTGCCGCTGACCGCCCGAGAGGTGCTCGACATTGGTGCGAAGCGAGGGAATGCGGGTGCCGGCGCTGGCCAGCGCCTTTTGCACCACCTGCTCCATGGCGCGCTCGTCGAGCACCGGAATGCCGAGAACCTTCCTGGTGATCTCGCGGCCCATGAAGAAATTGGCGACCACGTCGACATTGGTGCAAAGCGACAGGTCCTGGTAGACCGTCTCGATCCCCGCGGCCTTGGCCTCGGCGGGGGATTTGGCGAGGAATTCCTTGCCTTCGAACAGCATGCGGCCGGAGGTCGGCTCCAGGCCGCCGGCAATGATCTTGACCAGCGTCGATTTGCCGGCGCCGTTGTCGCCAAGAAGCGCCACCACTTCGCCCTTGTCGATCGAAAAGCTGATGCCTTTCAGCGCTTCGATGGCGCCGTAATTCTTGGCGACGTTGTCGAGCACCAGCAGCGGTTCGCTCATGCCGCGATCCCTTTGTTATGCAAGAGATCTCGCCCGCGTTCGCGCTCGGCGGTGAAGATCTGGCCGAAGCGCGGCGAAAGCACCCCCGAAACGGCAAGCGCGGCGGCGCCGCGCAACACGGCATGCTGGCCGCCGCGCGCGACGCTGACGCGGGGCGTCGTGCGGTCGCTTCGCGCCGACACCGAGTTGGGCAGGTGCGCGGCCGCGCCGGCAAGCCTTTCGAGCAGGTCGGTGGAGGCAAGCCCGCCGAGGATGATGGTTTCGGGATCGAACAGGTTTTCGATGATGGTGACGGCGTTGCGGAAGATCGGCGCAATCTCGCTCACCCACTCGGCGTCGGCGATGTTGCGGCGCCGCAGCGCCTCGAGCGAGAGATACCGTTCGAGGCAGCCGCGATTGCCGCACGGGCAGGGCTCGCCGCCCGGCACCGCGGGAATGTGGCCGATTTCACCGGCGTTTCCCCAGGCGCCGCGCAATGCCGCCCCGTCATGCACCATGACGCCGCCGAGACCGACGCCGAAATAAAGATAGTAATACTCGGAATATGCCGTTCCGAGACCGTAGAGGCGCTCGCCGATAGCAGCCGCCGCCATATCGGTTTCGAAAAAGGCCGGCAGTCCGGTCGAGGCGGCCAGCCGCTCGCGCAGCGCCACATCCTTCCAGCCGGTCATGGTGGTCGGCCCGACAAAGCTCATGGACTCCACGCCGAACGGTCCGGGTAGCGCCATGCCGATGCCGAGAACGCGGCCACCGGGCCGCAATGCCGTCAATTCGAGCACCATGGCGCCGATCAGCTCGAAAGCGTGGTCGGGCGTTGCATTTGGAGCTTCGCGGTAGGTGCTCTCGATAACATCGCCGCTTAGGTTGATCAGGGCGGCATTGATGCCCAGCGGGGTGACGTGGATGCCGACGGCATAGCCGCCTTCCGGATTGATGCGCAGCGTTGCCGGTGGCAGGCCGCGCCCCTTGGGCTCTTCGCGCAGCGACAGCACGTAACCGTGCTCTTCCAGCTCGCGAACGATGGTCGACACCGTCTGCACGGTGAGTCCGACCCGCCTGGCAATATCGCCGCGGGCGATCGGCCCGTGAAGGCGGATGGATTCGAGCACGATCCGCCGGTTATACGGCCGCCCGAACTCCTGATTGGTCCCGCGCAATGCCATGCCTTGTGCCCCCGAGAGAGGCCAGACTGGCACTAAAGATTTATTCAGTCAAATGGAATTCAAAAATAATTCGCCTGTGGCCAAGGTCCTTCTAACGCCGGCGAATTCGTGCCCGCCGGCGGATGGGCCACCTTTCCAGTATGAAGCGACACCGGCTGGACGGGACGCCAGGCATGACCTTGGCCGGCATTCCGATCAGCGCCCTGAAGCCCATTTCGGAACCCGGCTGTGAGCCGGCCAGGGATCGGAGTTCGTTGCGCCTTTCCGTTGCAGGGAGCATACTTGCTCTCGTCGGTCTGCGGGAGGAGATGCGATGCCGAAGCTGACCCTCGACGGGATTGATCTCGGCTATGAGGTGCGGGGCGACGGGCCGCCGGTTCTGTTCGTCCACGGCAGCGTCACGAACGGCATGATGACATGGTCCGCGCAGCTACCGCTTGCGGAGCGCTGGAAGCTGGTTGTGGTCGACCGGCCCGGATACGGATCAAGTTCCCCTGCCGAACGCGAGGATTTCGTCGTCGACGCCAGACTGGTTGCCGGATTCCTCGATCGGACGCATGACCTCTGGGACGAAAGCCGCGTCCATCTGGTCGGGCATTCCTATGGCGGCGTCATCTCTCTTCTTGCAGCAGCGATGCGCCCGCGAGCAATCCGTTCGCTCACGGTGATCGAGCCGCCGGCCTTTGACCTTGCGCGCGGGGATGTTGCCGTCAACGAACTCGTGACGCGCCTGAAGACCCACTGGCAAAGCGGACCCCGCGACGATCCCGCGCTTTTCTTGCGCCAGTTCCTCCATCTGGTCGGCTCGGCGATACAATTGCCAGACCCGCTGCCGCCCCCACTCGCGCAAGGCGCGGCCATGCTCGTCGTCGAACGCGGGCCATGGGAGGCCGAAATTCCGCTTCGGCAACTTGCCGATGCGCCGTTCCCGAAACTGGTGGTATCCGGCGGGCACAGCGCAGCATTCGACGCCGTCTGCGATGTGCTCGAAAACGTGCTTGGTGCCGATCGTGCCGTGATCGTCGGCGCGGGGCACAGCGTTCAGCAGACCGGTGAGCCGTTCAACCGGCGGCTCGGCGCGTTCATGGCTGCTGCTGAGGGCTGAAGCGATCCATTCTTTATATTGCCAGGCGGGCGGTTGGCCGCGCGACAGGCTTCACGCCGAATGAATCGCCGGCTCTACAGATACCGCTCGACCTTCTTGCCGACCGTCAGAAACCGCAGCGGATCGATTGCCTCGCCGTTGTGGCGGACCTCGTAATGCAGATGCGGGCCGGTCGAGCGGCCGCTGTTGCCGGTCTTGCCGATGATGTCTCCGGCATCGAGCTTCTGGCCGACGGCGACGTCGATTTCGCTAAGATGCCCGTAACGCGTAACAAAACCGTTGCCGTGGTCGACCTCGATCATGCGGCCGTAGCCGCCGTTCCAGCCGGCCTTGACGACAACGCCGGCTGCCGTGACCTTGGCTGGCATACCGATCGGCGCCCTGAAATCCATGCCGGAATGCAAGGCGGCCGTGCCGAGGATGGGGTCGGTGCGCACGCCGAATGGGCTGGTAACGCTGCGGCCGGGGGCGGGGTTGGCGAGCGGCAGCCGGCGCGCTTCCTTTTTAAGATGATCCAGCGCGTCAAGAGCCTCGTCCAACTCCTTGACCTTGCTGTCGAAAACCAACGAGCTGTCGAGCGGTATCAGCGGCCCGCCGACGTCGCTCTTTTCGAATTCGCTATCGACCGGCAGGCCGGCGGCCTCGAGCGCCTGCGAGATCGCGTCGGCGCTCTTGTAGGCATTGTCGGCAAGTGTGGCGATGCGGGTGAGCTGCTGGCTCTCGATGGCCTTCAGCGAATTGTTGATCGAAACGAAGAGCTTGTCTGCCCGGTCGGCCGCGCTTTCGCTCGGTAGCGGATCGGCGCGGGTCGACCACAGCGAGAACGGCCTGGTGTCGTCAACGCCCACAGGAGCGGCAAGGGGGGCGGCAAGGCTGGCGACGGAATAGGCCGTCGGCTGGATGCTGCCGGTCGCGTCCGCATGTTCGTCCGGCTTTGCCGCCGGAACGGGCGGCGTTGCGACCTCGTTTTCGGCTCGTTCGAGGATCGGGCCGAGACGGCCGTGACGCAGGCTGAGCTGGCTCTGCCGTTCCAGCAGCTCGCTGACCTTGGTTTCCATCAGCTGCTGATCGAGTAGCTGGCGGCTAGTGATGCGGTCGACCTGGCTGCGCAGTGCCGAGATGCGGTCTTCGTAGGCCTGCTGCATGCGCGCCTGCCGCGCCGTCGTGGCGCCGATCAGATCGTCGCGCAGCACCAGATAGGAGGTCGCCAGCAGGTAGCCGATGACGATCGCCGCCAGCGCCGAGCCGCAAAATGCTGCAAG
Source organism: Mesorhizobium sp. M1307 (assembly GCF_040318155.1). Lineage (NCBI taxonomy): Bacteria > Pseudomonadati > Pseudomonadota > Alphaproteobacteria > Hyphomicrobiales > Phyllobacteriaceae > Mesorhizobium > Mesorhizobium sp. M1307. The sequence continues at coordinate 651,656 of NZ_JAMYLR010000001.1, read as the reverse complement.
CCACGGGCGTATGGTGAAATGCCTTATCTGGTCGCCCCGGGCGATGATGACCGTGTGGGGCTCTTTGCGTCTGCCGAAGACCGCTGACTGACTGGCTACGTTCACGGGACCAAGCTTTCGTTACGACACCAACGACGAGCCTGATTACACATTATTAGGGTTAACAAAGTTTTGCCGGATCGAACGACAACCAAAGGTCTTCGCGCAAAACGGGCATCGAATTGCAGCGGCCTGGCGCAGATCTCAAAGGGCGTGAACCGCCTCCAGCACCTCTTCGGCGTGCCCCTTGACGCGGACGTTGCGCCAGATCCTGGCGATGCGTCCGTCCCGGCCTATCAGGAACGTCGCCCGCTCGACGCCCATATAGGTGCGGCCGTAGAGCTTCTTTTCCACCCACAAATGGTAAGCCTCGATCACTTTGCGCTCTTCGTCGGCGACAAGGTTGACGCTCAGATCGTATTTCGCCTTGAATTTGTCGTGTTTCTTGACGCTGTCCGGCGAGAGCCCGATGACGACAGCGCCGGCCTTTTCGAACTCCGGCTTCAACTGCGAAAAGCCGATCGCCTCGTTGGTGCAGCTTGTGGTGTCGTCCTGTGGGTAGAAATAGAGTACGATGGGTTTTCCCAGCAATACGGCGAGGCTGAGTGAACCGCCGCCGTCGCGCGGAAGATCGAACTGCGGCGCAACATCGCCCACGTCGAGGTCAGCCATACCGATGCCCTTGTTTGAGGTTACGCGCCAGGCTGCACCGATATAATGTCGAGCGGGGATTCGTCCACGATCGAATTCGTTTCAACGGAAGATTGCGTGGATCAGGAGCTACCGCAGCACGAGAAGATCAGGTTCAGGCGTGACGAGATCACCGACCTCGGAACCTTTCCGTCCGCGTGCCGCGTCCCGCCGCTCGGCCAGGCGTCGATCGGTCGCGGCGTCCGTTTGATGGCGCGGCTGTTTGCCGGCCTTGTCGCCCTTGTGCTGCTGGCTGCCGCCGGCGTCTACGCGATCGGCGTGTCCGGCTTCGGCTCGGAGCGGCTTCGCGCGGAAGCCGAAGCGGCAATCGAGAAATTGGCCGGCTTCGATGTCGACGTTGCCGTCGGGCCGGCACGGCTGACGCTTGACGGGTCGAGCTTCATTGCGCTGCAGGTCAGCGACGTCAGCCTCAAGACCGCCGACGGAAAACCGATGGCCGATGCCGGCCGGGTCCGCTTCGGCATCCGGCTGATCCCGTTGCTTTCGGGCGAGGTACGGCTGACCAGCGCCCGGATTTCCGACGCGCACATCGTCATGGCGGCAATGCCGTCCGGCGGCGACTGGGCGGCCGGGCTGCGCAACCAGGACGGCCTCATCGATCCGGAAAAACTTTCCGCCGCCGTCTTCGCCAACCTCAACCGCGCGCTCGATGCGGTGCGCGAGGATTCGGTGCGCCAGATCGATCTGCGCAACGTCGAGCTGGCACTGCCCGAGACCGGATCGGTCAAGTCGGTCACCATCGCCGACGCCTCCGTCTCGCAGTCGGGACCGGGAAGCATGGAGTTTTCATCCGACGCGGATGTCGACGGTAGGGCGCTTACCATCGCCGCTTCCGCCACCCGCGATCCGGCGACGCGACGCATCACCACGCTGGACGCCAGCATCCAGGCAGCGGACGCCGACACTGCGGCAGGCGGCAAATTGGGTGCGATCGCCTTGAAGCTGGCGGGGTCGGAAGGGACCGGCGACAACGGTTCGCGGCTGACCGCTGCCCTGTCACTGACCGGATCGGTGCTCGATCTCGGTTCGCGCGGCCTGCTTCCGGCCGACATCGATCTCGATGCAACACTCGTCGCCGGGTCGAACAAAATCCAGGTCGACAGTTTGCTGGTGAAAACCGGCCGCTCGACCTTCGATTTCGCCGGTTCGATCGGGCCGAAGCCGGCTACCGGCGCAGCGGGCGAGGAGCCATCCTATCGTTACGACCTGACCAGCGACGGTTCGACCCTGGCGCCTTCCGATTCGCCGGAGCCGGCACTCAGCTTCATTGCCCGTATCGCCGGCGTCTACCAGCCGACCAGCCAAAAGCTGGTCGCCGAGCAGATCGGCGTCCGGTCCGGACCGGGCAGCGAAGTGCTGGGCACGGCTTCGGTTTCATTCGTCGCCAACCAGGCGCCGGGCATATCGGTCGCGCTCAATGTCCACGACATGCCGGTCTCGCACGTCAAGCAATTATGGCCATGGTTTTCGGCGCGCAATGCCAGGCTGTGGGTGCTTAAGAACCTGTTCGGCGGCCGCGTCGTCGATGGCAGCCTGCAGTTCCAGGTCGTGCCCGGACGGCTCGGCAACGGCGTGCCGCTTTCCGCCGATGAAGTGTTCGGCCGATTCCAGGTCGAAGGATCGCGCTTCGACACGGCCGGCCGCATTCCGCCGATCCGCGATGCCGTTGGCGTCGTCGGCTTCCACGGCAACGACGTCGACGTCGCGCTGTCGTCGGGCAGCGTCTATATGCCGAGCGGCCGCACGGTGGCGGCGAGCAACAGCACGCTCACCGTCAAGGCGGCGAACCATCCGCCGGTGATCGGCGCGCTCGACATCGATGTCGCCGGCGAGGCGCCGGCAATCGCCGAGCTGGCATCCTTTGACCCGATCAATGCCATGCGCCATGTCGGCCTGCTGCCGGACGACCTGTCCGGCACGGTGACCGGCCACGTCAAGGCTGATATTCCGCTGCAGTCCGGTGTCGACTCGTCCAAACTCGATTGGCTGGTGGCGCTCGACTACAAGGACCTGTCGCTGGGCAAGCCGTTCGAGGGCCAGACAGTCAGCCATGCCGACGGCTCGATCACGGTCGCGCCCGACCGGGCGGTGATCTCGGCGAAGGCGCTGCTCAACGGCATTCCGGCCGAGCTCGACCTGATCGAGCCGCTCAGGGATGGCGGCCCGCCGCGCAGTCGTAAAGTGGCGCTGGTGCTCGACGACAAGACGCGCGCCACCGCCATGCCTGGCCTGTCGACGCTGCTTTCCGGAACCATCAAGGTGGCGATCGACAAGAGTGGCACCGGCAACCAGAACGTGTCGGCCGACCTGACCAATGCCAGGCTGGACATCCCCTGGGCCGGCTGGAGCAAGGGGCCTGGCATTCCCGCCAAGGTCGTCTTCGCCATGGCGAAGACCGGCGACACCACGACGCTCTCCAATTTCGAACTCGATGGCAAGACCTTTTCCATCGACGGCAGCGCGGTGCTGGTCAAGGGCGCCTTGTCCTCGGCCCGGTTCAGCAAGGTCACCTTGAACAGGGGCGACGACGTCGCCGTCTCGGTGAAGCGGTCGGGCAAGGCCTATGCGGTCGAGGTCAGCGGCAGCGCGCTGGACGCACGCTCGCTGATCAAGCAATTCACGTCCGATGTCGATACCGCCACCAAGACCACCGGCGTCGATGCGATCTCGGTCAGCGCCGACGTCAGCTCCCTGACCGGCTTCCACGACGAGGTGCTGTCGAATCTGAAACTCGACTACAGCGCCGCAGGGTCCCGGGTGAACGGGCTCAAGGTGAGCGCCACGGCAAGTTCGGGAGCCGCCATCACCATCAGCAACACGACCGGCGGCGGCCTGCGCACGCTCAACATGAAGTCGGCCGACGCCGGCGCCATACTGCGCTTCCTCAACATCTACGAGCATATGGAAGGCGGCTCGATCACGCTGGCGCTCACCGGCGCCGGCGACGGTCCGATGAAAGGCCAGGTCGACGCCAAGAACTTCTTTATCGTCAACGAGCCGAAGCTCGCCTCGATCGTGTCGACGACGCCGGCTGGCGACAACCGCAGCCTCAACGAGGCGGTCAAAGGCAATCTCGACACGTCGAGGGTGAAGTTCGAGCGCGGTTTCAGCGAGATCGATAAGGGCAGCGGCTATCTCAAGCTGCGCAACGGCGTGCTGCGCGGCTCGCGCATCGGCACCACCTTCCAGGGCACGCTCTACGACCAGAACAACAATATGGACATGACCGGCACGTTCATGCCGGCCTACGGCGTAAACCGCATCTTCGGCGAACTGCCGCTGATCGGCGCACTGCTCGGCAACGGCCGCGACCGCGGCCTGATCGGCGTCACCTACAGGCTCAAGGGCAACGCCAACAAGCCGAACCTGGAGGTAAATCCGCTATCGGTGATAGCGCCCGGGATTTTCCGGTCGATCTTCGAGTATCGCTGAGGCGGGTAGGGTAGGCGGGTGGCGCCAAAAAGGCCGGGTGAAGTGCTGTTCAGCGTAGCACCGCCTAGAGGTAACGGCATGGATCCTAGGGTCTCCGCGACGTCGCTTCGCTCCTGCTTCGCCCTAGGATGACGAAGCGAGGGGAGACTTCAGCCAATCTCGAAGGTCGCGTTTGCCATCGGCCGCCACGCGACCGCCTCGCTCTCCGACATCCGCGACTAGCCTTGAGCCACCATGCCTTCGTCATCCTAGGGCGCAGCAGGAGCGAAGCGACGTCGCGGAGACCCTAGGATCCATGCCGTTACAGTTGCCGAGGAATGCAGCGATCCATTGCTTGTGCCCGTCGCCGGCTCGGTCTCACCTGAGCCTCAGCAGAGGTCAGACCGGCCGTACCAGAATGACCTTCTTCTTTCCCAACTGAACTTTGAATGCTCCGGTGTTTTCGTACAGGTCGGTCCACAAGACAATTTCGTTCGGGTCGGTGACGACCCTGTCATTGATTCGTAGAGCACCTTCCGCCATCTTGCGCCGAGCTTCCGAATTGGACGGCACAAGTCCCGACGCGACGGCAATTGCTGCATTCGACCTGCCAAATTGCCATTTGTCATCCTGTCCTTTGTCGATGGTTACTGTCGGCAATGACTCGGTTGACTGACCTCTTTCGAAAAGCGCTTCTGCCGTCCTAGCTGCCTCCTCCGCCGCCTCGCGGCCATGCAGCATGGCGGTGATTTCGGTGGCGAGGATCTTCTTGGCTTCGTTGATCTCCGAGCCGCCGAGCCGTTCGAGGCGTGCGACTTCGGCGAGTGGCAGGGTCGTGTAGAGCTTCAGGAAACGGCCGACGTCGGCATCCTCGGTGTTGCGCCAGTATTGCCAGAACTCGTACGGGCTCAGCATCTCCGCATCGAGCCAGACCGCGCCCGAGGCCGACTTGCCCATCTTGGCGCCTGAGGAGGTGGTGAGCAGCGGCGTCGTCAGCGCATAAAGCTGCGCGCCTTCCATGCGATGGCCGAGATCGATGCCGTTGACGATGTTGCCCCACTGGTCGGAGCCGCCCATCTGCAACCGGCAGCCGAGGCGCTTGTAGAGCTCGACGAAGTCGTAGGCCTGCAGGATCATGTAGTTGAATTCGAGGAACGACAGCGACTGCTCGCGATCCAGCCGGAGCTTGACCGAATCGAAGGCCAGCATGCGGTTAACCGAAAAATGCCGGCCGACATCGCGCAGGAAATTGACGTAGTTGATGTCCATCAGCCAGTCGGCATTGTTGATCATGACGGCGTCGTTCGGGCCGCTGCCAAATTTGAGGTAGGGTGTGAAGTTGCGGCGGATGCCGGCGAGATTGTCCTCGATGTCCTGCGGCGTCAAAAGCTTGCGCGCCTCGTCCTTGAACGACGGATCGCCGATCATCGAGGTGCCGCCGCCCATCAGCGCGATCGGCCGGTGGCCGGTCTGCTGCAGCCAGTAAAGCATCATGATCTGGATCAGCGACCCGGCATGCAGGCTCCTGGCGGTGGCGTCGAAGCCGATATAGGCGCTCACCGTTTCCGTGGCGAAAAGCTGGTCGAGGCCGGCATCGTCGGAGGTCTGGTGGATGAAACCGCGCTCGCCCATCGTGCGCAGGAAATCGGATTTGAAGGCGGACATTTTCTTTCCCGAAAAGCTTCCGGCCGAATGCGGCTCGGCTATGCATGAAGGCGGGCGTTTAGCACTCAAGCGCGATCAGCAAAAGTGGAATCCGGTTTTGCGACACCCTCTTGCCTTCTCCCCTTGTGGGTGGATTGGCGCGCAGCGCCAAGACGGTTGAGGGGTGTTGGACGGAGTGCCGTCGTTGCCAAGCTGGAACACCCCTCATCCGACCGCGCTTCGCGCGGCCACCTTCTCCCACAAGGGGAGAAGGGACAACCCCAAGCGTGCGGCCTGCTTGCGTCATCGTTTCGGCTGGCGTAATGAGGCGCCGCCAACGGGTCTCATCCGCTGGACCGCACGGCATCGATCGAATGCCATATCCTATGACAGAGTCGAGATGCCGGAGATATCCATCGTCATTCCTTGCCGGAACGAGGCGGCGAACCTGCCGCTTCTGCTCGACGAGATCGGCACCGCCATGGCCGGGCGCGACTTCGAGGTCATCGTCGTCGACGACGGCTCGACCGACGAAACGCCTTCGGTGCTTGCCGCAGAGGCAGCGCTTCGCCGGTTTCCGCTGCGCCATCTCAGGCATGAAAAATCCGCCGGCCAGTCGCTCTCGGTGCGCTCGGGCGCCTGGGCGGCGCGCGGCGATATCGTCGCCACCATCGACGGCGACGGCCAGAACGACCCCGGTTATATCCCAGTGTTGATCGACGCGTTGCGGCAGGCTGGTCCCGAAGTCGGGGCCGCGCAGGGACAGCGTCTGAAGCGCCGCGACAGCAAGATCAAGCAACTGGCGTCGCGTTTCGCCAACGGGCTGAGAAAAGCCATCCTGCACGACGAGACGCGGGATACCGGCTGCGGCCTCAAGGCGATCTACACCGACATTTTGCGGAAATTGCCGTTCTTCGACGGCACCCACCGCTTTGTTCCGGCGCTGGTCATCCAGGAGGGCTACCGCGTCGTCCATTGCGATGTCGTCGACCGCTCCCGCCGTCACGGCAAATCGAATTACGGCATCTTCGATCGCGGCCTGCAGGGCGTGCTCGATCTTGCCGGCGTCTGGTGGCTGCGCCGCAGGCGCCGCAGAATGCCCAAAGTAGAGGAAATCAGGCATGGGTAACGTGCTTCAGGAATTGGCGACCTGGCTTCACGATGTTTTCGTCAAGCAATTCGATGCCTGGGTTCTGCTTGGCTTCGTCGCCCAGTTCTTCTTCACCATGCGCTTTCTGGTGCAGTGGGTGGCGTCGGAAAAGGCCAAGCGCAGCGTCGTGCCGATCGCCTTCTGGTTCTTTTCGCTGTTCGGCGGCGGCCTGCTGCTGGTCTACGCCATCCAGCGTCAGGATCCGGTGTTCATCGCCGGCCAGGCCATGGGCCTGCTGATCTATATCCGCAATCTCTGGCTGATCGCCAACGAGCGCAAGGCGGCGATGACCAAGGTCGATTGAGCCCGCCACCGGCCTGAACCGGTCGAGCAAGCAATCCAGATTACTTGCCGTCCAGCCCGCCGTAGGATCTTACCAGCCGGACCATGTCGGCCGAATCGGCAGTCTCGCTCTCGAGCCCCTCGGCGACACCGACGCGGTCGGCGGCCGGGCGGTTCTGGCTGACTTTCCATTTGCCGCTGATTGCGGTGATTTCGATCTCCAGGCCGACGATGCCCTTGATCTGTGACTGGATGAAGGGTGCCGGCGCGTCGGTTACCGCCCATGGCGCCGCGCGGCTGCCCTCCTGCGACATCGTCAGATCCGAAATCTGCTCGGCCAGCCAATCCTGGTCTTCGATCACCGTGACGCTGCCGCGCACCTGGACGATGGCGTAGTTCCAGGTCGGTACCACCTTGCCGGTTTCACGCTTGGTCTCGTACCAGGACGGCGTCACATAGGCATCGGCGCCCTGGAAGACGACCAGTACCGGCGCCAGGGGATTGTCGGCCAAAAGCCGCCATTGCGGATTGGCCTTGGCCAAATGGGCGCGCAGCCTGCCGTTCGGCGGCACATCCGCGTCTAGAAGAAAAGGAATCGCGTTGGCGACCGGCCCCTCGGCGCCGTTCGAGACCAGCAGGCCAAGCGGATGCGCCCGGATCAGCCCGTGCAGGACGTCCGGCCGTGTTTCCTGGAAGTGAGGCGGTTGGTACATCGCCGATTATCTCAGCCGCTTCGGCCGTGGGTCGGACAGTTCCCCGGCCAGCCGGCGATCGAGATAGTCCGCGCATTCCTCGATCAGAAGCTCAGCATGGTTGGCAAAGAAATGGTTGGCGCCGGGCAAGGTCTTCTGGGTGATGGTAATGCCCTTTTGCGTGTGCAGCTTGTCGACCAGGCCCTGCACGTCCTTGGGCGGCGCGACCTTGTCGGCGTCGCCGTGGATGATCAGGCCGGACGACGGGCATGGCGCCAGGAACGAGAAATCATAGGTATTGGGCTGCGGCGCGACCGAGATGAAGCCCTCGATCTCCGGCCGGCGCATCAGAAGCTGCATGCCGATCCACGAGCCGAACGAATAGCCGGCAACCCAGCAACTCTTGGAATCCGGATGCAGCGACTGCACCCAGTCGAGCGCCGCGGCGGCGTCGGACAATTCGCCGGTGCCGTGGTCGAACTCGCCCTGGCTGCGGCCGATGCCGCGGAAATTGAAGCGCAGCGTGGTGAAATTGCGCTTTTGGAACATGTAGAAGAGGTCGTAGACGATCTTGTTGTTCATCGTCCCGCCGAACTGGGGGTGCGGGTGCAGGACGATGGCAATCGGCGCGCTCTTTTCCTTCGAGGGCTGATAGCGACCCTCCAGACGGCCGGCAGGACCGGTGAAAATGACCTCAGGCATGAAATACTCCACTTGGCATAAATTGCGCGGCGCCCGGAACAACTTTTCCTCTGGCCTTGACGCAGGGCGAGCGTCTTTCTAGAAGCTAGTTTAGAATTGTTCAAAACTGGGCGGCCAAAAATTGTGGCTCGGCCACCCGCGCCGCAAGCCGCGTAAATAGGACGTCTTGCCTTGCAATTTCAAGGAAATAACGCGCTATCTTCGCGGAACGGCTTTTGAAGGGACCAGTTGGACGGAAATGGCCGGAGCACGCGCCTACCTCGACTACAACGCCAGCGCGCCGCTGCTTGCCTCGGCGCGCGCGGCGGTGGTGGCTGCGCTCGACGTTGCCGCCAACCCGTCCTCGGTTCATGCCGAGGGCCGCGCTGCACGGCGGCTGATCGAGGACGCCAGGCGCGACGTGGCGCGACTGGTCAACGCCAGGGCCGAGCATGTCGTATTCACCTCCGGCGCGACGGAAGCGGCCTCGACGCTGCTGACGCCGGACTGGCAAATGGGGCGCGGCGCTGTCCGTATGAGCCGGCTCTATGTGTCCGAGGCCGATCATCCTTGCCTGCTGAACGGCGGGCGTTTCCCAGCGGCGCAGGTGACACGGATCGGCGTCGACACCGACGGCGTCGTCAGGCTCGACGTTTTGGCCGAGGCTCTCGCCCAGCATGACAAGGCCGAAGGCTTGCCGCTGGTGGCGATACACGCCGCCAACAACGAGACCGGCGTGATCCAGCCGGTTGGCCGCATTGCCGAAATCGTCAAGGCGGCGGGTGGCATCCTGATTATCGATGCGGTGCAGGCGGCCGGCCGCATTCCGCTCGATATGTCAGCGGGTTACGGTGATTATCTGTTTCTTTCCTCGCACAAGATCGGCGGCCCCAAGGGCGTCGGCGCCATGGTCGCGGCTTCGGACCTGATGATGCCAAGACCGCTGGTCAGCGGCGGTGGCCAGGAAAAAGGCCATCGCGGCGGCACCGAAAACCTGGCGGCGATCGCCGGGTTTGGCGCGGCGGCGCGCGAGGCGTCTGCCGGCTTGCAAACGATCGAAACGGTGCGGCAGCGTCGCGACGAAATCGAGGCGATCGTGAAAACGCTTGTTCCGGACGCCGAAATCTTCGGGACCGGCGCGCCAAGGCTTGCCAATACGACATTCTTCGCTATTGCCGGCATCAAGGCCGAGACGGCGCAGATTGCCTTCGACCTGGCCGGTGTGGCGCTGTCGGCTGGATCGGCCTGTTCGTCGGGCAAAGTAGGGCCGAGTCACGTGCTGAAAGCCATGGGTTATGGCGACAGCCTCGGCGCGTTGCGCGTGTCCATCGGCCACGCGACCAGCGCTGAAGACATTGAGCTGTTCCGTTCGGCGCTGGCGACGATCGTCGCGCGCCAAGCCGGTAAGGAAAAGGCAAGCAGGGAACGAGCCGCCTGAGCGCGGCAGACGAAATGTAGGGCCTTGCGGCCTGGTAGAGCCGTGCGTTCGAATTTGGCCGGGTGAATTTCTGGCATGAACGCACTATATGAAACTTACGCCGCCTCGGGTGCCTGATGGGTGCTCGTTTGCGGTGCCATAGTTTGAAAACTGCCGGGCCTTGACCCCGGCGTGGATGGAGAACGCTGATGCCTGCTGTGCAGGAGACGATCGATCGAGTTCGAAAGATCGATGTCGACCAGTATAAATACGGATTCCAGACCGAAATCGCGATGGACAAGGCCCCCAAGGGCCTGAGCGAAGACATTATCCGCTTCATTTCGGCGAAGAAGGACGAGCCGTCCTGGATGCTGGAATGGCGCCTGGAAGCCTATCGCCGCTGGCTGACGCTGGACGAGCCGAAATGGGCGCGCGTCCACTATCCCAAAATCGATTTCCAGGACCTCCACTATTACGCCGCGCCCAAGAGCACGCCGGGGCCGACTTCGCTCAGCGAGGTCGATCCCGAACTGCTGAAGGTCTATGAGAAGCTCGGCATTCCGCTCAGGGAACAGGAAATCCTCGCCGGCGTGCAGAAGACCGATGCCTCGGAGCTCGAGGAAGCCAGCGACAACGTCTACAAGTCGGGCCGCGTCGCCGTCGATGCGGTGTTCGATTCCGTCTCCGTCGTCACGACTTTCAAGAAGGAGCTGGCGCAGGCCGGCGTCATCTTCTGCTCGATCTCGGAAGCGATCCGCGAGCATCCGGAACTGGTGAAGAAATATCTCGGTTCTGTCGTGCCGACCTCCGACAATTTCTACGCAACGCTGAATTCGGCCGTGTTCACCGACGGTTCGTTCGTCTTCGTGCCCAAGGGCGTGCGCTGCCCGATGGAATTGTCGACCTATTTCCGCATGAACGAGAAGAATACCGGCCAGTTCGAGCGCACGCTGATCATCGCCGAGGAGGGGGCTTACGTCTCCTATCTCGAAGGCTGCACGGCGCCGCAGCGCGACGAGAACCAGCTTCACGCCGCGGTGGTCGAACTGATCGCGCTCGACGATGCCGAGATCAAATATTCGACGGTGCAGAACTGGTATCCCGGCGACGCCGAGGGCAAGGGCGGCATCTATAATTTCGTCACCAAGCGCGGCGACTGCCGTGGCCATCGCTCGAAGATTTCGTGGACGCAGGTCGAGACCGGCTCGGCCATCACCTGGAAATATCCGAGCTGCATCCTGCGCGGCGACGATTCCAGCGGCGAGTTCTATTCGATCGCCGTCTCGAACGGCTACCAGCAGGTCGACAGCGGCACCAAGATGATCCATCTCGGCAAGAACACGTCGAGCCGCATCATCTCCAAGGGCATCGCCGCCGGCTACTCGCAGAACACCTATCGCGGCCAGGTCTCGGCGCACCGCAAGGCAACCAACGCCCGCAACTTCACCAATTGCGACTCGCTGCTGATCGGCGATCAGTGCGGCGCACACACCGTGCCCTACATGGAAGCCAAGAATTCGACCGCGCAGTTCGAGCACGAGGCCACCACCTCGAAGATTTCAGAGGACCAGAAGTTCTACGTCATGCAGCGCGGCATCCCCGAAGAAGAGGCGATCGCGCTGATCGTCAACGGCTTCGTCAAGGACGTCATCCAGCAGCTGCCGATGGAATTCGCCGTCGAGGCGCAGAAGCTGATCGGGATCAGCCTTGAGGGGAGCGTAGGGTAGTAACGTCGCCATGAACCTTGTTGACAGAGACGTATCCCCACATACCGACGCGCAGGAGTTTGTGCGCGAACAGAATGCTCGTGGGGAAGACCCGATTAAGACGATCAAGGAGATTCGCGGACGGTATGGGCTCGAACTCCAGCCGGCTCGTGATTTGGTCGTGACATCTGACGAAGTTGAAAAATTTCTTAGCAGTCAGCGGGCGTCGGGCGTTTCGCGTTTGGACGCGCGGCGTTCGGTAAAACGTCGGTTCGGCTGCGGCGGGAAGGAAGCGCTCGGCTTTATTGACGGGTCCGGCCTCTGGTCTGAGGAGGGCACGAGTCCATGAAGGCGAGATTGACGTAACACATTCATTCAGCGGCTAACGCCACGATCCAATACGACTGAAAGACTGCAAAAAATGCTTGAGATAAAAAACCTCCATGCCCGTATCGTCGACGACGGCACCGAGATCATTCGCGGCCTGAACCTGACGGTCAGGGCCGGCGAGGTCGCCGCCATCATGGGCCCGAACGGCTCGGGAAAATCGACGCTGTCCTATATCCTCGCCGGCCGCGAGGACTATGAGGTCACCGAGGGCGACATCCTCTATAACGGCCAGTCGATCCTCGACATGGATCCGGCCGAGCGCGCTACCGCCGGCATCTTTCTCGCTTTCCAGTATCCGATGGAAATACCGGGGGTGGCGACGATGGAATTCCTGAAAGTGGCGATGAACGAGCAGCGCAAGGCGCGTGGCGAGGAACCGCTGAAGATCCCGGAATTTCTCAAGCGCGTAAAGGAAGCTGCCGCCTCGCTCAACATGGACATGGCGATGCTGAAGCGGCCGCTCAATGTCGGCTTTTCCGGCGGCGAGAAGAAGCGCGCCGAGATCCTGCAGATGAAGCTGCTCGAGCCGAAGCTGTGTGTCCTCGACGAGACCGATTCCGGACTCGATATCGATGCGCTGAAGATCGTCGCGGACGGCGTCAACACGCTGCGCTCGCCGGATAGGGCCATTGTCGTCATAACCCACTACCAGCGCCTGCTCCAATACATCGTCCCGGATACGGTGCACGTGCTCTACAGGGGCCAGGTGATCAAGTCGGGCGACAAGTCGCTGGCGCTCGACCTCGAGGCCAATGGCTATGCCGGCGTGATCGGGCAAGCCGCGTGAGATGCAAGCGGGCCCGGAAGGCAAGCCAAACAAGGCGATACTGATGAATATGCACACGACACCCCAGCGGACATTAGCCGAAACGGCGCTGATCGACGCCTTCGGCGAGCGGCTGTCGCTGCTGCCCGGCGACGGCGCGGTGATGCTGAAGCGCGACGACGCCATCGAGGCGATCAAGGGCGGCCTGCCGACGCGGCGCATCGAATCCTGGCACTATACGGACCTGCGCCGGCTGCTGACCTCGGTGCCGGACTTCGATCCGGCAGCGGTCGCGAAAGCCATTGCGCCGATCGTCGAAGGCTCCTCGGTTTTGCCGGTACTGAACGGCGTTTCGAGCGCGAAATGGGCTGCTGTCGAGGGCGTCACGGTACAGCGTCTATCGGAGAAGCTGACCGACGGCAGCATCGCCCCGGGGCTGGATTCCTATGGCAGCGACGATGCCATCGGCGCGCTCAACACCGCCTTTGTCGCCGACGGCTATTTCGTCGACATCGCCGACGGTGCCCAACTGGACAAGCCGCTCGAATTGCAGAATTTGCAGGCCGGTGGACAGACGCATGTACGCCTGGCCGTCCGTGTCGGTGCCGGCGCCAACGCTGTCATCGTCGAACGCCAGGCAGGCGAGGGGGCGGCGCTGGTCAGCTCGGTCAGCCAGCTTTTGCTTGGCGAGGGCGCCGAAGTGACATGGCTGGTCGTGCAGGAGCAGCCGGATACGGCAACGCATCTTGCCCAGTTCAAGGCGCATCTCGGCAAGAATTCGAAGCTGACGCTGTTCATCATGAATGCCGGCGGCAAGCTTGTCCGGCAGGAGGTCGTTGTGAAGACGACCGGCGAGGGCGCCGAATTCACCTTGCGCGGCATCAATCTGCTCGCCGGCGATACCCATACCGATGTCACTATGGTGCTCGACCACGCCGTACCGCACACAGCCTCGACCGAAGTCATCCGAAACGTGGTGACCGGCAAGGCGCGCGGCGTCTTCCAGGGCCGCATCAACGTCCACCAATATGCGCAGAAGACCAACGCCAAGATGGCCTGCAACACGCTGCTTCTGTCGGATGACGGCGAGTTCTCGACCAAGCCGGAGCTCGAAATCTTCGCCGACGACGTCGTCTGCGGCCATGGCGCGACCGTCACCGAGATCGACCACAGCCATCTGTTCTACCTGATGGCGCGCGGCATCGACGAGAAGACCGCGCGCGGCCTGCTGGTCAAGGCCTTCGTCGCCGAGGTGATCGAGGAACTGGACGACGAGGCCATCGTCGAGGCGCTGGAAGCGAGACTCGACAACTGGTTCGTGGCGCACGGGTAAAGGGGAAGGAACGCGGCAGCGCGGCAAGGACTTCGAGATGGACCAGAAAGTCGAAAACATCCCCTACGACGTCGAGGCGATCCGCCGCGACTTCCCGATCCTGTCGCGGCAAGTCTACGGCAAACCGCTGGTCTATCTCGACAATGGCGCCTCGGCGCAGAAGCCACAGGCGGTGCTCGACGCTATCCAGCACGCCTATTCCCAGGAATATGCCAACGTCCATCGTGGCCTGCATTTCCTGTCGAATGCCGCGACCGACGCCTATGAGAAGGCTCGCGAGACGGTGCGCCGTTTCCTCAATGCGCCGAGCACCGACAACATCGTCTTCACCTCGAACACCACGGCGGCGATCAACACGGTCGCCTATGGTTTCGGGATGCCGAATATCGGCGAAGGCGACGAGATCGTGCTGTCGATCATGGAGCACCATTCCAACATCGTGCCGTGGCATTTCATCCGCGAGCGGCAGGGCGCGAAGCTGGTCTGGGTACCGGTCGACGATCTCGGCGTCTTCCACATCGAGGAATTCGAAATGCGGCTGACCGACCGGACAAAACTGGTCGCCATAACCCACATGTCGAATGCGCTGGGCACGGTGACGCCGATCAAGGAGATTGTGCGCATCGCGCATGCCCGGGGCATTCCGGTGCTGGTCGACGGCAGCCAGAGCGCCGTGCACATGCCGATCGACGTGCAGGACCTCGACTGCGATTTCTTCGTCTTCACCGGCCACAAGGTCTATGGCCCGTCGGGCATCGGCGTGCTCTATGGCAAGAAGGATATTCTGGAGCGCATGCGCCCGTTCATGGGCGGCGGCGAGATGATCGAGGAGGTGACGCAGGACATCGTCACCTACAACGACCCGCCGCACCGTTTCGAGGCCGGCACGCCGCCGATCGTGCAGGCAATCGGGCTTGGTGCCGCGCTGGAATACATGGAAAAGATCGGCCGCGAGCGCATCGCCGCGCACGAGGCCGATCTGAAGGATTATGCGCATCAAAAACTGCGCGCCATCAACTCGCTGCGCATCTTCGGCGATGCGCCCGGCAAGGGCGCCATCATCTCGTTCGAGCTGCAGGGCATCCACGCCCATGACGTGTCGATGGTCATCGACCGGCAGGGCGTGGCGGTGCGCGCCGGCACGCATTGCGCCCAGCCGCTGTTGAAACGCTTCGGCGTAACATCCACATGCAGGGCGTCGTTCGGCATGTATAATACCAGGGCCGAAGTCGATGCTTTGGCCGATGCGCTGGAAAAAGCGCGCAAGTTCTTCGGGTGACGATCATGGATGATGCCGGCCATACCGCCGAGACCACTTCCGAAACGGCCACCAATGCGGTGGTCTCCGGATCGGCCATTCCGGCCGAAGAATTGGCGCGGCTGACCGACGACATCGTCTCGGCGCTGAAGACGGTCTACGACCCGGAAATCCCGGCCGACATCTACGAGCTCGGCCTGGTCTACAAGATCGACATCGAGGACGACCGCTCGGTCAAGATCGACATGACACTGACCGCGCCGGGCTGCCCGGTGGCCGGCGAAATGCCGGGCTGGGTGGAGAATGCCGTCGGCGCCGTCGAAGGCGTCTCCGGCGTCGAGGTCAACATGACCTTCGACCCACCATGGTCGCCCGACCGCATGTCGGAAGAGGCGCAGGTGGCGGTTGGCTGGTACTAGCATCCGACCAGCCAGAGGCTGGCGCACTTGCGCCGGATACAAAACTTCACCATTTTAGGTGAGGAATCATTCGGCAGGCCTTAAACCCGCGCGAACGTGGAGAATGAAATGGGACGCTTTGCCGTCATCACGATGACCGAAAAGGCTGCCGACCGGGTGCGCGAGATCGTCGCGACCCGTGAGAATGCGCATGGCATTCGCCTTGGCATCAAGAAGGGCGGCTGCGCCGGCATGGAATATACGGTCGATCTGGTGACCAAGCCCAACACCAAGGACGACCACATCGAGCGCGACGGCGCCCATGTCTATGTCGCGCCGGAGGCGGCACTTTTCCTGTTCGGCACCGAGATGGATTTCGAGCAGACGACGCTGCGCACCGGCTTCACCTTCCGCAATCCGAACCAGAGCTCGGCCTGCGGCTGCGGCGAATCGGTCGATTTGAAGCCGGCTGATCTGAAGGCACTGGCCGAAGCACGCGCTTCGGCCTGAGGCTTTCCTTCTCCCCGTCACTATACGGGGAGAAGGTGGCCCGAAGGGCCGGATGAGGGGCAGAGCCTGCTCTCGCAAGTTCGCGCCGCCCCTCATCTGCCTGCCGGCATCTTCTCCCCGTATAGCGACGGGGAGAAGAACGCTAATCCACCCACATCCCCGTTCGCTTGTGCCAGTCGGCGATCGACTCCTCCGGGTAGACATCGAAAACCTTGTCGCCCTTGCCGATATCCGGCTCGACCCAATTCGCCTTGTATTTCAGCATCAGATGCACCTTCTCCGGCGGTTTCGGCAGGTCTGTGTCGACAGCCGAGGCGAACGGATGCACCAGCTCCGGCCAGGTCGGATCGTAGAGCCAGAGTGCCGTCCCGCATTTCGTGCAGAAGTTCCGCTCGCCCGTCGAGATCTCGCGTTGCGGGTGCTCGTCGTCCTCGATCTCGGCACGGAAGACGCCGAGATGGCGCTTGCCCTGGATTTTCAGCGTCTCGTAATCGGCGCCGAGATTGATGGCAAAACCGCCGCCGCCCTGCTGCTTGCGGCAGATCGAGCAGTAGCACAGCATGAACGGCACCGGCGTGTGGCTTTCCACCTCGAAACGCACGGCATTGCACCGGCAGGACCCTTTGAGCAGAAGCGGCATGAGAAACTCCGACGAAAGTGATTTGCACTTTGTCAGGATGGCGCCGGTTGCGGCGATGACAAGGGGAAATCCGGGTGACATGATCGCCGCATGGACAACGAGCGCATAGAAGAGCTTTTCGAAGGCCTCGGCCCGGTCAGCATCCGCAAGCTGTTCGGCGGCAAGGGCATCTATTTCGACGGCGTCATCGTCGCCATCGTCATCCGTGGCGAATTGATGCTGAAGGCCGACGCCGAAAGCGCGCCCGATTTCGAAGCGGCCGGCTGCCGGCAATGGACCTATACCGGCTCGCGCCACGGCAAGCTCGTGTCGATGCCCTATTGGAGCGTTCCCGACAGCGCGTTCGACGATCCCGACGAGATGGCGATCTGGGCGCGTCGCGCCTACGAGGCAGGACGGCGCGCCGGCAAATAGGCTGCGTCATGCTTCGGCAATTCCGGGCCGCATTTCACGCCAGGTCCCGCGCCTCGGGCACGAGCGCCAGCGCTTCGGCAAAGCCAGCGCTGGTGAAGGCGGCACTCTCGACGACGAGCATCGCTGCGGCAATGCCTTCGCGCAGTGCCGCGCGCAGCGTCAGGCCGCGCAGCAGGGCAGCGATCGTGGCGCCTGCCAATGCGTCGCCGGCGCCGGCAGCATCGGTCCGCTTTTGCAGCGGCGGTGGCGAGATCGAGAACGCGCTCAATTCGTCGAAACCGAGCACTGGTTCGTCGCCGGCGGTGATCACGCCGCTTTTCAGCCCGGCGCGTCTCAGGCCGTCGACGATGCCTTGATCGATTTGGACGCCGGCGAGCACGCCGGCCTCGTGCCGGTTCATGAAGGCCATCGCCAGACGGTCGAGCACCGGCGTCAGCCGCGCCGCTTTGTTGGGCGAGACCGCAAGCGCAAACACCGGCTTGCCGGCGGCGAGTGCCGCCAGCCGCTCCAGCGCGGTCGACGGCAAGTTGGCGTCGCACAGCACCGCGTCGGCCGAACCGATCGCTTCCCGCACCTTGGCACGGCGGATCTGCTTGGGAAGCGCCAGCTCGTAGAGCACCATGTCGGCAAGGCCGGCGATCAGCCCGCCGTCGCTGTCGATCAGCATCGTATGGCTTGGCGTTGCTCGGTCGAGGAACACCGCCGACAGGTCGGCAACGCCGGCCTCGGTGACGGCGCGTAAAACCGTGTCGCCAAGGGCATCGCCGCCGCGCACCGAAAGCAGCGAGGCCGAGACGCCGCGTCGCACCGCACAGCGCAAGGCGTTGAAGACGGCACCGCCGACATGCTCGCGCATCGTGCCGGGGTTGGAAGCGGCCGGCACGAAGGCGCCGGCAACCCGGCCGCGCCGCTCGATATAGGCGCCGCCCACGGCCAGGATCGTCGGGGATTTGATCATGCCGTCAAAATGCCCTTTAGCTGTTGCCCGGGGGAGACTAGGTCGCCGGGCGGAACCCTGCAATCGCGGGTCCGATTCGGTTGGTGACGGCAACGGCGCCGCATGCGAGGCGAGACACATCGGAAGCAATAATTGCGAAACAAAAATAGAACAAATAGGGATATGCGTTATTTTTCAAACCCTTGGTGCTCATTGACAAATGAGAACAAATGAGGTACATTCTTTTAAGGATTGCGGGATTGTCCGGCCTCCATTGACGACCACGGGGTGATGTATCATGGCTCAGAATTCTTTGCGGCTTGTAGAGGACAAAGCGGTGGACAAATCAAAGGCTCTGGATGCGGCGCTGTCGCAAATCGAGCGTGCCTTCGGCAAGGGCTCGATCATGCGGCTCGGCGCGAACGAGCAGGTCGTCGAGATCGAAACGGTGCCGACCGGCTCGCTTGGGCTGGACATCGCGCTTGGCGTCGGCGGCCTGCCGCGCGGCCGCATCGTCGAGATCTACGGGCCGGAAAGCTCGGGCAAGACGACGCTGGCGCTGCACACGGTGGCCGAAGCCCAGAAGAAGGGCGGCATCTGCGCCTTCGTCGATGCCGAGCACGCGCTCGACCCGGTCTATGCCCGCAAGCTCGGCGTCGATCTCGAAAACCTGCTGATCTCGCAGCCCGATACCGGCGAGCAGGCGCTGGAGATCTGCGACACGCTGGTGCGCTCCGGCGCCATCGACGTGCTGGTGGTCGATTCGGTGGCGGCGTTGACGCCGCGGGCGGAAATCGAAGGCGAGATGGGCGATTCGCTGCCCGGCCTGCAGGCCCGCCTGATGAGCCAGGCACTGCGCAAGCTCACCGCCTCGATCTCGCGCTCCAACACCATGGTCATCTTCATCAACCAGATCCGCATGAAGATCGGCGTCATGTTTGGTTCGCCCGAGACGACGACCGGCGGCAATGCGTTGAAATTCTATGCCTCGGTCCGCCTCGACATCCGCCGCATCGGCTCGGTCAAGGATCGCGACGAGGTCGTCGGCAACCAGACCCGCGTCAAGGTCGTCAAGAACAAGCTGGCGCCGCCCTTCAAGGTGGTCGAGTTCGACATCATGTATGGCGAGGGCGTCTCCAAGACCGGCGAGCTGGTCGATCTCGGCGTCAAGGCGGGCGTGGTCGAAAAGTCGGGCGCCTGGTTCTCCTACAATTCGCAGCGTCTTGGCCAGGGCCGCGAAAACGCAAAACTGTTCCTGCGCGACAATCCCGACACGGCGCGCGAGATCGAGCTGGCGCTACGGCAGAATGCCGGACTGATCGCTGAGAAATTCCTTGAGAACGGCGGCTCCGAAAGCAGCGACGACGGTTTCGAGGACGACGCTGGGGTGATGTAGGGCAAGCGACGCCTCGCTGAGCCTCAGCCAGGTTTCGATTTGATGTTTTGATTTTGAGTTTGCGTAATCGATGCGTTTCGAACCGCCGGCCCAGGGCCGGCGGTTCGCGTTTGACGGCGAGGCAGACGCATTTCAAGGCGCTGGTGAACGCCGGGATTTGAGCCCATTTGGTGTTTCTGGACAGGCTGCGGTGCGACCGCTAAAAGGCCATGTCTATTTTCCGCCGGCATCCGGCGGTTCTCTCGAAAAGGCAGTATTCATGAGTGGCGTCAACGAGATCCGGTCGGCATTTCTCGACTATTTTCGCAAGGAAGGTCACGAGGTCGTCGCGTCAAGCCCGCTGGTGCCGCGCAACGACCCGACGCTGATGTTCACCAATGCCGGCATGGTGCAGTTCAAGAACGTTTTCACCGGTCTGGAGAAGCGGCCCTATTCGCGCGCCACGACCGCCCAGAAGAGTGTTCGCGCCGGCGGCAAGCACAACGACCTCGACAATGTCGGCTACACCGCGCGCCACCTGACCTTCTTCGAGATGCTCGGCAATTTCTCCTTCGGCGACTATTTCAAGGAGCGGGCCATAGAGCTTGCCTGGAACCTGATCACCAGGGAGTTCGGGCTGAAGAAGGACAAGCTGCTGGTCACCGTCTACCACACCGACGACGAGGCGGCTTCGTACTGGAAGAAGATCGCCGGCCTTTCGGACGATCGCATCATCCGCATCGCGACTTCGGACAACTTCTGGGCGATGGGTGACACCGGGCCTTGCGGGCCGTGTTCGGAGATATTCATCGACCGTGGCGAGCATATCTGGGGCGGCCCTCCCGGCAGCCCCGAGGAGGATGGCGACCGTTTCCTTGAATTCTGGAACCTGGTGTTCATGCAGTACGAACAGGTGACGAAGGAAGAGCGCGTCGACCTGCCGCGTCCGTCGATCGACACAGGCATGGGCCTCGAGCGCATGGCTTCCATCCTGCAAGGCGTTGAAAGCGTCTTCGAAACCGACCTGTTCCGCCACCTGATCGACGCTGCGTCGTCGGCGCTTGGCAAAGGTCCGGATGCGGGCACCGTCGCATCGTTCCGTGTCATCGCCGACCATTTGCGTTCGTCCTGCTTCCTGGTCGCCGACGGCGTGCTGCCGTCCAACGAAGGACGCGGCTACGTGCTTCGTCGCATCATGCGCCGCGCCATGCGCCACGCGCAGTTGCTCGGCGCCCGCGATCCGCTGATGTGGCGCCTGGTGCCGGCACTGGTCCGCGAGATGGGCCAAGCCTACCCGGAACTGGTGCGCGGCGAACAGATGATCACCGAAACGCTGAAGCTTGAGGAAACTCGTTTCCGCAAGACGCTGGTGCGCGGCTTGGGCTTGCTTTCCGAGGCGACGGAAAAGCTGGCCTCCGGCGACATGCTGGATGGCGAGACAGCGTTCAAGCTCTACGACACCTATGGCTTTCCGCTCGATCTGACGCAGGATGCGCTGCGCCAGCGCAACATCTCGGTCAACCTTGCCGGCTTCACCGAGGCGATGGAGCGGCAGAAGGCGGAGGCGCGCAAAAGCTGGGCTGGTTCCGGTGAGGCCGCAACCGAGACGATATGGTTCGCGGTGCGTGAGGAGACCGGCGCCACCGAATTCCTGGGCTATGAGACCGAGCAGGCCGAAGGCCTCGTCCAGGCGCTGGTCAAGGACGGCAAGACCGTGGAAAGCGCCGGCAAAGGCGACGCCGTTGCCGTGGTTGTCAACCAGACGCCGTTCTATGGCGAGTCCGGTGGCCAGATGGGCGATACCGGCGTCATTTCAGGCGACGGGTTCTCGATCGAGATATCCGATACCCAGAAGAAGGCCGATGGGCTTTTCGTCCATCTCGGCAAGGTGGCTACCGGCACGGTCAAGACGGGCGCGACCGTCGAGCTGAAGGTGGACCACGCGCGTCGCACCAGGCTGCGCGCGAACCATTCCGCCACGCATCTGATCCATGAGGCGCTGCGCGAGGTGCTGGGTACCCATGTGGCGCAGAAGGGCTCGCTGGTCGCGCCCGAGCGTCTGCGCTTCGACATTTCGCACAACAAGCCGATCTCGCCTGACGAGCTCGAAGAGGTCGAGCGCATGGCAAACGAGATCGTCGTTCAGAACGGCCCTGTAACCACGCGGCTGATGTCTGTCGACGACGCCATTGCCGAAGGCGCCATGGCGCTGTTTGGCGAGAAATATGGCGATGAAGTGCGCGTCGTTTCGATGGGCACGGGCTTGCATGGCGCCAAGGCCAACCGGCCTTACTCGGTCGAGCTATGCGGCGGCACCCATGTCAGGGCGACCGGCGATATCGGCCTGGTGCGCATCGTGTCCGACAGCGCGGTCGCTGCCGGCGTGCGCCGCATCGAGGCGTTGACCGGCGAGGCGGCCAGAAAGCATCTCGACGAACAGGACAAGCGGTTGAAGGCGGCCGCCGCCGCGTTGAAGATTTCGCCGGCCGATGTGCCGGCCCGCGTCGAGGCGCTGCTGGACGAACGCAAGAAGCTCGAAAAGGAGCTGATCGAGGCGCGCAAGAAGCTGGCGCTGGGCGATCGCTCGCCAGCCGGTGTGCCTGCGGAAAACGAAACCATTGCCGGTGTCGGTTTTCTCGGCAAGGCGGTATCGGGCGTCTCGCCAAAGGATCTTAAGCCGTTGGCCGATGCCGGCAAGAAGTCGCTCGGCTCCGGCATCGTCGTCTTTGTCGGCGCCGGCGAGGACAACAAGGCGAGCGTCGTCGTCGCCGTCACCGATGATCTGACCGGCCGCTTCAACGCCATCGATCTGGTGCGCGTCGCGTCCGCGGCATTGGGCGGGCAAGGCGGCGGCGGGCGACCCGATATGGCCCAGGCCGGCGGCCCGGACGGCTCGAAGGCCGAAGACGCGATCGCTGCGGTGAAAGCGGCTCTCGAAGCGGCGTGAACCTACACCGGGGGCGGCACGGCCGAAATGGCGCGCCGCCCAGCGGATATCTTTGAGGGCCGATATGCCGACGCTGACGATGTATCAGGTCGATGCCTTTGCCGAACGGGCCTTCCAGGGTAACCCTGCCGCCGTTCTCCTTTTAGAGGAATGGCTGTCGGAGCAGGTAATGCAGGCCATCGCCAACGAAAACAATCTTGCTGAAACCGCGTTTGTGCGGCCGAATGGCAAAGGTTGGGATTTGCGCTGGTTCACGCCGGTCCATGAAGTCGACTTCTGCGGCCACGCCACTCTTGCGGCAGCCCATGTGCTGGCTACGGAATACAATGGTCAGGGCGAAATGGCCTTCGCCACCCGGGTCGGCGAGCTGCGGGTTTCCCGGTGGGAAGGGGGCTATCAGCTCGATCTGCCTTGTTTTCCGCCGCAGCCCGTCGAGGAAGAGCTGAACTCGGCGCTGCAAGCGATATTGCCTCAGCGGCCGGTTGCGAGCTTCCGCAATTTCGAGAACCTGTTTGTCGAGCTTGCCGACGAGACAACCGTGCGATCTTTCGTTCCCGATCTGCTCAGGATCGGACGTTTTCATCCTCTCGGCCTGGTCATTACCGCGCCTGGGCGAGCCCACGATTTCGTCTCCCGTTACTTCGTGCCCGGGGCGGGCATTCCCGAGGATCCGGTTACCGGCTCCATTCATGCGACGCTGGTGCCTTACTGGGCTGAAAAACTCGGCAAGACGCATCTGTCGGCATTCCAATGCTCGCAGCGCGGCGGGCATTTGCTATGCGAACTGGCCGGAGATCGCGTGCTGATCACAGGCCGTGCGAAGACCTTCATGAAGGCGGAGATCTACCTTCCCGATTGAGCGGCTTGGCTCCGGTTTCTCGCCCCCACGAAGTGGGGGAGAGGTGGCCGCGAAGCGGCCGGAGAGGGGGCCTGCGCAATCAAAAGGCGCTTTAGGAATGCGCCGATTTCCCCTCTCCGTCTCGGCTTCGCCGAGCCAGCTCTCCCCGCAAGCGAGGCGAGGAACCCAGGTCGTGCGAAGTTGCCGCGCCTCGCGGCGGTTTCACCCTGCCTTTTCGGTTTTCGCAAAACTCGCGCGTTGAGTGATGCGCACATACCAATCCCGGATCTCGGCAAACTCGGCCAGCAGGGCTTGTCCCTCGGCGACCTTGATGAAATAGCCGATGATCGGTGCGGCGTGCAGGTCGGCCAGCGTCAGGTCCGTTCCCAACAGCCAAGGCCCTTCGGCTTTCAGCGAGGAGAGCGCCTGCAATGCCGTTCTCGCCTGCCGCAACCCGTTGGCGATCACGGCTTCGTCGGGCGGCGTTTTTTCCAGCCGCTCGACAGCGACATCCCAGACCATGGCCCTGTAGGCGTAGGCGTCGAGCAGGCCGGTGATCTGGTTCAGGCGTGCTCGAGGCCGGGCTTCGACCGGTTGCAGCGCCGGGCCGCCAAAGGCTTCGTCGACATAACGGGCAATCGCGCCGGTCTCGTAGAGGCGAAAGCCGTCATGCTCGAAGGCCGGGATGCGGCCGAACGGCTGGTGGTCGAAATACCAGCCGGGAATGCCGTCCGCGGCAAAGATGTCGACGGGCACGAGCTCGTAGCCGACGCCCTTTTCCTCCAGCACCAGCCGCACGATGCGCACATAGACGCTGTAGTCCGCGCCGTAGACGACGGGCTTGCCCATGCCGGTTGGGCTCAGGCCATCGCTTTCTGCAAATTCTCGTCGATCTTGTCGAGGAAGCCGGTGGTCGAAAGCCATGGCTGGTCGGGGCCGATCAGCAGCGACAGGTCCTTGGTCATGAAGCCGGACTCGACCGTCTGGATGCAGACCCTTTCCAGCGTCTCGGCAAAGCGCCTCAGTTCGGCATTGTCGTCGAGCTTGGCGCGGTGCGCGAGGCCGCGCGTCCAGGCAAAGATCGAGGCGATCGAATTGGTCGAGGTCTCCTCGCCCTTCTGGTGCTGGCGATAGTGGCGGGTAACGGTGCCGTGTGCGGCTTCCGCCTCGACGGTCTTGCCGTCCGGCGTCATCAGCACCGAGGTCATCAGGCCGAGCGAGCCGAAGCCTTGCGCCACCGTGTCGGACTGCACGTCGCCGTCATAATTCTTGCAGGCCCAGACATAGCCACCCGACCATTTCAGGCTGGAGGCCACCATGTCGTCGATCAGCCGGTGCTCGTACCAGAGCTTCTTCGCTTTGAATTCTGTTTCGAACTCCGCCTCGTAGACCTCCTGGAAGATGTCCTTGAAGCGGCCGTCATAGGCTTTGAGGATGGTGTTCTTGGTCGAGAGGTAGACGGGGTAATTGCGCAGCAGGCCGTAGTTCAGGGAGGCGCGGGCGAATTCGCGGATCGATTCGTCGAGATTGTACATGGCCATGGCGACGCCGGCGCCGGGTGCGTCGAAGACGTCGTGCTCGATCACCTGGCCGTCCTCGCCGACGAATTTGATCGTCAGCTTGCCCTTGCCGGGGAAGCGGAAGTCGGTGGCGCGGTACTGGTCGCCGAAGGCGTGGCGGCCGACGATGATCGGCTTGGTCCAGCCGGGCACCAGCCGCGGCACGTTCTTCATGATGATCGGCTCGCGAAAGATGGTGCCGCCGAGGATGTTGCGGATGGTGCCGTTCGGCGACTTCCACATCTTCTTCAGCTTGAATTCCTCGACGCGCTGCTCGTCGGGCGTGATCGTCGCGCATTTCACGCCGACGCCGTATTTCTTGATGGCGTTGGCGGAATCGATGGTCACCTGGTCGTTGGTGGCGTCGCGGTGCTCGATGCCGAGGTCGTAATATTCGAGCTTGAGGTCGAGATAAGGGTGGATCAGCTTGTCCTTGATGAACTGCCAGATGATGCGGGTCATCTCGTCGCCGTCGAGTTCGACGACCGGGTTCGCCACCTTGATCTTCGCCATGGAAAGAATGCCTCGCTTTTGGGGAACGGAACGGCCTTGCCCGCACGGCTGCCGGCCCTGGGATGCGGCCCGTATATCAAAGGCTTTTTGGCCGCGCAAACGGCGAACCGCGCCGTAGTGCCGGCATTCCTTGCGAAAGCTTCATTTTCGTCGCCAAATGTGGCAGGGGACTGCGAAATGCCGCAAACAGCAGTTCACTGACAACCATGGCCGCTACCCAGGATCCCGACACCCCTCTTGCCTCCGGAACTCCAGCGTCCGGACCGGCGATCATCCTGGTCGAGCCGCAGCTCGGCGAGAATATCGGCATGGTTGCACGCGCCATGGCCAATTTCGGCCTTTCCGAGCTGCGGCTCGTCAATCCGCGCGACGGCTGGCCGAGCGAGAAGGCGCGTGCCGCCGCAAGCCGCGCCGACCACGTCATCGATGCCGTCACGGTGTTCGATGACCTCGCCTCGGCAGTCGCCGATCTGAATTTCGTCTTCGCCACCACGGCGCGCGCGCGCGACAATTTCAAGCCGGTGCGCGGTCCGGTCGAGGCGGGCAGGGCGCTGCGCGCGCGGCAGCGGGCCGGCCAGCGCACCGGCATCCTGTTCGGTCGCGAGCGCTTCGGCCTCTATAATGACGAGGTCGGCCTTGCCGACGAGATCGTCACCTTCCCCGTCGATCCAGCCTTCTCCTCGCTCAACATCGCCCAGGCGGCCCTGCTGATGTCCTATGAATGGATGAAGTCCGGCCTGGAAGACGAGACCAGGACCAACTTCTCCGGCCCCGAAATGCCACCGGCTGCCAAGGAAGAATTGCACGGCCTGTTTGCGTATCTGGAAGGTGCACTGGAGGCGCGCGGCTATTTCCGCCCGGCAGCGAAGAAGCCGAAGATGGTCGACAATTTGCGCGCTGTGCTGACCCGCCCCGGCTTTGCCGAGCCGGAGCTCAAGGTGCTGCGCGGCATAATATCATCGCTGGACAGGTTCTCGCCGGCCATGCCGCGCGGCGACGGATCGCCCGGCGACGATCCAAGGCGGCTCCCGGCGGCGGCCCGGCGCGCTGGTAAGGCGACAGACAAAGACTAGGTGTTTGTTCCCAACGGGAGCGCATAAAAAGCAATTGCCATTGACTGCCAAGGCGGGTGTGCTTCTTCTGCTGGCGACGCCCTTAATCAGTGAGAGAGATCGTGCCCAGAGCTATCTTGCCCGCGTTTGTCTTATTCTGTCTGTTATCTGAAATGTCTGCGGCGTCGGAATTTGAAAAGCCATCGAGCACACTTCCCGCACAGCAAGCCATTGAAAGATTGTTACCCAATTCCGTGCTCCGCGTCGGAATGCCTAGACAGGAACTGGAGGAAGTTATCAGGTCACGCTATCCCGATTGGGAGCGTTCGGAAAAGAAACGAGCGCTCAACAACCGCAAGGACATGTCACTTTCACTGGAGGCTCGCTCTGCATATTTGCAGACCATCTCAATATCTCACGAAGAGAAAGAGCAGAACCTGATATTCAGATATAGGTTTGCGTTGACGTCGCCGCTAACCGGCAGCCACGTCTACTCGATAGTATACGGAGTCGAGTCAAATACCTCGAACCTGATTTCAATAGACGACTGGGCCAACGGTTTGCATTCAAGATGGGGCGATGAGCATGGTGGCACGCGATCTGATGCGAAGGCACGTGCGACGTATTTCTTCGACACGGAATGGCGCTTAGTTGAGAATGCTGGGAACAAGTGCGCCCCGATATATCCGGCACTCTATCGCCTAGATGAAAAAACCGTCGGTGCGATAGCTGCGGTATCAAGCCTTCTGGACGCAACGGGATGCACATTCAGTCGAGACAGCATTTTAGAGATCAAAGAAGGCGCAGTCGTTCAATCGACCTTCTACACCGTCGATTTTAGGCTTCAGGTGAACGACGTTTTGAAGCGGGTAGCATTTGGGCTTCAGTGAACAAAGCCGACTTTGTCAACGGCCCTAAGCTTCGAATCCCGCCACCTCACCAGTAACCGAATGTTATTCGATATGATCCATTGTCCGGCGAACGATGGGTCCTCGGATGTTCAATTCAAATATCGGGCGTCTTCGCTTTTTCTTCTATTCTGCGGCCTTGCTGGTTGCGGAAATCGTGACCTTTGTGCTGTGCGTCGTGCTGACCATCGGCATCGAGGGTTTGGCCAATTCGAAGCCCGGACCTTCCAGGGAAGGGCTGGCCGCGGCTGTTCTCGTTACCTCGCTGGTGATTGTTCTGTTCCGCGCGAATTTCGCCTGGCGTCGAAGCCGCGACGCGCAAGGGTCGGGTTGGATCCTTTGGTCGTATATCGTGTTCTCGACGCTGTTCGCGATCCTGCAGGCCGGCACTGTTCTTGTCGTAAAATTCGACGGCGAAGATTCGCATTCCGGCCTTAACCTGCTGGGATTGGCTCTTGTCGGGCTGTGGGCCGTCATCTTGGCGGGCAAGCCGGCGGGCGGTGGCTCTGCGGATATGGCGTCATCCCTGAGTTTCGACGATTTCGACCCGCCCGGGCCGCTGCGCGGCGCCGCCGCGCTCCATTCAGCGTCAGCCGCCGGCGCGACGGCCCTGGCTCCAGCCTACGCCACGCGGGCCGCGCCGGTGCCGTCGAACCACCCTGCATCTCAACCTGCATCTCCGGCGAACGGCCGGCCGCGGCCCGGCGGCTTCGGCAAGCGCGGCCTTGTGTGACCGGCTCGCCGCATCAAGGCCATGATGGTTCCACATAGAAGCGGCCGGGATAAAGCATCATTGGCCGAAGCAGAAAGCATCGGCCGGGCCTCCCTCGTGATCTCGTTTGTGATTCCCAGCCCTTAGTGACTCAATGACAATGACCGATCCATCGAGCGCCCGTCCGATCCTGATGTTCGATTCCGGCATTGGCGGCCTCACCGTGCTGCGTGAGGCGCGTGTCTTGATGCCTGATCGCCGCTTCATCTATGTCGCCGACGACGCGGCGTTCCCCTTCGGCGGCTGGGAGGAGCCGGCGCTGAGAACACATATCCTGGAGTTGTTCGCCAGGCTGCTCGACCGGTTTTCGCCGGCTATCTCGGTCATCGCCTGCAACACCGCCTCGACACTGGTCATCGATGCCTTGCGCGAGAGGTTTCCCGGCCACCCTTTCGTCGGCACCGTGCCGGCCATCAAGCCGGCGGCGGAACGCACGCGCTCAGGCCTGGTTTCGGTGCTGGCTACGCCCGGCACCGTCAAGCGCCAGTACACGCGCGACCTGATCAGCAAATGGGCGCAGAAATGCCATGTCCGCCTGGTCGGCAGCGACAGGCTGGCGGGATTGGCCGAAGCCTATATGCGCGATGGCTTTGTCGACGAGGACGCCGTGCGCGCCGAGATCGCGCCGTGCTTCGTCGAGCATGACGGGCTGCGCACCGACATCGTCGTGCTTGCCTGCACCCATTATCCGTTTTTGGCCAACCGCATGCGCAAGACAGCACCGTGGCCGGTCGACTGGCTCGACCCGGCCGAGGCGATCGCACGCCGCGCGCTGTCGCTGCTTGCCGATACCGAGGCCCGCTATCGCAGAGAGGCACTGCCGGAAGGCGCCGACCTTGCATTCTTCACCTCGAACAGCGCCGATTTTCCGACGCGCCGGCTGATGCAGGGATTTGGCCTGGCGATATCCTGACCGCAGGCAATTTTCGCTTTGGGAACATCACACCGGACAATGCGTTTTCCCCTCATTGGAAACAGGAGAAACCATCATGCCAGCCACCTCAAAAGCCCAGCAGAAAGCGGCCGGCGCGGCATTGTCAGCCAAGCGCGGCGAGACCAAGAAGGGCGCGCTCAAAGGCGCGTCGAAGGGAATGTATAAATCCATGAGCGAAAAACAGCTCGAGGAATTCGCCGAGACCAAGCGCAAGGGCCTGCCGGAAAAGAAGTCGAAACACTGATCGACTGGCCATTCTGACGGCGGATGCCGGTCAATAAAAGGCCCGCGGCTGAGCCGCGGGCCATGAAGTCTCAACGGGCGAGGACGAAAATTACCAGTTCCAGCCCCACCCGCAGCGCCGCACTTTGTAGCGGATCACCTTGCGATGACCGTGGCGCCACACCACCTTCTTCTTGACCACGATGCGGCAGACCTGGTGATGCCTGTGCCCATGCCAATGCCGGGCCTGCGCCGGCTCGGGCGCGACCGCCATCGTGCCGGCCATCACCGCGGCTCCTACCAACGTAAGGAAGAACTTCTTCATGCGAATTCCAGCTCCTCTGACTTCAGTCCCTTCCTGATGCCGCTGGCGCAACCTCCCGCCACATCCGGCACGTTCTACAACCGTAACACTATCCGGTTCGGCGATTCGCGCCAGCCGGAAGCTTGACAGCGGTTAAATCTCCGTTTAACCAGCCCACCAACACCGGGCCGCAATGCCCGGTGGTTTTCTTTATGTGTGCGAGACGTTTGGGAAGCCGGTTTTACTTTCCCTATGTCTTGTTTGAAATGACGTGTCCCGTGGGTTTTCCGTCGCGTTGCGTGGAAAACCCTGTCAGGTCTCGAAAACGGAGGCCAGAGGAGGGCGCGTTTCCTTCACCCGGACCATGAGGTTCCGGGTGCATTGTTTTGAAAGGGAATGCGATGAGCAAGCGCGAATCCGCGAAGTACAAGATCGACCGCCGTCTTGGCGAAAACATCTGGGGCCGCCCGAAGTCCCCGGTCAACAAGCGTGAATACGGCCCCGGCCAGCATGGCCAGCGCCGCAAGGGCAAGCTTTCCGATTTCGGCCTGCAGCTGCGCGCCAAGCAGAAGCTGAAGGGCCACTATGGCGACGTGTCGGAAAAGCAGTTCCGCAAGGTCTATGAAGAGGCGGACCGCCGCAAGGGCGACACCTCGGAGAACCTGATCGGCCTGCTCGAATCGCGCCTCGACGCAGTCGTCTATCGCGCCAAGTTCGTGCCGACCATCTTTGCGGCGCGCCAGTTCGTCAATCATGGCCACGTCAACGTCAACGGCAAGCGCGTCAACATCGGCTCGTACCGCTGCAAGCCGGGCGATGTCATCGAAGTGCGCGAGAAGTCGAAGCAGCTGGTCATCGTGCTGGAATCGGTGGGCCTGGCCGAGCGCGACGTGCCCGACTACATCGAGGCCGACCACAACAAGATGACCGCGGCTTTCACGCGCATCCCCGGCCTGGCGGACGTTCCGTTTGCCGTGCAGATGGAACCGAACCTGGTCGTCGAATTCTATTCGCGCTGATCGGCGCGTTCGTCGCGATACAATCGAAGGCCGCCCGTCGAGGCGGCCTTTTCTTTTTTCGTTTCCTTTTCCGCGGCGTGATTCCGAAATCGATTTCGGTTTTCGGTCCGATGCGCTACTGCGGGCGGCAACAGGATCTTGGGGCCGACGCGCCATGAATATGCTGCCAGACGCCGAAACACTCGAACCGGTCGCCGATACCGAAGGCGGCTTTCATCCGCTGTTTGCCGATGTGCCGTCCTCCGTCGAGTTCAACAAGCTGCGCAAGCGGCTGTTGCGGCTTGCCCGCCAGGCGATCGACGATTTCTCCATGGTGAGGCCCGGCGACCGCTGGCTGGTCGCTCTGTCGGGCGGCAAGGATTCCTACGGCCTGCTTGCCGTGCTGCTCGATCTCAAATGGCGCGGGCTGCTGCCGGTCGAGCTGTTGGCCTGCAATCTCGACCAGGGCCAGCCGAACTTTCCCAAGCACATATTGCCCGATTATCTCGACAGCCATGCCATTCCGCATCGCATCGAATATCAGGACACCTATTCGGTGGTCACCGACAAGCTGGCCGAGGGCAGCACCTATTGCTCGCTGTGCTCGCGGCTACGGCGCGGCCATCTCTATCGCATTGCCCGCGAGGAGGGCTGCTCGGCGCTGGTGCTCGGTCATCACCGCGAGGACATACTGGAAACCTTCTTCATGAACCTGTTCCATGGCGGACGCCTCGCCGCCATGCCGCCGAAGCTGCTCAACGACGAAGGCGATGTCATGGTGCTGCGGCCGCTCGCCTATTGTGCGGAAGCCGATCTAGAGAAATTCGCCGGCGCCATGAAGTTCCCGATCATTCCGTGCGATCTGTGCGGTAGCCAGGAAGGCCTGCAGCGCAACGCCATGAAGGCGATGCTCGACGACATCGAGAAGCGCATGCCCGGCCGCAAGGACACGATGATCCGCGCCATGACCAATGTGCGGCGTTCGCATCTGCTCGACAGGAAACTGTTCGATTTCGCCGCCCTCAACGAAACCCTCACCACCAGGCGTCCCGATGACATTTGACGACAGCGCGATCGACTGGCTTGCCGACCTTCTGTCGGAAGCCGCCGTCGCCGAGATCATGCCGCGCTTTCGCCGGTTGAGCGAGGGCGACGTCCGTCGCAAGACCTCGGCCGCCGATCTCGTCACCGAGGCCGACGTCAATGCCGAACGGCTCATCACCGCCAGGCTGCGCCAGCGTTATCCCCACGCAATGATCGTCGGCGAGGAGGCCTGCTCCGACGACCCGACGCTGCTCGACGGTCTCGGCGATGCCGAACTCGCCTTCGTCATCGACCCGGTCGACGGCACCTTCAACTTCGCCTCCGGCGTGCCGCTTTTCGGCGTCATGCTTGGCGTCGTGATCAAGGGCGAGACGGTCGCCGGCATCATTCACGATCCCGTCGGCAAGGATTGGCTGATCGGCGTTAGTGGCGCCGGCAGCCATATCCGCCATGCCCATGGCAATCTGGAAAAGGTCCATGTCGCCAAACCGGCGCCGATGTCGGAAATGACCGGTGCGGTCTCATGGCACTATGTGCCCGAGCCGGACCGCTCACGTTTGGCGCGCAACCAGACCAAGTCGCTATCGCAGTTCAATTATCGCTGCGCCGCCCACGAATACCGCCTGCTGGCCAGCGGCCACGGCCATTTCGTCGTCTACAACAAGCTGATGCCTTGGGACCACCTGGCCGGCGTGCTGATCCATGCGGAGGCCGGCGGCCATGCCGCGCGCTTCGACGGCAGCGCCTATCTGCCGTCGCATGTCGGGGGTGGCCTGCTGGTCGCGCCGGACCGGGAGAGCTGGCGGGAGCTGCGCCGCGAGCTCTGGGCAGAATAGCTCTTCGCTGCCAAAGTTGTCCAATCTTGTGCGAAACCGGAGATCTCGAATGAAACCTCGGTCCGCAATTGTTGCAACGGCCTTTGCCCTTGCCTTGGTTGCCGGTGTCAATGAAGCAAGCGCTGGGGAACGCGCATGTCGCAGTCCCGACTCCGTCGACACCATAGACGAGATGTTCTCCGCGATCTTCGCCTGTTGGAAGCCGCCGCGCGGAACCGCGGGCATGACCCTGACGCTGCAGTTCTCAATTCGCCGAAACGGCACGCTTATCGGCAAGCCGCGCGCCACCTACTCCCATCTAGGGGACGATGGTCCGCTCAATCGGGCCTTCGTGGCTTCCGTCCTCGAGGCGCTCGACAAGGCTCTTCCACTGCCCGTTTCGGACAGTATGGGTGGAGCAATCGCAGGACGTACGCTGTTCCCCCGCTTCACCGCGGTCAGTGAGGGTGCATCCTAGGCGCACGCGCAATGTGCATTAAACCGGCGGGTTATGCGGCTGGAACAGTCTGCCGCGCTCGGCCAGCAGGATCATCAGCAGCGCCGCCACCGACACGCTGCAGAACCCGGCGGCCAGCGGCGTCACCGTGCCGTTGAAGGCTTGGCCGATCAGCGTGCCGAGAATGCCGCCAAGAAATGTCTGCATGAACCCAAGGATCGACGACGCAGTGCCGGCCAGGTGCCCCAGCGGCTCCATGGCGAGCGCGTTGAAGTTCGCGCCGAGCGCGCCGAACGGGACCATGGCGCAGGCAAAGAAGGTAATGAAGAGCCAGAGCGGCATCTTTATTTCGATGGAAACGACCAGCCAGGCAAGGCTGATGGCCAGAAACAGCAGCAGTGCGCTTTGCGACAGACGGCGCATGCCGATGCGGCCGACGAGGCGCGAATTGAGGTAGTTCGAAAAAGCAAGCACGCCGGCAACCCCCGCGAAGATGACCGGGAACATCTCGCCGACATTGAACACGCTGACATAGATCTGCTGGGCCGAGGCGATGAAGCCGAACATGGCGCCGAAGATGAAGGTGCTGGCGAAGGCGTAGCAGAGCGCGATGCGGTTGGTGAGAACGATGCGGAAGCCGCCGATGATGGAGGATACCGTGAGCGGCCGGCGATATTCGGGGTGTAGTGTCTCGGGCAGGCGCAGCAGCGACCAGGCGGACACGATCAGCGCGCCGGCTGCCATGGTGACGAAGATAACATGCCAGGTCGCAAACAGCATGATGAACTGGCCGATACCGGGCGCCACCACCGGAATGGCCATGAACACCATGAAGATCAAGGACATGACTTCGGCCATGCGCCTTCCGTCGAACGTATCGCGCACGATCGAGACGGCAATGACGCGCGTCGCCGCCGCACCGATGCCTTGCACGGCCCGGCATAGCAGAAGCGTGGTGAATGACGGGGCGATTGCCGCAGCGCCGGCCGCCACGACGTAGATCACCAGCCCTGCGACAAGCGGCGCGCGGCGCCCGAAGCGGTCCGAGATCGGCCCGAAGAACAGCTGTCCGCCGCCAAAGCCAAGGATATAGGCGGTGACCACATATTGCCGGTGGTTTTCATTTTCGATGCCAAGCGAAGCGCCGATCTGCTGCAGCGCCGGCAAAATAATGTCGATGGCCAGCGAATTGAGCGCCATCAGCGCCGCGCACAGCGCAATGAATTCCCAGCGCGGAATGGGCAAGGTGCTTGCCTTTTGCTGCGCTTGTGCTTGCTGATCCACGGCCAGTCCGATCCTCAAACGAAAATGCGCCGGCTGGCCGACGCATCCATTCGTTGATTGCCCGATAGCGGACAGAACTTTTTGCCAAGGTGGGGGCTGCCCTGGCGCTTAGCGCATGACCCCCGAAAATCGCAGGCGGAAGGTCATCCGCAGAAACACAAGTCAGGCGGCGCCTTTGACGCTGACGCCCTTTTCGACGAGGAAGGTCTGCAATTCGCCCGCCTGGAACATCTCGCGGATGATGTCGCAGCCGCCGACGAACTCGCCCTTGACGTAGAGCTGCGGGATGGTCGGCCAGTTGGAATAGTCCTTGATGCCTTGCCGCAGTTCGGCCGACGTCAGCACGTCGACGCCCTTATAGTCGGCGCCGATATAGTCGAGGATCTGCACGACCTGGCCGGAAAATCCGCATTGCGGGAAGCCGGGCGTGCCCTTCATGAAGAGAACGACGTCGTTGCCCTTCACTTCATTGTCGATGTAGTCGTTGATGCCGCTCATGGAATACCCTTTCATGCCTGTGGGAGTCAGGCTCGAACATTACCCTTCAAATAAACCCATGGGTTGCGCGAAACAAGATGTTTGCCGCCTTGCCATGCAAATGGCGCAAAGGAACGTCTGATCTTGGGCCAAGAGCGTTGGCCACCATCTTTCCCGAGGCGCGATGAAAAGACGATATCTCGCCGGGATCCTCCTCGCCGTTCTGCTCGCCGCACTGTCCTTGATCTGGTGGGCCAGGTCGCCGAGACAACCACCCCTCGTTGTCGGCGGTGAATTGCCGGCGCCGTGCCGCGACGCGAGCTTCGAGGCGGTCGCCTATGTCGTCTGCGAAATCGATCTGCGCCACTATGACATCGGTGTGTTCCACGCAGGCTTTGACGGCAAGGCTTTCGGTTCACTGGACAAATTCGACAAGGCGATGGCGGATCAGGGCCGGCCGGTGCTGCTCGCCATGAACGCCGGCATGTATCACCAAGACCTGACTCCGGTCGGCCTTCTCGTCGAAGACGGCCGGGAGAAGGCGACGATCAACGTCGCCGACAGCGAAGGCAATTTCTTCCTGAAACCGAACGGCGTCTTCCTGGTCCGGAAGGACGGCAAGGCGGCGGTCATGGAGACAAGCGCCTATGCCGCCGCCAGGCCGGACGTGATGTTTGCCACGCAATCCGGCCCGATGCTGGTGATCGACGGCCGGCTTCATCCCCGCTTCGAGCAAAACGGCACATCGCGCTATATCCGCAATGGCGTCGGCGTGCGTGACGAAAACACCGTCGTGCTGGCGATCTCACGCTCTGAAGTCAGCCTCGGCAGCTTCGCACGGCTGTTTCGAGATGCGCTCAATTGTCCCAACGCGCTTTTCTTCGACGGGGTCGTTTCGGCGCTGTCGAACGGCGAGCGGATGATTGTTGGTGGAAACTATCCGGCGGGGCCGATCATTGCCGTGACCGGTAAGAAGCTTGCGAGCCGGTAACTGCAAGAGAGCTCACTCCGGCACGCTGGTCTGCAGGGCAAGCGCGTGCAGTAAGCCGCCCATGTTGCCCTTCAGCGCGTCATAGACCATCTGGTGCTGCTGGACGCGGCTTTTGCCGCGAAAGCTTTCGGCCACCACCTCAGCCGCATAATGGTCGCCGTCGCCGGCCAGGTCGCGAATCGTCACCTTGGCGTCCGGAATGCCTTCCTTGATCAGCCGTTCGATGTCGTGGGCGTCCATTGCCATGTGAGGATTCCTTGTTCAGGTCGTGATCTCATAGATATGGTCGAAATGGCGGATGAACCACAGCGAAACGGCCCCTCTCGATCACATCACGGGTCCACGACCTCATTTGCCATGAAGCGAGGGAACCAGGATTCGTGGGCGGCGGTCAATTCGCTGACCGGTATCGCACGCGCCTCGCCGAGCTTCAATTCGCTGCCGCCGGTCGAGCCGATCCACGGTGCAAAAATGCCGAGCCGGCTTTGCTGTTCGCGTATGACGTCCCACCCCTCGCTCTGCGGATCGATCGACAGCGTCAGCAGATAGCGGCCCTGATCCTCGCCGAACCAGACCGGGATCGGATCTGTACCGATCAGGCCGGGGATGGTCGCACCGATGCCTGAGGCCATCGCCATCTCGGCCAGCGCCACCGCGATCCCGCCGTCGGAAACGTCATGCGCCGCGGTAACGACACCGGAGCCGATCAGCGCCCGCACATGGTCGCCGACCCGCTTCTCGTGGTCGAGATCGACCGGCGGCGGCGGGCCGTCGGCGCGGCCATGAATGTCGCGCATATAGGCGGACTGGCCAAGATGCGTGCCCCACATGCTCGGCGCGCCGACCAGCACGATCATCTGGCCTTCGGCGGCAAAGCCGATCCGCACCATTTTCGACCAGTCGGCAATCAGCCCGACGCCGCCAATGGTCGGTGTCGGCAGGATGCCTTGGCCGTTGGTCTCATTGTAGAGCGAGACGTTGCCGGAGACGATCGGGAAGCCAAGCGCCCGGCAGGCATCGCCGATGCCTTTCACGGCACCAACCAGCTGGCCCATGATCTCCGGCCGTTCCGGATTGCCGAAATTGAGGTTGTCGGTGGCCGCGAGCGGCAGGGCACCGGTGGCGGTAAGATTGCGCCAGCATTCGGCGACCGCCTGCTTGCCTCCCTCGTAGGGATCGGCCTCGCAATAGCGCGGCGTCACGTCGGAGGAGAAGGCGAGCGCCTTGGTCGGATGACCGTCGACGCGCACGACGCCGGCATCGCCGCCGGGAAGCTGCAACGAATTGCCCTGGATCAGCGTATCGTACTGCTCCCACACCCAGCGGCGCGAGGACAGGTCCGGTCCGCCCAGCAGCTTGAGCAGTGCCTCGGCCACGTCGGCTTGCGGTGCATCGCCATCCAGCGGCGCCGGCTTCTTCGGCTCGACCCAGGGACGGTCATATTCCGGCGCCTGGTCGCCGAGATCCTTGATCGGCAGATTGGCAACCTCGTCGCCCTGATGCAGCACGCGAAAGCGCAGATCGTCGGTGGTCTTGCCGACGATGGCAAAGTCGAGGCCCCATTTGTGGAAGATCGCCTCGGCCTGTTTTTCCTTTTCGGGGCGCAGCACCATCAGCATGCGCTCCTGGCTCTCCGAAAGCATCATCTCATAGGCGCTCATGCGCTCTTCACGCACCGGCACCTTGTCGAGATCCAGCTCGATGCCGAGGTCGCCCTTGGCGCCCATCTCGACCGCCGAGCAAGTGAGGCCGGCGGCACCCATGTCCTGGATGGCGATAACGGCGCCGGACGCCATCAGTTCGAGGCAGGCTTCGAGCAGGCATTTTTCGGTGAACGGGTCGCCAACCTGCACGGTGGGGCGCTTCTCGTCGATCTTGTCGTCGAACTCAGCCGAGGCCATGGTAGCGCCCCCGACACCATCGCGCCCGGTCTTGGCGCCGAGATAGACGACCGGCAGGCCGACGCCCTTGGCCTCGGACAGAAAGATTGCGTCTGTTTTCGCGAGGCCCGCGGCAAACGCATTGACCAGGATATTGCCGTTGTAGCGGGCGTCGAAATTGACCTCACCGCCGACCGTCGGCACGCCGAAGGAATTGCCATAGCCGCCGACGCCGGAAACGACACCGGCAACGAGGTGCCTGGTTTTGGGATGGTCCGGCGCGCCGAAGCGCAGCGCGTTCATCGCCGCGATCGGCCGCGCGCCCATGGTGAAGACATCGCGCAGGATGCCGCCGACGCCGGTCGCAGCTCCCTGATAGGGCTCGATATAGGAGGGGTGGTTATGGCTCTCCATCTTGAAGACGACGCAGTCGCCGTCGCCGATGTCGACCACGCCGGCATTCTCGCCCGGGCCCTGGATGACTTGCGGCCCGGTGGTCGGCAGCGTGCGCAGCCACTTCTTCGAGGATTTGTAGGAACAATGCTCGTTCCACATCGCCGAAAAAATACCAAGTTCGGTAAAGCTCGGTTCGCGCCCGACGAGGTCGAGGATGCGCTGGTACTCGTCGGGCTTCAGCCCGTGCGCGGCAATGAGTTCAGGAGTGATCGGCACGGAATTGGAAATGGTCATGATCGGCAATTGTGTCCTTGGGATCGAGTCCCGTCTTATCGCAAGCGTTGCAGCCGATACACCCCGTTGGATGACTAAAACGATGGAAAGCAACAGCTGACCGCAAGTAGCGAAAGATCGCCACTCGACCCGCCGGTTTCAAGCCGGTTCAGGAAAAGCTGTCGTAGCCGGCGCGGCCTTCGTCCAGAAGCCGCCGGATTACCGCGACGCCGTGCGCGATATCGTCCCGCTGTCGCGGCTGCGAGATGCCAAACCGCACGCCGTGAAAGGCCTGTTCGGAACGCCCTGCCTTGAACTCGTCCTCGTCGTCGATGAGCACGCCATGTTCGAGGCAGGCCTGCTTGAAAGTGCCGGAAAGCCATGGGTCCGGCAAAGTGAGCCAGACGAACGGCACATTATCCAGCGTCTTGAACTCGAAGCCGTCGAGTGTCTCGCGCACGATCGCGATGCGTGCACCGATCTCGGCAATGCTGCGTTTGCGCATCTCAGCGGCCTGACCGGACAGCACCAGCCGGCTGCCCACCTCCGCCAGCAGAAAGGGCAGGCCGCCCGTCATCATCTTGTGGGCAACCCGGATGCGGTGACGATAGGCCGGCGGGCAAGCGAGCCAGCCGCCGCGAACACCCGCCGCGACCGATTTCGACAGGCCGCCGGCAACGATGGTCCGTTCGGGAGCATATTCGGCCAATAAAGGCGTTGGGTCGTCGGTCAGTCCGCCATAGAGATCGTCCTCGATCAGGACGACGTTATATTGACGGGCGATACGCGCGATTGCCTCGCGGCGCGCGGCCGACAGCGTTGTCAGCGTCGGGTTTTTGGCCGTCGGCATCAAAAACATCATCTTCGGATGCTTTTGTGCGCAGACGCGCTCGAAATCCTCGGGATCGATGCCCTCGTCATCAGCCGCCACCAGTGCGGTCCGGCGACCGATCAGGCCGGCGCTGCGCGAGATCTGCGAATAGGTGAGGTGTTCGAAAACGACATAGTCGCCGGGGGCGGTGAGCCCCGCAATGGTTGCCATTACCGCCGCGTGGGTGCCGAGCGTGGGGACAATGGCATCTGCGGCCGGGCGAAAGGAATTGCGTGACAGCCAGCGCCTGCCGGCTTCGAACCAGCGGTCCGGGAAATCACGCGTGTAGCTTGAAATCTCATGCGGATGGTCTTGCGCCGTGCGTGTCAACACGTCTGCGACGATGGCACCCTGGCCGACATCCGGTGCGGCCGTGCTATCGAAGCGCAGCTTGTCGCCGGGCGCATCCATATAGCGCGTGCCTTGTTCGACCGGCCCCAGGAAATCCGGCTTTGCGCTCTCCGACTGTTGAGCGATAACATAGGTTCCGCGGCCGACCTCGCCGCTCACCAATCCCCGCTCGCGCAGCAATTGATAGGCCCTGCCGACCGTGCCGACGGTCGTGCCGATGTCGTATGCCAGATCGCGCTGCGGCGGCAGCTTTGCCCCTGCACCGATCAGGCCGCGGTCGATGTCCGTCTCGATGGAATCAGCAAGCCGCTGATAGAGCGGGCCGGTGCGGGCGGTCAGGTCTGGAAGCCAAGTTGTCATGGTGACAATTTTTTACATTGCACCGAAATGAGAGTCAATACATATGGAGCGGGCCGTACGAAAAGGCACAATTGCAATCTTGGCAGAAAGAAAATGGGTACAATAGAGACAATCCGCTACGCGGCAGTTGAATTGACCGGAAGCCGCTCGTCGGGCCGGAGATCCTATGTTCGCGGGCTCGTGCAAGTGGTCACGTCATTCGTCCGATGGATCGACAGCCTGCTGGATCGCCGCCGCAGTCGGCTGGTCCTGCTCGAGATGACCGACGCCCAGCTCAAGGATATCGGCATTTCACGCTGCGATGCCCATCGTGAAGGTCTGAGGCCGTTCTGGGACTGAGGAGTTCGACGGGGCGCTATCGCACTTTAGCGGATGTCCGCCGCCCTGATCCGCGTGACACCATGGTCCACAAGCACCGCCACAATGCACAGCATCAGAAAGAGCCCGGTGATGGCCAGAGCCGAGACGGCGACGCTGGTCGCGCCGTTCTTAGCGAGATCGAGGAACGGGTAGGGCACTTCACCGGCAATCGGCGCCCGCAGCAGCGCGTAGGCCAGATAGGCGATCGGATAGATCATCCACCAGGAGATGTCGCGCCACCGCGTCGAGCCGTCGGCGCCTGCCACAAGCCACCACAGCACGAACAACACCGGCGTCACATAGTGCAGGAGCACATCGCAGAGCAGGAACAGCCCTTGCGGCTGCCAAAGCTGCGCCAGGACCGTTGCATAAACGATGAGGACCAGCGTTATGGCGACGGCTACGCCCGCCCGCATCCGTGGCGCGGCAAAGGCCGGAAACCAGGCATAACCCGTCGACGACAGCAACGAGGCATGGACGAGCACCGCGCCGATGTTGGTCAGGATGGTGAAGAAGCTGAAATAGAAGACCAGCGAGCCGGCAAAGCCGCGGCCGGCTTCCATTGATGCCGGGACGGTGATGCAGAGTTGCAGGACGAGCCCGGCCAGGCCGACGACCAGACCGGTGATCTGCAGCACGCGACCCATTGGGCTAGGCAGCAGCGCCGCAGCCCGGATTGCCCGCCTGCCAGCGGGCAATGTCCGAGCCGATGCGGGCGCCGAGCGGTTCCGCCATCAATGGGCCGAACACGTCGACGCGGCTCGAATTGCCTTGCGCCTGCACGACCAGCAACGGCTTTCCACCATAATGTTTGGCCGGCACCAGCAGGAAGCGCGGCGTGCCGCTGAACGAATTCAGCTCGTTGGCCATCTGGTACGATTTGAAGGCAGGGTCCTTGCTGGCGATCCAGCATTTGTGGGCAGCTATTGCCACCTGCTCCATGGCAAGCAGTGACGCGCTCTTGCCCGCCGGCGCCGGCGCGCTCTTCGGGCCTGACTGGCAGGAGGCGAGTACAAGACCGGCGGAAGCGGCGAGGGCGAGGCGCGTGGTCGTCGGTCTCATGTTCAAGCGGCGCCCATCTCGAGTTCGGACAGAAAGATCTTCAGACCGTCTGTCATCTCACCCCAGACGCGCGACAGCGCCGGATGCTGCAAGGCGATTTGCTCATAGGCATCGAATTTCGGATAGGCGTCAAGCAAATCGGGGCGGCCGATCGTTGTCCTGAAATTGTTGAAGACGAACCGGGTCGGCGTCAACCACGCATCGGCAAAGGAGATGTCGTCGCCGAGCGCGAACGGGCCATGCGCCATGCGGGCCTCGATTGCCGCAAGCCCGTGATGCAATCGGGCGAACTGTGCCTTGATCTCCGCCTCATTGCGCTGCGGCACGAAATAGAGTTCGAACAGCTTCATGGTCGGGGCGAGCACGTCGAGGTCGGTGATGCGGGCGAACATGCGCACCAACGCCCGGTCTTTCGTATCCTTGGGCAGCAGCGCCGGCTCGGTGAAACGCTCCTCCAGATATTCGGCAATGACTACCGATTCGACGATCGTTTCGCCGGAACCGGTGATCAGCACCGGAATCCTGTTGAGCGGCGAGATGGCACGAAATGCCTCGGGGATGGGAAACCCCGGCGGCGGTACAATGAGCTTGAGCGGCACGTTCTTGATGTAGGCCAACGCCCGCACGATCGACGAATAGGGCGACAACGGCCGCGAATAGAGTTTCATGACCGTCGCTCCAGGAGGAAAATTGAAGGCATCAAGCGGCGATGCCCAGCGCGCTTTCGAACAGCGCCCGGCCGTCGCTGCCGCCATGCGCCGCTTCGATCAGGTTCTCGGGATGCGGCATCAGGCCGAGCACATTGCCGCGGCCGTTGACGATGCCGGCAATGTCGTTGATCGAGCCATTGGGATTGGTGCCTTCGGCATAGCGGAATACCACCTGGCCTTCCCCTTCGAGGCGGGCCAGCGTTTCGGCATCGGCAAAATAATTGCCGTCATGGTGCGCCACCGGCGCGCGGATGACCTGGCCCGGCTGATAGCGGCGGGTAAACATCGTGTTGGCATTAGCAATCTGCAGCTTGACTTGCCGGCAGACGAATTTCAGCGAGGTGTTGCGCATCAATGCGCCCGGCAGCAGGCCGGCCTCGACCAGGATCTGGAAACCGTTGCAGACGCCGATGACCATGACGCCCTTGGCCGCCTTTTCGGCGACAGCCCGCATTACCGGCATGCGCGCGGCAATGGCGCCGCAGCGCAGATAATCGCCAAACGAAAAGCCGCCGGGAATGGCGATCAGGTCGACATCGGGAATGTCGGTGTCGGTCTGCCAGACGGTGACCGGCGGCGTGCCGGAAATCTTGGTCAGCGCCGCGATCATGTCGCGGTCGCGATTGAGGCCGGGGAGCAGGACGACGGCTGATTTCACCTCAGGCGATCTCCACCGCGTAATTCTCAATCACCGTATTCGCCAGAAGCTTGTCGCACATGGCTTTCAGATCCGCCTCGGCCTTGGCCTTATCGCCCTCGGCAAGCTCGATATCAAAAACCTTGCCTTGCCGCACCTGGCCGATGCCGCCGAAACCCATTCCGGACAGCGCATGCTCGATTGCCTTGCCTTGTGGGTCGAGCACGCCGTTCTTGAGGGTTACGGTAATGCGGGCCTTGATCACGCTGGACATGCTCCTGTTCACCTGTTGAGCTGGCAAGCCATCAATGTGGCTTGCCTTTGACGCCGTCGGTCGATGCGACGAGCACCGGTCCGGCCGGGCGCGGCGGCTCGTTCTCGTTCATGATGCCGAGGCGGCGGGCAACTTCCTGATAGGCTTCGACCAGCCCACCCATGTCACGGCGGAAACGATCCTTGTCGAGCTTGTCCTGCGTCGCCACGTCCCACAGCCGGCAGGAATCCGGCGAGATCTCATCGGCAACGACGATGCGCATCATATCGCCTTCGAACAGGCGGCCGCATTCAATTTTGAAATCGACCAACTGGATGCCGACGCCCATGAACAGGCCGGAAAGGAAGTCGTTGACGCGAATGGCCAGCGCCATGACATCGTCGATCTCCTGTGGGCTCGCCCAGCCGAAGGCGGTGATGTGCTCTTCCGAGACCATCGGATCGTCGAGCGCATCGGCCTTGTAATAGAATTCGATGATCGAGCGCGGCAGCACGGTGCCTTCCTCGATGCCCAGGCGCTTGGCCAGCGAGCCGGCGGCGACGTTGCGCACCACCACTTCGAGCGGGATGATCTCGACTTCCTTGATCAACTGCTCGCGCATGTTGAGCCGGCGGATGAAGTGGGTCGGAATGCCCATCCGGTTGAGATGATTGAAGATGTGCTCGGAAATGCGGTTGTTGAGCACGCCTTTGCCATCGACGATTTCATGCTTCTTCTTGTTGAAAGCGGTAGCGTCGTCCTTGAAGAACTGGATCAGCGTGCCAGGCTCCGGTCCCTCATAAAGGATCTTGGCCTTGCCTTCATAAATGCGGCGGCGATTTTTCATCTGATTTTTCTCTGGATTTGCGGGCAGGCGGCAAGCGACCAGTTCCTGTCCGTCTGCCTAAAATAAGATGGCGACGGTGGGGTTCAATGCCGGTGTCTATCCCAATCGCACTGTTTGCTCAATCGGCAAATCCTTTCAATCAACCGCTTTCGGGCACCGAAATGCCGCAGCGCAGCAAGCAATGTAGCATATTGACCGGCCGGCGCCCTTTTGGTTTGTGCTCCGGCAACACATATTGGCACAACGAATCGGATTTCACGGAGGGATGCCATGAGCAGCATGAAAGACCGCGAAGAGGGCTTTGAGCGCAAATTCGCATTCGACGAGGAACTTCGGTTCAAGGCTGCGGCACGCCGCAACAGAGCGCTCGGCCTGTGGGCTGCCGAAAAGCTCGGCAAGTCCGGCGCCGATGCCGACGCTTATGCCAGGGAAGTGGTCGTCAGCGACATCGAGGAAGCCGGCGATCACGACGTTTTCCGCAAGATACGCAAGGATTTCGATGCGGCCGGCATCGACCAGTCGGACCATCAGATCCGCCGCACCATGGATGAATTGATGGCGCAGG
The DNA here is from genome assembly GCF_040318155.1 of Mesorhizobium sp. M1307. Taxonomy (NCBI): domain Bacteria; kingdom Pseudomonadati; phylum Pseudomonadota; class Alphaproteobacteria; order Hyphomicrobiales; family Phyllobacteriaceae; genus Mesorhizobium; species Mesorhizobium sp. M1307. Next base: position 607,222 of record NZ_JAMYLR010000001.1, on the reverse strand, counting down.
CGATCGAGCAGATCAAGAACACCTGATCCCCATCGATACTCTTCGAATGCTGGACCAATCGACCGCCCGGCCTCACCGGGCGGTTTTTCTTTGCCTTTGCGGTCATTTCCGGCTGAATTGCTGCAAGCAAAGAGGAAATCGCCAATGTCCCTGAAGTCACGCCTTGCGGCCGACGAGACGCTGTTCACCGCATGGTCCGGCGTGCCGGATGCCTTGACGGTCGAGATACTGGCCAGGCAAGGATTCGACGCGGTTACGCTCGACATGCAGCATGGGGGCCATCACGAGGACAGCGTGCTGCGCGGGCTTGTGCCGGTGCTGGCCGCCAACAAGCCGGCTTTGGTGCGCATCCCGGTCGGCCGCTTCGACATGGCCAGCCGCGCGCTCGACTTCGGCGCCGAGGCTGTGATTGCGCCGATGGTGAATTCAGTGGCGGACGCAAAGCTGTTTGCCGCCGCCATGAAATACCCGCCGCTCGGCGAGCGCTCCTGGGGTCCGACCTATGCTTTTCCGCGCCATGGCAAGGGCGATTATGCCGACTGGCTGCGCGACAGCAACCAGCGCACCATGGCGTTCGCCATGGTCGAAACGCGGGCCGCGCTTGATGCACTCGACGGCATTCTCGACACGCCGGGTATCGACGGGATCTTCCTCGGCCCGTCGGATTTCTCGATCGCCTGGTCGAAGGGGACCACCGTCAGTTCGACGCTGGAGAGCATGATGGAGACCGTCGCCTCGATCGCCGAGCGCACCCGCAAGGCCGGCAAGCATGCGGCGATCTATGTGATGGAACCGGCCGTTGCCGGTCGCGTGGTGTCGATGGGCTACCGGCTGCTGGCGATGGGTTCCGAGCATTCGCTGATTTCGCTTGGGGCAAAGACCCTGCTGAACAGCGTCAGGGATTCGATCGCTTCCTAGAGATCCGTGAGGAATTTCGCGAACGTAATCGAGCCTTCAGGCCAGGGGCCGAAGCCGGAATCCGTGTTGAGATGACCGGCATCCCCGGCGTCGATGAACAGCGAGCCCCACGCCGCGGCAATGTCCTCGGCGACGCCGAAGGCGCAGAACGGGTCGTTGCGGCTGGCGATCACCACCGACGGAAACGGCAGCGGGTCGCGCGGATAGGGGCCGAAGGTCATCAGGTGCCTCGGCTTTATCTCTGGATTGGCGACATCGGGCGGCGCCACGAAGAAAGCGCCGGCGACCGGCCTCTCGAACCGAGGCAATGCTTGAATGACCGCCGCGACGCCAAGCGAATGGGCGACGATGACGACCGGCCGCTCGGCCTCGTTAACCGCCTTGGCGACACCGGCCGTCCAATCCTCGCGCACCGGCTTCGACCATTCCGCCTGTTCGACGCGGCGCGCTGTCGATAGTTTCGACTGCCAGCGGCTCTGCCAATGATCAGGGCCGGAATTGGTGTAGCCCGGCACGATGAGAATATCTGCTTCCCTGACTTTCATGGCGCGCATGTAGCGAGAGGCGCTGTCGGGTGCAACCGGGTATGAACTAAACAGCGACACGCAAACGGCCGCTCATGAGCCCGGTTCTGCTCGCTATTGTGAACACCCTGTTCGCTTCTTGCGCTCTTGTGTGAACGATCGCGATCAACGATCTGTCGCCAGGAAAGAAGAATGGCTGTTCCGAGATTTTGGCACGGACATGGCGTAGAATGATTGATGGCGCCGGATTGCTGTGTTGGAAGCTTGTCGAGCGCCGCCTGAACGGAGCACTTTGATGAGCGAACTGCCTTTTGCCGCGACGACCCCGGTCAGCGTTGCCCGCGTCGGCTTGCGGGCGCGCGATGCAGACAATCTCGCTGCCTACTATCGCAAAGTCGTCGGTTTGCAGGAACTGAGCCGCGCCGGCGGCACGATTACGCTCGGCGCAGTCCATCGCCCTTTGCTCGACATCGAAGCGGATCCGGCCGCGAAACCCGATGACCCGCGCAGCGCCGGTCTTTTCCACACCGCCTTCCTGCTACCCAGACGGGCCGATCTCGGCCGCTGGATCAATCACGCCATCGCCGGCAAGATCGGCATCGAGGGCGCATCCGATCATCTGGTCAGCGAGGCTCTTTACCTAACCGATCCGGAAGGCAACGGCATCGAGATCTATGCCGACCGCCGTCCGCAGGACTGGAAATGGAACGGTGACAAGATAGCGATGGCGACGGAGCGGCTGAACATTCCGTCGGTTGTTGCCGAGGTGCCGGCCGGCGACACCGGCTGGCAGGGCGCGCCGGAAAACAGCATTATCGGCCACGTCCATTTGCGGGTCGGCAGGCCGGAAGAAGCCGAAGCATGGTGGCATCAGGAGTTCGGTTTCGACACAGTGGCAAAGTACGGTGGCGCGGCGGTGTTCCTGTCGTCCGGCGGCTATCATCACCACATTGGCGCAAATGCGTGGCAGAGCGCGGGCGCCGGTCGCCGCGATCCCGCCCGCTCCGGCTTGGCCTGGGTCGAGATGCGCTCGGACAATGCCGCAAGCGAGACCACCCGCGAGGATCCGTGGGGCACGGTGATAAGGACGGTTCCCGGTAAGGCGTAGGTTAGAGGTTCGCTTTTTCGAGCAAGCGGCCAAGCATGAGCAGGCCCGCCGGCCACAGGCCGAGGCGGGCCTCGTTTCCCATATGGCCGAGATCGCCCGCATCGGCGAGTTCGGCACCCCAGGCTGCGGCGAAGGCGGTCGCCTTGTCGAAGGTGACGCGTGGGTCGCTGCGGCTCGCCACCACCAATGTCGGGAAGGGCAGGCGCTTCAGCGGCATCGGCGCGAACGGGCGCACCGCGTCGAATGAGGGATCGGCATCCTCGACATTGGTCGCGGCAACCAGGAATGCCGCCGCGACCTTGTCGAGTTGGCTTTGACTGGCGCCGGCAGCCCACTTCACCGCCGTCGCCACCGCCAGCGAATGCGCAAGCAGCACGACGCGGCGCGGTGCGGCGGCCACCGCGGCATCCACCTGGCCGATCCAGTCTTCAGGCTTTGGCCGGTCCCACTCGGCCTGCAGCACGCGGCTCGAATTGGGGAACACCCGGCACCAATGCGACATCCAATGATCCGGCCCGGAATTGCCGCGCCCGGGCAGGGCAAGGAAATCGAAATCTCCGGCCGACGAAATCATCAGGCTTCTCCAAACACTCGGCTAAAGATCGTATCGACGTGCTTGGTATGATAGCCCAAGTCGAATTTCTCGCGGATCTCGGCCTCGGGCAAGGCTGCGACAACGTCCTTGTCGGCCAGAAGTTCCTCAAGAAAATCAGCGCCTTGCTCCCACACCTTCATGGCGTTGCGCTGCACCAGCCGGTAGGCGTCCTCGCGCGAAACGCCGGCTTGCGTCAGCGCCAGCAGCACGCGCTGCGAATGCACGAGGCCGCGGAATTTGTTCATGTTCTTCAGCATGTTGTCGGGGTAGACTAGCAGTTTGTCGACGACGCTGGTCAGGCGTGAGAGCGCGAAATCGAGCGTCACCGTCGCGTCGGGCCCGATCATGCGCTCGACCGAGGAATGCGAGATGTCGCGCTCGTGCCAGAGCGCCACATTCTCCATTGCCGGCAATGCGAAGGAGCGCACCATGCGGGCAAGGCCGGTCAGGTTCTCGGTCAGCACCGGGTTGCGCTTGTGCGGCATCGCCGACGAGCCCTTCTGTCCGGGTGAAAAGTACTCTTCTGCTTCAAGTACCTCGGTGCGCTGCAGATGGCGCACCTCGATCGCCAGCCGCTCGATCGACGAGGCGATCACGCCGAGCGTGGCGAAGAACATCGCGTGGCGGTCGCGCGGGATCACCTGCGTCGACACCGGCTCCGGCTTCAGTCCGAGTTTCTTGGCCACGTATTCTTCGACATAAGGGTCGATATTGGCGAAGGTGCCGACCGCACCAGAGATGGCGCACGTGGCGATGTCCTCGCGTGCATGCACCAGCCTCTCGCGGCAACGCGAGAATTCGGCATAGGCCTGCGCCAGCTTGACGCCGAAGGTGGTCGGCTCGGCATGGATGCCGTGGCTGCGGCCGATGGTGATGGTGTCCTTGTGCTCGAAGGCGCGGCGCTTGAGCGCCGCAAGCAGCCCGTCAATGTCGGCCAGCAGGATGTCGCTGGCGCGGGTGAGCTGCACGGCAAAACAGGTGTCGAGGACGTCGGAGGATGTCATGCCCTGGTGGATGAAGCGGGCGTCCGGCCCGACGAATTCGGCAAGATGGGTGAGAAAGGCGATGACGTCATGCTTGGTGACGCGCTCGATCTCGTCGATGGCTTCGACGTCGAACTTCGCCGCCCCGCCTTTCTCCCAGATGGTCTTGGCGGCCTCCTTCGGGATGACGCCGATCTCGGCCAATGCGTCGCAGGCGTAGGCCTCGATCTCGAACCAGATGCGGAACCGGGTTTCGGGCGACCAGATGGCCACCATTTCCGGCCGGGAGTAGCGAGGGATCATCAGTCGGTCCTGACTTGCGAGAGCATTTGCCCGCGTCCTAACAGAGGCAGGCAAAATGCTCAACGTTGCTGGCGCGCAAACCAGACGCTGGCGACAGCTAGCGCAATGAAACCGAGCGGAAAATACAGCCGGATGCCGAGGACGACGAACTGGTAGAGCGCCGTCAACATCGTGAACACGAACTGGAAAACCCAGGTGATGGTGAGCGCGGGTGCATGCCATTGGACATAGTAGGAGCGGTATTGCAGCCCAAAGAGGCCGCCGGTGAAGGTAATTGTCGCGGCGAGAAGGCAGACGAAGGCGGCGGCGAGGGCGATTTCCCAGTGGCGTCCGAGCGAGACGAGCCGCGCCAGAAACAGCCCAACCGGGAAGGCCAGCGCGCCGCCGGCAGCATAAAGCAGCGAGACGAAGCGGACCTTCGCCGGGGTCTCCCAATCGTACAACAGCAGATTGAGCAGCGCGCTGGCGCCCATCGCCATGGCCCACAACAAGGCACCGGCAAATGCGGTGCGCAGCGGCGGCAAGGAGCGGCGGAGACGGCCCAGAGCGCGATAGCGCATGGCGGGGAACTTCACAGGCGACCGGTTACCGCGATCCAGCGATAGTCCGGCCCTTCGAAGCCGTATTGGCGCACCGCGATCAGCACGGCATAGGCGCTGAGGCTATCCAGCGAAAATGTCTGAACCGCGCCGATCTGGTAGCCATTCGGACAGCCTCTGCTTTGCGGGATCGATTTGTCCTCGTGAATGATCCTCGTCTGGCCGCCATCCTTCGCCTCGATGCGCAGCAGGCGAAAGCCATTGATCTCGCCCTGGCTCTGGCAGCGTTCGGTGTCGTTCATGCCGATCTGGTCGAGCCGGAACTCGAGCGGATCGTCGACCGGCGAGAAGATCGGGCGCGGATTGACCACCATGCGGAAGGGATCGGCAGAAAGCTCGGTCACCGGGTTGAAGCCGGCGGTGATGCCGCGATTTGCCGTGAGTTCCGCCTGACTGACGATCGCTTCGCCCCTTTGCCGGGCCTGCAGCCGCGCTGCGGCCACCGTGGCATTCTCGTCGTCGAGCCGGACACGTATCGGCGAGCCCTTGAGGAAACTGTCGTCGGCCGTGTCGATATAATAGCGGATCGCATAGGGAAATCCGGATCCGTCCTGGACGCTGTATTCCTCGAAGGCAAAGACCCCCCGCCATCACGGCTGAAGCCGAGGATCTCAAGCTCGGCGACATCGCCTGCGTGGGCGGCGGCCAAAGTTGCGAGCGGGGCAAGCAGGCAGACGGCAAACAGGGCAAGATTTCGCATGGGACTTTCCATTCCGGCGGTCGACGCCGTTAAATTCCTATCACGATGCCGTCAAAAGATCGTGCTGACTGAAACACAAAGTCGATGCATCCAATCCGGCCGTCGTTTGTTATTGTCGGCAGCTTCACCGCATCGTGCCTTCCGAAAATCAGGATCGATTTTCGGAAGCCACGATGCATTGATTCAAAATGTTTAGAGTGTCCTTTGCGCGTTCAAAAGGACGCGCGGCGCTCTAAGGGAGACCCCCATGACAGATGCAGCCAAGATTCGCGAACGTATGGAAGTGATCGGCGCCGACGGCGTCCATGTCGGTACCGTCGACAAGGTTGACGGAGATCGCATAAAGCTGACCAAGCGCGACAGCGGCGAGGGCGCTCACAGGGGCCATCACCACTTCATTCCTCTCAGCCTTGTCGCCGAGGTCGAGGGCCAGAAGGTGCGGCTGTCGGCAAACTCGGATGTTGCGGTCACCTTCGAGGAAGAAAAATCCGAACCCACCTGATCATAATCCAGTCTGATTACGGCTCACCCGAATGAGCGTTGCGCGTTCAGCGCGACGACCAGACCGGGAACAGATCGCCCTCGGCCGGCGTCGCGGCAAAGACGCCGCGGCTGATGGCGCGTGCCATCGTGGCGCCGGCCGCGGCGTAGAGATCGACGGCATCGTTGGGTGCGAGCTCGATGCCGCTCTTGCCCGTTGCCAGCGCGAAGACCAGATCGCCGTCTGCGGGCGTGTGTGTCGGCCAAATGGCACGGACAAAGCCGTCATGCGCCGATATCGCCAGACGTTTGGCGGCGGCCTTCGTGAGTACCGCATCGGTGGCGATCACGGCGATGGTCGTGTTGGCGCCGGTTTCCGCCTGTTCTGTCGCATGCTTGTCACGGAACTTCAGCAGGACCATTCTGGCATCGTCAGGCATCGGGTGGGGATAGCCTAACCCGCCGAACTCGTCGCCGATCTCGAACGGCGCCGCCCAGAAATGGCGGGTCCCGGCGACCGTCACCGAGCCGGTCGGGTTGACGGCGGCGAGCGCGCCGATGGTGACGCCGCTGTCCAGCACCGTCGAGGCCGAGCCGAGCCCGCCCTTCAGGCCGGAGCTCAGCGCGCCGGCACCGGCGCCGGCGGTGCCGAGCGCAAAGTCGATCGCGGCGGCTTGCGCGGCTTCGTAGCCGAGGTCGCGGTAAGGCGGATACCGGCCCCAATCCTTGTCGCCGCCATTGCGCAGGTCGAACAGGATCGCCGCCGGCACGATCGGCACGCGAAAGCCGCCGACCTCGACGCCGATGCCTCTTTCGCGCAACGCCGCCTGCACCCCCGACGCGGCGTCGAGGCCAAAAGCCGAGCCGCCCGAAAGCACCACGGCATGGATGGCGTGGATCGAATTGTGCGGCTCGAGCAGGTCGGTTTCGCGGGTGCCCGGCGCACCGCCCAGGATCTGCACGCCGGCCACGGCTGGTTCGTCGCAGATGACGGTGGTCACACCGGATTTCAACGTCGCATTCGCTGCACTGCCGACACGCACGCCGGCGACGTCGGTGATGAGATTGCGCGGACCGGTACGGAACATCCCCGTGCTGGACATCATTGGCTCTCCGCCGACAAGAAACGGCCGCCGTCGAAACGGAAGGCGCGATAAGGATTTTGCGTCAGGTCGCCTTTTTCGTCAAAGCGGATCGGTCCGATCGCCGTGGTGAAGTCATGTGCGGTCAGTGCATTGGCCAGCCTCTCGCCGGAGCTTTGCGTCAATGCCGACGCCGCCTTGGCGATCTCGACCGCGGCATAGGCGGGAAGCGTGTAACCTTCCGGCACGATGTTTTGTCCGGCAAAGCTCTGCAGCACCTTGGGGTCGGCGACATCGGCCCATTCGGGCGGCGCGATCATCAGCGTACCGACGGCATAAGGCACGTCGCCGAGCGGCGCGCGCAACGCTTCGCCGCCGGCAAACACCATGCCGGTATTTAGCTGGCCAGCATCCCGGCCCATAACGGCGACATCATCGCCGTCGCCGCCGGCAAAGACATGCGTTGCGCCGGCTTTCTTCAGCCGGCCGATCAGGCCGATCTGGTTGTCGAGCTGCGGCCGGAACGTGTCGACGAACACCGGCTTCAGAGCTGCTTGCTCGGCGGCTGCCCGAAATGTCTCGGCCATTTCGCGGCCATAGATCGTACCGTCGTCGACGATGGCGAACAGCTCGGTCTGCCATAGGTGGGTGAGGATGGCAGCAACGGCATTGCGCTCGTCGTCGCCGCGCGGCCCGAGACGATAGATCGGCCATCCGGTCTTGGCGCGCCGGTCGGTCAGGCTTTCCGTGCGAACGCCGACGGTGATCACCGGTATGCCGGCATCCTTGAGGATCGGCAGAGCCGCCTCGATTGCGTCGGTGCACAAAAACCCGATGACGACGTTGACCTTGGCCGCGGTGAACTCCCGCGCGGCGGCGGCGCCACCGTCGGCCGTGCAGGCGTCATCGATCGTCTTGATTTCGGCATCGTTCGCTTCAGCCGCCATTGTCGCGCCGGCCTCGATCTGTTTGCCGAGGATCGCCGACGGCCCCGACAAAGGTGCCGCGACGCCGACCAGCAGCGTCTCGGCATTTGCACTGCAGGCGACCGAGAGCCAGGCCAGCACCGCTATCGTGGTTGTCCAAGGTCGCATGCGAGCGAAGAATTCCTCCACGCCGGTCGCGTGGTTGCCGGCGCCAATGCCGTCAAGACCTAAAGGCTGGCCAGCTTTGGCGCAACACGCGAATTCGGGATATAGGTCAAGCACTTCGCTTGTGGCCTGCAATATCCCCCCATATATAACGGTTGGTTCTGACTAGTGGAAAATCATCGGTGCTGAAGAAGAATGACATCGGGCCGCAGGCCTACCGCGACGCGATGGCCCATTTTGCTGGCCATGTGCATGTAGTCACCACCGATGGCCCTGCCGGCAGGCGCGGCGCGACGGTGATCGCGGCCTGCTCGGTGTCGGACACGCCGCCAACCATCCTGGTTTGCCTCAATCGTGAAAATCCCAAGAACGAGCCGTTCGTGGAAAACGGCAAATTTGCCCTGAACACGCTGGCTTCGGATCAGGAGCCGCTGTCGATCGGCTTTTCCGGCATTACCGGCCTGCCGGTCGAGGAGCGTTTCGCGTTGGCCGAATGGGATGTGATCTCGACCGGTGCGCCGACGCTGAAGGGCGCGCTCGCCGTCTTCGACTGCGAACTGATCGACTCCAAGGATCTGGCCACCCACCGTGTGCTTTTTGGCCAAGTTACAGGTTTGCGCATCGGCGATAATTTGCGGCCGCTGATCTATCACAACCGCGGCTACCACGCTTTGTAGAGGCTTTCAGATGGCCGCGCCCGCGAAAACAGAATGACCGAGTTGAAAACCGCGTCCGACGCCGCGGACGGTCGACGAGACGCTCGATCTGTTAACCCGTGCGGATTATGTGCGGACCGGTCGCTGGCAACCGTGCTGTTTTTATGCGTTCGGTCGACGCGCGCCCGTGGATCGAGGCTGGCGTGAAGCGCGTCGCATAACCACATGTCTGCCAGGGAGAAAATCATGGAACGCAGTATCTATCTCGATGAGGCCCGCGACCCGCTGATCATCGCGGAGGGCTGGATGAAGGACGGCAAGGATGTCGCCATTGCCACTGTGGTCGAGACCTGGGGCTCGGCGCCGCGCCCGGTCGGCAGCCACCTGGTCATCGATGCGGAAGGCAATTTCCACGGCTCAGTCTCTGGCGGCTGCGTCGAAGGCGCGGTGGTCACCGAGGCGGTCGATGTTATCGATAGCGGCACGGCCAAAATGCTCGAATTCGGCGTCGCAGACGAGACCGCCTGGCAAGTCGGCCTGTCATGCGGCGGCCGCATCAAGGTCTATGTAGAAAGATTGGGTTGATCTCGAATGGATCCCTATGCGCTGAAGACACTCAACGCCGAACGCCGCGCCCGCCGCGCGGCAATCCTGGTCACCGATCTCGACGACGGCCGCGACCGTGTCGTGCGCGAGGGCGACCGGGTAGCCGGCGAACTCGGGGCGGCCATCGCCAAGGCATTTCGCACGGGCAATTCCGGTTCGGTCGAAGCTGAGGGACGGACCTTCTTCCTCAACGCACATCTGCCGCAGCCGCGGCTGGTGGTGATCGGCGCCGTCCACATCAGCCAGGCGCTGGCACCGATGGCCAGGATCGCCGGCTATCCTGTCGAGATCATCGATCCGCGCACGGCCTTTGCCACGCCCGATCGTTTTCCCGATATCGCGCTGCATGCCGAATGGCCAGAGGATGTGCTGACGCGTCAGCCGCTCGATAGCTATACGGCGCTGGCTGCTCTCACCCACGATCCGAAGATCGACGATTCCGCGCTGAAGGCGGCGCTCGACGCCGGCTGCTTTTATGTCGGCGCGCTCGGCAGCCGCAAGACCCACGCCAAACGTGTGGAACGCCTGCTGGCTTCGGGAGCGACAGCCGACCAGATCGCCCGCATTCATGCCCCGATCGGCCTCGACATTGGGGCTGCCAGCCCGGCCGAGATCGCCGTCGCGGTGTTGGCGCAAGCGATCCACGCCTTTCGCTCCCGCGGCCTCGAATCCAAAGGCGCGGTCGCGTGAAATTTGGTCCCGTTGCGATCGATACGGCCGAAGGGGCAGTGCTTGCGCACGCCACCACGGTCGGAGAGCGCCGCTTCCGCAAGGCGCACAGGCTAAGCGCCGGGGATGTGTCCCTGTTGAAGGCCGCTGGCATTTCCGAGGTCGTAGCGGCGGTGTTGGCGCCCGATGATCTCAGCGAGGACGTCGCTGCCGAAAAGATCGCCGCATCCATGATCCATCGCAACATCGAGGCGAAGCCCGCCGCGACAGGTAGGGTCAACCTCCACGCGCAGGCTGCCGGCATGTTCACCGTCGACGCGGCGATGATCAACGCCATCAACGCCGTCGATCCGACGATCACCATCGCCACGCTCGCGCAGCATGCGCCGGTCGAAAAAGGTCAGATGGTAGCAACGGTGAAGATCATTCCGTTTGCGGTCGCCTCCGCTTTGGTCGATGCGGTGGCAAGGATCTGCGCGGGCGGCGAGATCTTTGCGGTCAACGCCTATCAGCCGGTGCGCGTCGGCGTCATCCAGACGGTGCTGCCCGGCATCAAACCCAGCGTGCTCGACAAGACGCTGCGCGTCACCGAAGCGCGCCTGGCGCGTTCGGGCGGCAGGCTGACGGCGGAGCGTCGAACCCCGCATGAAATTATCCCCGTCGCCGAGGCTGCGGCCTCGCTGATCCGCGACAACGATATGGTGGTGATCTTCGGCGCTTCGGCGATGGCCGATTTCGGCGACGTCGTTCCTGCTGCGATCGAAAGGGCGGGCGGCACTGTCATCCGCGCCGGCATGCCGGTCGATCCCGGCAATCTGCTGGTGCTCGGCACACTCGGCGGCAAGCGCATCATCGGTGCGCCGGGCTGCGCCCGCAGTCCCAAGGAGAACGGCTTCGACTGGGTGCTCGACCGGCTGATCGCCGGTCTCGACGTGACCGCCAGGGATATTGCCGGCATGGGTGTCGGCGGGTTGTTGATGGAAATTCCGACGCGGCCGCAACCGCGCGAGCCATTGCCGGCCAAAGCCGAACCAAAGGTCGAGATCGTGCTTCTGGCCGCCGGCCGCTCCAGCCGCATGGGCGGGCCGAACAAGCTCTTGGCGCTGTTCGACGGCAAGCCGCTGGTCCGTCGCACTGCCGAACGCGCGGTCGGTTCGAAAGCCGCGGCCACCATCGTCGTCACTGGCCACCAGCGCGAGCGCGTGCGAGATGCACTGTCTGGCCTCGATATGACCTTCGCCGACAATCCGGATTTCGGCGAGGGTCTGTCTTCGTCGCTGAAGGCCGGCATCGCCAAGATTTCCGGCGACGCCGCCGGCGCCATGATTGTCCTCGGCGATATGCCCGGCGTCGCCTCGGCCGACCTCGACAGGCTGATCGAGGCGTTCTGCAGGTCCGAAGGCCGATCGGTGGTGCGGGCCTCGCACGATGGGCGGCGCGGCAATCCCGTGCTGCTGCCGCGTTCGCTGTTTGCCGCGATCGCTCACCTCGAAGGCGATACCGGGGCCCGCCATCTGGTCGAGGCCGAAGGGTTCGACGTCATCGACGTCGAGATCGGCGAAGGGGCAGCCGTCGATGTCGACACGCGCGAGGCGCTGGAAAGCGCTGGCGGCGTGCTGCAGGATTGACAAACCGAAGCCGAAAAACGCATGGCTGAGGGATGGCCTTTCGTTCCTGCTTCCGGTTCCGCTTGCCTCCCTCCGGCCTCCCGGCCCTGCTGATGGCGATTCTTTTGTCGCTCTCTCGTGCAGCCTACGCCAACGCTCTCGAACTCAAACCCTTCAAGGACGATCTGTTCGCATATCCGGCCACACTTTCGTCCGAAAGCAACGGCGCCTATACGGTCATCGATTATCGTGAGCTGCGCGATATCAACGCCCGCGACGAAGTGCCTGAGCGCCGGGTGCATGCGCAATACACCGATATCGGTGTGCGCAAGGTGCAGCAGGATTTGTTGCTGAAGACCGATGCCGGCGATGTCCGCCACATCGCGGTCGGCAACGCCGAGGGCGCCAGCATCATCGTGCTCTATCTGCACGGGCAGGGCGGTAGCCGTAAGCAGGGTGCTGACGATTTCACTTTCGGCGGCAATTTCAACCGTATCAAGAACCTGATGGCCGGTAATGGCGGCCTCTATCTGTCGCCGGATTTTTCCGATTTCGGTGACACCGGTGCCGCCCAGATCGCCGCATTGATCGGCCACTATGCCGAACAGTCGCCGCGCGCAAAAATCTTCGTCGCCTGCGGCTCTATGGGCGGCGCGTTGTGCTGGAAGCTGGCAGGGCGCAAGGACTCCGGCGGGCGCATCGACGGGCTGCTGCTGCTCGGCTCGCTGTGGGACGAGAGTTTCTTCTCAAGCTCCGCATTCAAGCGCCGTGTGCCGGTCTTCTTCGGCCAGGGCAGCAAGGACCCGGTGTTTCCAATCGAGAAACAGGAAGCCTTCTTCCGATCGATTCTGGGCAAATCGAAAGCCTACCCGACCCGCTTTGTCCGCTTCGAGACCGGCACACATGGCACGCCGATCCGCATGACCGACTGGCGGGACACACTCAACTGGATGTTATCGAAGGTCCCTTAGGGCGCGGTGTTGTAGTCGAGCACGGTCTGCGGGTTGATCTCGCCGTCATAAGAGGCATCGACCTCATACTGCACCAGCGAGAAATTGCCGTGGCGAAACAGGTAGGTGCCGGCCGACGAGGCGTCGCCGACGCCGCGCCATTTGTTCGAGGATGAAATCGTTTTGGTGGCCTCGTCATATTCGGAGTTGACCAACTGGTCGTCGGTCTGGAAGCCGATGATGTTGATGCCCTCGACCTTGCCTTCGCTATTGTTGTTCTCATAGCGAATATCGAGTTCCGGTGACGCGAATTGCAATTGCCGGACGCCCGATACGTCGTCGTAGATGTAATAGACTGCGCTCTCATTGTAGGCGGCCATCGAGCAGAAAAAGCGAAACAGCCGTGTCTCGCGTTCGGGCTCGTTTTCGGCCGCCCCCGCATCCTTGTAGCGGAGCGAGTAGGCGTCCGGCTCTCCTCGCGGATCGCCGCCGGGCATGTCCTTGTCGCATTGGTCGCCATAGGTCGCTGCGAAGGCCTTCTTGGCCTGCTCAAGCGCTGCGTCCTTCTTCGGCGGCGTCGGTCCTTCGCCGCAGCTTGCCGGCACGGCATCCTCGAAATCGGCCTTTGAGGGTTTCAGCGCACCCTTGTCGATGAAGATCGAGCGAAATGGCGGTTCCTGGATCGAAGCGTTGATCTGGCGCAGCGTGTAGCAACCGGCAAAGACATTCTCGCTGCCGTCGTTGGCCGTCGCCCGGATGGCGACGGGGACGCTGTAATAGATGCTGCCGGCAGCACCGTCTTCGGACACACCACCGATTTTGACTTCGACCGTGTCGGTGCCGTCATAGCCTTTGACGAAAGCATCGAAGTCCTTGGCCGGCTTGGTGTCGCCGAAATAGTCCCAGGCGCGCGCGAATTCGTGCCGGCTGATGGCACTATAAAGCGACCGGATGACCGCTTCGGCATCCGACCTGTCGTCTATGTAAGGCGCGTCGGCGGCGAGCACCGGTTGGCTGGTAGCGGCAAGGGAGAAAAAAGCGGTCGCTGCAAAAAGGGCGCGTCTCATCGGGAACCTCCACTCGATGAAAAATCCTATCATATCGATTGCGGCGGCGTGGTGACGCTTGAACAATCGCCTGCGAAAGCGCTACCTCTCGCCGTGGGCAGTCGGGCCGCGTGGAGATTTCTTGTGACCATATCAATGTATGAAGCATCCGTGCCGGTATTTTCGGCGAGGCTGAAGGCACTAGCCAATGTGCTGAACATTGCCGAGCAAAATGCCGCTGATCGCAAGATCGACCCGCAGGTGTATCTCACGGCGAGGCTGGCGCCGGACATGTTCGCCCTGACCAGGCAGGTACAGATTGCCACCGATCACGCCAAGGGCGCGCCGTCGCGGCTTGCCGGGCGCGAGGTGCCAAAATACGAGGACAATGAGGCGAGCTTCGCTGATCTGCAGGCCCGCCTTGCCAAGACATTGGCTCATCTCGCGACATTTTCGGCGGCCGAATTCGATGGTTCAGATGACAGGATGATCGAACTGCGGCTTGCGGCACGCGAGGTTTCGATGCCGGGAATGCAGTATCTGCTGCATGCCGCCATGCCCAATTTCTACTTCCACCTGACCACCGCCTACGACATCCTGCGCCACAACGGCGTGCCATTGGGCAAGTCGATCTTCCTCGGATTGCGTTGAGATTCGCTCGTGAGATATCCGCTGCGGCGGGATATCTCACGGCGCGCTGTTTAGCGTAGGGACATTTCCCGGGCGATGCGCGGGAAATCGGCCGGCTTGACGCCGATATCGGCGCGATCGGCATTGCTCATCGAATGGAGCAGCGCCAGTGCCGCACGATAACGCAGCTGTTCCCGCGGACGCGGACGGGCGAACATTTCAGTGAAGAACCCCATGATTCAAGCCCCTGTTGATCCTCCACGGTCTCCAATATAGCCGAATCGTGACGATTGTGCAGTGCAGCATTCGCATGGCAGCCATGCTGCCCCGATCTTTTTTGACATAATTCGGCTGTTCCGGCGAAACTTCTGCGGCGCTTCGACCGTAGGAGTCAGTGCCGGCACTTGGCCGGTTTTTGCTCGCCATTCCTGGCGAAATTCCGGACTGCATTCACATGCAGTCCGGCTTTTTATTGGCCGCGGGGATAAACCCCGTTCGTCGGCGTCCTGAGAAAGTCGCCTGGCCTGCCGGCGGCGGGCTTGGAAGCGGCCGGCGCTTTCCTGTATGCTGTTGCTTCCTTCTCGCGCAGCCGCGCAAAATTCCCGCCGGAGAAACTCCATGCACAAACGCCGTCTCGGCCAGACCGATCTTTTCGTGTCGCAGATCTGCCTCGGATCGATGACCTGGGGCCAGCAGAACACCGAGGCGGACGGTCACGCCCAGATGGATCTGGCGTTTGCTCGCGGCGTCAATTTCATCGACACCGCCGAACTCTATCCGATCCCGCCCAAGGCGGAGACACAAGGCCGTACCGAGACAATCATCGGCAATTGGATGAAGGAGAAGCGCAATCGCGGCCAGGTGATCATCGCCTCGAAAGTGGTCGGCCGCACCGCCAATACCTGGTTTCGCGGCGACCGCCCGTCGAAGCTGGTGCGCGCCGACATCTTCGATGCAGTCGAAAAATCGCTGGCCAGGCTCAATACCGATTACATCGATCTCTACCAGATCCACTGGCCGGAACGCGACGTGCCGTGGGGCGCCAATCCGAACCGCATCGGCGCTGTGCCGCGACGCTCCGATGCCGCCGGCGTGCCGGAGGGCGAGACGTCGATCGCCGAGACGCTTGCCGTATTCGATGAACTGGTGAAGGCCGGCAAGATCCGCCATTTCGGCCTGTCGAACGAGAATTCCTGGGGCGTCATGCGTTTCATCGCCGAAGCCGACAAGGGCCTCGGCCCGCGCGTCGCCTCGCTGCAGAACGCCTATAATTTCGTCAATCGCACCTTCGAGGTGAACCTTGCCGAAGTCTGCGAGCGCGAGCAGGTGTCGCTGCTTGCCTATTCGCCGCTGGCGCAAGGCTATTTGACCGGCAAATACGATCATGGCGCGCGGCCGCAGGGCTCGCGCTCGCAGTTGTTCAACCGCGGCCAGCGCTACGAGACTCCGAATGCTGCCGAGGTGCAGCTCGAATACAACCGGTTGGCGCGCACCTTCGGCATGGAGCCGGCGCTGTTTGCCAATGCCTATATCTCGAACCGGCCCTTGGTCACCTCGAACATCATCGGCGCCACCACCATTTCGCAACTCGAAATGGCGCTCTCTTCCGCCGACGTGGTCTGGACCGAGGACATGCAGAAAGCCGTTGATGCGATCCACCAGCGCGTCGGCAATCCGTGCCCTTGATGCGTCGGGACGTGGTTGTCCGATCGTCATAAGGAGAGGGGAACAGCCGTGGACTTCCGGATCGACGCGGTGCGCGCGAAATTTCCGGCTTTGTCGCTGACCGACAAGAGCCGCCGGCGCATCTATCTCGACAATCCTGCCGGCACGCAGGTCCCGCAGGCGGTGGCGGATGCAGTATCGCGTTGCTTGCTGACCACCAATGCCAACCTCGGCGGCTTCTTCGAGACCACCGTTGCAGCACAAGACATCGTGGACGAGGCCCACCTGGCGATGGCGGATTTTCTCGGCGCTGCGAGCCCGCAAGAAATCATCATCGGTGCC
This sequence comes from Mesorhizobium sp. M1307, assembly GCF_040318155.1. Lineage (NCBI taxonomy): Bacteria > Pseudomonadati > Pseudomonadota > Alphaproteobacteria > Hyphomicrobiales > Phyllobacteriaceae > Mesorhizobium > Mesorhizobium sp. M1307. The sequence continues at coordinate 590,668 of NZ_JAMYLR010000001.1, read as the reverse complement.
AACATGACGACATTGACCTACCACATGTCGCGAACGCTCGGCCGCACGATGAAGCCCGGGGACGAGATCATCCTCACCCGCATGGACCATGAGGGCAACGTCTCGCCCTGGCTGCAACTGGCAGAAGACCTTGGCCTTGTCGTGCGCTGGCTGCCTTTCGACCAGCAGAGCTGGCAGATCGAGGAGGCGGCGCTCGCCGCGCTGCTTTCCGAGAGGACGCGGCTCGTCGCGCTCAACTACGCCAGCAATCTCACCGGGTCGATCAACCGGGTGAAGGCGTTGACCGGCATCGCCAGGCGGGCTGGTGCGTTGGTCTACGTCGATGCCGTCCAGTTCGCGCCGCATGGCCTGATCGACGTCCAAAACCTCGGCTGCGATTTCCTGATCTGCTCGGCTTACAAGTTCTTCGGCCCGCATATGGGAATTTTGTGGGGCAGGCTGGACGTTATCGATGCGCTTAAGCCGTATAAGTGCCGTTGCTCGTCCAATGCCTTGCCGGAGCGCTTCGAGCTTGGCACGCCGCAAATTGAATTGATGGCCGGCCTGTCGGCGGCTGTCGATTATTTTGCCGAGTTGGGCGCGGCAGCCGGCCCGCAAGGATCGCGTCGGTTGAAAATCGCCAAGGCCTTCGAAGTTTCAATCGCTTACGAGAACCCGCTGACGCGACAGCTGATCGGCGGTCTGTCGGATATTGCCGGCCTGACCATCCACGGCATCACCGATCCGAAGCGGATCAATGAGCGTGTGCCGACGGTGTCGTTCACTGTCGAAGGCATCGTGCCGGAGACGATCGTGCGGCAGATGAATGCCGAAAACATCTTCCTGTGGTCCGGCCACAACTACGCCTGGGAGATCGTCCACCAGCTCGGCATTCCGGCCGAGCAGGGGGTGGTGCGCATCGGCATCGCTCATTACAACACTTCAGCCGAAATCGACGAGACGCTGGAGAGCGTGCATCGCGTTGTCGCCATGCTGAGGCAGGAACGATCCTGAGCGGCCCTCGCGGGCGGATCATCGCTTGTGGGCGCCGCCAAAACCGGTGAGGAAGGCGGTGAGATTGTCGCCGAGCTCGTCGCAGAGATAGCCGCCTTCCTGGACGATGACCGTTGGCAGGCCGAGCCCGGCGATCACCTCGCCAATGCGCGAAAAACCAGGCGTGCTCACCGACAGCCCGCCGAACGGATCGCCTTCGAAGGCATCTAGCCCCAGCGCCACCACAAGCGCATCGGGCGAGAAGGCGTTGATGCGCTGGAACGATGCCTCCAGCGCTTCGAGGAACGCTGCATCGCCGGATTTGCGCGGCAGCGGCAGGTTGAGATTGTAGCCGAGGCCGGCGCCTTCGCCGCGCTCGTCGCCATAGCCCCAGAAAAACGGGTAGAAGCGCACCGGGTCGGCATGCAGCGACACGGTGAGCACGTCCGGCCGGGCATAGAAGATGCCTTGCGTGCCGTTGCCGTGGTGCAGGTCGACATCGAGGATCGCCACCCGCGCCGCCTGCTTGCGCAGAACCTGTGCAGCGACGGCCGAATTGTTGATGAAGCAGAAGCCGCCGGCGACATCGGCAAAGGCGTGATGGCCGGGCGGCCGGCACAGCGCATAGGCGGCCGGCGCTCCCGACATCACCGCCTCGGCGGTTTCAACCGCGCTCCAGGCGCTCCAAAGCGCGCTCTGCCACGTCTCGCTGGAGATCGGGCAGGCGGTGTCGGCCATGTGGTAGCCGGCCTGGCCGACCGCCGAGGCCGGATAGGAGCCGTTCCGCGCGATCGGATGGATATTGGGGATGACCTCGGCCGAGGCGCCCTCGATGCGCTGCCAGCGCGCGAAGATATGCTGGAGAAAATCGAGGTATTCCGGCGTATGCACCGCCGCAATCGGGCAGAGCCCGTGATCCCGCGGCCGTTCGATCGTGCAGCCGGCAGCCTTTGCGCCGGCCAACAATCGCTCGACCCGTTCCGGCCTTTCCGGATTGGGCTGCGGCGCGCCGCTTGAGAGGAACGCCTTCGGGTCGTGGCGCTTCTGTTCTTCGGCATAGAAGGCTTTCATGTTGGCTCCTCCGGTGCATCGGCGAAGGCGAAAAAGGCGTCGCCGACGATCTTCTGCACCTGCTCGTAGCTCGACCAGGCAATGCCCAACCGTTCGTAAAAAGCCTTGGCGGTCTCGTTGTCGGTATCGACGGACAGCCTGAGATAGACGCCGCCTGCCTTCCGGCATTGCGCCGCGACCCGGCGCAGCAGGCGCTCGCCGATCCTGCCGCCACGAAAACGATCCTCGACATAGAGGTCCTGCACATAGACGCCGGGCCGTCCCATCCATGTCGAGAAGATCGGAAAATACAAGCAAAGCCCGGCAAATTCGCCACCGACTTCGGCGATCAAGGTCGAGAAGGCAGGCTTTTCGCCAAAGCCATAGGTGCGGAGATCCTGAGCTGTCGAGGTGATCTCCTGATGTGCGCCGACATGCGCGCCGAGCCGCAGGAGCGCGGCGTGGATGGTTTCGACGTCCTCAACCCGGCCGGGGCGGATGACAATGTCTCTTGACGGTGGGTTGGTCACGGCCGCATCTCAGAACGCCACGCGGTCGCCGCCCTTGAGCGCCAGCATCTGCCGTGCCTCGGCCGGCGTTGCGACGTCCAGCGACAGCCCTTCGAGCACGCCGCGGATCCGGCGGACGTGGTCGGCATTGGACTTGGCGAGCTGGCGCCCGTCGTAGAGGCTGTCCTCCAGCCCGACGCGGACGTTGCCGCCCATTGCCGCCGCAATCGAGATCATCGGCATCTGGTGGCGTCCGGCGGCCAGCACCGAAAACCGGTAGCTCTCGCCGAACAGTTTGTCGGCGATGCGCTTCATGTGGACCAGGTTTTCTGGATCGGCGCCGATACCACCCAATATGCCGAACACGAATTGGATGAACAATGGTCCCGACACCAGCCCGCGGTCGCGGAAATGCGCAAGCGAATAGAGATGGCCGACATCGTAGCACTCGAATTCGAAACGCGTGCCACAGCCGCGCCCAAGCTTTTCCAGCACCGTCTCCATATCGGCAAAGGTGTTCTTGAAGATCGTGTCACGGGTAGCCTCGAGCAGCTTCGGCTCCCATTCGTGCTGCCATTCTCGCGGCCGCTCGAGCATCGGGAACAGCGCAAAATTCATCGAACCCATATTGAGCGAACACATTTCCGGCTCGGCCCTGAGCGGCGCGGCCAGCCGCTGGTCGAGCGTCATCAGCGACGATCCGCCGGTGGTGATGTTGATCACCGCATCGGTCGCCTGCTTGATGCGCGGCAGGAACTGCATGAACACCTCGGGGTCGGCGGTCGGCCGCCCATCCTTGGGGTCGCGGGCATGAAGATGCAGGATCGAAGCGCCGGCCTCGGCGGCGGCGATCGCGTCTGCGGCGATCTGGTCCGGCGTCACGGGCAGATGCGGCGACATCGACGGGGTGTGTACCGACCCGGTGACGGCACAGGTGATAATGACTTTGCGCGGTGCCATGGTCGCCTCAACCTTCGACCGGCAGGTCGAGCTCGCCGGCCAGCACCTCGAGCGAGTCGCCGATGATGGATACGATCTCGCCGATCTGCGCGGCGGTGACGATCATCGGCGGCGCGACCATGAAATTGTCGCCGTCGACACCGCCCTTGACCTTGCGTCCGTAGATGATCAGGCCGCGCTCGTAGGCGAGGTCGAGCAGATGCTGGGTGGCCTTCTTTGCCGGCTCGATCGGCCTCAGCGTTTCTGGGTCGGCGACCATTTCGGCACCGGTGAGCAGGCCCTTGCCGCGGACGTCGGCGATGAACGGAAACCGCTTCGCCAATCCCTTCAGCTCGTCCATCAATAGCTCGCCCATGACAGCCGCGTTGGCGATCAGGCCGAGGCGATCCATTTCGCCGAGTACGGCGCGCCCGGCGGCGCAGGCGAGCGGGTTGCCGGCGTAGGTATGGCCGTGCTGAAAGCCGCCCGATGCGAGCAAAGGCTGCACCAGCCGCATCGGTGCCGCCAGCGCGCCGAGCGGCGCGTAGCCAGAGCCCAGCCCCTTCGACAGCGCGACGATGTCGGGCTTGCAGTTCCAGTGGTCGCCGCCGAGGAATTTTCCGGTGCGGCCGGCACCGCTCATCACTTCGTCATGGATGAGCAAGATGCCGTAGCGATCGCAGATCTCGCGGATACGCGGATAGTAGCTGTCCGGCGCCACCAGTGCTGCCGTGGCAGCGCCGCCGACTGGCTCCATGATGAAGGCGAGCACGCTCTGCGGTCCCTCGGCGAGGATCTTTTCCTCCAGCATGTCGGCGTAGCGGATGCCGCGCTGTTCCATCGAAAGATTGTCGCGGTCGCGCCAGGCGATGGGCGCCGGCACGGTCGGCATCATCTGCATCATCGGCACAAATGTTTCGGACAGCGCATCGTCGCCGGTAACGGCGAGCGCGCCGAGCGTGCCGCCATGATAGGAGGGAAAGCGCGAGATCACCTTCCAACGGCTGGGCTGGCCGGTGGCGACCGCCCATTGCCGCGCCAGCTTGATGCAGGATTCGGTCGCTTCCGAGCCGCCGGAGACAAAGAAGATGCGGTCCATGCCTTCAGGGAGTTTGGCGGCCAGCTGCCGCGCGAGCTCCTCGGCCGGTTCGTTCTCGAAATGCAGGCGGTAGGCGAAGGTGGCGCGGTCCATCTGCCTTTTCATCGCGTCGAGCACGTTGCGATTGGAGTGGCCGATATTGGCAACCATCGGACCGCTCGATCCGTCGATGAAGCGGCGGCCATCCTGCGTCCACATGTAGATGCCTTCGGCGCGGTCGATCAGCGGCCGGCGCAGGCTGGATAGATAAAACAGATGCGAGGCTTCGCGAGTTTCCGGGGCAGGAGACTTCAACATGTCATGGCTTTCCAAGATAGCGGTCGAGGACATTTCTGGTGACGCGCTCGACCATCGCATCCTGCCTTAGCAGGCCGGCAACCCATTCGCAGCTTCCGGCGTGAAACACCTCGCCTTTGCCTCGCGGGAAATTGACGATCATGCCGTTGCCGCGTTTGACCTTGTCGAGGTTGGCATCGCTTGCCTCGCCGAACAGCGTCTCGGCGGTGAAGCGTCCGTCCTCGTCGCCGAGAAACTGGTCCTCGAACGCAATGTCGGCGCTTTCCTCGACCTGGCTCGCCATGCCGACGGCCAGCACTTGCAGCCCGTCCGGTGCACCGCTGTCGGGCTTGGGGTAGGGCAGGCCGCCGCGGATCTCGAAATCGAGCCCGTCGACCTCGTAGCCATAGACATGGCTGTCGGCGCCGAGCAGGTCGCCATAGTAGATGCCGGTGCCGGCAAACGCCCAATGCTCCGGCCGGTAGACCGGAAAGCCGCGTACGCCGCGCGGCGCGCAGCCGCCCCAGCCGGCATAGACGCCTCTTGTCGCGTTGAGGCCGAAGGTCGCCGCACCCGGCCGGCCGATTTCCGGCGCTTCCCAGGAATTGGTGGCGCGCCTTATATCGCCGCCGCGATAGGCCGGGTCCTCGGCGCGGGCGCGGTATTTGTAGCAGACCTGCCGGCGGCCTTCGTCCTCCAGCCTGGTCTGCCACATGAAATTGCCGGCAAAGCGCGCCGCATGACCGCCGCGCTCGACATAGGTGTCGACCGCATCGCGCATTTCCCAGGTCCAATATTCGTCGTGGCCGACCAAGACGACGCAGTCATAGCCGTCGAGAATGTCGGGCGAAAAATGCAGATCGTGCTGGCTGGCGAGATCGACGGCGTAGCCGGCACGCTCGGCGAAGCGGAAGAAATGGCTGTCGTAGCTTGCCCAGCCGGCTGAGGCGTATTTCTTCGAATGGCCGGTGGCAAAGGCCCATTCCATGTGCGGATAGCGCGGCACGGTTTTCGGCGGCACCGCGACTTCGAGCGGCACGCGCGGCGCATCCTTGGGCAGCACGACGAAGCCGCGGCACCAAGGCCGCTGCGTCGACACCATTCGTGCATATTGGTCCCGGCCTGGCCCGGTGATGCCTTCGTAATGGTTGGAACCGCCCCATGTATTGTAGGCGAGCCAGGTGCCGGTGGCCGCCACCTGCAGCACACGGCCAGGCTTCTTGCCGGGCTGCGGCGCGACGATAAAAAGATGGTGGCAGCGGATCGGCTTGCCGTCCCGGCCATCTGCCGTCAGCGTCACGCGATAGGCGCCGGACGGCCAGTCGTCGCCGATGCGAAACTCGAACGACGCTTGCCAGCCGCAGCCTTCGACCGAACATTGGTCCGGCGTATCTTGCCAGCGCGCCGCGATTCCGGTCCCTTCGAACATTGTCGTTTCCGCGCCGCCGTCGCGGATGATCGCGATGCCGAAACCGGCGGCCGTCGAACTGACATGCAGTGCCACCATGTCGCCAGGACGATAGGAAAAACGGTCGCTGTAGCACCAGATTTCGCCGCGCCCGCCATCCATACCGGGCCATTCCCAGTAATGGCTGCGCACCGCCTGGCGTCGCTGCTCCGGCGTCAGTCCGAAATCGGGAAACTCGGTCGGCGGATGGTTCATGGACACCGCTAAGGTCGAAGGCCGCCATTTCCGCCATCCGCCGGCCAAGCGTCAATTGGAAACGATCGGGCCAGCCATTGCCGGGCTGCTCCCTTGGCCTTGCCTGACAAACAGACTATCTCACAAAGGGCGGCCTTGTCCGCCACGGGAGCCGATATGCTGAGAGTGCAAAAGGTCAGGGTCAACGATATCTACGTGCCGACGGCGCGCAAGAAGACGCTGCATCCCGAGACCGTCCGCCATCTGGCCGAGGACATTCTGGAAAACGGCATGAAGATGCCGATCCAGGTGCGCCATGACGGCAAGCGCCATATCCTCGTCGAAGGGTTGCATCGGCTGGAAGCGGCCAAGTGGCTCGGCGAGACCGAGATCGACGCCTATCTGGTGCAAGCCAAGCGCCACTGAAGCCACTTATTTCCGTCGTTCGAATCTCCTGTCCCGCGGATTTTTTCGCGGGCCGTGTCGGCTTGCGTCTTGTCGGTTCGTCCTAGACACGAAAGCCAAAGCCGACATGTGAGGAAACACCATGACCACCAAGCTCGACATCGCCCCCAACTCCGATCGCGAGCTGGTTCTCGCGCGCATCATCGATGCGCCGCACGAGAACGTCTATCGCTGCTGGACCGAGTCAAAGCTGTTGACGCAATGGTTCTCGCCGAAGCCGTGGATGACGCCGCGCGCCGAATTGGATGTGCGGACCGGTGGCTCCACCCTTGTCGTCATGGCCGATCCCGACGGCAAGGAGTTCCCGAATCCAGGCATCTTCCTCGAAGTCGTACCGGGCAAAAAGCTCGTCTTCACCGATGCCTATACGAAGGCGTGGGAGCCGTCCGAAAAGCCGTTCATGACGGTCGTGCTGACCTTTGAGGACGAGGGCGAGGGTAAGACCCGCTACATTGCCCGCGTCGCGCATTGGTCGGTCGCCGACCGTGAACAGCACGAGAAAATGGGTTTTCACGAGGGCTGGGGCCAGTGCGCCGAACAGCTTGAGGAGGTCGCAAAGCGACTTTGATGCAAACGGGAGAGGGAGACTGACGTGTCCAGATCGGTATTTTTCGCCATATTCGCCTCGGCCGCCGCGCTATTTGCCGCGCCGGGCACCATCAACGCAGAGGAGGCCAAGCCCGCCATGACGACCGCAACCGCAACACTGCCGACGCCGGAAAAATCCGGCCTGCTGCCGATCAACGGCCTGAACTATTATTACGCCGTCTACGGCAAGGGCGAGCCGCTGCTTCCGCTGCATGGCGGCCTCGGCACGACCGACATGTTCGCGCCGATCCTGCCGAAGCTTACCGAGAACCGCACCGTCATCGGCGTTGACCTGCAGGGCCATGGCCGCACCGCACTCGGCGACCGGCCGCTCAGCCTGGAGGCGATGGGCGACGACATGGCGGCGATCGTCAAGGCGCTCGGCTACGACAAGGTCGACGTCATCGGTTATTCGCTGGGTGGCGGCGTCGCCTTCCGCATGGCCGTCCAGCAGCCTGAAACGGTGCGCCGCCTGGTGCTGGTCTCGACCGGCTATGCCGCGGACGGCTTCTATGCCGAGATGCGTGGCCAGCAGGCACAGGTCGGTGCGGCGATGGCCGACATGATGAAGGACACGCCGATGTACAAATCCTACGTCGCGGTTGCGCCGCATCCGGAGGATTTTCCGAAACTGCTCGACCAACTTGGCGCCTATATGCGCAAGGACTACGACTATTCGGCCGACGTGCCGAAGCTGAAAATGCCGGTGATGCTGGTGTTCGGCGACAGCGACATGTACCGGCCCGAGCACGAGATCAAGTTCTATCAGATGCTCGGCGGCGGGTTGAAGGACGCCGGCTGGATGCGCGAGAACCTGTCGCAGAACCGCCTGGCGATCGTGCCGAACCGCACCCACTACGATGTGTTCTTCGCGCCGGAACTGACAGCTGCCGCGCCGCCGTTCCTCAATGGCCAGACCAAGGTCAAGACCTGGGACGAGGTCGTCAACGAAACGAACTGACGCCCAGTCAATTGTCTGCCGGCCGTCTTCCGCGAGATGGCCGGCATGTCGCCCATGGGGCCTTGGCCCGGCGCATCGGCCAATCGTGTATTGGCCGCATCACAGCTATAGATGGCGCCATCAAAGCTTTTCAATTGACGCTGCCACGCCTATCGATAGGTATGCCGCCTATCCTCACAGGGCAGGGACGCGGGTGATGGCAAGATATCAGGGCGGGTGTTTGTGCGGTGCGGTGCGCTACCGCGCCGAGGCGGCACCGATCAATGAGCGCGTCTGCCATTGCCGGTTGTGCCAGAAGGCGCTGGGTGCCGCCTTCAACGCGCGCGTGCTGTTCCGCATCGACGATGTGACGGTCGACGGACCGCTGGCGACGGTGAATTCCTCGCCCGATCTCAAGCGCGGCTTTTGCCCGCGCTGCGGCACGACGATGTTTTCCCGGCGCGATTCCGCCGGCATCATCGGCATCACCACCGGCTCCCTCGATGAATCCCTCGGTGTTCAGGCCTGAGATGCATATCTGGACCGCCTCGAAGCAGCCCTGGGTGCAGATCGATGACGGCCTGCCGCAATATGAAGGCGCGCCACCTCCGGCTTGAGGTGAAATCTGGACAAAATTTAATCCAAAGCGACACGAGATAGCCGGCAAAGCGTCATTGGCGGGCCATCATTGCTGCCTATCTATTGCGTGCGGGCGGCAGTCGAGGAGGCGACGGAATGAACGACAGCATCAACACCCTGGACGAGCTCTTGAGTGATCCGATGATCAAGCTGGTGATGGAGCGCGACCGCGTGCAACCGGCAGAACTTCGTACGCTGCTCGAAGAAAAGGTCCGCCGGGTAGACGATGATGCGCCGGTCAACGATCGCTTTGTACCGCCGGCCCACCTGATGGCCACGACCTGTCACAAGCTGTGGTTGTGCAGCTAGGGTCTTGAAGCGGTCAGCCGGAATTTGCCGGCAAGTAGCTGTAATGGCTGCGGAAATAGGCAAGCGTGAAGCCGAGGCGCGCATAGTTGCGATAGGCCGGCCCGTCGCGTTCGGCGCGCGGCGCCTCGATATCGGCCACGAACAGTTTTGCACCGGCCGCAAGTCCGTCGCGCACCATCGCTTCGCCGAGCATTGCATCGAGGTCGAAGCTCGGCGCCATGATGCCGGGCACCGGCGCGTCGATGCCGCTCCAGGCCATGCCGTCGGCGCCGATGAACATCGAGCGCACCGCCGCCACCGCGTCTTCCCGCCGCAGCATGTAATGATGCCAGCCGCGCCGGCCGGCCAGCGCCAGCAACCACGGTGAGGTCGGCAACCGATATTGCCTGTCGATGAACCCAGCCCATTCCCTTGCCGTTGCCGGCGTCACCCGCTCGACCGAGGCATCCTCCGTCGGGAAAAGCGGCTCAGCGGGCAATGGCGTCGCGTCGCGAAAGATGCGTTCCCAGCCGCCCTGACGTTGCAGGCCGCGCGCCTCGAGCCAGCAGCTGAGCGTCGCGGGCTCGGTGTGTGGGTTGGTGTAGAACCAGGGCCGCAGAATGCCGGCGTCGCGATAATGCGCCAGAAGCGCGTCGAGCCGGCTCTCGGTGGCTGCGCTATCGACACCGAAATTCTTGACGCAGTTGAAATGGATGAACGGGATCGTCGTGCAGGTGGTCCAGACGAGATCGCCATCTTCGGCGATGGCAAGGCCTTGCCTTGCGGCAAAGTCTGCCGGGGCGGCGCGATAGAGATCGAGCCACGCATTGACCTCGGCGCGTTCGATGGCGCGACTGAGGTTGCGAGGTATCTCGTCGACCCCGATGGCGGGCGAGCATGGCTCCGGCGGGACTACGGGCTGCAATTCTGACAGGGCGGCGGGCTGCATGACGTCCTCCACGTGGTGCCTTACACCGTAAGATTAGTAGAGACTAATCTCATGCCGTGAGTTGTCAAGCCGAGGCAGCGACGTGGCCGGACATTGGAGGGACAGCACACCTCCGCCCGGCCAACGTCCCGCTGCAAAGCCCTAACAATTCGATTCAAACTTTGTTGGTAGTTTCTTGTTAGGAATCCAGCTTGGTTTGTCCGGCGGCGTTGTCCTGCCTTCGGTCTGTTGTGTTTTGCGTACAGGTCCAGATGCGGTCATCAGGCGTCGTCATCTTCTCGATCGCAGCGCTGTGCCTTGCCGGCTGCACGTCGACCTCCGGCGTCGATGCGCTGCAAGTGCCGTCCAGCGAGACCACCAGCTCGGTTGTGCGCCCCCCCGCGCCGGTGGCATCCGTGGCGAAAACTGATGCTGCGCCCGCTTTTGCCGAACAGGAGCAGGACGAACAGCCGGTCGCGATGGACGTACCCGATCAGGACGTCGAACCGCCGGCCGAGGTGATCGCGCTGATGTCGCCGCCGAAGCGGCTGACACGCGCGGCACCAGCAATGCTTGCCGAACCGGTCACGCGCTATGGTTTTCGCGATGCCAAGCCGATCAATTTCGGCAAGTCCTCCTCGCCGAGGCGTCTCGCCGTCCACGGCGTCGACGTTTCGCGCTGGCAGGGCAATGTGAACTGGGGAAAGCTGCGTGCCCAGGGCGCCAATTTCGCCTACATCAAGGCCACCGACGGCGGCGATCATCTCGACCCGATGTTCACCAGGAACTGGCGCGGTGCCGATGCCGCCGGCCTCAAGCGCGGCGCCTACCACTTCTTCTACTGGTGCCGCACCGCCGGCGAGCAGGCCGATTGGTTCATCCGCAACGTGCCGCGGGTCGAGGGTGCGCTGCCGCCGGTGATCGACGTCGAGTGGAACGGCGACTCCAGCTGCAAGCGCCGCCCATCGCGGCAAAAGGTGCTGGAAAAGATGCAGGTGTTCATGGACAAGCTCGAGCGCTACTACGGCCAGCGGCCGATCATCTACACCGCGCCCGACTTCTACCGTGACAATCTCAGGGGCGCCTTCCCCGATTATCCGTTCTGGCTGCGCGCCGTGGCGGCGCACCCGTCAAAGGTCTATCCCGACCGCAAATGGCTGTTCTGGCAATATTCCGGCTCCGGCCTGTCGCACGGCGTAAGAGGCCGCATCGACCTCAACGTGTTCCGTGGCGATGAGCGCGCCTGGCGCGACTGGACTGGCGGACGGCAGATGGTGGCCGAGGCGGAGTAGCGCGGCAGCTTCTTCCTTCTCCCCTTGTGGGAGAAGGTGGATTGGCGCGCAGCGCCGAGACGGTTGAGGGGTGTTGGACGGAGCGCCGCCGGTGCCAAGCTGGAGCACCCCTCATCCGACCTCGCTTCGCGAGGCCACCTTCTCCCACAAGGGGAGAAGGGGAGGCGCCGCGCCATCCCCTTTGGTTGGTCTCGAACGTCGGCCCTTATCTGAGGATTCCTTGGAGGTCGTCCCCAGGATTGGATAACGTCGCCCCATGCCGCATCAGCCCGTTGCGCCCACCAAACGTCGCTTCGCCCGCTCAATGCGACGCGAGCCGACGGAAGCGGAAGACCGCCTGTGGCACGAACTGCGCGGACGCAGACTCGACAGAATCAAATTTCGGCGTCAGGTCCCCGTCGGCAAATTCATCGCCGATTTCATTTGCGCCGAGGCCAGACTGATCGTCGAGATCGACGGCAGCCAGCATGCGGATTCGGACTATGACCGGGAGCGGGACGCCGAACTTAAGGCGAGGGGCTTTCGTGTACTGCGTTTCTGGAACGACGACGTGCTGCGGGATCTGAACGCCGTCTGTGACACCATCATCGCCTACGTACGGGACGAGAGCTTGCAGCCTTGGCGGTAATAGCGCGCTCTTCCCTTCTCCCCCTGACAAGGGGAGAAGGTGGATTGGCGCGCAGCGCCGAGACGGTTGAGGGGTGTTGGACGGAGTGCGTCGGTGCCAAGCTGGAGCACCCCTCATCCGACCGAGCTTCGCTCGGCCACCTTCTCCCACAAGGGGAGAAGGGAGAGGCGAACACGTCCCTCGCGGCTAGTCGCCGGCACGGATGATTTTGCCGCTGGTGGGGCTTAATTTTAAGCTACTTCAATTCGTGGGTGCTCACGCCAGTGAGGTTTTTCCTTCATTACTTTATGCGCAAAGGAAAAATCCTTCCTCCGTGCTGCGATAAATCTGTTAGCCCATTGTATTTGAAGAGCATTCAGAAAAATAAGGATGTCCTTGGATATCGGCGCGTATTGAGAATCGACAAGCATTGCGATTTTCATTTTTGCCTGTTCTAGTCTTTCCTTCGCATCTAAAATCACTGACACACCGCTTTGAAGCGGAAGAGCGCCATCCACGAAAACCTTCAGTTGGATTTCACTTATTTTTTGCTCTGCCTTGGCACGTTCTTTATGAAAGCCGTCGATGATCGTAGGACACAAAAAACCTAGGACGAGATCCGAAGATATCGGTAAATAAATTTCGATCCCTGGTACACCTAGTCCAATATTTCCGTACGGTCCAAAGTCGTTGTAATTGTGCATTACGAGCGGATTGTCTGAGATGTATAATTCTCCGGCGCAACACTTTTTTAGCAAGATCAATTTCTTGGTTGTCAAGTGTCCTGCAATCTCATCCAATTTATCGAGGTTCATTTTAAGGAGACAAAATTTTTCATATTCTTCGTCCGAAAAATGCTCGGGAATGTCGTTCGTTTTCAGATCGGGGAACCGAAGTTTGACATCTTGAAATATGCCAGAGTAGCTTTGACGCGACGACTTCGAGCGAAGGTGCTGCACAACCACAAAACAACAGAGCGTTGCCAAATCCATGGGGCTTAAGGCAGATACGGTCTCGTTAGCTATTATGCTTTCAAGAACAGGTTTTGCTAGGTTCTCTACGTGGGTGAACTTGCTTTCGAAATCCAGGTAAAAATTACCTTTTAAGCGGACGACATTATAATCCGCTTCGCCCATAATATTGCGTGGGTTAGTTCGAAATTCTTTGCAGGTCGATTTGTCAAAGACATGACATTGTCCTTCTGCGCAAAAATTGCGCAGAAGGAATTGTGGAACATAGTGCTGGTTCTCACGCGGCATCGATCCTCAGCTACACCCGCTCGTGGCCCCGCACGTATCGCACTTCTCGCAAGTCCCGTTCCGCACCATCGTGAAATTGTGGCATTCCGAGCATTCGTTGCCGGTGTAGCCCTGCATCAATGATTGCTGGCGCCGGTTGGCGGCGAGCGCTTTGGCTTCGGCTGCTTCTTTCGCGGCCTCGTCGGTGAACAGCTCCGTCGGGTCGGAGGCTTCCGCGTAGACGATGTCCTCGACCAGTTCCCTGGCGCGCTCCTCGTAGTCGCGCTTGTAGGCGATGGCTTCGTCGCTGGCCGGCTTCAGCGTCAGCACGTTGGAGCCGGAGAAGGCGGTCGGGGCGGTACGGGCTGGAGTTCCGGAGCCGGAACCCGCAAAGCCTTTCGGCTCGGCGCCCGACACCAGCTTGACCGGCGAGGCGCCGCGGGTCAGGCCCTTGGAGAAGGGCGTTGCCTTGCCTTCGTTGATGCCGCGCCCGAGCGCAGTCTTGTCGAAGTCCGACTGGTCGACATGGGCCAGGTCGTGGCGGCCGAGATAGGAGACGGCGAGTTCGCGGAAGACATAGTCGAGGATCGACGTGGCGTTCTTGATCGCGTCGTTGCCTTGCACCATGCCAGCCGGCTCGAATTTGGTGAAGGTGAAGGCCTCGACGAATTCCTCGAGCGGCACGCCATATTGCAGGCCGAGCGAGATGGCGATGGCGAAGTTGTTCATCATCGCCCGGAAGGCCGCACCTTCCTTGTGCATGTCGATGAAGATCTCGCCGATACGACCGTCATCAAACTCGCCAGTGCGCAGATAGACCTTGTGGCCGCCGACGACCGCCTTCTGGGTATAGCCCTTGCGGCGGTTCGGCAGCTTCTCGCGGTCACGGTAGAGACGCTCGACGACGCGCTCGACGATCTTCTCGGTCACCTGAACGGCGCGCTGTGCGGCCGGCGCCGCGATCAGCTGCTCGATGGCTTCGTCCTCGTCGTCTTCGACGTCGGCGAGCAGCGAGGCATTGAGCGGCTGCGACAGCTTCGAGCCGTCGCGATAGAGCGCGTTAGCCTTCAGCGCCAGCTTCCACGACAGCATGTAGGCGCCTTTGGCGTCTTCCACCGTCGCGTCGTTCGGCATGTTGATGGTCTTGGAAATGGCGCCGGAGATGAAGGGCTGCGCCGCCGCCATCATCATGATGTGGCTGTTGATCGACAGCGAACGCTTGCCGATCTTGCCGCACGGGCTGGCGCAGTCGAACACCGGCAGGTGTTCGGCCTTCAGGAACGGCGCGCCTTCCAGCGTCATCGCCCCGCAGACATGGATGTTGGCGGCCTCGATATCTTTCTTCGAAAAACCAAGCGCCGGCAGCATCTCGAATGAGAAATCGTTGAGCTGCTCGTCGGTGAAGCCGAACGTCTCCTTCACCCAGTCAGAGCCCAGCGTCCACTGGTTGAAGACGAACTTGATATCGAAGGCCGACTTCAATGCCGCATTGAGCGCGGCGATCTTTTCGTCGGTAAAGCCTTTTGCCTTGAGCGAGCCAGGATTGATGCCCGGCGCCTGGTTGAGATTGCCGTGGCCGACCGCATAGGCCTCGATCTCGGCGATCTGGCTCTCGGAATAGCCGAGCGTGCGCAACGCTTCCGGCACGGCGCGGTTGATGATCTTGAAATAGCCGCCACCGGCGAGCTTCTTGAATTTTACCAGCGCGAAGTCGGGCTCGATGCCGGTGGTATCGCAATCCATCACCAGGCCGATCGTGCCGGTCGGGGCGATCACCGTTGCCTGCGCGTTGCGGTAGCCATGCTCCTCGCCGAGCTCGATGGCGCGGTCCCAGGCGGCCTTGGCACGTTCGGCAAGCTCCTGCTGCCTGAGATCCGAGGCGACCAGCGGCACCGGATTGACGGCGAGCTTCTCGTAGCCGTCCCTTTCGCCATACGCCGCGCGGCGGTGATTGCGCATGACGCGCAGCATGTTCTGCGCGTTGCGGTCGTAGTCGGGGAAGGCGCCGAGCTCGGCGGCCATTTCGGCCGAAGTGGCATAGGCGGTGCCGGTCATGATCGCGGTGAGGGCGGCGCAGATGGCGCGGCCCTCGTCGGAATCATAGGGAATGCCCGAGGTCATCAGCAGGCCGCCGATATTGGCGTAGCCGAGGCCGAGCGTGCGGTATTCGTAGGAAAGCTTGGCGATCTCCTTCGACGGGAACTGCGCCATCATGACGGAGATTTCCAGCACCATGGTCCACAGCCGAACCGTGTGCTCGTAGGCTGATATGTCGATGGTTCCGTCGGCGTTGCGGTAGGGCAGAAGGTTGATCGAGGCCAGATTGCAGGCGGTGTCGTCGAGGAACATGTATTCCGAGCACGGGTTGGACGCCCGGATCGCACCGGCCGAGACGCAGGTGTGCCAGTCGTTCATCGTCGTGTTGAAATGCAGGCCCGGATCGGCCGACGCCCAGGCGGCATAGCCGATCTTTTCCCAGAGATCGCGCGCCTTCAGCGTCTTCAGCACCTTGCCGTCCTTGCGGGCGGTGAGATGCCAGTCGCCGTCCTGCTCGACGGCGCGCAGGAAATCGTCCTTCAGCGACACCGAATTGTTGGAGTTCTGGCCGGAAACCGTGAGATAGGCATCCGAATCCCAGTCGGTGTCGTAGGTCTTGAACGACATCGAGGTGTAGCCCTGCCTGGCGAACTGGATGACGCGGTAGATGTAGTTCTCCGGCACCGCGTCCTTCTTGGCCGCCTTGATCTCGCGCTTCAGCGCGGTGTTGACCGCCGGGTCGAAGCAGTCGTCGCCATTGCCTTCGCAGTTGATGCAGGCCTTCATGATCGCTTCGAGATGCTTCTTGACGATCTTCGAGCCGGTAACCAGCGAGGCGACCTTCTGCTCCTCATTGACCTTCCAGTCGATGAATTCCTCGATATCGGGATGATCAGCGTCGACGATGACCATTTTCGCGGCGCGACGCGTGGTGCCGCCCGACTTGATGGCGCCCGCCGCGCGGTCGCCGATCTTGAGGAAACTCATCAGCCCCGACGAGCGGCCGCCGCCCGACAGCTTTTCGCCTTCACCGCGCAGGAACGAGAAGTTGGAGCCGGTGCCGGAGCCGTATTTGAACAGGCGCGCCTCACGCACCCACAGGTCCATGATGCCGCCTTCATTGACGAGGTCGTCCTGCACGCCCTGGATGAAGCAGGCATGCGGCTGCGGATGCTCGTAGGAAGACTTCGACTTGGTCAGCTTGCCGGTGAACGGGTCGACATAGAAATGGCCCTGGCTCGGACCGTCGATGCCATAGGCCCAGTGCAGGCCAGTGTTGAACCATTGCGGCGAGTTCGGCGCGACGCGCTGGGTGGCCAGCATATAGGCGAGCTCGTCGCGGAAGGCGCGCGCGTCTTCCTCCGACTTGAAGTAGCCGCCCTTCCAGCCCCAATAGGTCCAGGTACCGGCAAGCCGGTCGAAGACCTGGCGGGCGTCGGTCTCGGAACCGTAGCGCTCGGCTTCCGGCAGCTTGGCCAGTTCAGCCTCGTCGGCGACGGAGCGCCACAGGAAGGAGGGGACTTGCGTCTCTTCGACCTTCTTCAGCCGTGCCGGGACGCCAGCCTTGCGGAAATATTTCTGCGCCAGGATATCGGCGGCAACCTGGGAGAACTGAGCCGGCACGTCGATGTTGTCCAAGCGGAACACCACCGACCCATCCGGATTCTTGATCTCGGAAAGCGCCTTGCGGAATTCGATCTCCGCATAGGCAGATTGTCCTGGCTTGGTGAAACGACGCTCGATGCGCATTGGTCCGGTCCCTTTTGTCTACATATAGCGCTTTTCCCCGAGGATTTCTGCCCTCTTGAGGAAACGCGCATGTCCGCCATCTGCCGGCGTTCGAAAACCGCCGGCTCTCATCGTCACAGTCTCCGCCGCCGTGCCGGTCGAACCTCTTGCGAGGCCGCTGTCCAACGCGCTCACGGACCCTGTGGTCCCTCAAAACTGAAAACTTTTTGTAACGCCCTCGGTCGAGGGAGCTTCACATTATCTAGCGTCGAACCTACCTGCAAACACTAAATATAGTATTAACAGACAATTTATTCAAGTCCGACAATCCTCCCCTTTCGCCCCCCAAGGCTTCAAAATCCCACGCCTTCGCCGGCCTCGTAAACAGGCGGGAATGCGGCTCAAAACGCACATATTCCGGGAAAAAGACCGGCCTCGAAACTTTTCCGGTCGCACTCTCAACAAGAGCGCATGGCCTATAAAAGGCGACTCGTTTTGCGGCGTCAAGGATTCGTTTGCGTAGCTTTTATGACCCCCACATCTTGTGTGTCACACATGTGGATAACGGGGATAGAAGAGGAGCGCAAGGAAGGGTCGGCTTTGGGTGGAGGCGCTTCGGCAACGACGTTCATAGCACCTGAGCGATAGGCTATGCGCGACTGAGACTCAGGAGAACCGATGCGGATCCGCGCAGAAATGGGCGATGATCTGGCTGAGGTCGGGTTCGTTGACCATGCGCACAGCCTCGGCGGCGCTGACCCATTTGCGGCTGCGTGCCCGCTTTTCCTTCCACCGGTCGGCGACCTTGTCGACCTGCAGCGGGAACACCAGGACCTCGCACGGCACTTCCTCGCCGGTAGCCAGCAGCTTGGCATAGAAATAGCGGCCGGCCTCGTGATGCGAGATTGTGCCGCTCAGGCCGGCCTCCTCGCCGGCTTCGCGTGCCGCCGCTTCGCAAAGCGGCTCCTTCGCTTCCGGCCAGCCCTTGGGAAGCACCCAACGGCCGGTATCGCGGCTGGTGATCAGCATGATTTCCACGCCGTCGCCGCTATCGCGCCAAGGCAACGCTGCAACCTGAAGGCGGTACGGCACCGCGCCGAAGAGTCGCCGGACCCTTTCGGCCTTGTGGTTGTGCGTCGTTGGCCTCGTCAACATCGGAGAAGCTTGCCCCAGCTTCCAGAATCATTTGCCGTCTCACGAATCTTACGGCTAATTATAAGCAATGAAAGTAAAAAATGTTTCACGGATCGGCCAGATTCCGTCAATCTGCGCCGATCTCAGCCTAATGGCGCGACTGCAGCAGCGTCGCGCCACGCCTTTATCGGTGTGCGGAGGTCCCCTGGGCGGACTCGGTGCATCAAGCGGCGTTGCCGCGAATCAGCCGGCGTGATCGTCGGCGATCGGCTTCTGGTAGGTGAAGCCCATGTCCCAGGGGAAATAGATCCAGGTGTCCTGGCTGACCTCGGTAACGAAAGTGTCCACCATCGGCCTGCCTTTCGGCTTGGCATAGACGGTGGCGAAATGCGCCTTAGGCATCATCGCGCGCACGATGCCCGCCGTCTTGCCGGTGTCGGTGAGGTCGTCGATGATCAGCACGCCGGCCCCGTCATCGGCGAGCAGCGCCGGCGTGACCTCCTTCAGCACCTGCAATTGCCCCTGGCTGGTATAATCGTGGTAGGAGGCGACGCAGACCGTCTCGATGATGCGGATGCCAAGTTCGCGCGAAATGATAGCCGCCGGAACCAGGCCGCCGCGCGTGATGCAGACGATCGCCTTCCATTGCCCCTTGTTGGCGCCGGCAAGCCGCCAGGCGAGCGCGCGCGCATCGCGGTGGAACTGGTCCCAGGAGACCGGGAAGGCTTTTTCGGGCAGGGACATCTTTCGCGCACTCCGCAAAGCGCGCATCGCGCGCAGACACTATGGAATGCGCGCGGAATTAACTGGAAAGGCTTGGCCTTGGCAAGGGCGCGGCAAAGCTATTGTCCTGCCAGCTATCCCTGTGAACCTACCGCGACAGGAAAGCCGCCACCGGGGCGGTGCGCAGCACCGTTCGCGTCACCCCGCCGAACAGCAGCTGGCGCAGCCAGGAATGGCTGTAGGCGCCGAGCACGAGCAGGTCCGCACCCGATTCGGCGACCCTGGTCTGGATGATGTCGTCAACGGAAGCGCCGCCGGACCTCAGCACCGAGACGCTGACGGTCGCGCCATGCCTGGACAGCGAGGCGGCGATCTCTGCGCCGGCTGTTTCCGGCGCCTCGTCGAGCGTATCGGGCGGGTCGATGACGACGATGTCCGTCTTTTCGGCCTCGATGATGAAGGGCAGGGCATCGAAGGCCGCGCGCGCGGCTTCCTTGCTGCCGTTCCAGGCGAGCAGCACGTGCTTGAAGCTGGTCACCAGCGGACCCGAATGCGGCACCACCAGCACCGGCCGGCCGGCATCGTAGACCAGCGTGTCGACGTCGGCGCTCGGATCGCTGCCCGATTCGCGCTGCGCGGCGATGATCAGGTCCGCGGTGCGAACGGTCGAGATGCCGGTCAGCGCACTGTCGCCGGAAAAACTCTCGAGACTGCGCCACTCGAACGACAGGCCGGAATCCTCGATGCGCCTGTGAAAGGCGGCCTGCAACTTCTCGGCGCGCTCCCGGTTCATATCGGCGGAAACCTGCAGGAACTCGGTGTCCGGAAAGCCGGTAGCCGAGGTGTAGGGCACGGGCAGCGCCTCGGCATGGATGCCGATCAGATGGCTCTGGAACCGGCCGGCCAGCGGGATCGCGCAGTCGAGGACGCGCTCGGCATCCTGTTCGTTCTGTAGTATGGCGACGATGGTCTTGAAGCGCATGGCAGTCCCTCACTTCTTACGGCGATCCCATCCGTGACAAACGTCACTGCGCGATGCTGGTTCCGTCAGGCCGGCCGATCAGCCCACTCGGCTTGCCTTGATCAAGCCCGCCACCATAGCCTCTACGTCGGCGCGTGCGGAGTCCAGCGCCTGCTGGCTGCGGGCGCGCACCACCAGTTCCGTCCAGAACTTGCCGTCGCCATACTTCGGGTAGGAGCCGATGATCGTGTCCGGATTCGCCTTCTGGATGTCGCCCAGCGGCCCGCCGATCAGGCCTTCGCCGAACGGGCATTCCACGGTTGCCGACAGCATTTTGGTGCCGGCCCGCAATGTCGGCACGACATTGTCGAGCATCGCCTGGAAAATCGCCGGCACGCCGGCCATGACATGGACGTTGCCGATGCGAAAGCCCGGCGCAACCGATACTGGATTATCGATGTGGTCTGCCCCGCGCGGCATCCGCGCCATGCGCTTGCGCGCTTCGGTGTATTCGATGCCGCGGGCGGCGTAGCTTGCCTCCAGCAGGGCGTAGGCCTTGGCGTCGTATTCGCATGGCACGCCAAAGGCCTTGGCAACCGAATCGGCGGTGATGTCGTCATGCGTCGGGCCGATGCCGCCGGTGGTGAAGACATAAGCATAGCGGGTGCGCAGCGCATTCACCGCAGCGACGATCTCGTCTTCCTCGTCCGCAACGATGCGCACTTCCTTCAGGTCGATGCCGATCGCCGTCATGATGTCGGCGAGGTGGCCGATGTTCTTGTCCTTGGTGCGGCCGGACAGAATCTCGTCGCCGATGACGAGCATGGCGGCGGCGACGATTTCGGTCATGACTGGCTCCGGCAAACGGGTCGCCTGAGATAGCGCGGCAAACGGCCGGCGGCAATGCCGCCAAACGACGGATCTACCTGTGCCACCTCCCTTGCAGTGCACCCGTCGGCGGGTGATGCTGCGTGCCGGTTTGGAGCCCTGAGCAAGACATGCCGGCATCGATTCTGCTATGGCTACCCGGCGCGCTGTTTCTGCTGGCGCTCGTCGTGGCAGCCTATCCGATGCTGGCGACGCTGCGGATCGCGGCGAAGGCCGAAAGGCTGGTGCCGGCCAGTGGCAAATTCATCGAGATCGACGGCCACCGCATCCATTATGTCGAGACGGGCGAGGGGCGGCCGGTCGTCTTCCTGCACGGCCTCGGCGCGCAGCTTCATCAATTCGGCCACACGCTGTTCGGACGGTTCGGCCCGAACTATCGGCTGATCGCGCTCGACCGTCCGGGCTCCGGCTATTCGGTGCGGGCCAGGGGCGCCAGCGGACGGCTGCCCGAGCAGGCCGAGATCGTGCGGCATTTTATCGACGCGCTTGGGCTGGAAAAGCCGCTGATCGTCGGCCATTCGCTGGGTGGCGCCATCGCGCTGACGCTGGCTATCGAGCATCCAGAGGCGATTTCCGGCATCGCCTTGCTGGCACCGCTGACCCATCTGGAGCCGGACGCGCGCGAGAAGTTCGGCCCGCTGTACATTAAGTCGCCGCTGCGGCGCCGGATCATGGCTCATACGGTGGCGATCCCGGCGGCTCTCAAATATGCGGAAGCGACGCTTGCCTTCATCTTCGCGCCGCAGACGGCGCCGGCCGACTATATGGTCGAGGGCGGCGGCTGGTGCGGGCTGAGGCCAAGCCATTTCTATGCAACGTCGACCGATGTCGTGGCCATCGAGCATGACCTTGGCCGCATCGAGCAACGCTATCGCGAGATCACCATGCCGGCCGGCATTCTGTTTGGTGCTTCCGACCGCGTGCTGGGCATCGATATCCACGGCTGGCCGGTGATGGAAAAGATCAGCGGGCTGCATTTCGAGCCTGTCGAGGGGCTTGGCCACATGCCGCAATTCGTCGAGCCGGAACGGGTCGTCGCTTTCATCGAACGCATTGCCGAGCGCGCATTTGCGCCGAAGTCCGACACCGGCAGCTGACACCCTTCCGCAACCTCGCGCATTCCTCACGCAAAGGTGTGCAAGCCTGTCTCCGACGCCAACGCCAACACGAATGTCAACGATCAATACTGCGGGAAGTAACCGGCCGTAGCCTCCGCCGGCAGGGTGCCTATCCCAGGCATTCCCGGCCGCCGGGAATACCTCCCAACCCAATCACGATGCTGGCTATTCCTTCACGGCTCCGGTCATCGAGGAAACATAGTGCTCGACAAAGAACGAATAGAGCACCACGACCGGCAGCGAGCCGATCAGCGCTCCCGCCATCAGCGCCCCCCATTCATAGACGTCCGAGCGCACCAGCTCGGTGAGCACGCCGACCGGCACAGTCTTGTTTTCGGACGACTGGATGAAGGTCAAGGCGTAGATGAACTCGTTCCATGACAGCGTGAATGCGAAGATGCCGGCGGAAATCAGGCCCGGCACCGATAGCGGCAGCACGATCTTGGTGAGGATCTGCCAACGGCTCGCCCCGTCGATCAGCGCGCATTCTTCCAGCTCGAACGGGATCGAGCGGAAATAACCCATCAGCAGCCATGTGCAGAACGGGATCAGGAAGGTCGGATAGGTGAGGATGAGCGCGAACGGCGTGTCGTAAAGTCCAAGGTTGAACACCATCACAGACAGCGGAATGAACAGGATCGACGGCGGCACGAGATAGGCGAGGAACACCGCGAGGCCGACCTGCCGCGCCCCGGAGAACCTCAAGCGTTCGATCGCATAGGCAGCGAACACGGCAGCCAGCAGCGACAGGAACGTGGCGGCGGTCGAGATGATGATCGTGTTGAGCAGCCAGCCCGGATAAGACGTCTCGAAGAGCAGGTAGCGGATATGCTCGAGCGTCGGATGCACCACCCAGAACGGATTGAAATTGGCGTAGTCGGTCATCTCGAGGTTGGGCTTAACCGCCGTGATCGTCATCCAGTAGAACGGAAACAACAGCACGATGACGAAGATCAGCAACGGCAGGTAGACCGTCACCACGCGCCGCGGCAAACTCTGCAGGTAGCCCATGCCGCCTTCGTCGAGTTCCGGGCGTTTGCTCGTTTCGATCGCGGTCATGTCAATCTCCGCCGCCCTGCTGCCATTTGCGACGCTGCAGGCCAAAATAGCTGAACAGGATCGCCGCCAGCAGGAACGGGATCATGGCAACTGCGATCGCGGCGCCTTCGCCAAGCTGGCCTCCGGAAATGCCGCGCTGGAACGACAGCGTCGCCATCAGATGCGTGGCGTTCACCGGCCCGCCGCGCGTCAGCACATAAATCAGCTGGAAGTCGGTGAAGGTGAACAGCACCGAAAACGTCATGGTGATGGCGATGATCGGCGTCAGCAGCGGCAGCGTCACATAGCGGAACAATTGCCAGCGGCTGGCGCCGTCGAGCGTGGCGGCCTCGTAGAGCGACTGCGGAATCGTCTGCAGGCCGGCAAGCAGCGTGATCGCCACGAAAGGAATGCCGCGCCAGACATTGGCGGCGATGACCGAAGCCCGCGCATTCTCGGGATCGCCGAGGAAGTTGATGCGATGGTCGATCAGGCCCATTTCCATAAGCGCCCAGGACAGGATCGAGAATTGCGAATCGTAGATCCACCAGAAGGCGATCGCCGACAGCACCGTCGGCACCACCCAGGGCAGCAGGACGATCGCGCGGAAGAACGACTTGAACGGCAGGTTCTGGTTGAGGATAAGCGCCAGCCACAGGCCGAGCGCAAACTTCAGGACCGAGGCGCTGATCGTGTAGAGCAAGGTGTTGAAGACCGAGAGCCAGAAGACGGCGTCATCCCACAGATATTCGTAGTTCTCGATACCGATGAAGATGCCGGGGCGGCCGATGCGGGCATCGGTGAAGCCGAGCCAGACGCCGAGCCCGAGCGGATAGGTCAGGAAGACCAGTAGCAGCGCCGCCGCCGGCAGCATGAAGCCGAAGCCAAGCGCGTTATGACTTTCGGACACGAACGTCATAATGCGCGACAGCGCCGACCGGCGTGGCTGAGCGGCAGTGGAGGTCACGGCCATGGGTCGGCTCCTCTAAGGTCTCATTGAACGGCGGGCGGCCATGCGCGATTCGAAGCCGGGCAGCATGGCTGCCCGGCTGAACCCGGCTCAAACGCGATAGTAGCGGTTTGCGCGCTTCTCGGCTTCTTCCATCGCTTCTTGCGGTGTCGCCTGGCCTGTCACCGCCTTGGCGAACATGTCGACCAGCACATAGTCGGCCATGGTCGCTGCCGAGGCATAGCCAAGCGGGCCGGCATAGCCGTTGGGCCGCAGCGTCGCCGAGGCCTTGGCGTAGGCGGCATTGTTCGGATCGGCCGTCCACACCGGGTTGTTGTCGAAGGCTTTGAGCGTCTGGCAGCAATAGCCTGCCGACGACGTGATCCACTGCGACATTTGCGGATCCTCGAACATGAACTGCAGGTAGGCCTTGGCGGCGTTGGGATAGGGCGTGTAGTCGAAGATCACGGCCGTGGTCACCTGGAACAGCTCGACGGATTTCCCGACCGGGCCGATCGGCAGGTTGGTGGTGCGAATGTCCTTGGCTATTTCAGCCAGCTTCGGATCATTGTCCTTGTTGATCTTGGCCGTGTTGTACGCGGAAATCCCATTGGCGATGACACTGACTTCGCCGGCCAGGAAGGCGCGGTTGTTGTTGACGTCGAGCCAGCTTTCGGTGCCGGGAATGAAGGTCTTGTAGAGTTGCTGCGCGTATTCGATCGCCTTGAGCGTCTCCGGGCTGTTGATCGTTACCTTTCCGCTCTCGTCGACCATCTGGCCGCCGTGGCTCCACAGCAGCCAGTGAGCGTAGTTGTTGCCGTCGCCGACGCCGTGGCCGTGCGTGAAGCCGGCCGGATGTCCCTTCGCCTGCAGCGCCTTGCAAAGTTCGAGCAAGCCTTGAGTCTCCTTGGGAAACTCCGAAAAACCCGCTTCTTTCACCCAGCTCTCGCGGTAGACGATGGCATTGCCGATGGTGGCGAGAGGCAGGCCGAGGAATTTGCCCTCCCGCGTCGCATACTGGTGCGGTCCGTCGTACCAGCCGCCATATTTCGAGCCGAGATATTCACCCAATTCCGTCACGTCGTGCAGCTTGTCGGGATATTGATGCGGGTCGTCGAACCAGACCAACATGAGATCCGGGCCGGAGCCGACATTGGCGGCGACCGCCGCCTTGGGGCGGATGTCCTCCCAGCTTTCCTTGTCGACGCGAACCTCGACACCGGTCGCTTCGGTGAAGCGCTTGGTGTTGGCCAGCCATTGGTCCTCGTCGCCCTTCACGAAAGGCGACCAGCGCAACAGCCTGAGCTTGGCGCCGTCCTCGGGCTTGTATTTCAACCCCTCCTGGGCAAAGGCGGGAGAGCCGATGAGCCGGCTTCCCAAGGCTCCCGCCGCCGCACCGGCGGTGGTGCGGATCACGTCGCGTCTGGTGAATTTCATGCTCGCTTCCTCCTGCTTATTGTCATTGCCGTCCTACTGCTCGATGGGTGTTTCGAACCGCTGTCCGGTTTTGCCGTGAAAGAGATGGATGAGGCCAGGCTCGGCCGTAAGCCGGATGGTTTCGCCTGGCGTGAAGGAATGGCGTTCGCGGAAATTTGCGACGATCTCCTCGCCGCCGGCGGTGCGGCCGATGAGCTGCACTTCGGACCCTGTCGGCTCGACCACCACGACGGTGACCGGAATGCCCTGATGGTCGGACAGCCGTAAATGCTCGGGCCGTATCCCCAGCACGACCGGCTCACCATTGCCGATGGAAAGTGCCGAGGCCAACGGGACCGAAATCCCGCCGGCGCCGCGAAATGACGGCGAGCCGTCGCTTACGATCTCGCCCCTGAGCATGTTCATGGCGGGCGAGCCGATGAAACTGGCGACAAACAGATTGTTCGGCCGGTCGTACAGCTCGAGCGGCGGCCCGATCTGCTCGACGATGCCGTCATGCATGACGACGATCTTGTCGGCCATGGTCATCGCCTCGATCTGGTCGTGGGTGACGTAGACCGTCGTCGTCTTCAGGCGCTGGTGCAGTTCCTTGATCTCGGCGCGCATCTGCACCCGGAGCTTGGCATCGAGATTGGACAGCGGCTCGTCGAACAGGAAAACCTGCGGATCGCGCACGATCGCCCGGCCCATGGCAACGCGCTGGCGCTGGCCGCCGGAAAGCTGGCGCGGATAACGGTCGAGCAGCGGCACCAGTCCCAGGATTTCGGCCGCGCGCCGCACGCCGGCATCGCTCTCCGTCTTGGGAACGCCCTTGAGCATCAGCGAGAACGCCATGTTCTCGGCGACCGTCATATGCGGGTAGAGCGCATAGTTCTGGAAGACCATGGCGACGTCGCGCTCCTTTGGCGCAACGTTGTTGACGACACGTTTGCCGATCGCGATCTGGCCGCGCGAGATCTTTTCCAGGCCGGCGATCATCCTGAGAAGGGTCGACTTTCCGCAACCCGAAGGACCGACCAGCGTGACGAACTCGCCGTCGTCTATATCGACGCTGACCCCGTGCAGGACCTCGACGGTCCCAAATGATTTGTAGACATCGCCGATCGCGACAGACGCCATCGATCTCCTCCCGATTGATTCCCGCAACGACTTCGAAGGAAACCGCTTTCCTGCCTGGCCCGCGACGGCGCCCAGGCTCCTCCCCGGTCACGCGCGATGTGAGACGGTAGCGCTACCAAACCGACCTGTAAAGCACGCCGGCATCACCTGGATATCGGCACACTCTAATCCGAAACCTCGGTCTGCGGCCGGTCGCGGCCGTCGGCGAGCTCGTCATGCCATTTGCCGTCGGCGTCCTCGTACTGGATGCCGTCGGTGTTGCCGGCGACCTGCTGTTCGGCGGAAGCGATCTCGGCGGCGCGCAAGGCGTCCTGATGGGTGGGGAACGTTTCGGAGAATGTCGAGCCGACCTTGTAGGCCCAGCCTCCGTCGTGCTCGACGATCTTGTAGGTCAGTTTCGCCATGAAACCCTCCGGTTGAAAGCCCGTTGCCTCAATGCAGCCTGTCGTCGGCCAGTCTGTCGTCCGGCAGCCTGTCGTCTGTGACCAGCACGTCCGATTCCCTGGCGGCTTCGATCAGTGCGCGGCGCGCATCCGCCGTCGAACGATAACCTTCCAGCACTTTTAGGCAAGTGTCGAGGGCATCACGATGACGCGGCCCGCGATTGAGTGGCCAGACCGTCATCAAGCACTCCGCCGCCTCCTGGGCGCTGCGGATCTGCCGATATTTGCCGACATGGCCGAGTTCGACCACGACCGGCTTTTCAAATGGCTTGCTGTCCATCATCGCCGCCAACGCGGAGCGGCCGATTTGGTTGCAACTGCTATTTTAGCTCAGGCGAAAATAGCTCAATAGCCGCAGTCGTTGCGCAGCCAGCGTGCATTCGCCCAGCCGGTGCGGCCGCCGAAATCGACCTTGTACCAGCTTCCGCGGCGGTCGAAGATCTCGGTTTGGTCGCCGTTGAACAATTGCCCGATCATGCGCGACGACGAGTTCGGTCGGGCTCGAACGGCGAGAAAGCCGCTTCCCGTCGCCAGATTGTAGTGCCTGGAAAGGCCGTGCACCGTGCCTTCGCAATATTGCGCCCCGGCCGGCGTCGGTGCGGCGAACGACAGCCCGGCCAACACCGCGGCAGCAGCCGCAATGGAAATCCCCCTGAACGGCATGTCTCTGCTCCCCCAACCCGCCGCGCCCAGCCGCGGCCCCGGCCACTCTACACCGGCAGTGGATCAATGCGAAGCTATGGTGCCTGCCCAGCGAGGTGAGAACCCGCCGTCAGGTCGCCGCCTTCATCCAATGCTGCATCGTTGTCACCGAGCGGGCAAGCTGCGGCGCCGGGTGGATTTTTTCGCCAAAGGTGGCCGCGGCGCGCCAGCCCCAGCGCGGATCGGCGAGGAAGGCGCGCGCCAGCGCCACCATGTCGGCGCGGCCGTCGGCGACGATCGCCTCGGCCTGTTTCGGATCGTCGATCAGACCGACGGCCCGCGTCGGGATGCCGACGGCCTTGCGCACCGCTTCGGCCAGATGAACCTGGTAGCCGGGCCCGGAGGGCAGCTTCTGCAACGGTGAATTGCCGCCGCTTGAGCAGCAGAGATAGGCGACGCCGGCTTCCTTCAGCGCTTTTGCCACTTCGATCGCATCCTCGACCTCGAAGCCGCCATCGACCCATTCCTTGATCGACAGACGCGCCCCGAGCATCAGTCTCGGCACCGCCTTCTTCACCGCCTTGGCGATCTCGACGGCGAAACGCATGCGGTTTTCCAGTGAGCCGCCCCAGCGGTCGGTGCGCCGGTTGGAGAGCGGCGACAGGAACTGGAAGATCAGATAGCCATGCGCGGCATGCAGCTCGATGAAGTCGAAGCCGGCGCGCTCGGCCCGCCGTGCCGCTTCGGCGAAGCGTTCGATGATTTGCAGGATCTCGTCGTCCTCCAGCGCCCGCGGCACCTGCCAGCCGGTGTCGTAGGCGATCGCCGAGGCCGACACGATCGGCCACGGATCCTGATCGGCATGCAGCGGGCCGCCGCCCTCCCAGGGTTTCCGATTCGAGGCCTTGCGGCCGGCATGGGCAAGCTGCGTGCCGAATTTCGTGCCCGGTGCGGCGACCCGCTTGGCTGCATCCAGCGTGCGTCGCGCTGCCGCCTCGTTGTCCTCGGAATAGAGGCCGAGACAGCCATGCGAGATGCGGCCGCGCCGTTCGACATCGGTCATCTCGACGGTGACCATGCCGGCGCCGGACATCGCCAGGTTCATCCAGTGATAGAGGTGCCAATCGCTGGCCGAGCCGTCCTCGGCCGAATACTGGCACATCGGCGCGACCGCGATGCGGTTGGGGAAGGTCAGGCCGTCGAGGGTGATCGGCTGGAAAAGCGATGAGGTCATAAAAAACTCCGGAAAGGGTTGCCGCTATTTATGCAGCCGATTGTGCCAGCGCCAGACACGACACGGTGAACCGGTGCTCTGGACCAATTGGTGACCCAATTGCGCGAACCGCCGTTCGCGGCTACGCCTTGCCGCGGCAGCTGGGAGTCCACCATGGAAGATCGCATTCGCATCCGCTCTGAGGAAGTCCTTTCCGACGAGTGGGCGGTTTTGAAAAAGACCGTCTTCGACTACCGCCGGCGCGACGGCAAATGGGAAACGCACACCCGCCAGACCTACGATCGCGGCGACGGCGCGGTGATCCTGCCTTTCGATCCGGAGCGTTCGACGGTGCTTCTGGTGCGGCAGTTCCGCTACCCGGCCTACGTCACCGGCCACAAGGAGCCGCTGATCGAGGCCTGCGCCGGCCTGCTCGACGAAGACGATCCCGAAACCTGCATCCGCAAGGAGGCCGAGGAGGAACTCGGCTATCGGCTGAAGGACGTGCAGCGGTTGTTTTCGCCCTATATGAGCCCCGGCAGCGTCACTGAGCGGCTCTGGTTCTTCGTCGCCCGCTACTCGCCCGCCGACCGCATTTCGGAAGGCGGCGGAGCGCATGACGAAGGCGAGGACATCGAGGTTCTGGAGATGTCGCTCGACGAGGCGCTGGCCGGCATCCACGATGGTCGCATCATCGACGCCAAAACGATTATTTTAATCCAGCACCTGAAGCTGAACCCGATCGGGAGGTGAGCCATGCCGGAAGCTGCACCCTGCGAGGAAGCGCCCGGCCGGAACCCCTTCCACCAGGCCGACTTGCGGGGCTGGGACAAGGCGACGCTGGTTGCGGCTGGAGGCCTGGAGGCTGAACAGACTTCTTTTGCCGGCGCGATCGGCGAGGCTCCACTGGGGCAGAGGTCTTATCGCCCGATCGTTACGCCCGTTAGCCTTCGTCCTTGAGGTCCGCTTCATAGTCCTGCCCGCCGTAATAGACGCCGAGGACGGCGATGGTGTCGGCTTCGGCCGTGAAGGCAATGCTGACGCGGCGGCGGTAGCCTAGAACGCGGAGGCCGGGACGAATATCCTCGCGGCGCGTTCCGCGCTCGGGAAACGGCTCGAACGCGTGGCAATAGGCCACGATGCCGCCAACGAACGATTCCGCACGGGCTGTGGAGGAATATTCCTCTATGTAGCGATACAGCGCATCCAACTGGCGCTCCGCTTGCGCGGAAAATACAACCGTGCGCGTCATTCCTTATTGGCATCATCGCGTCGCGCGGCGGCGCGGTCGCGGATACGCAGCATGACCTGCTCAGCAGGGATGGCGCTGGACGGATTCGCCTTGTACTCGTCGTAGCTCTGGGCGACTTCCTCGCGCAGCCAGCGTTCAACGGCGGCGTCGCGGTCGAGCAGCGCGCGCACGCCCTCGCGCAGCACTTCGCTGACGGAGGCGTAGGCGCCGGATTCGACCTTGCGCGCGACGGCCTCGGCCATGTCGCGCGGGAGGGTGATACTTATCGGCTGGGTGGTTCGCATGGGCGGACTCCTTTTCCACCATATAGCAGCCGATGTGACAAAATCATATCGAAATTGCTGGCGATGCGCGCGACCGATACCGCCGCCCTTGCCTGAGTGCGCTTTGGAAGCTGGCAAACGAACATGCGGACACCGGATACGCATATCGCAGATCCCGCATCGGCTCGCCGGCTCCTGGTCGAGAAATGGCATGTGGCAGCCTGTATTCGGCGAGTTCACGCTCTTGCTTAATGCATGTCGCGCAAAAGTGTGCAGCGGTTTTGCGATAACGACATGCATAAAAACAAGAACCTAAAGCGCGTCGCATGAGGCCGATCGAACGCGACACGCTTTAGGCCGCAATGGCGCCGATGTTGCTGGTGCGGACGACGGGAATCGAACCCGTACGATCAGAGATCGAGGGATTTTATGTCCGTTGCGAGGCTTGGTGTGGGCGACGGGATTTGAACCCGTAAGTGCTTGAAACACCGGCAGATTTTAAGTCTGCTGCGTATACCAGTTCCGCCACGCCCACCTCCCACATTGTGGGGAAATCCCACCGGTCTCCCACATGGTTTCCCACACGGTCGGCTTAGGATTTGCCGTTCACTACCACGAGCCTCGGAGCCGCGCCACCTTCGAGCGCGGTCAGGTTGTCGAGCAAGTGATTGGGTGCGAGGTGGGCGTAGTTCAGGTGGTCTGGGTCGACTTGTGGCCCATCCAGATTTGGACGCGCCGGATGTCGATGCCACGGATGATCTGCCACGAGCAGCACGTATGCCGCGTCGTGTAGACCACGGTGTCGGACAGCCCTGGGATGTGTTCGCGGATGCTGCGCCACACCTCTATGACCTCCCACTTGCCGATGTCGCAGAGGTCGCTGTGCTGCATCAGACGGTGGATGCCCTTGCGGTTCTGAGTCATCAGGCGACTGCCGGGAGATCGTGGTCGTGATGCGTAATGGGGTTGGCTGGACTAGCTTTGAAGGCGATGTCCTAAACACCGTCCTCTCCTACTCCAATGCGGGCGCCTAGTTTCCGCAAGTTGAGATCAGCAAGGCGCCTCGCAGCGCCCTTGAACGTGGTGTCCATGATGTTTTTCTGTGTTTTTGTGGAGGGCAGGCTTTTCTTGGCCACGACTTATGAATAGTAGAAGGTAACGAGCGCTATAGTTCGGCGATCTCTAATATTAGGAGTATATGATTTGTGGTGGTCAAGGTTCAAAAGGGGTTTTGCAGGAACGTGGGACGACAGACTTGACGGGCTATTCTCCGCAAAGGTCGACTACGCCGGAAAATCCATTCTCGATGTTGGCTGCAATATGGGTGTTGTCGCCTATGAGATATCCAAGCTGAAACCCAGCTCGATCCACGGGATCGACGTTGCCAAGCCGCATATCGAGACTGCAAAGATGTTGTTGAGTGGCTCCCCGGTGCATGCCCGGTTCGATCGCCTGAATCTTGGCAGCCGGCGCCTCGACAATATCCTCTTACCGAAATACGATATCGTCCTGCTGCTGGCCGTCTATCAGCACATGCAGCGCAACATCGGCCCGGGCAAGGCGCGAAGGGTGCTTTCCAATATTGTGAGGCGCACCTCGAACGTTGTTGCCCGCGTTCCGCCTGGAACGGATGGCGAATTCATCGAAACGCTTTCTGACGAGGGGTTCAAGGTTAAGAGCACTCACACATCACCTCTTGGCAGTCATGTGCTGGTGCTTGAGAAACCGCCTCACGCACCTCTAGGGATTGTGCTGATTTAATTCGATTTCCTCTTCTGGAACCACCCTTGGCGTAGTTGTCTAACTCGTCGTCGGTGCCGGCCTGCAGATTGATATGGATTGGTTTGGTCATGAACGTCTGTTCTCCTTTTCCCACACGATTTCCCACAACGGCGGGTTTCCCACAAAATCCGCTGCACGAGTGGAGAGCTTAAAATGAAATGCAAACCCCGGCGCAAACCGGGGAATTACAAGCGTTGAGGGGTTAGTTGCGAGGGTGCAACGGACTAGAACGGGATTTTAAGTCCCTTGCGTCTACCAATTCCGCCACGTCCGCAGGCCAGTCCTGTTCAGATGCCGGGCAGGGGCCGTCAAGCCGTCTTCTGCCGTCGACAAATCTGGCACTGGAAGCTAGCGAGGCCGATCACCTACAGTGATACAAACAAAATCGTTTCACCTGGAAATGTTTTTAGCGGCAGCTTCCGCGGCTACCGCGAATGCGCGTCCCCCGTTCGCAGGATGCGTTCGGGCGCTCTGCCCTGATAGACTCCAATTGGCAAGTGGATCGGCGCGCCGATACTCGACGCCGTCCTCTACAGACATTGGGAGATTGTCATGCTCAAGCTTGCCTCTGCCCTGGCACTGCTGGTTGTTGGGACGGCGTCTCTGTTTGCCGATGAGATGCCGATGAACGCCAAAGACATCAAATGGGGTCCTGCTCCAGCTGTCATTCCCGCTGGCGCGGAAATGGCTGTTGTCGCTGGAGACCCCTCAAAGGAGGGCGCCTATGTGCTGCGGTTGAAGACACCCGCCGGCTACAAAATTGCCGCACATAATCATCCCACCACGGAATACGTAACGGTGCTTTCCGGCAACTTCCATATTGGAATGGGCGATAAGCTCGACGAGGCGAAAGGTGTCGAACTGACTGCTGGCGGCTTCGGCGTCGCGCCGGCCGGAATGAATCACTTCGCCTGGACGACAAGCGATACGATCATCCAGGTTCATGGCGAGGGGCCATTCAAGATCACCTACGTCAACCCGGCAGACGATCCAAGCAAGAAGTGACAGTTCGGGATCGAATTGAGTGAACCGGCCGAAGGCTCGAACGATGGAGTGCGTCAAACTCCGCGACCGTCGATTCAGAAGGATCCTCTAACGAGACGAAAGCTGATTGGCCGCAACGGAATCGTATTCCGCCTGGGCCATTTGCCATGAATGGCGCAATAACAAAAAACCCGCCTCGGGAGGACGGGTCGTTGGAGCCAATTGGCACCATACCCAAGTTAGTAGCATAGCTGCCGGCACAAAGCAAGAACAAAGTTGCTCGCCTTCAGCATTGAATTGCGACTACGCTTCCAGCTTGGGTTCCTCGCCCCCACGAAAGTGCTAGGCGATTCACACATTTCGAAGCGCCCATCCATGGGCGATGGACAGGAAGTGCTGCAATCCGTGTCGGAAGGTGATGGGTCCTGGGGCTTTGGACTTTGGATAGCCGTCCCAGCCGCCGAGTTTGGCGATAATCCAGGCGGCCCAAGCGAGGGATTGGGGGGCGTGGGGATTCTTCTGCAGGGCGGTTTTTCCCTCTAGTGTGGGCAGCAGGGCTTGAAGCGTGTCGATTTCGGCGTGGGTGAAGGCGATGGCGGCGTGTTGTGCGGATCGGCCGTCGCGGGCCTGGACGAGTTGCATGACGACACAGGCGGCTCGCGCGGCGATGGCGGTCAGTTTGACGAGCCGTTCGGCGGTCTCCAGTTGGCTGTCTTCCAGCTGAAGCCCCTGCTGTTTGAGGGTGCGGAAGAACTGCTCGATGGTCCAGCGCATGCGATACCAATCGACCATCCGCCAGGCCATGGCCGCGTCCTCGACGAGATGGGTGGTAAGCAGTCGCCACAGGATCGGCTCGGCGCCCTGCGGCGGGTCGATCTCGGTTACCTGCACCAAGCTCACGCTCACCGTCTTGGGCAGGCCCTCTTCAATCGTGTTGTCGGGGCGCACGACCTCGACCTGGGCAAAGCTCGCCACCAGCCGGGCCGTGCGCGCCGCCCGACCAGGCCGCGCGCGCAGCTCGACCATGGCCTCTCCGGCGGCCTGCAGCGGTGCGGTCGACAGCTTGCCGCCGCCCTGGATCCGGCGGTCGTGCATGGCGCGGGTCAGAATGTGGAAGCCGGGTTCGGGTACAAGCGCCCACTTGCTGTAGATGTCGCTCTCGCGGTCGCTCACCTCGGTCACCAGTGCAGCCGACTTCAACACCGGCTTGGCCGCCGCGGCCGTGCTCAACCAGCGCTCGGACTCCTTGTCGCACAGAGGCCGCTTGGCATGAGCAACCTCCACACGCCCCTCGCGCGTCCACACCCGGCCCGCCACCAGCCCCAGAACGCCGCCCGTCTCGGCATCGATGCCCAGCATCGCGTGCAGCAACACGCCACGGCCGCCGCCCTTGCCAATCTCGCCAAGGCCACGCCGATACTCCGGCGTCGTCGCGAAATTGATCTCACTGGTGTCCTGGATCGCCAGCACATGACGACCGGCGCTAGCCTCAGCCGTCGCAGCGCCCCAACCTTCAATCAGCCTGTCCGTCGTCACCCGAGCGTTCGCCAGGAACCGACAAAAGCCCACGATCCCGCTACGGGCTCCTCCAGCCAAGCGGCGCAGGCACACGCTCTCGCGCGACACCTCCCTCAGTACGTCGCCTACAGAATCACACACCAACCCGACGCCGCAACTCACAGATGAGTCATCGACGCAACGAAAAGATGTGTGCATCCCCTAGCACGAAAGTGGGGGAGAGGTGGCTCGGCGAAGCCGAGACGGAGAGGGGGACCGCGCTCTACGAAAGGCCCCCTCTCCGGCCGCTTCGCCGCCCCCTCTCCCCCGCCTCGCGGTGGGCGAGGAACCCAGGGCTTGAGAGGGCGGCGCGCGACCCGTCTGTCGCCTTCGGCCGACATCTCCCCCCACTTTGGGTCCCGCTTGGGGGGAGATCGGCAGTTTCGCTGTCGACCCTCGCTTCCTCGCTGGTCAAAATCCTCGCGGCTTGGCACAGTCGGGCAAAGAGGAGCCTGTTGATGCCGAAGACCGCCAATGCGACGAAACCAAAACCCTGGGCCGAGATGGCGACGCATCTGGTCGATGTCGCCATGGGCCGCAAGCCCGCCGATCTCGTCATCCGCAACGGGCGCTGGGTCAACGTCCATTCGGGCGAGATCATCGCCGGCACCGACATCGCCATTGCCGGCGGCCGCTTTGCCTATTGCGGCCCGAACGCCGGCCATGCCATCGGCCAGGGCACCAAGGTGGTCGATGCCGGCGGCCGCTATCTGGTGCCGGGGCTTTGCGACGCGCATATGCATGTCGAGAGCGGCATGGTGACGGTGACGGAATTCTGCCGCGCGGTGATCCCGCACGGCACCACCTCAATGTTCATCGATCCGCATGAGATCGCCAATGTGCTCGGCCTGCCGGGCGTGCGGCTGATGCATGACGAGGCCGTTGCCATGCCGGTCAACGTGCTTGTGCAGATGCCGTCCTGCGTGCCTTCGGCACCGGGGCTGGAGCATGCCGGCGCCGAGCTGACCGTCGCCGACGTTGCCGAGGCGATGAGCTGGGAAAACATCATCGGGCTCGGCGAGGTGATGAATTTTCCCGGCGTCGCCGCCAACGATCCGGTGATGTCGGGCGAGATCGCGGCGACGGTGAGGGCCGGCAAGACCGTCGGCGGGCATTATGCCTCGCGCGATCTCGGCCTGCCGTTCCATGGCTATGTCGCCGGCGGCCCCGAGGATGACCACGAAGGCACGCGCGCCGAGGACGCCATCGCGCGCGTCCGCCAGGGCATGAAGGCAATGCTGCGGCTGGGCTCGGCCTGGTACGACGTGGCCTCGCAGATCAAGGCGGTGACGGAGAGCGGGCTCGACCCGCGCAACTTCATCCTATGCACCGACGACAGCCATTCCGGCACGCTGGTGCACGAAGGCCATATGGACCGGGTCGTGCGCCACGCCATCAGCCAGGGCTTGAAGCCGGTGACGGCGATCCAGATGGCGACGCTCAACACCGCCCAGCATTTCCGGCTGGAGCGCGAGATCGGCTCGATCGCGCCGGGGCGGCTCGCCGATCTGCTGATCGTCTCCGACCTCGCCGAAATGACCATCGACGAGGTCTATGGCCGCGGCGTCAGGCTGGCCAAGGGCGGCAAGCTCGAAATCGACATTCCGGCCTACAACTATCCGCGGACGGCGAAGAACACCGTCAAGCTCGGCAGGAAGCTCAAGCCCGGCGATTTCGATATCGCCGCACCCCTGGGCGCCAACGAAGTGCGGGTGCGTGTCATCGGCGTCATCGAAAACCAGGCGCCGACGCGGGCGCTGGAGGCCGATCTTGGGGTCGAGGACGGGCTGGTCGCCATGGACCGCCGCAACGATGTCTGCCAGATCGCGCTGGTCGAGCGCCACAAGGGCACCGGCGGCGTCACCAACGCCTTCGTCTCCGGCTTCGGCTATATCGGCGACTGCGCCATGGCCTCGAGCGTGGCGCATGATGCCCACCACATTATCGTCGTCGGCACCAACAAGCAGGACATGGCATTGGCGGTGAACCGGCTGGGCGAGGTCGGCGGCGGCGTCGTGCTGTTCTCCAACGGCAAGGAGCTGGCGCTGGTCGAAATGCCGATCGCCGGGCTGATGTCCAACGAGCGGGCGGAAATCGTCGCCGCCAAGGCGGACCAACTCAGCGACGCCATGCGCCAGATGGGCTGCTCGCTCAACAACGCCTACATGCAGCACTCGTTGCTGGCGCTGGTCGTCATCCCCGAGCTCAGGATTTCCGACGTCGGCCTTATCGACGTGACGACTTTTCAGAAGGTCGATCTGTTCGTTTGAAGAATCATTGAACCCTGGAGGGACAGCGCCCCCCTCTGTCCTGCCGGACATCTCCCCCTCAAGGGGGGAAATTGGCAGTTTCGTTGATAGCGCCTTGTTCGTCAGAGTTAGAGATTGGCGAAAGCCGAAAGTGGTGGCCAATCTCCCCACTAGAGGGGGAGATGTCCGGCAGGACAGAGGGGCGCGAAGGATCGCTGCCGTGCGCTTTGTTCCGAACTGACGTCAACAGTGACCGCTCATCGATCGCTCACCCGCCGGTGGCGATGGTCAGCACTTTGAACGGCGTGGTGATGACGATTTCGGCGACCGAACCGACGGCCTTGCCGAGGCCCTGGCCGAGATTGTCGAGCTGGGCCGGCGCGGTCTCTTCGGAGGCGAGGCCCGCCGGGGCGCGCAGGCGGTCGCCGAGCAGCTGCACCAGGAACGGGTTGTCGGCGAATTTGGCGTGGTTCAGCCGGTCGCCGCCCTTGGTCTTGGTCAGGTCGACCACCGAGACGCCATAGCTGGCGAGGTCGGCCGCGTCGCCATAGTCGCCGACGCGCGGCTTGTCGCCAGAGATCAGGGTCGACAGCCTGAGCGCCCGGTCGTCGCCCGAAAGCAGCACGGCGAACGGCTTGTCGGGTTTGCCGTAGCGGATCATCTGCTTCTTGAACACGTCGACGTCGATGTCGGGTGAGGCCAGGATGACGTAGCCGAGCTTGCCGCCGAGGTCGCGGTCGCCGGTGATGGCAAGCTGGCGCAATGCTTCCATGGTCACCCAGGTCCCCATCGAATGGGCAATGATGTCGATGCTCTTGGCGCGGCTCTTGGCGAGCATGCGCAGCGTCGCTTCGAGATCGTCGCGCGCCGCACTGGCGCTTTCCTTGTCGTAGATGTAGCCGGTCGTCTTGCCGCTCGACGCCCACGAAAACAGCACCGGCGTGCCTGGGTATTTCGTATCGTGCGCGATCTGCGTCAGCCGGTAGATACCGTCATCGAAGCCGTTGTTGAAGCCGTGCACGAAAACCAGCGCGCGGTCGCCGCGCATGGCGATGTCGGCGCCGACCGCCTTGGCGAATTGCGGCGCGCCTTCGTAGAAGGTGACGCCGGTCGCCGTGAAATCCTTCGCCGGATTGCTGTTGGCCGAGCCCTTGACCCGCTCGATGGCGCCGAGCTGGTGGATTTTGGGCACCGTCACCTCGACGCTGGCAAAGCTGGTGGTCGGCGAACGGTCGCCGTCGAACACCTGCCGGGGCGCTTTCATTGCCTTTTGCCGGGTCGTTGCGACGAAGATTTGATGCGTCGCCGCGATATCGGCAGCAGGCACGGTGATCGTCGTCTTGTTGAGCAGATCGTGCGTGTTCTGGCCGGCGCAGCCGGTAACCGCGAGCGCGAACGCAACGACGAGAAAGATCTTCGAAGGCACGGTCACGCGGGCTCCCGCAAAGGCGACGTCGAGCCGGAGACGTCTTGGCCTATTCGATAGAGGCAGAGGCCGGCACGGTCCAGTTCAAACTGTTCCGATGGTGCGGCAATGGTCAACAATCACTGCCGCGCAATGCAGCTATTGTCCGACCGAGGCGATGCGGTCTGTCACCTCGCGGTCGCTGGCAAACCCGTCATCCTCGCGCAGCTTCTGGCCGATCAACTGCACCAATTCCGGATTATCGGCGAATTTGGTGTGGTTGAAGCGGTCGGCTCCCTTGACGCTGGAGAGATCGACGACCGACACGCCATAGCTGGCGAGGTCGGCGGCGTCCTTGTAGTCGCCGACGCGCGGCCGCGCGCCGGCGATCAGGCCGGAGAGCCGCAGCGCCCGGTCGTCGTCGGAGAGCAGCAGGATGAACGGCTTGTCCGGCTTGCCGTAGCGGCGCATCTGGCTCTTGAACACGTCGACGTCGATATCGGGCGAGGCCAGCACGACGTCGCCTAGCTTGCCGCCCAGATCGCGGTCGCCGGTGATGGCGAGCTGGCGCAACGCCTCCATGGTAACCCAGGTCCCCAGCGAATGGGCGACGATGTCAATGCGCCGTGCGCCGGTCTGCGCCAGCATTCTCAGCGTCACTTCCAGCTGGTCGCGGGCAACGCTGGCGCTTTCCTTGTCGTAGACATAGTCGGTGGTCTTGGCGCCCGACGCCCAGGAAAACAGCACCGGCGTGCCCGGATAGCCGGAATCATGGGTGATCTGGGTGACGCGGTAGACCGCGTCGTCGAAGCCGGTGTTGTAGCCGTGGACGAAGACCATGACACGGCCGCCGCGCGCCGCGATGTCGGCGCTGAGGGCGCTGGAGAATTTCGGCTGGGTGTCGTAGCCGACGACCTCGGAAGCCATGAAGTATTTGGCCGGATCGTCCGACTTGCCGCGTGAGCGCCGCTCGATCTGGCCTGTCTTGTGGATGCCGGGGACGGTGACGTTGACGCGGGCATAGTTCAGCGTCGCCGAACGCTCGCCGTCGAAGACCTTGTTGGGATCGTCGGAGCGCTTGCGCGTCGTGGCGATGAAGATCGAGTGATTGCCGGCGATTTCCGTCACCGGCACTGCCATCATGGCGCTGCCGAGCAGTTCCTCGGTTTGGCGGCCGCCGCAGCCGGCGAGCAACGCGGCAAGGACAATGATGCAAATCGTCTTCAAGGGCACTTAAGCAATTCCACTCCGGCCTGACCAAAGGCCCATCCACCTCCGCCGCACCTCCCGGACAGGCGAAGTGCGGCAGAAGTAAGTCGCAGGCGCCCGAAATGCGCTCAGCGCCCCGCGACTGCCATCGCACTGTTGCGCGAAAGCCAGAACGGCGGCAGGAACGCCGGAATGTTGGAAAACGGCAGCACTTCCGGCTTCAGCCTTATGCCGAGCACGCCGGTCATGAAGGCGCGGCGCGCCTCGATGCGGCGCCAGGCCTCGGGAAAGCGCGCCGCGATCTCTTCGCGCAGCGCCTCGTCGGCCAGCGCGATGCCGTCCTCGATGTTTGTGGTGAAATAATCGGTGCCGGTCGCCGGGATGATGTCGACCTGCAAGGCCATGCCCGATTTCAATCTGATGTCGGAGCCGGAAAATACCGGCGAATGCATCCATTCGTCGATATGGATGAGATGGCCGGGGTTGAGCGCTACGCCGAAGAACCGATCGCCGATGCGCTCGTGCACAGCTTGCCACAACGCGCCGCCGGGAACGCCGATGCCGACCGTCTCGTACCAGTCGACGACGGCGCAGAAATAGGGCGCGACCAGCTTCTCGACATAGTCCTGGATGCCCCTCGGAAGCTCGGCCGCGTCCTCGACCAGAAAACCGGCGCGGGCATTGAGCGAGCCCTGGATGCCATAGGCCATGGTGATCGGGTCGCCGCGCTTGATGATTTCGAGCCGCGGGCTCGGCAGGCCATAGGCCGCCCGCCTGCCGGCCGACAGCATCGGGTGGCAGCATTGCGGCAGGCCGTTGATACCCATCAGCCGCGCCGCCTGCAATTCGGTCATGCCGGGTTCGATGCCTTGCAGGACATTGCGCAGGCCTTGCGAGGAATAGGTCGCGGCGAATTCGAACGCGGCCAGCTGGTCGGCCTCGTTGATCGCGCGCAGGCCGTCGGCAGGGTTCATCAAAAGGTTCGCCGCGTTGACGATCACGCCCCTATCGCCGGCAAGGCTGCGCAACGTGTCGGCGATGAAGGACGGCAGGTCGAGCGTCGTTTTCGCCAAAACCCGCATCGCCGGGGCCGAACGGCTTCCAGCCGATGGCGCCGATGCGCTGGCGGGCTTTCAGGCCGCAATCGACGAGGATGTCGGCCAGCGCTTGCAAGCGGTCGCGCGGCTGCGCCGGCAGCGAAAACGTCTGGTAGAGCACGCGCTCGTACGGCCCGTCGCAGATCTCGGCATAGCCCCAGCCCTCATTGCCGACCAGCAGTTTCGGCGGCTTACCGGGAACGATGACCAGCAGCGTCTCCTCGAAGCGCGGATCGTAGCCGCAGAGGTAGGCGACATTGGCCGCATGTTCGCGGTCGCCATAGACGACGAAGACATCGAACCGGCCAAGTGCGACCAGCGCCGCGATACGGGCCTCATAGGTGGCGCGCGTAACCAGCGGCATCACCGTCGGCTCGCCGAACTCCGGCAGCGACACGGTTTTCTGGGCAACCGATGCGACAGGCATGAGCAAACGCCCCCAAATGCTTACGTTGATTCCGGAAATGCCCCTTCGGGGCGGCCGGACAATGGCTTCACGAGGCCAGATATGCAATAGCGGGACCGAACTCGCGTAGCCTGTGGGGTGCTCGTGCCATGACCAGTTTCTCCTCTCGCGTCGCTGCTGCCGCTGCGGCGATCCGCGAGATCTTACCGGAAACGCCGCTGCAGGAAAACGACTATCTGTCGAAGAAAACCGGCGCGCGGGTGCTGCTGAAGCGCGAGGACCTGACGCCGGTGCGCTCCTACAAGATCCGCGGCGCCTTCAACTTCTTCCGCAAGACGCTCGCCGCCGGCAATCAGGCCGAGCTGTTCGTCTGCGCCTCGGCCGGCAATCATGCGCAGGGCTTTGCCTTCGTCTGCCGCCATTTCGGCAAGAGGGGCGTCGTCTTCATGCCGGTGACCACGCCGCAGCAGAAGATCGACAAGACGCGGCTGTTCGGCGGCGAATTCGTCGAGATCAGGCTGGTCGGCGATTTCTTCGACGACTGCTACCGCGCCGCACTCGAATTCACCGAAACTGCCGGCGCACACATGGTGCCGCCGTTCGACCATAAGGACATCATCGAAGGGCAGGCGACCGTCGCCTACGAGATATCAGGCCAGATGCCCGGTGCGCGCATGGCTGATATCGTCATGCTGCCGGTCGGCGGCGGCGGCCTGGCCGCCGG
This sequence comes from Mesorhizobium sp. M1307, assembly GCF_040318155.1. NCBI lineage: Bacteria > Pseudomonadati > Pseudomonadota > Alphaproteobacteria > Hyphomicrobiales > Phyllobacteriaceae > Mesorhizobium > Mesorhizobium sp. M1307. The sequence continues at coordinate 548,838 of NZ_JAMYLR010000001.1, read as the reverse complement.
CGTCACCCATTATTTCGCCGACCAGCAGCGAGAAACACGTTTCGTCTTTTGCGAGCCGGCCGGCGCCCCGAGCCTGAGCGAGAGCCTCGCCGCCGGAAAGCGGGTCAAGCTCGCCAAGGTCGACAATTTCGTCGACGGCGCGGCGGTGGCCGAGATCGGCCGCGAGCCGCTGCGCCACCTCAGGGAGTTTGCCGCCGACACCGTGCGGCTGATCCCGGAAAACCGGCTCTGCGCAACCATGATCGAAATGCTCAATGTCGAGGGCGTCGTGCTCGAGCCGGCCGGCGCGCTGGCGATCGATGCGCTCAAGGATTTTTCCAGGAAGGAAATCAGGGGCAAGACCATCGTCGCCGTGGTGTCGGGCGGCAATTTCGATTTCGAGCGGCTGCCGGATGTGAAGGAACGGGCGCTGCGCTTCGAGGGCTTGAAGAAATACTTCATCATCCGCTTTCCGCAACGGCCCGGCGCGCTGCGCGATTTCCTCGAATTGCTGGGTCCCGACGACGACATCGCCCGCTTCGAATATCTGAAGAAATCGGCGCGCAATTTCGGTTCGGTGCTGATCGGTATCGAAACCAAGGACCGCCGCAATTTCGACCTGCTCAAGGCGAATTTCGACGCCGAGAGCGTCCATTACCAGGACATCACAGACAACGAGACGCTCGCCGGGTTCATCATATGAGCAGCAACGATCTTCCGAACGCTCCGGCGAACGTTTTTATCGCGCTGTTTTCCGGCATCAATGTCGGCGGCAACCGCATCGTCAAGATGGCGGAACTCAGGTCATTTTTGGAGCAGCTCGGCTTCTCCGATGTCGCCACCTATGTGCAGAGCGGCAACGCCGTGTTCCGGTCGCCAGATGGCGATGCGGCGACGCTGACCAAGCGGTTGGAAGCGGAATTCGAGAAGAAATGGGGGTTCCATTCACGCATCATGGTGCGCGATATCGGCTGGCTCGAGCGGCTGGCGGCGGACAATCCCTATCCGGAAGTGGCCGGCGAGCCGACCAAGCTGCATGCCTATGCGCTGGAGCGCCGGCCGACCGCCGAGGAGGTCGCCCGGCTGGCGGAAAAATGCACCGGGCCAGAACGCTTCGAGATCAAGGGCGACGTGCTCTACCTGCATGCGCCTGACGGGCTCGGCAAATCGGTATTTGCCAATCTCATTCCGCGCGTTCTGAAGGTGCCGGGCACGGCGCGCAATTGGCGCACCGTGCTGATGCTGCTGGACATGGCCAAGGCCGGCGGTTGACAGGTCGTCTACGCGGCCGGAGCGCGTTTCCAGTCGAATGCCAGCTCTTCACGGAAGGCGAAGCGTTTGATGTGCTCGGCGACGACCGTTTCCAGGCGCTCGAGCGAGCCGGCTTCATCGGTCGTCACCGCAATGTGCAGCGCAGCCGGGTCGGCATCGAGAACCGTGCGGCCGAGCGTCAGATCGATGGTGCCGTGGTTCGGGTCGAATTCGACGGGAAACTTGTGCGCCCAATGTTTGCACAGCTGCTGCAGATAGCGGCTGGCATGTTCGGTGGCGACGTCGACATGGCTGGCCGGCATGAATGAATTCTCCTTGGGAATGCGGACGCGAAAACCGAACCAGGGCCCGCCTGCGTCCGTTCAAGATGGCGTGATCGGTTACCAGCTGCCGGTGTTCGGCATCGACGCCCACGGCTCGGCCTTCGGCTTGGCCGGACCTTTCTGCAACAGCTCGATCGAGATGCCGTCCGGCGATTTGACGAACGCCATGTTGCCGTCGCGCGGCGGCCGGTTGATGGTAACGCCATTGTCCATCAGCCGCTGACAGGTGGCGTAGATGTCGTCGACCTCATAGGCGAGATGGCCGAAATTGCGGCCGCCCTTGTAGTCTTCCGGGTCCCAATTGTAGGTCAGCTCGACCAGCGGCGCTTTCTCGCTGATGCCGCTTTGCTCGTCTTCGGGGGCGGCGAGGAAGATCAGCGTGTAGCGGCCTTGCTCGTTTTCATGGCGGCGCACTTCCTTGAGGCCAAGCTTGTTGCAGTAGAAATCGAGCGAAGCATCGATGTCGGCGACACGGACCATGGTGTGCAGATAGCGCATGATTTCCTCCTTATGTTGCGTTGCGGCGCAACATAGGGGCGGCCCGGCCAAAGGGCAATTGGCCACGTTTGCCGGCGCCGCAAAACGGCAAATCCGCTATTCCTGTATGGAACCGTGAAAAAAGGCACGTCAGGTCTTGCACACACCGGAAGCCGCGGTGTTAATCTGATACCAAGAATCAGTTGCGGTGTTTGTTGAAAAAAGGGGGCGTTCTTATGGGGGAAAAGGCCTCTTTCATGGGGCGGGACGGGGCCGGTAAAGATGCGTTGAAGCGGGATGAGAGCGCCGATACGGCCGATCTCGTCGAAATCGCCGGCGCCATCAAATGGTTCGACGTGGCCAAGGGCTACGGTTTCATCCTTCCCGATGATGGTACTTCGGGCGACATCCTCCTCCATGTGACATGCCTTCGAAAGGACGGTTTTCAGACCGCCCTGGAAGGCGCCCGTGTCGTCTGCCTAGTCAAGCAGGGCGAGCGCGGGCTGCAGGCCTTCCGCGTGCTCTCGATGGATGTCACCACGGCGGTGCATCCGGCGGAGATGCAGGAGCAGCGCACCCATGTTGCGGTGACGCCGGAAAGCGGCCTCGAACGGGCGCTGGTCAAATGGTTCAACCGCACCAAGGGGTTCGGCTTTCTGACCCGGGGCGAGGGCACCGAGGACATTTTCGTCCACATGGAGACGCTGCGCCGCTACGGCATCACCGAACTCCGGCCGGGCCAGGTGGTGCTGGTCCGCTTCGGACGCGGCGACAAAGGCCTTATGGCTGCCGAAATTCACCCCGATATGGGTACCTTGCCGGTCTCGCATTAGTTCCGGCCGAGGATTTCATATGGCTCACAGGAACCGGGTGACCGCGGGCGCGCTCTGCGCCGGGATTTTCCTCATCGTCGCCGCAAGTGCGTTCTTCTATTTTCAGCAACCGAGTTCCGCCGACGGCAAGGCGATGATCCTTCCCGTCGACCCGGCGCCGCTGGTCGCGGTGACGAAGGCCGGCGAGCGTTCTTTTTCCGTGGAAATCGCCGACACGCCCGCCGAGCGCGAAGCCGGGCTAATGTTCCGCCGGCACATGGCCGACAATCACGGCATGCTGTTCGTGTTCGGCGCGCCGCAGGATGTGAGTTTCTGGATGAAGAACACGCCGATGCCGCTCGACCTGATCTTCGTCGGACAGGACGGCCGGATCCGGGCAATCGAGCAAGGCGAGCCGCAGTCGGAGGCGATCATCTCGCCGGACGAACCGGTGCGCTTCGTGCTCGAGCTCAAGGCGGGCACGGCCGCCAAAAAGGGCATTAAGGACGGCGACCTGCTGCGCCATCCGGCCATCGGCACGGCGCCGGGGCCGGCCATGCCGCCGCCCGACAAGGGCGATGCGCCGAGTGTCGATTCCGACTGAGCGGGCAGGATCTTCGGCCGATGCAGTTCTTCTCACATGACGGTTTCGACCTTGCTTTCCTTGACCGCCAGCCGGCATCGGGGCAGGGCGATCCGGTGCTGATGATCCACGGCTTTGCCTCGAGCCATTACGTCAACTGGGTGTCGCCCGGCTGGTTCAAGACGCTGAACGACGCCGGCTATCGTGCGATCGCCTTCGACAATCGCGGCCATGGCTCGTCGTCGAAGAGCTATGACGAAGCCGACTACACGCCGGCAAAAATGGCGTCGGACGCGGCAGCGCTTTTGAACCATCTCGGCATCGAACGCGCTCATGTCATGGGTTATTCGATGGGCGCGCGCATATCGGCCTTCCTGGCGCTCTCCGACCCGGAGAAGGTGGCGACGCTGGTCTTCGGCGGTCTCGGCATCGGCATGATCGACGGCGTCGGCGACTGGGATCCGATAGCCGACGCCCTTCTGGCCGACGATCCGGCAGGCACCAGCGATCCGCGCGGCCGCTCGTTCCGCGCCTTCGCCGATCAGACCCGCAGCGATCGCCGCGCGCTCGCCGCCTGCATCGCCACCTCACGCGAATTGCTGAGCGAGGCCGACATTGCCCGCATTGCCCAGCCGACCTTGATTGCGGTGGGAACCAAGGACGACATCGGCGGCTCGCCGGATGAACTCGCCGCTTTGATGCCCAACGCCAGGGCTTTTCACATCGAAGGCCGCGACCATATGCTGGCGGTCGGCGACAAGACCTTCAAGCAGCGCGTGCTGGAGTTTTATGCCGAGCATCGGTTTTGACGGATGGCTCCCCAAAAGCGGCCATTGGGCCTGAAGCTGGGGTTCTTAGCGGTTTTGCAACGATACGGGGATAACTAAGCGTGACGCGTGGATCGGTTCAAACCCGCCACGCGCTGAACGAGGGGGCAGAGGGTACGATGGCACAATGGGGAAGAAGCGACGCCGCTTTGCTGGGCGTCGTTGCGAAAAGCAGGTTCGGCGAATGGTCCGTTGTTCTAGGGCTGGCTGCATTGGTGGCAGGCGCGATAGCGATCACCGCGTTGATGGCAATGCCGAGCGACGCGTCCGTGCTTATCCAGCACAGTGTGACAGGCTTCTTCATGGCGGTATTTTTCCTGATCGGGCCATTGGCGCATCTTACCGGCGCGGTCTTCGGGCTGATGGCGCTGGGTCGTCCAAACGACAATCGTTTGCTCGGCCTGGCTGGCATCGTGGTCAACGGCGCGTCGCTTGCCGCCGGGGTGTTTATGCTGTGGGCCATGGCATCGACCATAGGCGCGTTTACGTGATTTCGGGCAAATCTTCCGGACGCAAGTGGCCGACGCGTCGGGCTACGATCGGCGCGGGCTGTGCCCCAGCGCCCTGAGCGAGCGCGCCATGTTATGCCGGGCCTGGGTTTCGAAGCGCCGGCGGAATTCCTCGCTGTGGAAGATATGCGGACGCGCGAGGAAGCCCTCTAGCACTGCGGCACGGCCGGCCCGCCACATCGGCTCATCGACCCACTTATATTCGCGGCGAACCGCCTGCTCGTAGGCGTCGAACACGTCGGGCGCAGCACCCAGGATCGCCAGGTCTATGTCGAGGAACAGCGCCGCGTCGCGAACCGAATGCTGGTCGCCAAGGGGCGGCAATTCGTGGCCGGCGGTGGCAGTGATCATCGCCGCGATGTGGCCGAGGCGTTGTGCATCGGCGCGACCGGCGAGCTTTTCCTCGGCAAGTGCGGCACTCCTCGCCTCATTGTCCTTGGCGCGGCTGTCGTAGATCGCGTCGTGAAACCAGATCGCTGCCTCGACTGCTTCAGGATCATGCAACAACGCCTTGTAATCATTGGCCAGCGCCAGCATCGCCTCGATGTGGCCAAGGTCGTGGTAGTGGCGATCTTCGGCCTCATAGAGCGCGGAAAGCTCGCGCTTCAGGGTCTCGTCCATCAAGGTTGCGTTTTCCATGGCTGCTTGAAATTCCGCCAACCAAATCCATTTCACGAAGCACTAAGGAAAATTGAGTTCACCCGTGCTATGATCTGGCTTATAGGTGCGGCCGGAGAATAGGCAAGCCGCCAACCGAGACATTGGATGGCCGAGACATTGGATGGCCGGAGACATCAGATGAACAGCGTTACGATTTCCCGTCCCACCAGGGTGCAGCCGGTAGATCCGATCTGGCGTTCGATCCGCGACGAAGCGATGGAAGCGGTCAACCGCGATCCGCTGCTGGCGGCGTTCCTCTATTCGACCATCCTCAATCAGGAAAACCTGGAAGAAGCGGTCATTCACCGGCTGGCCGAGCGCCTCGCCCATCAGGACATCGGCTCCGACCTCATCCGCCAGACGTTCAAGGCGATGGCGGCCGACGACAACGACTGGTCGACGACGGTGCGCGTCGATATCCAGGCCTATTACGACCGTGATCCGGCATGCGACCGCTTCATCATGCCGGTGCTCTACTTCAAGGGTTTTCACGCCATCCAGACGCACCGGCTGGCGCATTGGTTGTGGAACCAGGGCCGCCAGGACTTCGCGCTGTATTTGCAGAGCCGGTCGTCCTCGGTGTTCCAGACCGACATCAATCCGGCTGCCCGCATCGGCAAGGGCATCTTCCTCGACCACGCCACCGGCCTCGTCGTCGGCCAGACGGCGGTGATCGAGGACGACGTGTCGATCCTGCACGGCGTGACGCTGGGCGGCACCGGCAAGGCCGGCGGCGACCGCCATCCCAAGATCCGCTACGGCGTGCTGATCGGCGCCGGCGCCAAGATCCTCGGCAACATCGAGATCGGCCATTGCTCGAAGATCGCGGCCGGCTCGGTGGTGCTGTCGCCGGTACCGCACAACAAGACGGTTGCCGGCGTGCCGGCCCGCGTCGTCGGCGAGACCGGCTGCGACCAGCCTTCGCGGCAGATGGACCAGCTGTTGCCATCGCAGACGATGGACCACGTCGTCAGCTTCGACATCTGAGTGCTCGGGCAGGGACTGAATTCCTGCCCCCCATGCCGGCTTGCCTTTACATGGCCATTGTCGACGTGCCAGAAGCGCGCTCACCAATGCATGTCGCCCAAAGTGCCCAGCGGTTTTTGGGATAGCGACATGCATGAAGCAAGATTTAAAGCGCGTCGCATCGTCTCTTCAGACGCGACGCACTTTAGCAAGCGACGATCGGAGAAGACTGTTGAAGCCGGACGAAATCAGAAAGCTGGACGCCTATTTCAAGCGCACCTTCCAGAACCCTAAACTCGAAGTGAAGGCGCGGCCGCGCAAGGAAGATTCGGCCGAGGTCTATGTCGGCGACGAGTTCCTTGGCATCGTCTTCAAGGACGAGGACGACGGGGACTATAATTTCTCGATGGCGATCCTCGACATCGACCTGGCCTGAGTCGGGAGTTTAGCTGGCCGCTACGCCTCAAGCGCTGCGGCGGTACGGAACCTTACAGGACGGCGGCGGGACAGCGCCCTCCTCTGGCCTGCCGGCCATCTCCCCACGAAGGGGGAGATTGGCAGCCTCGGCGCTGCACTCTTCCTGCAACATTGGAGATTGGCGAAAGCCAAGATGACGGCCGATCTCCCCCCTCGTGGGGGAGATGTCCGGTAGGACAGAGAGGGGCGCGAAGGATCGCTACGGAACGGCTCGTTTCGTTGCTTACCGCCCGGTCTTCAGCACACGCGCTGCTTCGGCAGAAATCGCCGCGTCGAGCCCCTGCCAGTCGCCCAGGAATTCCCGGGGGAAGCGGTAGGTAAGGCTGAGATTGTCGCCGACCAGGATGTCGCGTTCGCAGGGCGCCAGCGATTCGTCGGCGCTCGGGCCGCTCAGGCAGCGTGCGACGAACGGATCCTTGCCGGGGCGGTTTGCCACCGCCAGCACTTCGTCGAGATAGCCTGATTTTTCGCTGAAGGCGTAAAGCGTCGTGCCGCCAGGGCCGGGCGTACCCGGCTTGGCGATCAGCGCGCTGTAGATCGGCGCGAAGCGGCCGCTCATGTCGCGCGACATCATCTGCGGCTCGAACGACAGGAAGACGATGTCCTTGCTGGGTCCGGTGTGGTTGAAGTCGTTGCGGGCAGCCTCGCTGTAGCCGTCCATCTCGGGATAGCGCAGATAGAGGTCGAGTCGCGAGGCGATGCCGTCGCGCCGGGCCTGGGCAAAGCGGATGACATTGGCCGGCACGGCGATGACGTTGTTGCCGATGACGACCTTGTGGACCGTGGTTTCGTCGGTGTACCCGGCCATGGCGATCGAGCGGCCGAACCATTTGCCGCCAAGGCTGATCGCCACCGAAAGCAGCGCCAGCGTCGCGAACGCATAAAACACTCGCTTCATCAGCGTCGAATCGACGACGCTGAGTTGCGGGCCCTCTGTGGCGGCTGCCTGCTTCATCGCGACCCTCGTTTACCGTCCATCGGGTGTGCCCGAGCGGCACATCTCGGCCCGGCACGGCTCTTGCTTCGCAGCTTTTGCAAGCGACTTTGCGATTTCATGGTAAACGGAGGGTAAAGATGGGCCCGGTCGAACAAATCATATTCAGTTTTATGGCTGGGCTGACGGCTTGCGGCCTGGCCGGATCGGCGATGGAGCTGATCGCCGGCCGGAGCCTTGCCTTCGTCCAGCCCTATGTATCGTCGAAGCACATGCTGCGCTCGCTCGCCGCGACGGCTTGCGCCGGGCCGCTGATGTTCGCCAACGAGGCGCTGGACGCCTGGCGCGAGCGTCGCATCTCGGTGCTGGGGCTGATCTCCTGCGGCTGTACGGCGACCATCTGGGCGCTGGCGCTGGGCATGGTGGTGATCGCCATTGCGTCCTGGGCGGCTTCGCTTCTAGGGTCTGGCAGCTTGTCGGTGTGAGACGATCTGGAGACAGCAATGCCGATCTACGCGATTGACGGAAAAGCGCCCGCCTTCGAGGACGCCGACAGCAACTGGATCGCGCCCGATGCCACCCTGATCGGCAATATCAGCATTGGCCGCAATGCCGGCTTCTGGTTCGGCGTCGTCGTCCGCGGCGACGACGAGCCGATCGTCGTCGGCGCCGACACAAACGTGCAGGAGCACACAATCATGCACACCGACGCCGGCTTTCCGCTGACCGTCGGCCAAGGCTGCACGATCGGCCATCGCGCCTTGCTGCACGGATGCACGATCGGCGACAACAGCCTGATCGGCATGGGCGCCATCGTGCTGAATGGGGCGAAGATCGGCAACAACTCGCTGGTCGGCGCCGGCGCGCTGGTCACCGAAGGCAAGCAATTTCCCGACAATTCGCTGATCGTCGGCTCGCCCGCGCGCGTCGTCAGGATGCTCGACGAGGACGCAGTCGCCAGGCTGCGCGCCTCGGCCGCGCATTATGTGGCAAACGGCAGGCGGTTCAGGGCGGGGCTGAAGAAGGTCTAGCCGACCCGGAAATGGCGGAGCCGCGCCTTGAGATACCGAAGCATAACCCCTTCCAAGTCACACCGGCTGGGCGGTCGGCCGGAACAAGATCTCGTTGATATCGACGTCGTCGGGCTCGTTGATCGCGAAGGCGACCGTTCGGGCAAACGTATCTGGCCCCACGGCGATCTTGCTCACGAAGTCGCTGGTCCCCTGCTGGATATCCTTCTCGCTGATATGCTCGAGCAACTCTGTGCTGACAGCGCCCGGCGAGATCACCGTGGTGCGGATATTGTAGGGTTTCACCTCTTTCCGCAGACCCTCGGATAGCGCACGCACCGCGAACTTGGTGGCGCAATAGACCGCCGCACCCGGGTCGACCACATGGCCGTATACGGACGAGACATTGATAATGTGCCCCGATCGCTGCTCCTTCATGTACGGAAGCGCGGCCGCGATGCCGTAAAGGACGCCCTTGATGTTGACGTCGATCATCCGGTCCCATTCGTCGACTTTGAGCCGTTCGAGCGGGGCCAACGGCATGAGGCCCGCATTGTTGAGCATCACGTCGATGCGGCCGAATTCCCGGACCGCCGTGTTCACCAGATTCTGGACCTGGCCGGCGTCGGTGACGTCCGTAGTAACGGCCTTGGCTTTGTGCCCAGCGGCGGTCAGTTCCTGGATAAGGGCGTCGATGCGGTGTGACCGCCGTGCACCCAGGACCACGGAAGCGCCTCGTGCGGCAAGATGGCGTGCCGTCGCTTCACCGAGGCCACTGCTGGCACCGGTGATGACGACGACCTTGTTCTCGATTCCTTCGGACATGAGATTCTCCTAGACAAGAATTGGAAGAGTTCAGGTGCGGGGGCCGGCCGAGGCGGCGAGCAAGGCCGAGCCCGTGAGCAGGACCGCGGCGAGAAGGAAGGCGCTCCACCAACCGGCCACGTCGAACAGCAGGCCTCCTGCAATAGCGCCGCCTGCGATCGCGAACTGGATCAGGGCGACCTGGAGTCCGCCCCCGGCCTCCAGGTCTTCAGGGATGAGCGTGCTCATCCAGGTGTTCCACGCCACCGGGATCGGGGTAGCGAACAGTCCCCAAAGAACCAGCAGGCCGTCCGTGGCGCGTGCAAACGGTCCAAAGGCAATCAGCAGTAGAGCGAAGACCGCGAGTGCACTCGGCAGCCCGATCAGCACGGCTGTGAGGTGCCGCCGGAGTATGAGGCCGATGATCGACAGTCCCGCCACGCCACCGAGGCCGACGCCCAATAGAGCCAGTGAGAGGGTGTTGACCTCAAGGCCCGTCACGTTTTCCAGAAACGGCCGCAGATAGATCGAGAGCGCGTTCTGCCCGATGAAAGCGAGCCCGGTCGCGCCCATGCCGATGGCGAATCTGCGATTCCGCAGCAGGCCGAACATGCTCGACACCGAGGCGATCTCTATCGGCGGCATCTTCGGGAGAACGGCCAACTGCCACACGAGCGCCGCAAGGCCGATGGGGACAGTGACGAAAAAGGTTCCCCGCCATCCGATCAGCGATCCGAGGAAGCTGCCGACGGGCGCGGCGATCACCAATGCGAAGGCAGTGCCACCCTGGAGCAAGGCAATGGCCTTGGGCAGGTCGGGTCCCGCGGCCAGGCGGGCCAGAATGGCCGTCGACAGTGACCAGAAACCGCCGATCGCGATGCCCACCAGCGCCCGCCCGGCCAGGAAGACCAGGAAGTTGGGAGCAAGCGCCACCGCCAGGCTCGATGCGGCCAGCACTGCCGTATAGACCAGAACCACCGTCCGTCGATCGACGTTTCGCAACAGCGAGTTGCCGAAGAGGCTGGTAACCACGGCGAAGAATCCGGATACCGCGATTGCCTGGCCTGCCTGACCCTCGGAGACGGCCAGATCCTGAGCGATCGGGGTGAGCAGGCTCACCGGGAGGAACTCCAGTCCGACCAGAAGGAAGGTCAGCAGCGACAGGCAGACCACCGCAGACCATGGGGTCGTCCCGCTGTCAGCAGCAGTGGCCTCGTCCAGCACGAAATCGATGGTCATAAGGCAGTCTCCTGTCCGTTCCCGAACTAAGTAGTCGGGCTGGCCAAATGCGACTAGCGGGTATAATTTTGATGTGGTTGTGAATGAGGCTCATCAATGCCACGCGACGAGTTCGCCGAAATGCGCGCGTTCCTGGAGATCACCCGGACGCGGAGCTTCACCCGAGCAGCCGCCAAGCTCGGGGTCACTCCTTCGGCCCTTAGCCACACCATCAAGTCGCTGGAGTCGCGGCTTGGCGTCCGTCTTCTGTCTCGCACCACGCGCGACGTGGCCCCGACGGCGGCCGGTCAACGCCTCAAGGAAGGCATCGAACCGCATTTCGAAGGCATCGCGGCTGAGGTCAGCGCTCTCGGCGTCCTTCGCGACAGGCCGTCCGGCAACATTCGCCTAGTGTGCACCGACGATTCGGTCGACATTGTCTTCCGCGCCCGGCTGCCAAAGTTCCTGAGCGACTTCCCCGATATCAATGTCGAGTTGGTGGTCGACAACGCCTTCACCAACATCGTCGAGCGCCAGTTCGATGCCGGCGTGCGTCTGGGCGAGTCCATTGCCCGGGATATGGTAGCCGTGCGCATCGGAGCCGACGTGACCTACACTGTGGTCGGCTCACCCCATTACTTCGCCCACCGGACACCGCCGGAGACGCCGCAGGAGCTGACCGACCATAACTGCATCAACTACCGGCTGCCGACGTCAGGATCGGTCTATGCCTGGGAATTGCGGGAAGGAGCGCGCGAGTTCAGTGCTCGGGTCGAGGGGCAACTGACGCTTAACAACATGGGGCCGGCGATCCAGGCTGCGCTTGACGGAGTGGGCTTGGCCTATCTACCGCGTGAACTCGTCCTTCCACACATTGAGAGTGGCCTTCTCCAGGAAGTCCTCACCAAATGGTGCCCGACGTTCCAAGGTTACCACCTGTACTATCCAAGCCGACGCCATCCCTCTCCGGCGTTTTCCGCCTTTGTCGACGCGTTCCGTATCAGGGGCAGGTAACAGCGTTTCGACGGCAAACGGCAGCTCGTATCCTACAAACGATCGTGAGACAGCTTGGATGACGAAGCGCAGTTGGAGGCAAAGCCGAGATAACTGTATCGAGATGTGTTCCGCCAGAAATGGTGGAGCCGGCCCGGGGACGGGGCCGGCTCCTTAAACCCGGTCGTTGGGGACGGGGAGGGTGGGGACTCGACCGGGTTTCTCCTAAAGCGCGAAGTCATGCGACGCACTTAACCTCTGTTTTATGCATGTCGTTATCCCAAAACCGCTACGCACTTTTGGGCGACATGCCTTGGCGCCCTCAGCGGACGCTGGCGACCGCGTCGGAGCGGCCGTCGTTGATCGTCACCCAGGCGCCGGAATTCCGCTCGGACTGGCGCTTCAGGTAGGTGTAGCCGGTATTGGTCCAGGACAGCACCTTGGGCTGGAGATTGTCGAGGATGAACTCGCCAAGGCTGGTGCGCACGGTCAGCACCGCATGGCCGTCGCCATTGCGCTGGCGCACCACCGTCATCAGCAGATCGCCGGCCGGCACGCCGATGCTCATCAGCTCGCGGCGCTTTTCCAGCGCATAGTCCTCGCAGTCGCCGAAGCCGCTATTGGGAAAGGACCAGACTTCCTCCTTGCCCCACATTTCCATGTCGGTGCGCGGCGCGACCCTGCTGTTGACCGAATTGTTGACCTTGACGATCGTTGCCCACAGCTTGCGGGTCAGCTCGACGGGTGCCCGGCCAGGCGTCCTCTGATTGCATTCCTGCGGAAGCTGCTGGCACAATTCGTAGTGTCCGACCGGCTGCGTGGTGCGGCCGCCGGTGTGCATGAAGGCCGGCTCCGCCGCGTTTACAGTCCCCCAACCGAAAAGCTGCATCGCTATTGCCGCCAGCAACAGCTTGCCCCTCATCCTGTTCATTATTCAGTCTCCCCGTTTGAGGAGACAATGACACGACTGGATTTATTTGACGCAAAAGTGCGAAGTAGACATTAAGTAAAACGCCAATAGAATAAACATAAAATTTGACGCAATTGAATATAGAATTGTTTAAGGATTCCAGCCGGGCATGTTCCCATGCTTCGTCGCACCGTTCGAACAGCCAGGATGGCGGGACAGAGGGGGGGCGCGAAGGATCGCCAGCCTCTCTTCCCGATAGTGCTAACGCTTCCGCGTCAGCCGCGCGATGAGCTGAATTCGGTATCGAGCGTTTCCGGCCGCTGGATGACGGCAAACTCGATGGCGACGCCATCTTCGAAATGCCGCACTATCTGGCCGCGCATGGTGCCCAGCGTCACCTGGACGCCGATGGCCGGCTTGACGTCGATCTCGATCGCCGCGCCCGACAGCGACAGGTCGATGATGCGGCACTGGTACTGCCGTCCGTCGGCAAGCTGCAGCACGCTCGTCGGGTTGCGCGGCGCGACGCGTTCATGGCGGCGGTCTTCCGGCAGGTCGAGCTCGTGCTTGTTGGCAAGCCAGGTCAGTTGCGCGGCGAGCTTGTCCCTCTTGCGCTCCGACGCAATGACGGTCATCGCAAAGCCATCCTGCAGCGTGCGGGTGATGACGCCTTCGATGCGGCCGATGTGATCGATATAGGCAATGACCTTTTCGCCCGCCAGGCCGGCGCGCTCGGTGCGCAGCGCAACGTTGCCGGGCGACATGTCGACCACCTGGCAGGGATGTTCGGTGCGGTCTTCCAGCATGAAGCGTCCGTAAATTTTCACGCGGACGCGCTGAAAGTTACGCCTTTCAGCTTGGGACAGCGCATGGTCGACCGCCGCTGACCTCATCACTGCCATACCCCGTTCGGCATTCCGCGCATGGATGCGGGGAATTTCAGCGGAAAACTACAACAAAGCAGGTTAACAAAGGGGAAAGCCCGGCGCTGTTGCTTTAAGCTTTGGGCATCATTCCTCGCGTCCGCCGTCGAAGACGACCAGGTGACGGATGCGGCGGGCCTGGCCGAGCGCCGAAATCGTCTCGGGTGGGTCGAATTCCGATGGGGCGAGCGAGGGAACCTCTATCGCCGGCCGGTTCCCCGGGAACATCGGCTCCTTGTCGGGATCGACGACACGGATCGAATCGATCAACGCGTCGAGAACCGGGTCGGCGCCCAGCCAGAAGGGCTTTTCGACGGCGCTTATCACGCCGAGGCAGCGCGGGCTCTCGACACCGCCGTCGAGCGGCAGCGCGAGCAGCTCGAACCTGTTGGACCGGCCGTTGCGGCTGAAACCCTCATAGGTGATGAGCATCACCGATTTCAGGTCGAAGACACCATCGGTCAGCTTCGAAATCAGCCGCTGGTCCTTTTCACGCCACAGCGAAGGGAATGAAAACCCCTTGAGTTCGCGGCCATAGACCGCGCAGAGCCTGGTGCCGGCGAGCCGGAACACCGCTTCGCCGCGCGTGTCCTTTTCCAGGATGAACGTGTCGGCCAGCAGCGACTTGATATCGGCCGGTTCGACTTCCGAGCGCTTCGGGGCAGGGCGTCCGTCACGCAACCGGTTCCAATAATGGAACAGCGTGATCGATCCGGTCTGGTTCATGCTAATGCTGCTCCGCGCATTCTGTCTTCTGATGTCCCATCGGTGAACAGAAGGGCGCCCTCCGAAGACCTACATGCGTTGCGGAGCAGGATGCGTGCCAGCATCGTTAATACTTGTTCACGGGTCGGGGCGGTTAAGGTTAACAACTGGTTTACGTTGCGCGCCTGCCAGCCCTGTGGCACACCAAAACCACTCCAGAAGCGGTCGTTTTGCGACGATCGGCAGCACTTCAGTCAAGAGTTCAGGGGGAGCAAGGGGGCTCGACCAGCCGTTCAAGGGAAACCTTGGACGGCTTCTTTTTTGATTCGGGGCTGCTGATTCGCCGTTTGTGATTCGGTTGGCCGTGATCTACATGCTCGCCAAGTCCAATCCAGCGACTGAGTGCAAGCCATATGAGCGACCCAGAAAGCCCATCGGAGATCGAGCAGGGCCAGGGTGGGCCTGTCGCCCGCGAACCGGAGCAGCGCCGCGAGCCGGTGTTCAACCTGCCGCCCGTGGTGCTGGCGGTGATCGCCATCTGCGTCGTCGTCTTTCTGATGCAGCAGTATGTGCTTAGCCAAGACCAGCAGCTGACACTATTGTACGACGGGGCCTTCATTCCTGTTCTCTACACTGGCCAATACGGCTTCGACTGGTTCCTGTTTTCTCGGCCCTTTACATATGCCTTCCTGCATGGCGGCTTTGCCCATCTTGCCATCAACATGGTGTGGCTCGCGGCCTTCGGCTCACCGTTGGCCAACCGCTTCGGCGCCCTGCGCTTCAGCCTGTTCTTCGCCGCGACCGGACTGGCGGCGGTGGCGCTGTTCTGGGCCATGCACCCGCTTGGCGAGGCGCCGCTGGTCGGCGCCTCCGGCGCGATTTCCGGCATGATGGGCGCGGCGGCACGCTACGGCTTCCGCATCGACCGCTCGTCGGGCAAGGCCGCCTTCGCCGGCCGGCCTTTGCCGATGGCGGCGGTGCTGCGCTCGCGCGGCGTCGTCACCTTTCTCGCCATGTGGATGGTGATCAACCTCGCGACCGGCCTCTTCGGCCTGGCGCCTGGCATTGACGGCCAGATCGCCTGGGAAGCCCATATTGGCGGCTTTCTTGCCGGCTTCTTCGGCCTGCGGTTTTTTGATCGACGAGAGCAGGTGCCCCGGCAGGCGGACGAGCCGGAGACCTGAGACCGCCGCACTTGAAAAGCAACCGATCGCGGCGCACCATGTTCATCCCAGGGAAAGCCGGCCAGGGCAGGAGCCGGCAGGAAATGCAGAGGAGGACGCCATGACTGTTAAGGCAATTCTCGAGGCAAAAGGCCACGGCGTGGTGACGCTCGGGCCGAACGAAAAGCTCAGCGAAGCCATCCGCATGCTTTCCGAACACAGGATCGGCGCGCTGGTCATCACCAACGGCGATCACAAGATCGTCGGCATTCTTTCCGAGCGCGATGTGGTGCGGGTTCTCGCCAAGGAGGGGGCGGCGGCGCTCGACCTTGCCATCCGCTCGGCGATGACGCCCAAGGTGAAGATCTGCAATGAGAACCACACCGTCAACGAGGTCATGGAGATCATGACCAAGGGCCGCTTCCGCCATCTGCCGGTGGAAAAGAACGGGCTGCTCGACGGCATCGTGTCGATCGGCGACGTGGTCAAGCGCCGCATCGAGGATGTCGAGCGCGAGGCCGAGGAGATCAGGGCCTACATCGCCACGGCATAGGTGACGGCGGCCGGGTTGCCGACAGGTCGATTTTTCAAGCTGCTATCGCAGTTCGTCGCGGCAGGTGCGGGCCTGTGCCGCGTCGGCGCCTGCGGCTTTGCGCTTGTCTCTTTTGGCGGTTTGCACTAGCGAAGTTGCACATCAAAATATGCGTTCTCGCATATCCGCAATTTCAATATGCAGGCCCTTATGAGCATTATCGACACCCGCACGCCCGACGCCAAGCGCCTGGTTCCCGGCGCCACCGGCGACTGGGAGATCATCATCGGCCTCGAGGTCCACGCGCAGGTGACCTCTCAGGCAAAGCTGTTTTCCGGCGCCTCGACCATTTTCGGCGCCGCGCCCAACGCCAATGTCAGCCTGGTCGACGCGGCGATGCCCGGCATGCTGCCGGTCATCAACGAGGAATGCGTCAAGCAGGCGATCCGCACCGGGCTGGGCCTAAAGGCCGAGATCAACCACAAATCGGTCTTCGACAGGAAAAACTATTTCTATCCCGACCTGCCGCAGGGCTACCAGATCTCGCAGTTCAAGCAGCCGATCGTCGGCGAGGGGAAGGTGATCGTCTCGGTCGGCCCGGACCGGCAGGGCGAATTCGAGGACATCGAGGTCGGCATCGAGCGCCTGCACCTGGAGCAGGACGCCGGCAAGTCGATGCACGACCAGCATGCGACGATGTCCTATGTCGATCTCAACCGCTCCGGTGTGGCGCTGATGGAGATCGTTTCGAAGCCGGATATGCGCTCCGCCGATGAAGCCAAGGCCTATGTCACCAAGCTGCGCACCATCGTGCGCTACCTCGGCACGTGCGACGGCAATATGGACGAAGGCTCGCTGCGCGCCGACGTCAACGTCTCGGTACGCCGGCCCGGCGGTGAATTCGGCACGCGCTGCGAGATCAAGAACGTCAACTCCATCCGTTTCATCGGCCAGGCCATCGACTACGAGGCGCGCCGCCAGATCGCCATCCTCGAGGACGGCGGCAAGATCGACCAGGAAACGCGGCTGTTCGACCCCAACAAGGGCGAAACGCGCTCGATGCGTTCCAAGGAAGAAGCGCACGACTACCGCTATTTCCCCGATCCCGACCTTCTGCCGCTGGAATTCGACCAGGCCTATGTCGACGAGTTGGCAAAGGACCTGCCGGAACTTCCCGACGCCAAAAAGGCGCGGCTGATCACCTCGCTCGGCCTGTCGACCTACGACGCCTCGATCCTGGTATCGGAAAAGGCGGTCGCCGACTATTTCGAGAAGGTGGCCGCTGGTCGCGATGGCAAGCTTGCCGCCAACTGGGTCATCAACGATTTGCTGGGTGCGTTGAACAGAGCCGGCAAGGACATTGAAAACGCTCCTGTTTCACCCGACCAGCTTGGCGCGGTCATCGACCTGATCAAGGAAGGCACCATCTCCGGCAAGATCGCCAAGGATCTATTCGAGATCGTCTGGAACGAGGGCGGCGATCCGCGTCAGCTGGTCGAAAGCCGCGGCATGAAGCAGGTCACCGATACCGGCGCCATCGAAAAGGCGGTCGACGAGGTGATCGCGGCCAACCCGGACAAGGTCGAGCAGGCGCGCGCCAAGCCGACCATGTCCGGCTGGTTCGTCGGCCAGGTGATGAAGGCGACCGGCGGCAAGGCCAATCCGCAGGCGGTCAATGAGCTGGTCAAGGCCAAGCTCGGGATCGAGTAGGATGTTTGTCCGCACCGCCGGCGAGCGCGATCTGGCGGCGGTGCGCGCATTGCTGGTCGAGACGTGGCATGCCACCTATGACGCCATCTACGGCGCGGCGCGGGTTACCGAAATCACCGATGAATGGCATTCGATCGCCGCGCTCAAGGCACGGCTGACGCGGCCGAACTCGGAGTTCCTGGTCGCCGACGACGGCAAAACCATCGGCGGCATGGCTTTCGCGGCCGCCACCACGGATGCCAGGATCGTCATGCTGAACCAGCTTTACGTGCATCCGGCCTGGCAGAGGCAAGGCATCGGCCAGGCGCTGCTGGACGAAATCGAGGCCAGCTTTCCGGAGGCCAGGACGCTGCGTGTCGAGGTCGAGGAAGCAAATGCTCCGGCTGTCGCCTTCTACCGCGCGAGGGGGTTCTTGCCCGCCGGCAACACGGCCGATTGCGGTGGCGCCTCGGGCTTGCCGGCGCTGGTTTTGGAGAAGCAACTCGGATAGCTCGTTCGCCTGACGCTCAGTTGCGTTTCTCAGGCAGGTTGGAGCAGCCGGCAGCGAGAAACTCGCACGGCAGGCTGCCGCCGCCGCCCGACGTGTGCGGGGGCGTGGCGGCTTCGATTTTTTCCACCTCGTAATATTTCGAGGTGACGCCCCATTTTTTGACGCCCTGGCACGTCGAGCGCACGCCAACCTCCGTCGCCTTTGCCGCAGTCTTGTAATACGTGGTGATCCGGCAGGATTGGCTGACCGGCAGCGCGTTCGCCGGGCTCGTGACCGGCGGCAGGAAGTTCGGGAAGGCAAGCAGCGAGATTGCCGCAATGATCCTGACGGCGGGCATGGTGTGAGGGAGGTGCAGCATCGTTTGTCTCCATCGATGGCGCCGCTCGCTCGTGGCGCAGCGGCGCGTTTGTTCCGGCAAGATCAGGCCATGAAGCCGGCGCTGCCGCATCTGCCGCGCGGGAGATGGCGGCAGCGGTCTGAACCGCCGCCGTCATCCGCGAGCGGCCGCGTCAGGGCGTTTTCGGCTTGATGGGCGTCTTTATCGGAACGGCGACTTTTGGGGGCCGGACCGTACTGGCTTCACCGTCGACGGCCAGCCCGCCGCTGTTGAGATAGCGTACCGTATAGTGCAGCTCATAGCCCGGAACTCTGACCCATGTAGGTTTGTGATTGAACTGGTCCGGAGGCCTCGAATACCACTTCGGGATCTGCATGATCTTGGAACCGGCACCGAATCCCGCAGTCTTGGCCGCTACCGCGAAGGCGCTGTCTCTGGGATCGTTCGGCGGCTGGTCGACATTGCCGATGACGACCAGCGAATCGTATTTTCGCGCGTCGAGCCTGAGTACGGGAAGGTTCAGCGCAGCCACGTCGCCTTCGCGCATCGTCAGGGCTTTCTGAACGCCGTCCTCATTGGCATAGACGTTGAGGTTTATGGCCTCGGATTCCGCATAGACGACATTGTTGTGGAAGTCGCGGGCTGGCAGGCGTGTGAGGCTGTCGAAGGTCACTTCAACCGTCGGCTTGGCTATGGCGTCCGTCACCACCAGGTTGCGCCGCGGCACCGTCCAGAAGATGAGATCATCGCCGGTGGCCTGCGTGCCGGCATCGGAGCCGTCTATTGCCGAGCATTTCGAATTTGGAACCGGCGTCGTCACCGGCAGGGGTGCCGAAAACGAGCTGCGTACCTGAGCGTCGATGTAGTTGCCGACGTTGAAAACGTCTTCGAGGATGTTGCCGCCCTCGAAGCTCGCCGGGCCGGGTTGCGAGCGGATGATGACCTGGCTGGAATCGGTCTGCCAGCCGCTGCAGAAGACGTTGACGTCTATGGGAATGCCGATGTGGCGGTCGGAGGTCACCGGGATCGAGACTTTGATGGTCAGGATGTAAGGAACTTTGACAAACCAGCTGTTCGGCTGATTCAGCATCTGCGTCGCAAAACGCGACGGCCGCCATTGCTTCAGCGATTCGATCGATGCGCGTGACGATCGTCCCTGGGCGGCCAGCTGTGCGTTGGTGGCGTCGACCTTGGCTTGCGCCAGGTTGCGGACGGTGTTGGTGATCAGGAACACGCCGAGTTCGGCTTTGCAGGGCCTGTTCGATTGTGTGGCGTTGCATGGGGCAAGTGCCGCACTGGGAACCGGCGGCCCCGAAGGCGGCGGCTGGGCGGCCGCGGTGGCCGCCATCAGGCAGAAGAACAGCATCGTGCAGGTTTTCAACATGGTATCCTCGCTCTTTCGTTGGAAACCACCCTCCGGCTAGACAGCAGCATTTGTTCGATGGCGGTTCATCGCCCGCACGGGGGATGAACCGCGAAACATCGGGCCGGCCCAGCGACGTCGAGCCGCCGTCCGTTCGGATTGGATATCTACTGCTTCACGACGCCTTTGGTTGTCGCCATCGGCGCGACGACCTTGGGCTTGGGGGTTTTCGGGCCGGGGTCGACTACCAATGCGGCCGTGCAGGAGCATTTGCCCGAACCGCAGTTCAGGTCGCCCTTGCACATTTTGGAATGCCGCATATCGGTGCAGTCGGCGGTCCCGGAGCAGGAGCAACTGCCTTGCCCAATCGTTCCGGACTGACATTTGAAGCTCCATGCCGGATCGGCGGCAAGGCCGGCCACAGCGAGCGATATGGCAAAAAGCGTCGTCGAGATGAGCTTGCGCATGAATACCTCCCGGTTCTATCGAGCGATGGAACCACGAAGCAGCAACGCCTTCATCTCCCGCGCGGGGGACGAACTCGCATACCGGTGACGATCGTCAATGCTGTCCCTTCAGCACGACGAGATAGCCGCGTTCGACGCGAAGCCGGAACGCGATTTGCCCTGCAGTGCCGGGATCCTTGGAAACCTTGTCGATGACATAGCCGCTGGGATGCGAGCCAAGCCATTCTTCCGGTTTGTCGGTGGTTTCGAATGGCTTTTGCAACCGGGCCAGGAAGCCGACTTCGCCTTGATAGTCGAAAGCCACGGCCCAGTCCGCATCCTTTCGCTCGTCGATGAAGTTGGCGAGCGGCGTCAGATCATAGCGTTTGAACGCGGTTGCCGATGCCACCGCGTGGCCGATGCCGAAAATGACAAGCATGACGATGGCCGAGCTCTTCAGCCTGGCGAGCGGGATCTCCGCCATGAAATAGCCGAACAGGATGACCACGAACGGCAACATCGGCACGACATAATGAGGCTGCTTGCCGGATATCGCGCTGAACACCAGAAACACGGCAACGAACGAGAATGACAGCAGGCGCAAGGCGCGCAGATCCGGCGACTTCGCGTCGATCAGGTTGCGTATCCGCGTGCGCAGCTTCAACCGCCACACCTCGGGTATGAAGATCCACGGTATGAACATGACCGGCAGCAGCAGCAGATAGAAATAGAACGGCCGGCCGTGCGAATTGCGCAAATTGCCGGTGACGCGCCCCGCCGACTGGTTCCAGACGAGATCATAAACGAAATTGCCTTTTGTCAGGATGGTCGCCGGCACCAACCAGATCGCCACCGGAATTAGTGCGGCGAGCAGGGCCAGGCCCACTCCAGCGAGGAAGTTCGGTGTCGTCAGTCCCGCCCGCCGGTCGCGCCAGAACGGGTAGAACAGGATGGGCGCGCCGATATGGATCAGCACCACCGGGCCTTTCGTCAGCACGCCCATGCCGATGAACAGCCCGGCCAGAACGGCCTGCCAGCGGTTGCCGCTGCGGGCAAAGGCAATCAACGACAACAGCGCGGCGAGCACAAAGACCGTCAGCAACAGGTCGAACAGGATCAGCGTCGAATAGATGACGAACACGCTGCTTCCGGCAACCAGCCAGGGGATGCGCCGCGCGATGTCGTCGCGGCCCGGAAACAGGGTCTTTGCCAACGCCGTCGTCAGCCAGATGACGAGCGAGGAGGCGGCGAAGATGACCAGCATCGCCGCCGGCCGGCTGGCGCCGAAAATATTCCAGACAAGGTCGATAAGCCAAAACAGCAGTGGCGGCTTCTGCAGATAGGGCGCGAAATTCATCGTCGGGACGAAGATCTGTCCGCTCAGATACATTTCCCAGGTGACGCTGAGATATCGCGTTTCGTCGACGGGCAGCAGTGGCCGGAAAGCGACCGCGATTGCGATCAGCCCAAGCAGAAAGAGGTAGGGGAGCAGCCGCTCGGTAGATGTCGGTGTCAAAGATCGAGATCCGCGCCAGAAACCATTTTCATTCCAGCCGAGCATAGTGCCGCGTTTCTGGACCGCGAACGACCGCACCATGATTTTGGCCGAATTGCAACGATGCCGGTTTCGTTTCCCAGATTTTGCGGACGATGGTGTCAAAGGTTTGAAAAACTTACCGGCCGAGTCTTTTGGACCGCTGCCGGTCCGGGGAACCTGAGCAAAATCAACTGGAGCGCAACGGCGGTGACAATTCGCGCATCAACAGTTCGAGCTCGCGCTGATCGCCGGTACCGGTCTTGTCGAAGATCGTCGCCAGCTGCGACTTGACGGTGCCGTCCGAGACGCCGCCGGCCGCGGCAATTTCCTTTCGCGTCAGGCCGGCGGCAACGTGACCGGCGACTCGCCTTTCTGCCGCGGTCAGTCCGAACAGCGCCGCAATGGCGTCCAGCGCCGGGGTCGGTGTCGAACCGGCGGCGGCGATGAAGATCGCTGCGGCGGCGCGTTGCGAGATGCGCGCCGAGATTTCACGGCGCGCCAGCGGCATGACATGGGCCACTGCCGGAACGACCGTCCTGGCCAGGGGAATGTTGATGCCGCAAGGTCCGAGCGCGAATTCGTCGCGCGTGCCGAGCTGGACGGCACGGCCGATCGCGGCGTTGGCTTTGGCATAGGTGAAGGAAAGCTGTCCGCGCACGCAAGCGACCGAGATATTTTCGGCGAGCAGCGCTTCGGCTGACGGGTTGGCGAAGATGATGGTCATGTCTTCGGCGACGATCAGCACCGGATGGTCGAGGCTTTCGATGATGGAGCGGAAGATTTCGGCCTTGCGCCGCTCGGCCTCGAACAGGTCGCCGATGGTCACCGCGCGCCGCACATGCGGTGCCAACAGGCAGACAAGCTCGATATCCTCGCGGGAAATCTGGCGCCTGTCCTTGTCGGTCACCACCATCAACGTGCCGATCCGGGTCGGCCGCCTCATCAACGCCACCCAGAAGAAATCGTCCAGGCGGTTGGGTTGCACCCATTCGCGCACGATGCGGCTTTCGAGCCATCTCTGCCGGGTATCCGGGCCTTGCAGGGCGTAGATCGAATCGACGGTGAACGGCACGTCGATCTCCATCTTGGGAACCGCCGCATAGAACGGCACTTGCGAGCCGTAGTCATGCTTCAATGGCTCAAGAACTGCGGGATCGCCGCAGGACACCGAAAACCGCGCGGAGCTGCTGATCGTGTCGATGACGGCGAGCATGGCAAGCTGGCCTTCCGCCAGATTGCAGATGGCCTCGAGTGTCGCCTGCCAGCGGTCGACGTCGGCAATCGAATCGTAGATCGCCTCAACGACCTGCGGCAACGCGCGACCGGCCGTGCCCGCCAGCGATGACATGAGCCCCTCTCATTTGCCGTCCTTGAGGCAACGAAGCATCAACTGCTAGAATAACGCTGCGTAAGGTTGCCAACAACCTATTTCATCTGCTTCGGACGGCCGCGAAAATAACATCATCGTTTCGCTTTCCCGTCAGCCATTTGCTCGCCGGTTGCGGCAAGACCCTTGCCTTCGCAATGCCGTGACGCCATAAGCAGGAACAGGCGCCGCAGCCGCCGCGAGGACTTGCCACAAGGACTTGCCACGAGGATTTGCATGAAAACTTTCCTTCTGCAGTTTTTCACCTGGTGGAACAGCCAGACATTGGGAACGCGCTTCCACACCTGGCGGCATGGCAAGAAGGTCGGGCAGGACGAGGTCGGCAACGTCTATTATGAGGGCGGCGTCGATTCGGAAGGCCGCACCCGTCGCTGGGTCATCTACCGCGACTATTCGGAAGCCTCGGCGATTCCGCCCGGCTGGCATGGCTGGATCCATCATCGTGTCGACGTTGCGCCGCCAAGCGAAGACTACAAGCCACGCGACTGGCAAAAGCCGCATGTGCCGAACCTCACCGGCAGCCCCGCGGCCTATCGCCCGAAAGGCTCGGTGCTGACCAACCAGCATCGTCCGCAGGTGACGGGCGACTACGACGCCTGGACGCCTGGTTCTTGATCGATCGCCGCGACACGCGCGCGGTCCCCACGGGGGCGGTCCCCACGAGGGCGGTCCTTTGTCGCCACAATTGCTGTTTAGCTGTTTGCTGATCCGACAGCAGCAACTAGCCTTGGCGTTAAGAGAATCACCCCGGGCGCAAACCACCGGACCTTGCATGAGCATGTTCAGCCGAATTTTGACGGGCGGATTAACCGCGGTCGTTCTCGCTTCTATGGTGGCGCTCGCTGCTGCGCAGGAATTGGCGCCGCCTGCGCCGGACGCGTCGGTGGCGCCTGCAGCACCGGCAGTGTCCGAGCGCATCACCAATCCCGTCGCTGAATTCGCCGGCATCGACAAGATCACCGGCCGTATCATCACCTTCGATGTTTATATCGACGAGACGGTGCAGTTCGGCGCTTTGCAGGTGACGCCGCGCATCTGCTATTCGCGGCCCGAAAACGAAGAGCCGAAGACGGATTCGTTCGTCGAGGTCGACGAGATTACGCTCGACCGGAAGATACGCCGTATCTTCACCGGCTGGATGTTTGCCGAAAGCCCCGGGATCAACGCCGTCGAGCATGCCGTCTATGATATCTGGCTGAAGGGCTGCAAGCAGAAGTCCGACGTGCCGGCACCCGCCGCCCCCAAAACCAACTAGAATCTGTCAGTGCGCGGCGGATACCGCGCCCTGCGGAACCGCCGCGTTGCCCGAGCGTTGGTGCCTCTCTACGGAGGAGGTTGCCATGATGATGGCCAACAAGAACGAACTTCTCGACATCGAAAGGGGATTCTGGAGCGGCGGTGCCGACTATTTCAAGGCCAATGCCGATACCGACTGCCTGGTGGCCTTCCCGCAGATGGCGCGGGTGATGAGCAATACCGATCTGGCCGCAACTGCCACGGACCCGAACCGCTGGCGCGATCTCGACATCGACCTCAAGGGCATCATCGAGCCGGGCAGCGACATCGTCATGCTGACCTACGAGGCGCGTGCGACGCGGCAAGATGGCGAAGCCTATGCGGCGCTGGTCAGCACCGGCTATGTCCACCGCGTCAATGGCTGGAAGATGATGTTCCACGCACAGACGCCGCTGGTGACGGCAGCAAAAGGCTGACCGGCCGCAAGAGCATTCCAGGAAATGTGAACGGCTTTCCGTCCGGAATTGCGTTTCTGTGAAACGATGAACCATTCCAGGTTATGGAAAAAACACGGCCTCGCCCTTCAGCGCCTCGGCCAGCATCTTCTCGTACTTGCCGCGCGGCACGTCGATTGCACCGAAGCGTTTGAGATGCTCGGTGGTGAACTGCGTATCGAGCAGTGCAAAGCCACGCGCCTTCAGGCGTTCGACGAGGTGAACCAGGCAGGCCTTTGACGCGTCGGTCTCCCTGGCGAACATGCTCTCGCCGAAGAACACGCGGCCGAGCGATACGCCGTAGAGCCCCCCGACCAATCGGTCGTTGTGCCAGGCCTCGACCGAATGGCAATGGCCCATCCGATGCAGCTCGATATAGGCTTCGCGGATCGGTGCGTTGATCCAGGTCGACCGCCGTTCCTCGCGCCTTTCTGCGCAGGCATCGATCGTCGCCTCGAAATCGAAATCGATGCGGAACTCGAACAGATCCTTGCGGATGGTCTTTCTCAGGCTTTTCGGTATGTGGAACCCGTCGAGCGGAATGATGCCGCGCGTCTCCGGCCGCACCCAGAACACTTCGGGGTCATTGGCATTTTCGGCCATCGGGAAGACGCCGGAGGCATAGGCTTTGAGCAAAAGGTCGGTCGGGATGCGATAACCGGGTGCGTAGGGACGGGTCATCGCTTCGCCCCTGTGTCACTCGCCTTCGGCCAGGTATTTTTCCAGCCAGTGGATATCGTAGTCGCCATTAGCGATGTCGGCGTTGCCAACGAGGTCGCGAAACAGTGGCAGCGTCGTCTTGATGCCGTCGACGACGAATTCGTCGAGCGCGCGCCGCAGCCGCATCATGCATTCGACGCGGTTGCGGCCATGCACGATCAGCTTGCCGATCAGGCTGTCGTAGTAGGGCGGGATCTTATAGCCGGAATAGACGCCGGAATCGACACGGATGCCGAGGCCGCCCGGCGTGTGGAAATGGGTGATGGTGCCCGGCGAGGGGGTGAAGGTGCGCGGATCCTCGGCATTGATGCGGCATTCGATGGCATGGCCGTGGAAGCGGATGTCCTCCTGGCGCACCGAAAGTCCGCCGCCCGAGGCGACGCGGATCTGCTCGTGCACGAGGTCGATGCCGGTAATCGCCTCGGTCACCGGATGTTCGACCTGCAGGCGCGTGTTCATCTCGATGAAATAGAACTCGCCGTCCTCATAGAGGAATTCGATGGTGCCGGCGCCGGAATAGCCGAGATCGGCGATCGCCCTGGCGCAGACGCCGCCAATATGCGCGCGCTCCTCGGCATTGAGCGCCGGCGAGGGCGCTTCTTCCCAGACCTTCTGGTGGCGACGCTGCAGCGAGCAGTCGCGCTCGCCGAAATGCACGCCGCGCCCGGCGCCGTCGCCGAACACCTGCACTTCGATATGGCGCGGCTTCTGCAGATATTTCTCGATATAGACTGCGTCGTCGCCGAAGGCCGCACCCGCCTCCGAGCGTGCCGTCTGCAGCGCCACCTCGAGATCGGCCTCGCTACGCGCCACTTTCATGCCGCGCCCGCCGCCGCCGGCCGACGCCTTGATGATTACGGGGTAGCCGATCACGGCGGCAATGCGCTTGGCTTCCTTGTCCTCGGTGACCGCGCCGTCGGAGCCGGGCACCACGGGAATGCCGAGGCGTTTTGCGGTACGCTTGGCCTCGATCTTGTCACCCATGATGCGGATATGGTCGCCGGTCGGGCCGATGAAGGTGATGTTGTGCGCGGCGAGGATGTCGGCGAACTTGGCGTTCTCCGACAGGAAACCGTAGCCGGGATGCACCGCGTCGGCGCCGGTGATCTCGCAGGCGGCGACGATCTGGTGGATGTTGAGATAGCTGTCGCGCGACGGCGGCGGGCCGATGCAGACGCTCTCGTCGGCGAGACGCACGTGCATGGCGTCGGCGTCGGCGGTCGAATGCACCACCACCGTCTGGATGCCGAGCTCCTTGCAGGCGCGCAGCACCCTGAGGGCGATTTCGCCGCGATTGGCGATGAGGATTTTCTGGAACATCTTTCGCCTGTTCCCGGCTCTACTCGATCACGACGAGCGGCATGCCATATTCGACCGGCTGCGCATCTTCAAACAGGATCGCCGTCACCGTGCCGGCGCGCGGCGAGGGGATCTGGTTCATCGTCTTCATTGCTTCGATGATCAGCAGCGTCTGGCCTTCCTTGACCTTCTGGCCGATTTCGATGAACGGCCTGGCGTCGGGCGACGGTGCCAGATAGGCGGTGCCGACCATTGGCGAGGCGACGGCGTTCTTTGACAAGTCGGGCGTCGCCGGGGCGGCCGCTGCCGCGGGCTGCGCGGCTGCCGGGGCATAGGCCGGCTGAGCTGCGGCGACGGCATGGACGGCCGGCGCCTGCCGCGAGACGCGCACCTTCAGATCGCCCAGCTCGACCTCGATCTCGGTCAGGTTGGTGTCGTTCAGTATGCCCGCCAGATCGCGGATCAGCTGCTGGTCAACACCGTTCTTCTTTATCGACATTTTCGAGCCTTCTGTTTGTTGGCCGGTCATAGGCGTGCAGCCAGCGCCTGCAGCGCCAGCGTGTAGCCGAGCGGCCCGAACCCGCAGATCATGCCGACGGCGACCGGCGCGACCATGGAGACGTGGCGGAATGGTTCCCGCGCGTGGATGTTGGAGAGATGCACCTCAGCGACCGGCAGCGGCGCGACGGCGCGGATGGCATCGTGAATGGCGATCGAGGTATGGCCGTAGGCGCCCGGATTGATGACGATCGCGGCGGCCTTGTCGGCGGCCTCGTGGATCCAGTCGA
Organism: Mesorhizobium sp. M1307; assembly: GCF_040318155.1. Classification (NCBI taxonomy): domain Bacteria; kingdom Pseudomonadati; phylum Pseudomonadota; class Alphaproteobacteria; order Hyphomicrobiales; family Phyllobacteriaceae; genus Mesorhizobium; species Mesorhizobium sp. M1307. The sequence goes on along the minus strand of NZ_JAMYLR010000001.1, from coordinate 520,954 downwards.
CGAGGTCGCCCTCATGGTTCGACTGGCGGAAATCGATCTCCAGCCCAAGTGCGGCACCTGCCTGCTTGCAGTCGTCGGCGATCGCGGCAAGCGTCTTGCCGCCATAGATGCCCGGCTCGCGCTTGCCGAGCGCGTTGAGATTGGGGCCGTTCAGGACGAAAACCGTTTTCAAAAAATGCCGACCTTTCCCGGCGCGGCTAAGCCGGCGCGCCGGACCCTCTATAATGGGCATAGACGCTGGCGAAAAGAGCGCAAGTGCGTTCTTTCGCCGTCCACAACAGCCGGAAAACGGCCCGTGCCGGAAACCCGCAGCCTAATCGAAACCCGAATGCCGATCAGAGCGCGGCCTTCGCCGCCTCGATCTTTTCGGCCAGCACTTCCTGGCCAAGCGCGCCGAACACCACCTCGTTGCCGACGACATAGGACGGCGTTCCGGTAATGGCGAGCTTGGTGGCGAGGTCATAGGTCTTGGAGAAGGCCTCGGTGATGCTCGGGTCCTTCATCTTTTCGCGCAGCGCCGCCTCGTCGGCGCCGAGCGACAGCGCCACCTTGATCGCCGCCGCCTCGGTGGCGCGCCCCTGGCCGCCGAGCAGCGCATTGTGGAATTCGCCGTATTTCTCCGGCTTCATCAGATGGAAGGCCATCGAGACGACGCTCGCCTTCTGCGAATCCGGGCCGAGGATCGGGAACTCCTTGAGTACGAAGCGCAGGTCCGGATCGGCCTTGGTCAGCGCGCGCATGTCGTCGATGGCGCGTTTGCAGTAGCCGCAATTATAATCATAGAATTCGACGATGGTGACCTTGCCGTTCGGATTGCCGACAACACCGTCGAATGAGGAATTGAAGATCTGGTCCTTGGCGTCTTTGATGACGCCGAGACTGGCGACGCGCTGTTCTTCCTTCTGCTTGGCCTCGAGTGCCTGCTGGGCCTCCAGAAGCACTTCCGGGTTCTTCAGCAGATAGTCGCGGACGATGCCTTCGACTTCGGCACGGTCGAGCTTGGTACCTGAGGACGTCGTCTGGGCAAGCTGTGCCGTGCCGGCCTTCGCCGTCTGCGGATTGCCGGCGACGAAGCCGAACGCCAGCATGGCGAGAGCCGCTGCCACTCCGGTACTGCCCAGCAGAATTGCCTTGGTCATGATCCTCGATCCTCTTGCCTGTGTTCGGGTCCGCCCGGTTTGGCTGTGTCGCAGCCTGCGTCCGAAAGGTTCACTTCTTCTTACCTGATGGTGCGTAGTTTATAATGTCCTGCGCGCGAAGCCAGCCCGGCTCGCCCCGCTTCATGCTCTGCTGCGCCCGCATGGCGAAGATTTTCGCATTCTTGTAGTCGCCGGAATAGAAATGCCCTTCGGCGGTTGCAAGCTCGGCGGCCGGGATGTTGCCGAGTTCCCCGTAAGCCTGTGCCAGATAGCGGTATCCGGCGGCGTTTTCGCGATCCCGTCCGAGGCCGGTGTTGATCTGCGCCACCGCCTTCTTCAGCGAATCCTGCGTGCCGATCGCCATCAGCGCCTGGCCGTACGAGACCGGCAGCAGCCCCGATCGCGCTGGATCGAGGCTGACCGACTTGGCATAGGCGTCCGCCGCATCCTTCGGCCGGTTCGCCTTCATCAGGATGTCGCCGCGCAATTCCTGGAAATAGGGATTTTTCGGCTGTTCCTTGATCAACGCGTTGGTCTTGGCGAGCGCCGACGCCAGATTGCCGAACAGATAGGTCATCTGCGCGTCGCCATAGCGTGAGGCGAGGCTGCCGGGGTTCTTTCGCATCAATCGCGACGCCGCCGCCTGGCCCTGCATGTAGGCGGCGATCTTGATGCGCATCATGTCATGGCGCTGCTGCAGTGCCGGCGGGTCGACCTTGTCGACGTAAGGGCTCTGCTTCACCAGCACTTCGAGATTGGCGATACGCTCCTGCGGCATCGGATGGCTGATCCTGTAGGGATCGACTTGCGCGCCCGAGAGCGACAATGCGTTCTGGAAGCGGCCAAACGTCTTCAGCATGCCCATGCCGGACTGGCCGGTTGCATTGAGATAGGTGATCGCCGAACGGTCGGCGGTCATCTCTTCGGTGCGCTGATAAGCGAGGATACTGCGTTGCGCCATCTCGCCGCCGCCGGCCACCACGCCCATGCCGGCGCCGGCGAGACCGCGGCTGTTGCTGGTGGCGCCGGCCACCATGGCGCCGGCGCCAAGCAGCGTCGCCAGGATCGCCATCGTCTTGGCGCGCTCGAGCTGTTCTCGCAATTTCTGCTGGTGTCCGCCGGCGATATGGCCGGCCTCGTGGGCAATGACGCCAATGATCTCGTTGGGCGTTTCGGCCGTCATCAGCGCGCCGGTGTTGATGAACAGGCGGCGGCCGGCAACAAAGGCGTTGAAGCTCTGGTCGTTGACCAGCACGATGTTGATGGCGTCGCCCGACAAGCCCGCCGCCTTGAAGATCGGCCGCGCGTAATCGCGCACCAGCGCCTCGATCTCGGCATCGCGCACAACCGGCACATTCTGCGCAAAGGCATTGACCGAGCCGGCCATGGCGACCATCGCGGCAAGCGAAAGCGTCGCGAGGGCGCGCGCTGTCCTGGCGATCGTCGATTTGGGTCGGCTCAACATGGCAGGTCCACTGGTAGACGAGTGGGCGAAGGATGAAAAGTCGGCAGCCTAAACTTACCGAACTTGTGATCCCCACACCAATCGGGCATTTGTGCGGCGCGGCCAGCATATGGCCGGCACGTGCGGACAAGTGTGGTGGATTGAAAAATGGTTGTTTCGCTTTCGCGCCGCGGCGCGGTCGAACCGTTCCATGCCATGGACATCCTGGCCGAGGCGAATCGGCTGAAAGCCAAGGGCCTGCCGGTCGTTTCCATGGCCGTCGGCCAGCCTTCCGATCCGGCGCCGGCCGGGGTTCGCGAAGCGGCGGCCAATGCCTTGAAAACAGGCCGCATCGGCTATACCGACGCGCTGGGCCTCGCCGGCCTGCGCAAGGCGATCGCGGCGCATTATGGCGAGCATTACGGGCTTGACGTTTCGCCCGAGCGGATAGCCGTCACCACCGGATCGTCGGCTGCCTTCAACCTCGCTTTCCTGGCAATGTTCGATCCAGGCGACCGCGTCGCCATCGCTGCGCCCGGCTATCCTGCCTATCGCAACATCATGGCCGCGCTCGGCATCGACATCGCCGAGATCGAGTTGGACGGCGCCGCCTATCTGCATGCCGAGCACCTGCAAGCCGCGCATCGCGAAAAACCGCTGAAGGGCGTGCTGTTCGCCAGCCCGGCCAACCCGACCGGCGCGGTCATTCCCGCCGGCGATCTCGAGGCGCTGGTCAAAACGGCGCAAGAGCTCGGCATCGCCGTCATCTCGGACGAAATCTATCACCGGCTGGCCTATGCGGCGCCCGACACGACGGCGCTTGCTTTCGGCGCGGATGTGACGGTGATCAATTCCTTCTCGAAATATTATTGCATGACCGGCTGGCGCATCGGCTGGATGGTGTTGCCGCAGGAACTGGTGCGGCCAGTCGAGCGCATCGCCCAGAGCCTCTACATCTCGCCGCCCGAACTGTCCCAGATCGCCGCGATCGAGGCATTCAAGGCGACGCCAGAGCTGGAAGCGGTGAAGGCGCGCTATGCCTGGAACCGCGAGCTCCTGATGCAACGCCTGCCGGAGCTCGGCTTTGCTTTGGCCGCGCCCATGGACGGCGCCTTCTACGCCTTCTGCGACGTCACCAGGCACACCAATGACAGCATGGCGTTTGCGCGCAGGATGCTGGCCGAGGCGCATGTGGCGGCGACGCCCGGCCGCGATTTCGACCCGCTGCAAGGCCATCGCACGATGCGCTTTTCCTACGCCGGCAGCCACGACGACATGGTCGAGGCGATCGCGCGTATCGAACGCTGGCTGAAGTAGCGGGAGCGACGATGCTGGAGTTTGATCAGGCGCCCCAACTCGAACATGCGTTGCGCGAGGTCGCTGCCGAAATGGCGGAGCGTACCGATCGCGGCGACGTCGCCAGCTATATTCCCCAGCTCGGCAAGATCGACCCGAAAAAATTCGGCATTGCCGCGGTGACCAATGACGGCCGCGTGCTGACCGCGGGCGACGCCGACGAGGCGTTTTCGATCCAGAGCATCTCAAAGGTGTTCACGCTGACGCTGGCGCTCGGCAATGTCGGCGACGCGCTGTGGCAGCGGGTTGGGCGCGAACCTTCGGGCAATCCGTTCAACTCGATCGTCCAGCTCGAGCACGAGAACGGCATTCCGCGCAATCCATTCATCAATGCCGGCGCCATCGTGGTCTCGGACATCCTGCTTGCCGGTCATCAGCCGCGCGAGGCGATCGGCGAGATCCTGCGCTTCATCCAGTTCCTGGCCGATGACGACACCATCATCATCGACCGCGAGGTCGCGGCGTCCGAACGCGCCACCGGCTTTCGCAATTTCGCGCTTGCCAATTACATGAAATCGTTCAGTAATCTCAATCACGCGCCGGAACTGGCGCTGGGCGTCTATTTCCACCATTGCGCTATCGCCATGAGTTGCCGGCAACTGGCCCTGGCCGCCCGCTTCCTTGCCAATGGCGGCAAGAACCCGGCGACCGGGCATTCCGTCGTCTCGGCAGAGCGCGCCCGCCGCATCGGCGCGATGATGCTGACCTGCGGCCACTATGACGGCTCCGGCGACTTCGCTTTCCGCGTCGGCATTCCCGGCAAGAGCGGCGTTGGCGGCGGCATATTGGGGATCGTGCCGGGCGTCGCCTCGCTTGCCGTCTGGTCCCCTGGCCTCAATGCCAACGGCAATTCCAGGCTGGGCTCGATCGCGCTGGAAAAATTGGCGAAGACGATGAACTGGTCGATCTTCGCACCATAGTGTTGTCGCCCGAATTGGGGCAAAAAAACCCGCGCAGCCGATCGGCAGCGCGGGATTTTTTTTTAATCAGAAAGTCTGGCTAATGCACGGAAAGGCTTAGAAAAAGCCCTTCCGTTGCCACCAGCCGGCACGCTTCGGCTTGTCCTCGGCCTTTGCTTCCTCGGTCTTTGCCTCGTCGGTCTTTGCCTCGTCCGGGACGATCGAGGAGACGACCGGCACGACCGGAGCATCCACCGGTACCGGCTTGCGCCGCGACGGCCGGACCTTCGGCGTTTCCTCGGCAGCCGCCACTTCAGTCTCCTGCGAAGCCGGCGCAGCGGTCTCGCCGGAAGCCACGGAGGCGGCCTCGGCAGCCGATGTCTCGGCGCCCGCAATCTCGGCAACTGCTTCCGCCGCAACTTTCTTCGGCTTGGCGGTACGGCGCGGCTTCTTCGGCTTTTCGGCGCTCGGCATGTCGTCGTTCGCCGGAGCGAGCACCGCAAGCTCTTCGGCCGGCGGCGCACCTTCCGGCTCGCCGGTTACGGGCTCTGCTTCCGACACGGCACCTTCCGTCATGGCGGCTGGCTCGCCGGGGGCAGCTTCCAAGCCGTCCTCGCCGTCCTCACGGCGATTGCGCTTGCCGCCGCGCTTGCCGCGCCGGCGCTTCTTGCCGTGACCGTCGTCCGCCGCTTCCGCCGTTTCGGCCACAACACCTGCCGGCGCTTCATGTTCCGCTTCGGCGCCTTGGTCGCCGGCGGCTACGAAGGCGTCGTCCGTCGGCGCCGAAACGGAAGCACCTTCCACAGCAGCGCCATGCTCGCGATCGCCATGTTCGCGTTCCCCGTGCTCGCGATCCCCGTGTTCACGATCCTTGCCGCCGCGCCGTCTGCGGCGCTTGCGGCGCTTGCGATCGCCGCCTTCGCCGTCCTCGCCGGACCTTGGCTGCTGCGGCTGCTGGGCAGGGCGTGGCTGCTCGGCCTGCACCGGTGCCTCGTCTTCCTCTTCGATGACGATCTCGTCCTCGGGTTCTTCCGGCTCGACATAGGCCGGGAACGTGCGCGCCTCGACAAAGCCTTCCGGCTTTTCGGCCAGCGCGCCGCGGAAGATGGCGTAGTGTTGTGCACCGACCGCGTCATCGGCTTCGATGGTGATGGTCACGCCGAAGCGGTGCTCGAATTCCACCAGCGTGCCGCGCTTGTGATTGAGCACATAGAGCGCGGTCGCCGCCGGCGTCCGCACCGTGATGTGGCTGCGCGAATCCTTGAGCAGGAATTCCTCGATTGCCCGCACCACCATCAGCGCGACCGACGAATCGGAGCGCACATGGCCTGTGCCGCCGCAATGCGGGCAAGGCTTCATGGTCGATTCCAGCACGCTGGCACGGATGCGCTGGCGCGACATCTCCATCAGGCCGAAATGCGAGATGCGGCCGACCTGGATGCGGGCACGATCGTTCTTGAGGTGATCCTTCAGCCGCTTCTCGACGGAGCGGTTGTTGCGGTTCTCCTCCATATCGATGAAGTCGATGACGATGAGGCCGGCGAGATCGCGCAGCCTCAATTGCCGGGCGACTTCCTCGGCGGCTTCCAGATTGGTGTGAAGTGCGGTGTCCTCGATCGAGTGCTCCTTGGTGGAACGGCCCGAATTGACGTCGATGGCGACCAGCGCTTCCGTCTGGTTGATGATGATGTAGCCGCCGCTCTTCAGCGTCACCTGCGGCTGCAGCATGCGGTCGAGCTGCGCTTCGATGCCGTTGCGCACAAAGATCGGCGTCGTGTCGCGGAACGGCTGAACCACCTTGGCGTGGCTCGGCATCAGCATGCGCATGAAGTCCTTGGCCTCGCGGTAGCCTTCTTCGCCGGAAACCAGGATCTCGTCGATATCCTTGTTGTAGAGGTCGCGCACCGAGCGCTTGATCAGGCTGCCTTCCTCGTAAACCAGGGCAGGGGCCGTCGATTGCAGCGTCAGATTGCGGACGTTTTCCCAAAGCCGCATCAAATATTCGTAGTCGCGCTTGATCTCTGCCTTGGTGCGGCTTTCGCCTGCCGTACGCAGGATGACACCCATGCCTTGCGGCACTTCGAGATCGGCGACCACTTCCTTCAGCCGCTTGCGGTCCTGCGCATTGGTGATCTTGCGCGAAATACCGCCGCCGCGTGCCGTGTTCGGCATCAGCACCGAATAGCGGCCGGCCAGTGAAAGGTAGGTGGTCAGCGCCGCGCCCTTGTTGCCGCGCTCTTCCTTGACGACCTGCACCAGCAGGATCTGCCGGCGCTTGATCACTTCCTGGATCTTGTACTGGCGGCGCACCGGCTTGCGGCGGTTGCGTACTTCTTCGAGCGCGTCTTCAGCGCCGACCGATTCGATCTCGTGATCGTCCGGATGCGAGGATTGCACCTCCTCCAGCATGCCGCGATCATTGTCTTCGGACGTCGCTTCGCCGCTTGTCTCGGCCCCGCTTGTCTCGACTTGTGGGACGGCTTCGGAGATTACGTCGGCATCGACGCTGGCAGCGATGGAACTCGATCCGCCTTCGGAAGGCTCGGTCTCGCCGCTATCGGCGACTTCTTCACTCTGCCCGGCGGCATCCTCGCTCTGTCCGGCAGTGTCGGACGTGGTGTTGTCGGCAACGGCATCCAGCTTTTCTGCGACGGCACCTTCGCCGTTCTCGCCATTCTCACCGTCGGCCGCGCCTGCCTCGCGCCTGTGCTCGCCGCGGTCGCGGCTCTTGCCGCCGCGCCGGCGTCCGCGCTTGCCACGGTCGCGGCTCTGGCGGTCCTCGCCTTCGGCGGCTTCCTCGTCCTCTTCGTCCTGGGCTTCCTGTGCTTCCGCACGCAGCAGCGCCTGACGGTCGGCGACCGGAATCTGGTAGTAGTCGGGGTGTATTTCACTGAAGGCGAGGAAACCGTGACGGTTGCCGCCGTATTCGACAAAGGCTGCCTGGAGGGAAGGTTCGACGCGCGTTACGCGGGCGAGATAGATATTTCCTTTGAGCTGCTTCTTGTCCTGGGATTCAAAGTCGAATTCTTCAATACGGTTACCGCGAACGACGACAACGCGTGTTTCCTCCGGGTGGGAGGCGTCTATCAGCATTTTGTTTGGCATTATTTCGTTTCCTCCCGGCAGCCGTCGGCCGCAGCTTGCAGGACACTGCCCGCTGCCGTGGACCTGGAACATGGGTGCCGGACAATTGAACGTCCGCCGGCCGCTGCCTGAGCGCCATGGCGGTGCCGCCCGCAGCCGTAGTGGCGCGGTTTGTTGCGGACCTTTCCATGATTGCGCTTGAAGCCATCGTCACCAGCAGAACCTTTTGAACCAAAGCCCGGAAAAAACCGGACCAGCTTGTTTGCTCATACAGAGCCGGCACGGGACAATCCCGGCCGTTTTGCTCACGCAGGCGATTCCCCCGCCACGGGAGCACGCCTGCGAAAATCGTCGCGATCACCGATGCCTTCTTCGCCTGAAGCGAAAGGAGCCGTCTTGCGTCTGACCTGTAGCAGGAAGCTGCGGAGGAGGACGGTTCCAGGATTGCAGTGATCCACCATCGCTTTTATGATTTGGCGGGTTGGAAGGCAACCCCGATTCCCGATGCCGGCAAAAAGCCGTTCCGCAGCGGAAGCCCCGGTCCCAAACCTTCCATGAAAAGGCTTGGTTAACCTTCTCTGGATACCAATCGTTAATCGAGTTCGCGGCCTGCCAGAACTTTGACAAGCAATAAGGCACTTCGACAAGCGATCGGGCATGACGCCAACGGGAGCGATTGGTAGAAAGATGGGACTGGCAGGCTTCGCAGACAAGGGCCGTCATCATGGAGGCTGGTTGTTCCGCACCGCCTGTCTGCTGCCGCTGATCCTGGCTTGCCTGGTCTTTTCGCCGCTTTCGCGTGCTGCCGACGTACCGCTCGGCGCCACAAGCTACAAGATGGCCGGCGATGCCACCAAGATGCGCATCGTCATCAATTTCGACCGCGAACCCGACATCAAATGGTTCCTGCTGCGCGGCCCCAATCGTCTGGTCATCGATCTCCCGGCCACCAGATTTGCCCTCAATGCCAAGGATGTGAAGCCGCGCGGCCTTGTCCGCACGGTGCGTTACGGCGAGCTCGGCGAGGGGAAATCGCGGCTGATTCTCACCGGCAAGGGACCGTTCGCCGTCGACAATCTCGATGTGCTCAAGAACGATGACGGCAACGGCTACCGCATCGCCATCGACATGTCGGCGGCATCGCAGCGGGAATTCGACGCAGCGCTCGCCAATCAGGCGCTGACCACCGGTTCGACGGTCTCCGCCGACAAGGCCGGCAGGGTCGGTACCGGCCCGGTCTCCAATCCGGGCCATCGTTTCACCGTCGTCATCGATCCCGGCCATGGCGGCATCGACGGCGGCGCCGAGGGCCTGAACGGTACGGTCGAGAAGAACGTGACGCTCGCCTTTGCCGTGGAACTGCGCGACAAGCTCGCCGCCAGCGGCAAATACGACGTGTTCCTGACGCGCGAAACGGACGAGTTCCTGCGGCTCGACGACCGCGTGCGCATTGCCCGCCAGCATGAGGCCGACCTGCTCATCTCGATCCATGCTGACACGATCAGCCTCAAGGGCATTCGCGGCGCAACCGTCTACACCGTGTCCGACAAGGCTTCCGACCCGCAGGCGCAGGCGCTTGCCGACCGTGAAAATCTTTCCGACCAGTTCGCCGGCATGGAGATCAAGGACGACAGCAAGGAAGTGACCGATATCCTGATCGACCTGATCCGCCGCGAGACGCATAATTTTTCGATGAGCTTCGCCCATACTCTCGTCGGCCAGCTTTCCACCAGCGTCGGTCTGATCAACAACCCGCAGCGTTCTGCCGGCTTCAAGGTGCTGAAGGCGCCGGACGTTCCATCCGTGCTGGTCGAACTCGGCTATCTGTCGAACGCCAAGGACGAAGCGCAGTTGCTCAGCGCCGATTGGCGCAACAAGGCGACCCAGAGCATAACCAACGCCGTTGCCCTGTTTGCTTCGGCCAAGAGCGGAACGGGGGCCGGAGGCTGAAATGTCCGCCGGCGCCCACAACCTGAAGCAGCGTTGCACGGCGACAACACCCTGTGCTTTTATTTCCGGCATTCGAAACCGAAATTCCACGCTGCCGTATTTTGCCCACATGGTCGCGACATGGATTTTGCGATTACGGTTTGGGATCGTCCCGAAAGCTTGCGTGAAGGGCGGCTTCGTTTAGGAAATTCCCGAACCAAGGACTGGAGCGGGTATGATTCGTCTCATTGGCTATTTCTTCGGCATCGGCACGACGCTGGCCCTTTTGGTCGCGGCGGGCATGGCGATCTATATCGGCCATTTGTCGAAGGACCTGCCCGATTACGAGGTGCTGGCCAAATACGAGCCGCCGGTGACGACCCGCATCCACGCGTCGGATGGCGCGCTGATGGCCGAATATGCGCGTGAGCGGCGGCTTTATCTGCCGATTCAGGCGATCCCGGACCGTGTCAAGGCGGCCTTCCTGTCGGCCGAGGACAAGAATTTTTACAATCACCCCGGCATCGACGTGACCGGCCTTGGCCGGGCCATTGTCGTCAACCTGCAGAATGTTGGCTCGGGAAAGCGCCAGGTCGGCGCCTCGACGATTACCCAGCAGGTGGCGAAGAACTTCCTGTTGTCTTCAGACCAGACCTACGAGCGCAAGATCAAGGAGATGATCCTCGCCTTCCGCATCGAGCAGGCCTACTCGAAGGATCGCATTCTCGAGCTCTATCTCAACGAGATTTTCTTCGGCTTCGGCGCCTATGGCGTCGCCGGTGCTGCGCTAACCTATTTCGATAAATCGGTGAACGAGCTCACCGTGGCCGAAGCCGCCTATCTCGCCTCTCTGCCGAAGGGGCCGAACAACTACCATCCCTTCAAGCATGCCGATCGCGCCTTGGAGCGCCGCAACTGGGTGATCGATCAGATGGTCGAGAACGGTTACGTCACGCATGAGGAAGGCGAGAAGGCCAAGGCCGAGCCGCTCGGCGTCACGCCGCGCCGCACCGGCAACTATCTCTTCGCCGGGGAGTATTTCACCGAGGAAGTGCGTCGCCAGATCATCGCGCGCTATGGCGAGAATGCGCTCTACGAAGGCGGCCTTTCCGTCCGTACCACGCTCGATCCGAAGATGCAGCTGATTGCCCGCAAGGCCATGCAGAACGGTCTCATGAAGTTCGACACGCTGCGCGGCTACCGCGGGCCGGTCACGAGCATCGACATTTCCGGCGACTGGGGCGTGCCGCTGGGCAACGTCAAGCGATTGGAGGACGTGCCGGAATGGTCGCTCGCCGTCGTGCTCGACAGCTCGGCCACCGGCCTGTCCATCGGCCTGCAGCCGACGCGCCAGATCTCCGGCGAAATCGTCAAGGACCGCGTCGAAGGCACCGTCAGCAAGGAAGACATGAGCTTCGCCATGCGCCACGTGGTCGACGGCAGGACCGTCAAGGCGAAGTCGCCCGCCGACGTGCTGAAGCCGGGCGACGTGATTTTCGTGCAGAAGAACGACGGCTCGGACAACAGCTACAGCTTGCGCCAGGTTCCCGAAGTGGAAGGCGGCCTGATCGCCATGGACCCGCATACCGGACGCGTCCTGGCCATGGTCGGCGGTTTCTCCTACGCGCAGTCGGAGTTCAACCGGGCGACGCAGGCCATGCGCCAGCCGGGATCGTCGTTCAAGCCGATCGTCTATTCGGCCGCCCTCGACAATGGCTATACGCCCGCCTCGGTGATCATGGACGGGCCGATCACCATCCAGAGCGGCAACACGACCTGGACGCCCAAGAACTACGACGGAACGGTGGCCGGCCCGGCGACGTTGCGCTCCGGCATCGAGAAATCGCGCAACCTGATGACGGTGCGGCTTGCCAACGACATGGGCATGAAGCTGGTCGTGGAATATGCCGAGCGTTTCGGCGTCTACGACCACCTGGCGCCGTATCTGCCGATGGCGCTGGGATCCGGCGAGACGACGGTGATGCGCATGGTGTCGGCCTATTCGATCATGGCCAATGGCGGCAAGTCGATCAAGCCGTCGCTGATCGACCGCATCCAGGATCGCTACGGCAAGACCGTCTTTAGGCAGGACGAACGCGGCTGCTCAAACTGCAATGCCGCCGAGTGGCAGGACCAGCCAGAGCCGGAACTGGTCGACAACTCCGAGCAGGTGCTCGATCCGATGACTGCCTACCAGATCACATCGATGATGGAGGGCGTCGTGCAACGCGGTACCGGCGCCACCATCAACGAACTCGGCCGTCACATCGCCGGCAAGACCGGAACGACCAACGACGAAAAGGATGCCTGGTTCATCGGCTATACGCCGAACCTCGTTGTCGGCCTCTATATGGGCTACGATCAGCCGAAAGGTCTTGGCAAGGGCGCGACCGGCGGCGGCCTTGCCGCGCCGATCTTCAAGGATTTCATGCGCGTGGCGCTGGATGGCACGCCCAATGTCGACTTCAAGGTTCCGGAAGGCATGAAGCTGATTGCGATCAATCGCAAGACCGGCATGCGGGCCAACGCGGGCGACGCCGGAACCATCATCGAAGCCTTCAAACCGGGTACCGGTCCCGCCGACAGCTACTGGGTGATCGGCATGGGTGCGGACGGCTCCAACGCCACCGGCGGGGCGCTGTCGCCGCAGGCCAACCAGGCCATCCAGTCCGGCGGCGGCGGGCTCTACTGACAATCGCTACATCGGGTCGGGCCGGCTTGACGATCATGGTCGAGCCGGTCCATTCCGCTTTACAGGGGCCGGTACATTACAGGGGCCGGCGCTTTACAGGAGACCGTGCCGTCCCTATGTATCGCGCCACCAAACCGCCATCCAGCAACAGGACAGAACAGCCAGCCATGCGCGCGGAAACGCAAAACATTGTCGACGAGATCAGGCAGGCAATCACCCTGCTGAGGAGGCATCTTTGACTGGGACCAAGCCATAAAGCGGCTTGAGTACCTGAACGTCCGTGCCGAGGATTCGAGCCTCTGGAACGAGCCGCTGGAAGCGCAAAAGCTGATGCGCGAGCGTCAGGGCCTCGAGGAAGGCATTGCCGCGGTCAAAGGCCTCACCCAGGCCCTGGAAGACAATATCGGCCTGATCGAGCTTGGCGAGGAAGAGGGCGACGAGGGCGTCATCGCGGAGGCCGAAGCGGCGATCCGCTCGATGCGCGGCGAGGCCAAGGCGCGCCAGATCGAAACGCTGTTGTCGGGCGAGGCGGACGCCAACGATAGCTATCTGGAAGTTCATGCCGGCGCCGGCGGCACCGAAAGCCAGGACTGGGCCTCGATGCTTCTGCGCATGTATACGCGCTGGGCCGAGCGCCGCCGCTTCAAGGTCGAGGTGCTGGAGGTGCATGACGGCGAAGAGGCCGGCATCAAGTCCGCCACGCTGCTGATCAAGGGCCACAACGCCTACGGCTGGCTGAAGACGGAATCCGGCGTGCATCGTCTCGTGCGCATTTCGCCGTATGACAGCAATGCGCGCCGCCACACCTCCTTCGCCAGCGTCTGGGTCTATCCCGTCATCGACGATACGATCGACATCGACGTTTCCGAATCCGACGTCCGTATCGACACGTATCGTTCCTCGGGATCGGGCGGCCAGCACGTCAACACCACCGATTCGGCCGTGCGCATCACCCATCTCGCCACCGGCATCGCGGTCGCCTGTCAGGCCGAGCGCTCCCAGCACAAGAACAAGGCCAAGGCCTGGGAAATGCTGCGCTCGCGGCTTTACGAGGAAGAGCTGAAGAAGCGCGAAGCGGTGGCGAACGCCACGGAAGCGTCGAAGAGCGATATCGGCTGGGGCCACCAGATACGGTCCTACGTGCTGCAGCCCTATCAGTTGGTGAAAGATCTGCGCACCGGTGTCGAGAGCACCAGCCCGTCGAGCGTGCTCGACGGCGACCTCGACGATTTCATGGAAGCCTCGCTGTCGCAGCGGATCGAGGGTGGCGCCGGCGAAACGGTGGCCGATATCGACTGAGGCCGCCGGGCACCAATCCGGCAGGAATGTGGGTTCATCACGCGAGAGTTACGGCCATCGTGCGAGAGTGACGAGCTCTCAATTTGCACCTACCTGTCGTTCTACAACTTTGTTTTTCGTAGAGTTTTTCAAAATCGATTTCGGCTTTTGACGCGGATGCCTCGGGCCTGCCGGTGCCAAGCCTGGAACCAGCGCGAGCCAAATCCCGTTATTGGCGATCCCGCTGCCGGGGTTGACCAGGTTTCGTCAATCAGGACGGCAGGTTGGTTCCGGCTGCAGAGGTCGGCGTTCGATTGCGACAGCAATTCCTTGCGCCAACCAAGGAATCAGCCCAGCATTCATGCGCTGGGGAGGAAAAAAGCATTTATGGCCGGACGCGGCGTATCTGCGACCTGACGATCCGGCCACTGGGAAGACACGTTCCGGGAACGGGCAAGCGAAATGCTTGACAACCGTTGATAGGAACTGCGCTCATGCCTGCTCTCACAACCAGACCGGCCCCAGTCGCCCGCACGGCGCGCCGACTCCTGAATTCACTTGTCGCGGCAGTGGTTTTGATTGCTGCCGCCATTCCATTTGCGGCGCCTGCTCTGGCGCATGATGCCAAGCCGACCGCGGCAATGCCGCAAGGCTGGAGCTATCCGTTCTCCTGCTGCTCGGGCTATGATTGCCGCGAGGTCTCTCAGACATCGATCAGCGAACGTCCCGAGGGCTATGTCATCAAAGGAACCGGGGAAGTCGTGGCCTATAGCGACAAGCGGATCAAGAATTCGCCCGACGGCGAATATCATTGGTGCTCCGTTGCCGGTGCCAATGACGGAAAGACCATCTGCCTGTTCGTGCCCCCATCGTCCTACTAGCGCATGACGCCCAAAAGCTTGCCCACGGGCTGACCCGAGCGTGTGCAGCGGTTTTGGATCAATGGGCCTTCGATCTGTGCATCGCAGGCTCACAAGCCTGCTGACCGGCAGTTGTCAGGAGCGTTTCTTTATGCTGCCTTTGCCGTACGGGGCGGCGGCATTGTGAGGGACCAATTCATGACCATCAAGGCAAGCTGCCACTGCAAGGCGACGACGTTCGAGGTTTCGCAAGCGCCGCAGACAGTGACGCGATGCACCTGTTCCTTTTGTTCGAAACGCGGTTCGTTGTGGGCCTATTACACTCCATCGCAATTCAGACTCACCAGCCCGCCGGAGAATGTTTCGTTCTACCAGTGGGGATCGAAAACCATAAAACACGGTTTTTGCGCCACCTGCGGCTGTGGCACCTTCACCGAGACGCCGGACTGGTCGACAGGCGAGCCGAATTTCGACAATCCGAAGATCAGCGTGAACTCGCGGCTGTTCGACGATTTCGATCTCGACAAGGTCGAAGTGGTGATCATCGACGGCAAGAATCTCTGGTAGCCGGTCGAATTGCGGTGGTCGCGCGAGCCGCTGCAGGCGTGTGGAATTGAGCCGGGGAAAGCCGCGGCAACGGCTTTTGCTGGTCCGTTTTTCGCCGCATTTCATGGTACAAGTCGCTGGAAGGGCTGATGCGGTGCGCCGTTGTGCGGCCGTGGAATGGAGAGGGACCACCATATGAAAAAGATTGTGCTCGCCGTCGTGGCGACGGCTGTGCTCGTGAGCGCATGCACCACCGATCCCTACACCGGGGAACAGAAGGTTTCCAATACCGCTGCCGGCGCCGGTCTCGGTGCTTTGGCGGGTGCCGGGCTCGGCATGCTTGCCGGCGGTAACGACCGCCGCAACGCGCTGATCGGCGCGGGCATCGGCGCGCTTGCCGGCGGTGCCATCGGTGCCACCATGGACCAGAACGAGGCCGAACTGCGCAGGCAGCTTCAGGGCACCGGCGTCAGCGTCACCCGCACCGGCGACCAGATTATCCTCAATATGCCGTCCGACATCACCTTCAACGTCGACCAGGACGCGGTGAAGGCCGGTTTCTATCCGGTGCTGAATTCAGTGGCCCTTGTGCTGAAAAAGTTCCGCCAGACCACGGTCGACGTGTTCGGCCACACCGACTCGACCGGCGGCGACGAGCACAATTTCGACCTGTCGCAGCGCCGCGCCCTGGCGGTCGCCAACTATCTGTCCGGGCAGGGCGTCGATTCCCGCCGCTTCGCCGTCACCGGCTTCGGCAAGACGCGTCCGATCGCCTCCAATGCGACGGCTGCCGGCCGGGCTCAGAACCGCCGCGTCGAGATCCAGCTGTCGCCGCTCACCTGAGGCAAGCACATGAACCGAGAGCGGCCCCCAAGGGCCGCTCTAATGGTTATGCCGGGCCACCGACCGTCGGCGCCCTTCGTTCGTGATGTCAGGACCGGGCCGGCTGATCGACAATCGCGGCAACGATCCGGCGCACGATCGGAAGCACAATCAGCAGACTGGGAAACGCGACAAGCCATGAAGCGCCCCATGCATAGCTCCAGGCCGCTATAAACCCGTTCGTCCAGCCTGCGCCGATTGCCGTCGAAACCGCCGAGACAATCGAGGACATCAGAATCGAAAGAACCAACGGCATCACCACCGCGCCATAGGAGGGCGGCAGCTTTCTCAACTTGAAGGCTCGGTCCGGTGATGCTTGCATCGAAATCTCCTAATAAAAAAATATGCGTAGGCGTTATTGTGAGGACGATCAGGCGGCATATGCCGTCTGCAGCGCCAATTCCTGAATGAAGCTTCGCAGCGAACGCGGCTCGCGGCCAAGCACGGCACGCAACGTCAGAATGTTCCCGCCGAGGCCGTATTTGGCGTAGTGGCTGTGTACTTTGGCCAGCATCTGCAACTGCCGGTCGGTATAGGGAAGGCGGGCCTTCGCCGCCCAGTCCTGAAATGTCGGCTCGCCCGCCGACACCGGCCGGCCAAGCGCTTCGCTCATCATGGCGACGACCTCTTCGCGGCTGTGCATACCGTCGGCGCACAGCTCGAGGGTCGCATAGGACAAACGCGCTTCGGTCAGTGCGATTGCCGCCACTTCAGCCACATCGCGATAGTCGACGCGGGCGAGCTTCGCCGTCCTTGGAAACGGCTCGGCGAAAACGCCGTGCTCGACGACGGACGGCCAGGCCGGCGCGATATTTTGCATGAAATTGGCCGGGTGCAGAATGGTGTACTCCATGTTCGTCGAATAGAGGGCAGCTTCAACGGGTACCTTGCTTGCATGGTTTTCCAGCCTCGTATTGGTCGGCTGGATCACCGACGAAAAGACGAACTTTCGAACGCCTGCTCGCGCCGCCGCCTCAACCATGGCAACCCCCATGGCGGCTTCGTCGGGAGCAAAGGCCGGTCCGATGTGAAAGACACCGTCGACACCTTTCACGGCCTGCTCAAGGCTCCGATGGTTGCGCAGATCTCCGATCGCGATCTCGGATGCGCCGCCTTTCCGGGCTTTTTCGGCACTCGCGGCGTCACGAACAAGCGCTCGAACCCTGGCATTGCGGCGGACGAGTTCAGGCACCACCAAACCGGCAACGCGGCCTGCGGCGCCTACGACCAGGACCGTTGGACTGGGTGTTCGCATGACGATCTCCTTCCTTCGAGTCTGCCTTTCGGCCTGTGCAGGGAAGATAAAATCTAGCGAACTTCGTTACAATTGATCGATTTTGCGATAGGTTCTCCCGATTTTCGGTAGAAAGGAGCGATGAGCGATGAGCCGGATAGATGATTTCGAAGCCTTCATTGCCATTGTCGAGCATGGCAGTCTGACGGCTGCCGCACGCCGGCTGAACCGCTCACTGCAGTCGGTCAGCCGGTCCCTGGCGACATTGGAGGAATCAATCGGGGTCGAGCTTCTGCACAGGACGACACGCCGCTCGACGCCGAGCGAAGCCGGAGCGGCCTTTTTCCAGCGCATCAAACCCGCCGTCGAGGAAATTAACGAAGCCAGGCTTCAGGCGGCCAATCGACGGTCGGAGCCATGGGGCATCCTGCGTGTCAGTGCCCCGGTTCTGTTCGGCCCGGACTTCCTCGTGCCGGTCATCGCCGATTATATGCGGACATATCCCCGGGTCGAGGTTGACCTCCAGCTTTCCGATGAATTTGTCGATCTCGATGCCGAGCGCCTCGATTTGGCTGTCCGAATCGGCAATTTGCCGGATTCCAATTTACGTGCGAAGCGCCTGGGCGCGCTGCGGCGCGTGGTGTTCGGCGCACCTGCCTACTTCCAGCAACACGGCCGACCGGCCCATCCGCTCGAATTGCGTGAGCATCAATGCATCGTACGAACCGTCGACGGCCGCCCAGGCGAATGGATGTTTCAGATTGAAGGCAAGCCCCGGCCGGTGAAGGTCGCGGGTACCTTCCGGTCGAATTTGATGATATCGATCTATGCGGCCGCGGTTCACGGATTGGGTCTGGGCTACTCGCCGCTTTGGCAGGTAAAGCACCTGGTGGACGATGGCCGCCTGGAACTGGTTCTAACCGAATTCGAGCCGGTGCCGGTGCCGATACACGCCGTGTGGCCGGAAGGCAGGTCGTCCTCAGCCAAAGTTCGCGCTTTTCTGGACCTGCTGGCATCCCGCCTGGAGCTCAAGAACCTTTAGGGCCTAGACCAAACTCAACGCCGATCTTACCTCATCGAAATTAAGTTCGTGATTAGAACAGCCGTGGCGGCATCGAGTGCGGGTTGATGGACCTCCGAATGACCGATGTCCTTCAGCTGTTCGGTCGTCAGATCTGCCAGTGCTCTGCGTCTTGCAACGGTCTGCCGCCATCCCGTGAAGGCAGCGATCATCATTGCTGCTCCTTTCAGGCTAGACGCAAGCAAGCGTTTGGACATGCTGCGGGCGGCGCGAGGTTCCGTGTGAGCCATTGTTTTGGTCTCCCATTTCCAGTTTGCGGATGGGAGCGTGCCACGCAGGCGTTTTCGGGCTGTTCGGCTGTGCGTGAACAACTGGAAGAAGTCCGGCGATCCGCCGTTAAATCGGTGTTAAATCGATCCACCGGAGATGCTATTCTGTCGCTGCGGTCGAAGTATGGAGACGATTTGTGCGCATCCGGTTGCTTGGTGGCCTGGAGGTTACTTCCCCGGAGCACCGGCCCGTCCAGTTCGCCACACGCAAGACTTCGCTTCTTTTTGCTGCTCTGGTTCTCGCTGGCCGCCGCGGCCATCGTCGCGAGCAGCTTTCCGAAGCCTTTTGGCCGGGGCGAAGCAATGGGCAAGCCCGCAACAGTCTGCGGCAAGCGCTGGTCGACATCAGGCGCTCGTTCCCGGCCAGCTTGGATGCCACCGTCTACATCGATGGGGATCAGGAAACCATCTCGCTTATTGCCGGTCCGGATGAGGCGGACATCTCGATCTTCGACCGGAAGCTGGAGGAGGGTCGGATCACTGATCTCGCCTTCGCCGCCGATCTCTACCGCGGTGAGTTGCTTGCCGGGCAAGCCATTCCTGACGAACTGGACGAGTGGTTTGGACCCTATCTGAGTAAGTATCAGCGCAAGGCGCTGCAGTTGGTCGATCGGCTGAGCCTGGCGCTGCCCGCACCCGGCTCAGCGGAAGAGACGGCCTGCGAAGGGCTCGCAGAGAGGTTGCTCGCCTCGGATCCGACGGCGGAGGCAGCCCATCGAGCGCTGATCCGCATCCACGCTCATCGACGTCACGAAAACGCCGCCTTGCGCCAGTTCGAGCTGTGCCGCGCAGCTTTAAAAAAACATCTGAATGCCGAGCCTGAGGAGCAGACAAGCTCACTGGCGGCTTCGCTGCAGTCTCGAGAACGTCAGCGGCCGGAGCCAAGCTCTGGCGCCGTATCAGTGGCACAGGTTCTGGCAGCCCCGACGAGGCGCGACGACCAGCCATCGATTGCAGTGCTGCCGTTTCAGAATCTAAGCGGTGATGTCGAGCAGGAATATTTTGCCGACGGCATGGTGGAAGACATTGTCACCGCCTTGGCTCACTTTCGTCACCTGTTCGTGGTCGCACGGAATTCGAGCTTCACCTACCGGGGACGGTCCGTAGACATAAAGCAGGTCGGGCGTGAGCTGGGCGTGCGCTATGTGGTCGAGGGAAGTGTTCGCAGGGCGGGCGACCGCCTGCGCATCGCCGGGCAGCTCATCGACACCTCCACAGGGGCCTATCTCTGGGCCGACCGTTTTGACGGAGCGCTCGCCGAAGTCTTCGATCTGCAGGACCAGGTCGCCTCGAGCATTGTCGGCGCAATCACGCCGAAAATGGAGGAGGCTGAGATCGAGCGTGCCAAACGCAAACCGACAGAAAGCCTCGACGCCTATGACTACTATCTCCGCGGGCTGGCGGCCTTTGACCGGACGATCACTAGTAGATCGGCCATTGACGATGCCTTGCGCCTCTTCATGAAGGCGATCGATCGTGACCCGGAGTTTGCCGCAGCCTATGCGCGGGCGGCGCGGTGCTACGCTACCCGAAAAAGCAACGGCTGGATGGTCGACCGCGCGAAAGAGAATGCCGAGGCTACTCGACTGGCTAGGAGAGCGGTCGAACTCGGAAGGGACGATGCGATTGCGCTTTCCTTCGGTGGATACGTGCTCGGCTACGTAGGTGGCGACCTTGACGACAGTGCGGCTTGCATCGATCGCGCGCTCGTTCTCAACCCGAATCTAGCGGCCGCGTGGGGCCTAAGCAGCTGGGTCAGGGCTTGCTTTGGCGAGCCAGGCAAGGCCGTCGAGCACGCCGCGCTTGCCATGCGCCTAAGCCCATTGGATCCACGCCTGTTCGCTTGGCAATTCAACACCGGGCTCGCTCATTTTTGTGCCGGCCACTACGATGACGCCGCCGCTTGGGCGGGAAAGTCGCTGCGGTACCAACCAAACTACGTGAGCGCGATGCGTGTAGTGGCGGCGAGTCATGCCCTTGCGGGGCGCCTGTCGGAAGCGCAGCAGATGATGGCCCGGGTCTGCGAGCTCGATCCTTCGCTGCGGCTTTCGAATCTCGCCGAGGTGCTGCCGCCGTTTTATCGACCGGACGATCGCATCAGATATATCGAAGGCCTTCGCAAGGCGGGCCTGCCGGATTGACTGGCGACAATGCTTCGCGCGTCGGCGGGGCCGCGCGCGAGCCGTGTCAGACCTTGGCCACGATCCGCATGAAGGCCGGCATGTCGTCGCCGAAGCCGACGGTCGCGTCATTGTCTTCCTGGCGCTGGCGGGCAGGGCGCTCGCGCTGCGGCCTGGTGTCGCCCCGTTCCGGCGCGCGCCGTTCGTTGCGATCGGGCGAAGCCTTGCGTTCAGGTGAAGCCTGGCGCTCGCTGTTTTCCGAGCGGATCGCCTCTTTGCGGGTACGCCGCTCGTCGATGTCGGCGACGGTGGCTTCGGCCACGACCGGCTGTTCCGCGCTAACTGCTTCCGGCGCTGCTTCTTCGCTGCCCTTGGCGTGGCGTTCACGCGGTTTGCGCTCGCCCCTGTCCTTGGCGTCGTCCTTGCGGCCGGCACGGCGTGGCGCACCGCGGCCACGGCGCGGGGCCTCATCCTCGCCGCCTTCGCTGGCAACGACCGTCGACAAATCGCCGTCATGCCACTCGATCTTCGTGCCGATCAGCCGCTCGATGGCGTCGATGTATTTGGTGTCCGACTTGGTCGCGATGGTGAAGGATTTGCCCGAGCGCCCGGCGCGGCCGGTACGGCCGATGCGGTGGACGTAATCCTCCGCGTGGATCGGCACGTCGTAATTGAAGACATGGCTGACATCGGGAATGTCGAGGCCGCGCGCCGCGACATCCGAAGCAACGAGGTAGCGCAGCTTGCCGTCACGGAAATTGGCCAGCATCTGCATGCGCGCGCGCTGGTCCATGTCGCCGTGCAGGGCGCCGGCGTCGAAGTCATATTTCAGCAGCGAGCGGAACAGCTCCGATACCTCGATCTTGCGGTTGCAGAAGATGATGGCGTTCTTCAGCTCGGCATCCTCGGCTTTCATCAGATTGCGCAGCGTCTCGCGCTTGTCCCAGGGTTTCGGGCCGGATTTCACCAGCCGCTGGATGATGTTGGTGGCGGCCGATGCTGCCTTCGACACTTCGACGCGCACCGGTGCGTGCAGGAATTTCTCGGTGAGCTTGGTGATTTCCGGCGGCATCGTCGCCGAGAAGAACAGCGTCTGCCTGGTGAACGGGATCATCTCGCAGATACGCTCGATGTCGGGGATGAAGCCCATGTCGAGCATGCGGTCGGCCTCGTCGATGACGAGGATCTCGACGCCGTTGAGCAGGAGCTTGCCGCGCTCGCGATGGTCGAGCAGGCGGCCGGGGGTCGCGATCAGCACATCGGCGCCGCGCTCGAGCTTCTTGTCCTGCTCGTCGAAGGACACGCCGCCGATCAGCAGTGCGATATTGAGCTTGTGGTTCTTGCCGTATTTGACGAAGTTTTCCTCGACCTGCGCGGCGAGCTCGCGCGTCGGCTCGAGGATCAGCGTGCGCGGCATGCGGGCGCGGGCGCGGCCCTTTTCCAGCCGGGTGAGCATCGGCAGGACGAAGGACGCTGTCTTGCCGGTGCCGGTCTGGGCTATGCCCAGCACGTCCTTGCCGAGCAAGGCGTGCGGGATAGCACCAGCCTGGATCGGCGTCGGCTCGGTGTAGCCGGCATCGGTAACTGCGGAAAGGACCTTCGGCGACAGGCCGAGGTCTGCGAAGGTCAACGCTTCTTGAGCGATCTGGGTGTCTGAGGACAAGTTTGGCTGTCTTTGGCTGGTTCGGGGGCGCAACATATGCAGTCGCGGCAAGCGCCGCGCGCCTGCAAGATCGGTATTGCAGGTAGGCGCAAGCCCACGATTTGTCAACACAAACGGGCGGCATTGGCGCGATTGTGAAGCCGTAAGCTTAATCGCGATGGTTACCGCTCGTCGATGGCCCGCTCTTCAGCAAGGCGACATTCTCGCACCAGCGCAGGTGTTGCAGATCAGCAACGCCAGGGTGCATTCATTCTGACCACACGCCAAAGTGCCATTTGAGATTTGAAATAACTCAGAAACTAGCCACAAATGATTCATCTATTTTTCTTGGCTAAGGGGGCCACATTATGAAGAAAGCTTTTCTCTCCGCAGCGTTTCTGGCAGCGGCCTTGACTCCGGCGATCGCGGCCGATGTCGTGGAATTGCCGGTCGCATCAACGTATAACTGGACGGGCCTCTATCTAGGCGCACATGTCGGCGGTGGCAGCAGCAAAGTAGACTGGGAATATACTGTTGGCGGGACGGCTGATCATGATGGCAGCGGCGCCCTGGGCGGCGTCCAGGCCGGTTACAATTTCCAGAGCGGAAATATAGTCTATGGCGTCGAGGCGGACATCTCGGCCGCCCATATCGATGGCGGCACGGATTGTCCGAACCCCACCTTCTCTTGCGACTCCGATGTAAAGATGCTCGGATCGCTGCGTGGCCGAATTGGCTATGCGATGGATAGGCTGCTGATCTACGGTACCGGCGGTCTCGGCTTCGGCAGGGTTGAGATTAGCACAAGCGGTCCGATCGGGACCAACGGCACCTCGAAAACCAGAGCAGGCTGGACCCTGGGCGCGGGCCTGGAATATGCCTTTACCGATCACTGGTCGCTCAAGGGCGAATACAAATATTTCGATCTGGGCAAGAGCGATTATGCAGTCGACACCGGCCTGAATGTCGAAGCAAAGGTCCGCATACACACCGGAGTCATCGGCTTGAATTACAAGTTCTGATCGCAACGATCGGCCGCCGCAACACTTGTGTTGTCAAATAGGAACCCGGCCTCGTGCCGGGTTTTTATTTGCACGGTCTGTTCAATACCTGAACTGTTCGGCGAGAATGCGCTCGTTCCACGAATGGTTGGGATCGAACAGCAGCGTCGCCGTTGCCGTCGGCGATTCCCTCACCGTGACCGTCGTCACCGCCTTGACCTCGGTGTGGTCGGCGGCGGCGTTCACCGGCCGCTTTTCCGGCTCCAGAATGTCGAAACGCACGATCGCCTTGTTGGAGAGCAGCGCGCCGCGCCAGCGGCGCGGACGAAACGGGCTGACCGGGGTCAGCGCCAGCAGCGGAGCGTCGAGCGGCAGGATCGGCCCGTGCGCCGACAGATTATATGCGGTCGAGCCGGCCGGCGTCGCAATCATCACGCCGTCGCAGTGCAATTCCTCCAGCCGCTCTTGCCCATCCACGGTGATGCGGATCTTGGCCGTCTGATACGACTGGCGCCAAAGCGCGACCTCGTTGATCGCGAGCGCCGAAATCGTCTCGCCTTCGGCCGTCACCGCCTGCATCTCCAGCGGACGGATCGTTTCGGCAACGGCCGCCGCGATGCGCCCGGTCAAGCCGCTGGCGCGGTATTCGTTCATCAGAAAACCGATGGTGCCACGGTTCATGCCGTAGACCTTCTTTCCCGTGCTCATCGTCTCACGCAGGGTCTGCAGCAGAAAGCCGTCGCCGCCGAGCGCCACGACGATCCCGGCTTCTTCGACGGATGCCTGGCCGTAACGCGCAGAAAGGCTTTCCAGCGCTGCATTGGCGTCGGCTGTACCGGATGAGACGAAGGCGAAACGGCTGGCGGTTTTGCTCATGGCTCTCAACGACAACCGATTGGCGACGACCGTCTGGCGACCGATTGGCGGCGACCGGTTGCTGGGCCGCGCCAGCGCCGGGTTAGCATGGGTGGGCATTTCTGCAAAGGGAGGGAGGTGCCTGGAGATGGCGACCAAACAAGCCGCACTCGCGCATCATGTCGGAGGACAAAATGATGTGATGGTTAAGGCCCGCCTTAAACTCTCGTAAAGCCGGATCGATCATGTTAGCCGGCAGCGGACGGGCGGCGTGGGGGCTAACCAGTCGAGGCCGATCTATTGCCGCTGGCACGCTTGATTATTGTCTTCCTGATGCTGGCAAGTTTTGCCCTGGCTTTTGCGGAACTGGTGCGCCAGTCGGAGGAAAAGAGCTTTAGACCCGAGCCCACGGCCTCACGCTGCGGCGACGCGGCGGGGACACCCTGTCCGCAAAGGGCGCTTTGACGCCACAGCGCCAGTGCTTATCGGGCTTGCAACAGATGGCAGCCGGCCTGGCGCTTTTGCGCGAGATACTCGTCGACAAGCTGGCGATAGCGAACTTTGCCGAAACTCGGGAAATGGCCGCCGTGCACGACCGAGACATCGAGATCGCGCATGCGCAGCAGCGTTTCGACATAATCGTCGATCTCGGAGTGATAGACGTCGTCGATCAGCGGGCCGTCATAGATGATGTCGCCGGAAAACAGGATGCCCGTCCTGTTTTCGTAGAGCGCAATGCCGCCGGGTGAATGGCCGGGCGTGTGGATGACCTCGAAGGCACGGTCGCCGAGATCGACGATGTCGCCTTGCTCGAGCAACCGGCCGGCTGGTGCGGGCGGGATCCGGTAGCGCTTGGTGTCCCAACCTTGCGGCATGCCGTCGAACATCTCGTCAGTGGCATAGCGGTCGGCAACCGTCCATTCGTTGCGCGGGTCGGCGAGGATTTCGGCCTCGTCCGGGTGCACGCAGCGGTCGGGAAATTCGTGATGGCAGCCGATATGATCGAAATGCGTGTGGCTGGCCACGCAGGTGAGCTTGCGCTCCGTGACCAGCGGCACGTGGCGGCGCAGGCTGAAATGGCCGAGGCCGGTGTCGAACAGAAGATCGCGGTCGCGGCCGCGCACATGCCAGATGTTGCAGCGGAAGAACGGCTTGATCCACGGCTCGTGGATCAGCGTCACGCCATCGCCCATGCGGATAGTTTCGTACCAGTCAGGAGCGTCGATGATTGGAAGCGTGCTCATGTTTGGTCCGCAAGCAGGATGATGTCGCCAGCATCGCACGATACCGCGACAACGTCGCCCGGCTGGACGGCCGATGCTGCCGCGACCTTGGCGATGAAGTGCAGCGCCGGGTCGGTCGTGGAGGTCCCCAGCACACGCTTGAAGCTGCCCTGGAAGACGACGTCGCTGACCTTGGCCGTACCGAGCGCCACAGCACCGCCGGCAGCGCCGAGGACGAGATGCTCAGGCCGGACAGCCAAAGCAATCCTCGAGCCCGCCGGGATTGTGCCAGGCAGCGATAGTGGTCCAAGCTTCGTCGCGACGGTGTTCCTACCGTTCTTCGTCTCCCTCACCGTTCCCGATATTAGCGTGCTTTCGCCCATGAAGGTCGCGGAAAAGCGCGTCGCCGGCCGTGCATAGACGCGCTCGGGCGGGCCCTCGTCCTCGATGCGCCCGTCATTCATCACCACGCAATGGTCGGCCAGCGCCATCGCCTCTTCCTGATCGTGAGTGACGTGGATGAAGGCGGTGCCGACGCGTTTCTGGATCGCCTTCAATTCGTCCTGCATCTGCCGGCGCAATTTCAGGTCGAGCGCGCCGAGGGGCTCGTCGAGCAACAGCACCGCCGGCTCGACCACCAGGGCGCGCGCCAGCGCCACGCGCTGCCGCTGACCGCCCGAAAGCTGATGCGGCTTCTTGTCGAAGGCAGTGGCCAGCCCAACCAGCGCCAGCGCCTCGCGCGCCCTTGCTGCCCGGGTTGCGCCATCGACACCCCGCATGCGCAGGCCGAAGCCGACATTGCTGCCGACGCTCATATGCGGGAACAGCGCATAATCCTGGAACACGGTCGTCGTCGGCCGCTTCGCCGGTGGCACGGCAGTGCAGTCCTCGCCGCGGATCAGCACCTTGCCCTCGCTCGGCGTGACGAAGCCTCCGAGGATGGACAGAAGCGTCGTCTTGCCGGAGCCGGACGGCCCGAGCAGGATCGTGTAGCTGCCAGGCTCGATCGTCAGCGAGACGTTCTTCAGCACGGTATGCTGACCGAAGCGATGCGAGACAGAGCTTATATCGACCAGTGGCGCGGTCATGCCGGCTTCCTCCGCAACAGCATCAGCTCGAACAATACCACCAGTACGATTGAGACGGCGA
The DNA here is from genome assembly GCF_040318155.1 of Mesorhizobium sp. M1307. Taxonomy (NCBI): domain Bacteria; kingdom Pseudomonadati; phylum Pseudomonadota; class Alphaproteobacteria; order Hyphomicrobiales; family Phyllobacteriaceae; genus Mesorhizobium; species Mesorhizobium sp. M1307. The sequence goes on along the minus strand of NZ_JAMYLR010000001.1, from coordinate 494,271 downwards.
AGACCAGCGAGCCGACAGCGTTGGTCTTGGGATTGAGGCCGGAGCGCAGCAGGTTCCAGATCTCGACCGGCAGCGTCGTGTCGAAGCGCGTCAACAGGAACGAGATGACGAACTCGTCCCAGGAGAAAGTCATCGACAGGAAGAAGCCGGCGAAGATCGCCGGTGCCATGACAGGCACGGTGATCAGCAGCAGCACCTTCCATTCGGGCGCGCCGAGGTCGCGCGCGGCGCGCTCGATATTGATCTGGTGGTCGCCCATCTGGCTGTAGACGATGGCAAAGCAGAGCGGTAGGTTGATCACGACATGGCCGATGCCTGCGGCAAGTAGAGACTTCGGTACGCCGGTCCAGTTGAACAGCACCAGCAGCCCCATGCCGATGATGAGATAGCTGACGGTCAGGGGCAAGGTGATCAGCCCGCGCATCAGCCCCGAGCCCGGCAAAGCGAAGCGCGCAAAACCCCAGGCCGAGAGAAAGCCCAACGTGACGGCGGCAGCCGAGGAGACGACCGCCACCAGCAGCGAATTGACCAGCGCCGAAGTCAGCCGCGTGTCGGCGAGCACGGCCTCGTACCAGCGCAGCGACGGCCCGGTGAAGGGCGGGATCGGAAACGACGTCGCCTGCAGCGAAAACAGCACCAGAACGATGACCGGCAGAAAGATGAAGCCGTAGATTGCGATGGCATAAAGGCCGGAGACGAGGCGGATGAGCGCGCGCATGGTCAGGCCCGCTCGATCTTCAGCCAGCGGGAGCAGGCGAGATAGGCAATGGTGACGACCGCCATCAGGATGATCGACAGCGCCGAGGCGAGCGGAAAGTCGCCGCGCCGGCCGATCTGCATCATGACGAGTTGCGGCATCAAAAGCTCGTTGTTGCCGCCGAGGATCTGCGGCGTGATGTAGTCGCCGATGCACAGCACAAAGGTGAGGAAGGCGCCGACCATGATACCGGGGAGCGTCAGCGGCAGAACGACATGCAGGAAAGTCCGAACCGGCCCGGCGCCGAGGTCGGCGGCGGCCTTGCGGTAGCTGGGGCTGAGCTGCTTCAGATTGGCGAAGATCGTCAGCGTCAACAGCATGACGAAGAAATGCACGAAGCCGGTGACGGTGGCCAGCCGAGTATTGGCGAGCTGCAGCGGTTCGCTGGACAGGCCGGAGCCTGTCAGTGCGCGGTTGACGACGCCGTTTTGCGCCAGCACCAGCAGCCACGAATAGGAGCGCACGACATAGGAGGTCCAGAACGGCAGCACCGCCAGCATCAGCGCCAGCCGCTGCCAGCGCTCCGGCACCTGTTCGGCCAGGATCCAGGCAAAAGGATAGGCGAGCAGCACCGAGATCACGGTGACGATTGCTGTGACCTGCAGCGAGTTCACCATTGCCTGCCAGTAGGAAGGATTGGCAAAGAACTGGCTGTAGTTGGACAGCGTGAAGCCGCCGCCTTCATGCGCCGTCAGGCTGGATACCGCCATGGCGACGAAGGGCAGCACGAAGAACAGCAACGTCCAGCCGAGCGCCGGCGTGACCAGCGCCCAGGGCAGGGCACGCCCGCTGTTGGCGGCGTTCACGACCGGCAGCCGGTCATTGCGCCTGCAGCATTTCGGTCCAGACGTCCTGCATCTTCTTGTCGAGATCGGCGTTCGGCGCCGGATAGGACTGGGCGCGGGCGAGGAATTCCGGCTGCTCGTCGAAGCGCAGGATCTTCTTCTGCTCGTCGCTCAACGCCGCCTTGCTGTTTGCCGGCATGCCCCAATAGCAGGACGAGGTGGCGAGCCGCGCCTGGCCTTCGGGGCTCATAATGTACTGGATGAATTTAAGCGCCAGCTCCTTGTTCTTGGAATCCTTGAACATTGCCAGCGACTGCGACCACAGCACGGCCCCTTCTTTCGGTATCGAGAAGTCGAGGGCAGGGTTTTCCTTGGCCAGTCCCGCCGTCACCCATTCGCCGCCGCCGACCAGAATGTCGACCTCGCCGGTCGCCAGCGCCGTCTGGCTGGCGGTCACTTCGCCGACCAGCTTGGCGTTGGCCTTCATTTTGAGCAGCTCTTCCTTGATGGCGGGAAGGTCGGCTTCGGTCAGGTCGGCGGTCTTTTTGCCGATCGCCAGTGCGGCCATGCCGATGACCGGCAGGTAATAATCGTAGATGGCGATCTTGCCCTTGTATTTATCGCCGGTCAGCGCGGCAAGCGACTGCATGTCGGCCGGATCGACCTTGGTCTTGTTGTAGCCGATCGTGTTGTAGCCGAACTTTTCGGTGATGCCGTAGCGCTTGCCGTCGACGACGGTGGAACTGTCCATCTTCACCTGCGGAAACAGGTCGGCCAGCGGCAGCTTGTCTTCCGGCAGTGGCTCGAACAGGCCTTTTTCGACGCCGCGTGGCACGTCGATGCTGTCGATCACCATCACGTCCCAATCGCCGGGCTGTGATTGATCGACGATCGCCAGGCCGGCGCCGGTGCCTTCGAACTCCTTGACATTGACCTTGACGCCGTTGGCCTCCTCGAACGGCTGCAGCAGCGCCGGATCGGCGTGATCGCACCAGATCAGTGCGTTGAGATCCTGCGCCTGAGCGAGGCTGCCCGCCGCCAGCAGCAGTGCTGCCGCGGCACAGGCGCCTTGGAGATGGCTCTTTAGAACGGAAAGAGGATTCCTGACGGTTGGATTGGGGGTCTTTGGATTGACGGACATCGAGTGTTCTCCCTTGCCTTTTTGGCTTGTAGGAAAAAATTGAACCAATTCTAAAATTGAGTCAATTCTGTTTTTGTGGCAAACAGCCGATATGAGCGGATTGCGGGCAAGGCAGAAGGCGGATCGGCACCGCCGCATCATCGAGGCAGCGGCGGCGCTTTTCCGCGATGCCGGTTATGAAGGCGCCAAGATCGAGACCATCGCGGCGCAGGCCGAAGTCTCGGTCGGCACCATCTACAATTACTACCAGAACAAGGGCGACATCCTCGGCGCCATCGTCTCGATGGAGGTCAACGAGGTGCTGAATGCCGGGCGCGGCGTCGTCGCCAACCCGCCGGCAAATGTCGGCGACGCGCTGGATACGCTGCTCGGCATCTATATCGAGCATTCGCTGCATTATCTCAGCAAGGAGATGTGGCGACAGGCGATGGCGATCTCGACGCAACTGCCCGACAGCCCGTTCGGCCAGGCCTATACCGGGCTGGACCGCGCCCTGACAGAGCAGATCCGCGCGCTGATCGTCCGCCTGCAGGCGCTCGGCCTGGTGCGCCGCGACATCGACGGGCCGGCACTCGGCGAACTCATCTTCAACAACATGAACATGATGTTCATCGAATTCGTGAAGCGCGAAGGGGCGAGGATTGCCGAGTTGCGGGCGGCGATACGACGGCAGAACCGGATTTTGGTTGCGGCGATCGGAGTGTAAGAAGATCAAGGGCCCGCAGCCGGAGGATCGCCTACCGGTTGATCAGCCATAGAATGGCCGAGAGCACGATGCTGACCAGTATCCCCGTGGTGATAGGGACATAAAGCCTGAAGTTCTCACGCTCGATCACGATATCGCCGGGCAGCCTGCCAAGGCCGGTCCGAGCCAACCAAGGCCACAGCAGGGCTAAGGCAACTATGCTGAGACCAACGACGATCAGAGTTCGCGACATGGCAGCATCCTGCCGGAAATAGCATCGTGCCAGAAATATAGTGTTGCAAGCAGCGCTTCCTTTCGATGTTGCCTCTTGAGTTGAGGTTGAAATCTGATACAACCTAAAAGGGTATCAAGGGAGGGATTGGATGCAGATTTCCATCTGGCATTGGGCTATGGTGCTGCTGCTGATCGGCGTGCCTGTTTTCTTTGCCGTTCGGTCAGCCGCAAAGCCATTACAGGATACTTCGGCTCTCGTAGGTTTCGGAGGCTGGCTTATGCTGCTGGCGATCCTTCAGGCTTTCTCCCCGCTACGCACGCTCGTCTCATTGGGCTCATCGAGTGAAGGCTACCGACAGCTCATGACGCTCCCGAATGGCACCTTGGCGGTCTACGGAGAGATTGCCCTCTTGCTGGCGTTTGTGGTGTTCCAGGTGGTTGTGCTCTTTGCGATGCTGCTGCGGAGTTACCGCTTCAAGCAGCTATTCCTGTATCAGTGGTTTGCAATACCAATCGTGTTTATTCTGGACGCGGTATGGATCTCAGCGGTTATGAGCGCTCCCGTGAGCTTGGTGCTTGCATGGGATGCGCTGGTAATGCCCGCAGTTTCTTTTGTACTGACCGGGATCTGGGTCGCCTACGTCTACAAGTCGGTCAGGGTGAGAAACACGTTCGACAGGGCCGCCATATCCGGTCAGGTCGCGAGTGCTTCATAGAGCTTGCCGCGAGTCCTGCGTATGGCTGCCGACAAAAATGCCGGGCGCCCAATATGGACCCGGATCATCCGGCTACTAGGCCTGCTCGAGCGAGGATTTCAGGAGCCGGCATGACATGCCCGTGCGGCTTGCAGTAGACGGGGTCGATCGCGTGATAGCCAAGCAGATGGCCGAGTGGCGCCAGGAACCCCAGCGCCACTCGCTGAATCGCAGGTGGCGGGTGCGTGAAGACGATCACGTCGGCAAATTCTCTGGCGATGACTGCTGCCTGAAGCGGCGAAGGTCTACCTTTTCTGTCCACCTTGCCGGCATTGGCCAGGCCGAAGAGCATGCCGATCAGCAGCTCGAAACGGTTCGGTCGACATTGTCCGCACCTGGCGCCCGGTCGACTTCGACCAGGACATGCGCTTCTTCGGTTTTGCTGCTGTTCCACCAATCATGTGCGACGCCTGCTTCGACCATGGCGGATTGGCCAGGCCCCAGGGACAAACTTTTCCCGGCGATGCAAGCGTCGAGACGGCCACGGAGGATGGTAAACCGTCCCGTCAGGTTCGGGTGGAAGTGCTCGCCCACCACTGCGGCTCCCGGCCGGGCGGTCAGATGAGCGATGCCAGGTCCCTGGCCGCGGTCTTCGGTGCCACGCAGGATGACCGCATATTCGCCGGTCACCTTGTTCTCGTAGACATCTCCACAGCGTGACATGGATCGGCTCCGGAGTTTCAGAGCACCACTGCTCGGCAACTCTATCGTCAAAGGCTTGGTCGTTCAACGACGCTCCAACGGGCGATTGCGGAAACACCAGTTGCCGGCTCTTCGTCAACGCGGGCGATCAGCGCTCTACCGAACATGCTTAGGCGGCCGCGCACGCGGAAACGGCACGACCGTCAGTGGCGCCTTGCGGAATTCCGCGATGGCTATTTCTTCAATCAGCGCGTCGAGGGCCTCGTTGACGCGTCGGCTCGTTTCATCCGCGCCGCAGAGGCGGTTTTGTGCGCACTCCAAAAGCTCGCGCGCCGCGGCGAAATCACTTCGCATGACAACACCCTTTGGTTTTTGGCCCGCCGCACCGACATTGTCGGCGCGCTTAATTGAGCGAGTGCTAATATACACAGGAGCAATTTAATCGAATGGTACGAGATGGCCGAGGCCGGGAGAGAGGGCCGAAATGACGGCTCTGCAACCGCGAAGTCACGCCCGGGCTCAGCGTCTCTAGATATGAGATGCTAACTCGTTGTCTGGCGACAGATTTTGCCAGCAATTTCACGGAAGTTTCTGGTGACCCGACGAGGACGGTCCCGACACGTACGCCCCTAATACGATCTTGGGCGGCTTATATATTCTCTGGCGGCGGCAATCTGGCGCCGGTGCTCGCGGAGGAAGGCTGCGCCGAAACAAATGGCGAAGGCCAGTACTGAAAGGCTTGTCGTTGCTCTTGATGTTGGATCGGGATCGGGACTTAGCAGGAAACGGAAACCGAACGCGAAGGCGAAGACGATAAATCCGCCAAATATGCCGTTGATGAAGGGGGCGGTCGTGCGTTTCTGCTCCAACGAAGACTCCTAGGTTTTCCGCTAGGGAACTATGGTTTCCGCTAGGGAATATATGCGTTGAAGCTGATGTGCTACCGATCCTGACGGCCCCGGCCTGTGGATATCGGGGATGAGCAGATATCAAGCGCCCCGGAGGTCTCAAGAAGCCCGTACTGGTGCCCCCGGACGGAATCGAACCGCCGACCTTCGGTTTACAAAACCGCTGCTCTACCAGCTGAGCTACAAGGGCACGGCGCTCCGGTTACCATATCTGCCGCGCCAGTAAAGACAAAACTCCGTTTTCGGCTGCCGCGAACGCGCCGGTTCTGCCGCCAGGGCGTCCTGAAAACGGCCAATTCGCTTCCTATATTGATCGAAGATGCAATCGCATCAGCGAGGCAGTCGCATGATCAGGTTTGTCATCATTCTCCCGCTCGTCGTCGTGGCCTGGGTTCTCCTGGTGAAGCTCATCAAGGACCTGAAGCGCGCCAATATCGACTGGACCGGCGTCACCACCATCATCGGTTTCATCGCGCTCGCCTTCTGGCTGCGGCATATCACCGGCATGGGATGAGGCCTGCCGACTGTTTCGGTGAACTGTCGACGGCGCGACCGTTCGTGTTCGCGCATCAGACCGCGCGATTTCTCCCGCCGAGAAAAAATCCAAAAAGACCTTCGAACCTTTTTCCTTGTTGCGACGACTGATGGTCAAGAGGCGGTTGGATCGCCTCCCACAACAAGGAGATCGTCATGTTCAAGCGCACCATCGTTGCCGGCCTCGTCGCCACCACTGTCGCCGCCGCCATGCTGGTCGGCACCGTTCAGCCGTCGGCCGCCCATCACAAGCACAAGCACCTCGGCATCGGCATTGCCGCAGGTGTCGGCGGCTTCCTGCTCGGCAGCGCGCTGGCCCAGCCGCGCACTGTCTATATCGAGGAAGGCGGCGGCTCGTGGCACGTCCGGCGCTGCCTCAATCGCTACCAGAGCTACGACCCGTACTCGGACACCTATGTCGGCTACGACGGCTATCGCCATCGCTGCTGGCTTTGAGGGCCACGATGCCAGCTTGGGAGGAGGTGACCGTTTCATGCAACCGGAAGAAGGGCGCCCCACTGGCCCTTTTTCTGTTGTTCGGCGATAGGCTTCTTGTCGAAATCGACTGACTATCAGTGTCGGCGCTGCCCCTCATCTGCCTGCCAGCATCTTCTCCCCGTATAGTGACGGGGAGAAGGGACGCTCTCGGCGATGATTTTGCCAGTCTCCAGCGCTGCAAGAGGGCGCCAAGGTCTCGGTCAGCTTCTTTCTCCCCGTCACTATACGGGGAGAAATGCCCGGCAGGGCAATGAGGGGCAGCGCCAGCTTCAGTCTCCAAGCAATTGAGCTATCATTTTGTCTCTGATTTCACCAGGAACCCGGCAGTATACAGCGATTTCCCAACAGCCTAATCTGCACCGATACCGAAACAGGGAGAGGGCGCTTGGGCGAGCACGATCCGAACGAAGAGCCGATCGAGACGGTTTTCCGCAACGGCACAATCACCACAGTCGGCATCCTGCTGGCGTTCTCGCTGGGCTTCATCACGCATTGGGCCGCCAACCCGATACCATGGGAAATCTATCACCTGGCCGCCGTCGTGCCGATTTTGATCGGCATTGCCCTGCAGATACGAGCGCTGCGGTTGCTGCTCGACATAACGTCTCTACAACGGCGCGTTTATGAACGCGCCAATCGTATCTTCATTGCCGGCCTCATCTTCACCGCCTGCGGAGTTGGGCTGGCGATGCTGCTTGATTTCTACGACCTATCGACCAAGAGCGCGGTGCCCGGGGCCTAGCTCTGGCCATCCTGGCAGATGTCGCACCATTCCGCGCTGGTCAGCGCTGCTATGCGCTCGGCTCGCTGCCAAGGCCGGGAGGGGTCGGCAGTCCGCCGATCATCCTCGTCACCTCCGCCGCCGCATCGTGCACCAGCGGCCCGATCTCGGCCAGCCGTTCCGGCGTGACCCGTACTGTCGGCCCGGAGACCGAAACGCCGCCGATCGGCTCGCCGAATTCATTGAAGATGGCGGCGGCAACGCAGCGCATGCCCGGATGCCGCTCCTCGTCGTCAACCGACCAGCCGCGCAGCTTGATCGTCACCAGGTCGCGGGCGAGAGCCGAGATATCGGACAGCGTGTTTTCGGTGAAGCGCTCCAGCCCGGCCCGGCGCAGGATGGTGGCGACGCGCTCCGGCTCGAGATACGCCAGCACCGCCTTGCCGATGCCCGATGCATGGAAAGAGCTGCGCGTGCCCGGCCGGAAAAAGGCGCGGATCGCCTGGTGCGTCTCGACCTGACTGACGAAGACGACGCAATCGTCCTCGGCGACGCCGAGATTGGCGGTCTCGCCGGTCTTCTCCATCAATTCCTGCATGACGATGCGGGCGCGGTCGACCAGCTTGCGGCGGCGCAGGAACGCCGCCCCCATGCGATAGGTCTCGACGCCGATCGACCACAGTTGGTCAGGGCCGTCGAACTCGACCATGCCGTGGTTTTCCAGCGTCGTCAGCATGCGGTAGGCGGTGGATGCCGGCAGACCGGAACTGGCGGCGATCTCGCTCAGCGACAGGCCACTGCCATCGGCGACGATTGCCAGGATCCGCAGCGCCCGGTCCAGCGACTGCACCGAGGCGGCCTCGGCCGGCCCGTTGAAGGCGCGCGGCCGGCCGCGCTGGCGTTTTTCGGTGGTTTCCATCGGGCCATTCTTCGCTCTGTTCGCCCAACAAGCAATGAAAAAGTTTTTCACCGATTTGCGAAGCGAATTCGTGGAAAACAGAAAGACCAATCAATTCAACCAACAAGAGCTGTTTTCTAGAAATGGAAAAATATTCTGAAAAAATTGAAAAATCATTGGTGCGCTGGCATCATCGGCTATCAACAATTCCGTGGAGGCTGACATGGCCAGGATGCGCGCAGTCGACGCAGCGGTTCTCGTTCTCGAAAAGGAAGGCATCTCCTGTGCCTTCGGCGTGCCGGGTGCTGCGATCAACCCGCTCTATTCGGCACTGAAGGCGAGGGGCAGTATCCGCCACATCCTTGCGCGTCACGTCGAGGCGGCCTCGCATATGGCCGAAGGGTTTACCCGCGCCAGATCGGGCAATATCGGTCTGTGCATCGGCACCTCGGGTCCTGCCGGCACCGACATGATCACCGGCCTCTATTCGGCCGCTGCCGATTCAATTCCCATCCTCTGCATCACCGGGCAGGCGCCGCGCGCGCGTCTCAACAAGGAGGATTTTCAGGCCGTCGACATTGCGGCGATCGCTGCACCCGTCGCCAAATGGGCGGTCACCGTCATGGAACCCTATCTCGTGCCGATGGCGCTGCAGAAAGCGTTCCATCTGATGCGCTCGTCGCGGCCGGGGCCGGTGCTGATCGATTTGCCTGTCGATGTGCAACTGACCGAGATCGAGTTCGACATCGATGCCTACGAGCCGCTGGTGCCGTTCAAGCCGGCAATGTCGCGCGCCCAGGCCGAGAAGGCGTTGACGATGCTGAATGCGGCGGAAAAGCCTGTCATCGTCGCCGGCGGCGGCATCATCAACGCCGATGCGTCCGATCTGCTGATCGAGTTCGCCGAGGTCGCCGGCGTGCCTGTCATTCCGACGCTGATGGGCTGGGGCGCGATCCCCGACGACCACCGCCTGATGGCCGGCATGTGCGGGCTGCAGACCTCGCACCGCTATGGCAATGCCACGATGCTCGAAGCCGATTTCGTTTTCGGCATCGGCAACCGCTGGGCCAACCGCCACACCGGTTCGGTCGACGTCTACACCAAGGGCAAGAAATTCATCCACGTCGATATCGAGCCGACGCAGATCGGCCGGGTCTTCGCACCAGACCTTGGCGTCGTCTCGGACGCCGGTGCGGCGCTGAAAATGCTGCTCGACGTCGCAACCGAATGGAGGACGGCCGGGAAATTGCGCGACTGGTCGGGCTGGGCCGGCGAATGCCGGCAGCGCAAGAAGACGATGAAACGCAAGACGCATTTCGACCAGGTGCCGCTGAAGCCGCAGCGCGTCTACGAGGAGATGAACAAGGCGTTCGGCCGCGACACCACCTATGTCACCACGATCGGCCTGTCCCAGATCGCCGGGGCGCAATTCCTGCACGTCTACAAGCCACGCAACTGGATCAATTGCGGCCAGGCCGGCCCGCTCGGCTGGACATTGCCGGCAGCCCTCGGCGTTCGGGCCGCTGATCCGGACCGCACAATTGTGGCATTGTCCGGCGACTATGATTTCCAGTTCATGATCGAGGAACTGGCGGCCGGCGCACAGCACAAATTGCCCTACATCCATGTCGTCGTGAACAATGCCTATCTCGGCCTGATCCGCCAGGCGCAGCGCGGCTTTTCGATGGATTTCGAAGTCAGCCTCGCCTTCGAGAACGTCAATCGACAGGGCGATCCAGAGGCGGGCTACGGCGTCGACCACGTCGCCGTTGCCGAGGCGATGGGCTGCAAGGCCGTCAGGGTGCGCCGGCCGGAGGAATTCGCCGGTGCCTTCGAAGAGGCAAAGCGCCTGATGGACGAGCACCAGGTTCCGGTGGTGCTCGAATTCATCCTCGAGCGCGTCACCAACGTTTCGATGGGTACCGAAATCGACAAGGTCACCGAATTCGAGGAGCTTGCCGAACGCCATGAAGATGCCCCCACGGCGATCGTCATGCTCGATTAAGCCGCACATGAGGAACTACTGCCATGCCACGGTTCTCAGCCAATCTTTCGATGCTCTTTGGCGAGCATGACTTCCTCGACCGCTTCGATGCCGCCGCCCGCGCCGGCTTCAAGGGCGTCGAGTATATCGGCCCCTATGACCATGCGCCGGATGTCGTCGCGGCCAGGTTGAAGAAGAACGGGCTGACGCAGGTCCTGTTCAACCTGCCTGCCGGCGACTGGGCCAAGGGCGAGCGCGGCATCGCGATCCTGCCCGACCGCGTGCCGGAGTTCCGGCAGGGCATTGCCAAGGTCGTCACCTATGCCCATGCGCTCGGCTGCGAGCAGGTCAACTGCCTCGCCGGTATCGCGCCGCAAGGCGTCGATCGCTCCGCGCTGGAAGACGTCTTCGCCGAAAATCTGGCTTTCGCGGCCGAAAAGCTGGAGCAGGCCGGCATCAGGCTGCTGATCGAGCCGATCAACACCCGCGACATTCCGGGTTTTTTCCTGAATTACTCGGATCAGGCCCTGGCGCTGATCGACCGCGTCGGCTCGAAGAACCTGTTCCTGCAATACGATATCTATCACATGCAGATCATGGAGGGGGATCTCGCCCGTACCATCGAGGCACACCTCAACCGCATCGCGCATATCCAGCTTGCGGATAATCCCGGCCGTCATGAGCCGGGGACGGGCGAGATCAATTTTCCCTTCCTGTACAACCACATCGACCGCATCGGCTATTCCGGCTGGATCGGGGCGGAGTACAAGCCGAAGGCTGGAACAGAAGCCGGGCTTGGCTGGTTTCGGGACGCGGCCGGGAAGGGCAGCGCGGCGGCGTAGACGCTACGCATCGCACGTCGCGTTCCTGCGCGCCCCCCTCTGGCCTGCCCTCTTTGCCAAAACTTGGCATCTCCCCCACAAGGAGGGAGATTGGATGTCACCGCCGCTTTCGCCAATTTTCGAGGTCGGGAAAGTTTAAGGGCCGGCGCGGCAACTGCCGATCTCCCCACTCGTGGGGGAGATGGCCGGCAGGCCAGAGGGGGGCCCGCAGGAAAGCCCCCTTAACAAGAAACGGAGAAAAACATGGACACAATCGGCTTCATCGGTCTCGGCATCATGGGCGCGCCGATGGCGGGGCATTTGCTAGACGCCGGTTATCAGGTCGTCGCCAGCGACCACCGCTCGAAACCGCCGGCCGACCTCGTCGCCAAGGGCCTGAAGGCCGTCACCGGCCATGATGCCGTCGCGCGTGCCGCCGACATCGTCATCACCATGGTTCCGGATACGCCGCAGGTCGCCGACGTGCTGTTCGGTGAGAACGGCGTCGCGTCAGGCCTCACTAAAGGCAAGCTGGTCATCGACATGAGCTCGATCTCGCCGATCGAGACCAAGGCCTTTGCAAAAAAGATCAACGATCTCGGCTGCGACTACCTCGACGCGCCGGTGTCGGGCGGCGAGGTCGGGGCCAAAGCGGCATCGCTGACGATCATGGTCGGCGGCGAAAAAAATGCCTACGAACGCGTCAGGCCTATCTTCGAGAAGTTGGGCAAGAACATCACTTTGGTCGGGCCTAACGGCGTCGGCCAGACCACCAAGGTCGCCAATCAGATCGTCGTCGCGCTGACTATCGAGGCCGTCGCCGAAGCGCTTGTCTTTGCTTCAAAAGCCGGCGCCGACCCGGCCAAGGTCCGGCAGGCGCTGATGGGCGGGCTCGCAAACTCGCGCATCCTGGAAGTGCATGGCGAGCGCATGATCAAGCGCACTTTCGCGCCCGGCTTCCGCATCGAACTCCACCAGAAGGATCTCAATCTGGCGCTGGAAGGCGCGAAGGCGCTTGGGGTAGCACTACCCAACACTTCAACGACGCAGCAATTGTTCAACTCGTGCGCGGCGAATGGCGGGTCAAAGGAGGATCATTCGGCGCTGGTTCGGGCGCTGGAGCGGATGGCGGGATGTGAAGTGGGTCAAAAGTGAATAGTGAATGGTGAATGGTGAATGGTGAATGGTGAATAGGTAGTCAGTTGCAGATAGGTGAGTAGTTGGTAGTGAATTGGTCACGACTTACGGACAGTCTCACCATTCACCATTCACCATTCACTCTTTCAAAAATTTCCTCGCCGCATAAAGCGCCACCGCCGCGGCATTCGACACGTTGAGCGAGCGGATGGCGCCCGGCATGTCGAGGCGGGCGAGCGTCGTCACCGTTTCGCGCGTTTTCTGGCGCAGGCCTTTGCCCTCGGCGCCAAGTACCAACGCGATCTTTTCTCCGGCAAAGCTCGTTTCGAGCTCGGCCGGCCCGTCCGAATCCAGGCCGATCGTCTGGAATCCGGCCTCGTGCAGCTGCCCCAGCGCGTCGGCGAGGTTCTTCACCTCGATCTGATCGATATGCTCGAGCGCGCCGGAGGCCGATTTCGCCAGCACGCCGGATTCCTGCGGGCTGTGGCGCGCCGTGGTGATCAGTGCACCGGCGCCGAAAGCCACGGCCGAGCGCAGGATCGCACCGACATTGTGCGGATCGGTGATCTGGTCGAGCACCAGCACCAGACTGGTGTCGCCGAGCGCATCGAGGCGTTTCGGTTTCAGCGGCTCGGCCTCGATCAGCACGCCCTGGTGCACGGCATCCGAGCCGGTGACCTTGTCGATGTCCCTGGGTTCGACCAGTTCCGCCTTGAAGGGCAAAGCGCCAAGGTCGGCGATTGCCAGCCGCTCGGCAGCGTTGCGCGTCACCAGCATCTTCTTGATTTTTCGGCGCGGATTGTCGAGTGCGGCCCGCACCGTGTGCAGCCCGTAAAGCCGCACCAGCCCGTCCGCGGCGTTCTCGCCGGCCGGCACCGGCTGGCGCGGCCTGAACGCCGGCGCGCCGCCGCTCTTCTCGTCGCGATGCGCGCGCCGCAGCTTGGCGTAGTGGGTGTCTTTCGGGGTCTTCAATTTGTTATCGTTGCTCATGGCCGGCTTCTATAGCCGTGTCGTCCGGCCATGGATACAGCTGCATAAGCTGCTTGTCGGGCGAGGTGCGAAATTCAGCGCTTTTTGCCGGACTGTTGCGGTTGACAGTTTTGGGCGCTGCCGCCATAAGGCGCTTCGCGGAAGGGCTGCTCAGGCAGCCGCGACGCGTCGATGCCTCGTTGCATGGCTCCGGCGGCAGACTGGAGAGGTGCCCGAGTGGTTAAAGGGGACGGACTGTAAATCCGTTGGCTATGCCTACGTTGGTTCAAATCCAACCCTCTCCACCACTGCCGGCCCGGAAGCCCTGAAACGCAGAGCGAGCGTCGGAGCGGATCCGATGCTTGACTGAAAGGCGCGGGTATAGCTCAGTGGTAGAGCAGCAGCCTTCCAAGCTGAATATGCGGGTTCGATTCCCGCTACCCGCTCCAGCCATCCACTTGAAATTATTGATGAAATCGCTTTCTGAAAAGTGCGCCGTGTCACGCGTGTCACTGGCGTGTCACTGTCTTAGTTTGGCTCGCGCCTCGGCTACCTTGCGGTTGTTGTCGAGGTCGCCGTTGCGGACGTAGCCTTGCGTCGTCTTGGTGGTGGTGTGGCCGGCCATCTTGCGGGCAGATTCGAGATCGGTGGCGATCTCGGCTTCCGAAATCGCGCCAGCGCGGGTGTCCATCGACCAGACGCTTGCCGGCACCTTCGCCGCGGTCGCCACCTCGCGCCAGTCGGTGGCATAATAGTTTTCCCGGTAGGGCAGGCCGGTCGCTTCCGAGACGATCAACGGCCCGAAGGCGGGCAGCTTGATGCGCCTCAGCACCATCTGCACCAATGGGCATTTGCTCAGATCGTGCTCGGTCGCCGCCTTGTTCTTGGCGGTGATCGGTACGGTAAGGACATGGTCGGCCGAGATGTCGGCCACCGTCAGGCCGCGCCACTTGGTGTTGCCGCGCACAATGCCGCCGGCATCGCCGGCCTCGAGTGGAAGCCATTCGCCGATGATGTGGATGCGGCGCAGCGCGGTGTCCCATTGCAGCGCCTGTGTCAGCGCGATCGACGGCCGCTTCAGCTTGATCGCCGTGGCGCAGATGGCGAGCGCGTGCCTGTATTCCATCTTGACGCGGCGCGGGTCCGGTGTGGCGAATTCCATCAAGGACAGGATCTCGCGCGCCTGGGCGCAGCCAGCCAGGCGTTCTGTCGTTCCGAAGGACAGGACCGATCGCAGCTTGCGGATGGCGCCATGGGCACGGCGCGTGCGGCCCTTCGATCCCCATTGCTCGAACCAGCGGCGGAAATCCGAGCCGACCAGGTTGCGCACCAGGCGCTTGCCGACGGTGTCGATGATGAGCCTCAGCGAGGGATCATAGTCACGAATGCGCGTCGGGTGCTTCAGCGCCTTATAGGGCGATTGCGGATGCGTCTTGTAGACCATCACCGCCGACGCGACGGAACCGTCATATTCCGGGCTCTTGCCGTGGTCTTCCAGATCGGCGAGCAATTCATCCGTCCAGGTCTGGCAGATTTTCGAGATGGCCTGGTCGTCAGTTGTGACATCTGGATGTTCAAGGATGGCTTTGGCGATCGCTTCATCGGTGATCGGCCGCGGGTCGAGCGCCTTCGGCGCCTTCTTGCAAGCCCGCTGCGGCACCCAGTAGTGGGCGCGGCTGCCATCCGTCCTCGGCCGGTATTTGTAGCCCGGCCGGTCCTTTCGCTGTTCAGTCATTAAAATTTTCCTCTCCGTCCACGGCGGCGGGAATGCCGCCGGCACGGGAAGGAGAGTCCAAACCGGCGCGGCGGTCAAAGAAAACTTCGACGGAACGGCGATCGGTCTTGTTCACAAGCTCGTCGCGGCGTGGAAAATGGCGCGTGGCGCGCAGCCGGTCGAGCGCGCGCTCGGACAGGCCGAACCAGGCGCGCAGCTCCTGGTCGGTCATGAAGCGCGGTACGAATCGCTCGTCCCGCTTCATGGCTTTGCCTTTCGGATGGCGTTGCCGCTGGTGACCATCTTGTAGCCGTTGGCGAACTCGACGCGGATCGAGTTGAAGCGGGCCGGCTTGGGCAGTCCGAAGCCCGGCAGCGCGAATGAGGCCGCGCCTGGCTTGCTGCGTGCCGTCGCGGCGCAGGGCTGGCCTTTGCGGCCGTGGCGATCCCAGCGATAGATGTAGTGCAGGGCGTGCACCTATGCCCTCCAATCCCAGAAGCCCTGCAAACCCTTCGCCGGCTGGATCGGCTCCAGCGGCACGATGTCGGACAGAGGCCAAGCCCAGTTGGTATGCTCGTCGCGATCGCTGTCATTCAGCTTCGCGCCGAATTCGGCGACGATATCGTGGGCGAGCTTCGGCTCGCCCAGCATTGCCGTGCCGATGATCGAGGCCAACGGCAGCGCGAACGGGTTGGAATGCCAGCGCTCGAGCATGGCCAGCGCCTCCGGCTTCAGCGCGGTTGACCACGATTCGGTGGAGCGCAGGCGGATTATCAGGTCCGCCAACTCGGCTTTCCTGACCGGCCGCGCGCCGGCATGAATGGCGATCCTTGTGCCGCGCAGCGCCTTCGGCGCCGGCCAGCCGCGAAACTCGTAGGGTTTGACGCCGGCGATGATCAGCGTCGCCCATGGCTGCCAGATTGTCAGCGCTTTCATGCCGCCACCTCGTAGAAGGTTTCCATGCGGTAGCCATGCTCCATGGCGTTCTCCCAGAACTGATCGCAGAAATAGCCGCTCGTCTTACTGGTGAGACCTTGGAACAGAAACACGCGCAGGAACGCTCGCTTGAGACCTTCCCGGACACGGATGGTCTGCGCCTCCTTAAGACTGAAGCCGCCGTAGCCCTGGCGTTCAAAATCCGAGTGGGTGGCGACCACGTGCCCGTCAGGTGCCGTCACGACGCCGCAAATGCCTTGATGCTTGATGGTCATGCGCTGACCCCCGGCATGGCGTTGTGTTCGACGCCGTCGAGCAGCCGGCCGGCACGTTTCTTGCCGATCCGCGAGACGCATTGTTCTTCGTCGTAGTTGCCATCCTGCCAATCGCACCACATGGGCCAGAAGGGCTCACTCCAGCGACCGTCTTCCCATTCACGGTGTTCGAACCGGCTGATTTCCGGATTGTCGTCGAGCGTCCACCCGTCGACAGCGCCGATTTGCGGTGCCCACTCGCCCCATTGTTTGAAAAAGAACGCCGTCCCTGAAGCGGCACACTGGTCGCGGATCGATCGCGCCCAGGCAGGATGCATCGGCCGCGCGCCCGGGCCGCTCTCGCCGCCAACGATGATCCAGTCGAGCTTTCCGCCATCATGCCGAAGCCCGACGTCGATGTCGCCCAGGCGATTTCCGGAGGGATCACGCGCTTCCGCCTGCATCTTTCCGGCAGGCGCATTCAACCAAGTCGCATCCTGGGCATTCGCCGGCCAGTGCGGATCGGGATGACCGCCGCAGTCTTCGAAGGTGTCGGTGAACTCCCCAATCCGGTCGAACCTGATTGGTCCAAGCAGCGGCTCGGCCGAGACGAAGCGGATCGCGGCTGGAGTCGCCAGCAGTTCGGGCACGCGCTCGTCGGCGCGCTTCTGATCCTCGGCCGAGACGCCGCACCAGACGTTGTGCAGCGGCCAGGAATAGACCTCGGCCGGCTTGCCGGTGAAAGTGTACCAGTTGACGTAGATGTCCTCGAGCAGGTCACGGCGCGACAGGAACTCGCGCATGCGGTCGGCACGCTTGGTCAGCACCTGGTAGGTGTGATGGTCGGCGGCGGCCATGACGGTGAACACGTCTAGGATCCATTCGTCCGGGACGTTTTCGGCGAACAGGTCGCCATGGGCGCAGACGAAGATCCTGCGCGGCTTCTTCCAATCGAGCGGCTGATGAAGCCATTGCCGGTTGAGCCGCACTTCGCCGGTCCAGACAGGGCCGGCCTTGGTGTCGCGCGTCAGGCCCTTGCGGCTGTCGAGGTGCTTCAGCCGGGTGCCGGCGAGCTTCATAGCGTAGCAGTTGATGCAGCCGGGCGAGACGATCGAGCAGCCGGTGATCGGGTTCCAGGTCGCGTCGGTCCACTCGATCGAGGAATGGTCAGCCATTTTCCACTCCATCGATATTGGTATGCCGCATGACGATGTCGGCGCCGCCGTCAGCATCCAGCCACGTTTCCACCGCCGACGTTGGGGCGGGCGGAGCTTCATTCGCATCGACGTTCTGATCTGACGCTACTAAGGCTCCGCCCTCTTGGCCGTCGCCAAGATCTGATGTTGTTGATGCTGTATCGATATCGATCAACGTTCCTTCCTTGTACCCGTCGACATAGCCGCGAATGTATTCGTTTTTCTTGAGAGTGGCAGGGGCGAGGGACGCGATGACGACCTTAGCGTAGTGTTCCATGCGAAGGTCTTGCTGGGTTGTTCCGAGCAGGCTAGCGTCGTCAATGAACGGATCTTCCCGCATATTCTCGATAGCCGTATCCACCATGGGCACGTCCAGCGTGGCAGGGGCGGCTTGGGCCTTGAGGGCGGCGAGATACAAGCGTGCTGTTTGATCGGCGCGGTCTCGGATGCCAAGGTCATTCGAATGCAGCGCGAACTGTAGTTCCTCAATCACGGTGCGTCCCCCATCCGCCGCCTGGGTGGTTGCGAGAGCGGTGAGACATCGGATCATTTCATTGTAGCGTGCCTCTACCTTCCGATGAAAGTCAGCCGTCCCAATGCCGCTTTTGATGCGGGGATCGTCAGGATGTGCCTCGAACCATGACGCCCAATCGCTGTGCGTGAACCGATGGTGTTTTAGCCAAGTGATGACGTCTTCTAGCATCATTATTGGGTGGTTGACGTCGACTCGATGGGCGGCCCGAAGGCGCTCAGCCTCGGCCTTCCACTGCAACGCTTGGCTGATGGCCTCATCTCGCTCTTTCAGCAGGGCCGGCGGGGTGGCGCCTGACGGCATCCCATCAGTCATGTAGCGTACCATCGCTTCTGCCTGCACGGCATCGAAGAGATTGGTGCCGGAAGGCTCATGCTTCATCGGATGATTAGTGTGCTCGTTGAAAGCCGCCTTGAAGCTAATCCCTGCATCAGGATTGAAATTCTCCGGCAGCTTCCATCCAAGAAAGCGGGCAACCATGTGCTTGATCTGGTCTTCCCCCACCTGTGCGGCTGGCGATTCGGCTATCAGCGTCATTTCCTCACACCCTCATTGGCATCAGCACGAAGAGCGGCTTGAGACCGGTCTCGTCGGCGGTTTCCGGCTGGATCAGCGTCGGCGAGCCTGCTTCACCCAGGCTGAACACCAGTCGCTTGCCTTCGGCGGCGTTGAGCAGGTCGAGGCAGTAGCGGCCGTTGAAGCCGATCTCGACGCTGTCGCCTTCGCCGTGCTCGATCGTCACCTCGTCATTGGCGCTGCCGGCGTCGGGATTGTTGGTGGTCAGCGTCAGGTTGCCGCCGGCCTCGAAGGCGAACTTCACCGCGCTGCCGCGCCCGCTCGACACGGTGCCGACCCGGTCGACGGCGCTGGCCAGTGCTTCGCGTTCGACGGTGAAATGGTTCGAATTGCCGGTCGGGATGACCCTGACATAGTCGGGGAAGCTGCCGTCGATCAGCTTCGACAGTAGCGTGCCTTGGCCGGTCTCGACGCGGATCTTGGTGTCCGACATGCTGACCTTGACTGCGCCCTTCTCGCCGATCAACTGGCGGATCAGCCCGACCGCGCGGCGCGGGATGATGATGGCCGGCATGCCCGCAGCACCCTCTGGCAGGGGCGCGGCGAACTTGGCCAGCCTGTGGCCATCGGTGGCGACTGCGTTGAGCGTTTCGCCGCCATGCCAGTAGATGCCGTTGAGGTAATAGCGCGTCTCCTCGCTCGAAATGGCGAAGGATACGGTGTCGAGCATGCGCTCGAAAAGACCGGCATCCAGGTCGAAACTGTGGCTGAAGGTGCCCTCGCTCATCGTCGGGAAATCGGTCGACGGCAGCACCTGAATTTTGAACCGCGACCTGCCGGCGGTCAGCGTGGCGAAATCCTTCTCGGCGACAAGCGCGATCTCGGCGCCCTCCGGCATCTTGCGCACGGCATCATGCAGGATCGCCGACGGCAGCGTGAAAGCCTCGTCCCGGCCGGCCTGGCAGGCGAGTGTGGCGCGCAGCTCGCAATCCAGGTCGCTGCCGGTGATGGTCAGTTTGCCCGCCGCGGCGTCGACGGTGAGCAGGACGTTGGCCAGCACCGGGATCGTGGTGCGCCGCTCGACCGCCTTGTTGACGAGCCCGAGCGCGGGAAGCAAAGCCTCCCGCGCCGTGATGATGGTGTTGGGCGTCTTCACGCCGACATCTCCGGCGTGCCTTCATAGGTCGGCAGGCCGGTCTGGTCGCGCGCTGCGGCGAGCACGTCGCGGACGTGCTCGGTGATGAACTGGTCGGGCCTGTAGATCTGATAGAACCAGGTGACCTTGCCGCCCGCCGGCCGGTAGCGCAGCCGCACCGGAATGCGCACCTTGTCGCCCATGAAGAACGGCGCGATGTTCAGCATGAAGATGCCCGGCACCTTCAGCGCCTTGCCGTCGGCGCCGCTATGCGTCTCTTCCCAAGCGATCTGGCCTTCGCCACTCTGCAGCGTGGTCGAGGCCTTGACCTTGCTCTCGACGTTGACCTGCAGGCCGCGCGACAGCTCGACCAGCTGCGCCGGCGTCGCGATCGTGGTGGCGAAGTCGCGCTCGTATTGGAGCTTCTCCTCCTCGGTAGGCGACGACAATTCGGCGACGCGATCCTCGAGGAACCAGGCGAAGTCGCCCTGGTCCATCTTCACGCCGTCGCCGGCAACCCATTTCTGCCATTCTTCCGACAGCGGGAAGGCATAGTGCACGCGGTGCTTGCCGAAATTGGCATGGCCTTCGGCAAGCTCGTGATAGTCGATGACGGCTGTCAGCGTCGGCTTCTTCCAGTCCATATTGGCGAAGATGGCGCTGTGATCGGTCAGATGGCGCAGCGTCAGGTTGCAGAAGGCCTCGAAGGTCTGGGCCGTCGCCTGGCCGGTCTTGCGGGCGGGGAACTGGCGGTAAGGTTCGAGCAGGCGTTCAAGACCTTCGACGCCGGGTGCCGTGCCGCGCTTGAGCAGGACCGGGACAGCATCGGGCAGGCCGGGAGCCTTGGCGGTGTTGGTCAGCGTCGCGATTTCGACACCTTCCGCCTTGGCGCCGAGCCATGCCGCGACGTTGAGGTCGACGGTGAAGGGCGAGGGCGAAAGCAGCGCTTCGCCTACAACGTTAGAGGTCTTGTCGGCCATTGGGAAGTTTCCTTCAGGTTTGAGGGTTTGGGGGTCAAGACTGCTGGCGTTCGGATGCCGCGCGCGGGCCGCCGAACATGTCGGTCTGTTGCGGGTGTTCGGTCGACAGCGAGCCGTCATCCAGCACCCAGTAGAAGGACGAGCCGCGCGCCGGCTTCGGCCGCTTCGAATCGATCTCGCACGAGATCGTCGCCGTGCCGGCCTCGACCTCGAGATTGAGCTTGAGGGTGACGTTGCCCTTGATCTTGGTCTTCGGCCGGTCGCCGGAGAGCTCCTTGAGCTTGGCCAGCGTCTCGGTGATCTCGGTCGACATGGCGGCGGCGACTTCGCCGCCTTCCAGCATGCCAATGATGGTCTGTGCGTCTCTGATTTTCTTCATGTCCTCGCGGCCGTTCCGCGCCCGTCTTGAGCTTGTCCGATCCGGAAGCGCCCGGGCGCTGGCCTCCGGACGGGGCGGCGAACGATCGCCGGCCCGCAGTCGCGGGCTAGAAGGGGATATGGTCGTCGTATGGGCCGCGATCGCTGCGCTCGACAAAGCCTCCGATGTCGACGCGTGCCAGATTTGAAATCGAGCGAAGGGTGCCCTGAAGAGCTTTCAACTGATGCTCCAGACGCTCTACTTTTCGTCTGTCCTCATGCCACCAGTCTGAAAACTTCTTCACCTCTCCAGCTAGGCGCCTGATGGTCACCTCCGGCGTTTCGGTCTGGTCCCTCGCCTCGACGGCATGCTTGACCGGCTTTGCTGCCGCCTTGGCGGCCAGACGGTTCTGCAGTGTGTTTCGCGCCTTCGCGACGACAGGCTTCTTCCTGGCTTGCGCCATGGTCATGCTCCTTTGGTTAGAACGGGATTTCGTCGTCGAGCGCTTCGCGCATGCCGGGCGATTGCTGCTGGTCCGGCCCGCGCTCCTGGCGGCTTGAGCCGCCGCGCTGCGTGCCGTAATCGTCGGGGCTGCGGGCGGGGTGGTCTGATTTGTCGAGCATCTGGAGCTCGCCGCGGAATTTCTGCAGCACGATCTCGGTCGAATAGCGCGCCGCGCCGGCCTGGTCTTCCCATTTGCGGGTCGCCAGCTGGCCCTCGACATAGACCTTCATACCCTTCTTCAGATATTGCTCGGCGACCTTGCAGAGGTTCTCATTGAAGACGACGATGGTGTGCCACTCGGTTTTTTCCTTGCGTTCACCGCTAGTCTTGTCGCGCCAGCTTTCCGACGTCGCGACGCGGAAATTGACCACGCTGTCGCCGCTGTTGAGGCGGCGGATTTCCGGGTCGGCGCCGAGGTGGCCGATCAGAATGACCTTGTTGACGCTGCCAGCCATGTCAGCGGCTCCCGACTTGGCGGAGCCGTCGGGCACATTCCCGCAAGCCCTGATGCGGCAACCAGCGACTGCGGTGGAAGTAGCGCCTGCCCGGCATGCGCCCGAGGCGGCGCGTCAGATCGATATGCCGAGGGTCAAGAAATGGATGACGCTTGCTGCGAAACAAGTCGAGAATGCCCATGTCAGGCGGTCCTTTCGTCGGGTAGGGTGATGAGCGCATGGCCGGCTGGTGCGTTCGGGCCGGATGGCATCAGGGCTGCGATCTGCGCCTCGATATCGGCGATCAGATCCTTGCGCAGGCTGGCTGCGAACGGCGCGGCGAGCATGATCTCGCTCGAATTGTAGAGTTTTTCCCCGATCAGCAACCGCAGCGGCTCGCCGCCGCGCAACCGCTCGATGGTGTCGTGCCAATGGCGGATGGCGGGCTCGCTCATCATATTAGGCCCTTCGACAGCGCCAGCCATTCGGGCATGGTGACGACAACGAGGCCGCCCGGCTTCTTGACCATCTCGATTTCGGAAACCGGCACCCAGACCGCCTTGGCGTCGTCCCCGGTTTCGGAGACGCGCACGGCCTTGCTGGTTGTGGCGTGCAGCGCCAGCGTCAAGTCAATCAGCTCGGAACGGCCGCTGGTCATGCCGCCCTCACGACGATGCCGAGATAGCGCTCCAGCCGGTCGAGGAAGGCGATCTCGGCCTTCATCGCGCCCCATGGCTCGATCGTCCCGGTCAGCCTCGGCGGCTTGAGCCCTTTCGGGATGCAGCGTGGGTCGGCATTCGGCCCGAACAGGGCAAGCGCTTCGGCGACCAGCATCCGGTCGTCCATATCCTTCACCTGGCGGACATAAAGCGGCATGCGGGTGATGTCGGGCAGCTGCGCCGCCTCGTATATCGCGAGATCAATGCATCGCTTCACCTCGCCGATGGCGCGATGCACGAGCTTGTCGATGAACTCCGGCCGGTCGAGCTTGGCCGCTGCGGCGAGCTTGGCCACCCAATGCTGGATCAGGTCGACCGCCGGCCGGGTCACGTCACCGAACGGGTATTCGTGGCCGTCATGCAGCACGAAGTAGCCGGCCAGCACGCTGTCGCCGGTCTCCCGGAAGATGGCGTCGGCGCCCATCACTGAATGCTGCGCCACCGAATAGGCTGCGCAGCGATAGATGCCATTGAAGCGCGCGATTTTCGACAGCGCGTTGGCCATGTCGGCGAAGTCGATGTCGGCTGCGGTCGGATTGACCAGGTCGAAGGCGGAGCCGTCCGGCCGGAACGCCGGAACGATTGACGGGGCGCGACGGGCCGATTGCTGGTCGGCCCGCCGCGCGTCTTTCGAGATGTGCCGCACCTCCTGATTCATTGCGCCACCTGCGGCAGCGTCTGCTCGACCGCGCGCATCACCGTCTCGCGGTTGGCCGGGAAGATCGGCAGGCGGTTGAGGTAGAGAGACAGGAGACTGAGGCAGCGCTCGCGCTGGCCGGACCAAGGGTCGAGCCAGAGGGCAGCGCGTGCCGTGCAGTAGCCGCCCCAGGCGACCAGCAGCGCTTGCGTTTCCTTTGTGTCGCGCGGCAGTGGTGGCCGGTTTGGAATCGGCGAGCGCGCCTTCTCGATGATGTCGGCCAACAGGTCGGGCCGGCTGGTGATCTGCCGCACGCTGGCATCGGCCGCGAGCTTGGCCGCCGCATCTTTGAACTCAACGATCTCGGCCCAGCTGAAGCCGGCGCCGACCAGGTCCTTTGAGCGGACGCCGCCGCCGACCGAGAACAGCTCGCGCATCGCCTCGGCCATTTCGCGGCAGCGCGGATGCGCGTCGTCAGCCTGTTCGGGGAATACTGGCCGCGTCTGCGTCGAGCGAAAGTCGGCTTGGTTAAGCATAACAGTTGGCCTCCTGGGTACGTGCCATTGCGGAAAGAAGTTCTGCCTGCCGGGCAAGCGCAGCCTGGTCTTCGAACCGGCCC
Source organism: Mesorhizobium sp. M1307 (assembly GCF_040318155.1). Classification (NCBI taxonomy): domain Bacteria; kingdom Pseudomonadati; phylum Pseudomonadota; class Alphaproteobacteria; order Hyphomicrobiales; family Phyllobacteriaceae; genus Mesorhizobium; species Mesorhizobium sp. M1307. Next base: position 470,268 of record NZ_JAMYLR010000001.1, on the reverse strand, counting down.
TCGATGCCGGTGATGATCGTCCGGAGCTGGTCGTCGGACAGGCGGTCGCGCCAGTCGGCCCAGTCGCGTTGAACGCCGGGCATGGTGTCGTAGCCGAGGCATTCGAGCGTCTCGATCAGATCGCGCCTTTCGGCCGACATACCCTCAGGATGCTCGCCGACGTTCATCAGACGGCACCGAAGATCAGGGCGGCGCAGAACAGGATCGCTGTGACCGCCGCCAGCGAGGCGAGGTTCTTGGCCAGCGAGTAATCCTCATGATAGCCTCGTGCGCGCTGCAGGCGCTCACCTTCGATGACGCCGAGATTGCGCGGGGGGGCAGGATGCGACGATTGATACTGGCGGCAACGCTGGTGGCGGCTTGGGCCGGACAGGGGCGAGCAGACGATCCTTCCGTTCTCGGCCGGTCTGGCATGGAACAAGTGTACGTTTGGCTGGACTACGAATCGTGGAGCGAAGGGCTGGCGCTCATTCGGGCCGGTGTGCACGAGACCGACCCGCAAATGGTCCTTCGCCTGATGGCGTGCGTTGCCAGCAAGGGCGACCACGCGGTTGTCATCGGGCGTCCTTCCCTTGCGGCAAAGACCATCCTCGTCATTGACGGCGCCCAAAAGGGCTGTCGCGGTTTTGTGACCGACGAGGATCTTGGATTGCGATGACACTGAAACGCTCCATCGGTTTGACGATGGTGCAAAGTGTGAATTACTCACATCACAGTGTCAAGCCTAAATGTGATAAACTCACACTTCAAAATGCGGGAGTGAGAATCATGCGGGTTTTACCGGGCCCGTTTGCGCGGCTTGGCCATTAGCACTGCCGCCAGTTCGCTCGCCAGATCGACGACCTTGGCGCGCTCCTCATCGTCGAGCGGCGCAAGGTAGGCGGCGATGACCTCTCCGAACTGCGAGGCCAGATCCTCTCCGAACGACCGCTCCAGCCTGTCGACCACCTCCCGGTTGAGGCTCTTGCCGCCGCGAACCGCCTCGAGCCGTGCTTTGAGTTCGGGCGGCAGGCGGACATGGAAGCTGGGGCGTGACGGTCGGGACATGACCCCGACTTATCGCCGAAAGGTCAAGTGTTCGAAATGGTTCCAGATTTTGCGGAAAACTGGTACTACTTTCCCCGCTATTCACAGGGCATCGTTACAGGTTGAAACAATCTGGTGATCATTCAGCAATGGTTGTATGCGTACCGAAATGGGACACTGGACGGCGTGAAAAAACTGATTTGACAGCCTAGAGGAAATTGTTCCTAATTTCACTGCCCGTTCGGTTTGGGAGAAGAGACAAGTGATCCAGTACGAATCGCGCGAAGCTGCGGGCGATCAGGCAATGGACAAATTGCGAGCGATCGCGACATCGCCTCAATCAAGAGCAGCGACGATCTCCGAGCGCATTGCCAGGGACACGCGATCAATCGCAGAGGCGATGAAGGAAATCCATGGCGGGCACTGGCGCGTGCTTATCGATCACGATGTTGGCGTGGTCGCGGTTTCGCGGGATTTTTCGGTGCCGCTCGGCTCGCCCAGCGCGAATCTGGCATAGGTCAGCACGGCGGCCTGGACCTCCCGTGGCGCCGCCGCCAAGCGCATGAAAATCTCGCGCAGCTCGTCGCTGCCGTCTATATCCTGCGGTGAGCCTTCGCCGGTGATGAGCCAGGCTTCCCTGACCCTGTAGGCGCGGGCATAGTCCTTGACCGCGCGGGTGATGCCGGTCCGGCCGCTTTCGTGCTGGATGTAGGTGTTGTAGTTAAAGCCGAAACGCTTCGCGGCGGCCTTCGCATTGTCGAAGCCGCGCATCTCGCGCGCATGGCGCAGCCGCGCCGCCTGCTCGTCTACTCGGGTTACATCCGTCATGGCGTGACTTTTTCACATTTCTGATGTGAGTTTCTACTTGACAGATCGATGTGACTTTCTCACACTATCGGTCATGATGGATCATTCGTTCGAACTAGAGACGGTTGTCGACGTGGTCGCCCTGCGAGGCGAGCTCGGCTGGACGCAGCAGCAGCTCGCCGACCATTGCGGCGTCGACCGCTCGACGGTCTCCACCTGGGAGACGAGGCCGCCGACCAAGGGGCCGGCGCTGATCCTGTTGCGCCAACTCCAGGCGTCGCTTTCCGATGCTGCTCGCCCCGGCGGCGTCGCGGCCGGTCCCGAAAAATTCCCCCAAGCCGGGACCGGCCACCCTCTTTCTAGCGAGGCGGCCGAATGACCGCGCTCCGCTGCTCGCCTTCGTTGACCTTGTTGCCGCCGCCGGCTGAGCCGGTGCGCCGGTTGCCGCCAAAGACGCTGCGGCTGTTGAAGCTGCTAGCCGCCTTTGCCCGCGAGCATCCTGCCGACCTTCTGGCGCGCCTGTTACGTGACGAGGCGCGGCGGACGCTGCGTTTGCCGAGGGAACCGCCGTGAGGCTGTGAATGGGGGTTTTCATGCCCGCGAGTTGAACCGCTTTCCACCTCGTCCCGCCATGGGAAATGCAGACCGCATTTCCCGCGCCGGGAAAACTGTGCCCGCATTTTGTTTGAATGAGAAAGAGGGCCGAGATGGCCGAAATTTCCAGTCAGTGGTTTTACCGCCTCAAGGCAGCCCAGCGCGACCTGATCGAACGCTGCGGCACGATCGAGCGCGCCGCTTCCATCGCCTCGCTGTCGAAGAGCCAGATGGGCCGCTTCAACAATGCCGGCGATCCCGAGCTGATGCCGCTGTCGGCGGTGCTTTTGCTCGAAGCCGAGTGCGGCACGCCGCTGGTCACCAGTGTCATGGCCGAACTGAACGGCCGGCGCCTTGCCGATGCCGACGCGCCAGGTGCCGCCAACGCCACGATGATGGCGGCGCATGCTGATGTCGTCGTGCAGTTCGGTGAACTGATCGCGTCGGCCGCCATGGCTTTCGCCGACGGCAGGCTGACGCCAGCCGAGCTTGCCGGCATCGACCGGGGTGCGGCGAAACTGGAAGTTGCACTTGCCGAACTGCGCAAGGCGGCGGCCGCAGCCCGCGGCGCCGGCGGCCTCAGCCTGGTCAGCGGTGCGGCATGAGGTTCGTCAAGCAGCTGTTCCGGCACGATCCGGCCAATGGTGTCTATGGCGACTGCTACCGCACCGTCGTCGCCTGCCTGCTCGACCTCGATCATGACCATGTGCCGCATCGGCACGAAGTGCTGAGCAATGAAGAGCAGTGCGGCTCGATGGACGCCTTCCTGCGGGATAGAGGGGTCCACACGATCCGCATCGCGCTGAATGGCGGCGATGTCGACGGCGCACTTGCCGTCGCCGCGACGCTGAGCGACGGGCTGCCCTACCTCTTCTCCGGCCAAAGCCGCAACGGCACCAATCACGTGGTGATCGCCCGCGACGATCGCATCGTCCACGATCCGTCGCTTGATGAAAGCGGCATCGTCGGCCCGACCGATGTTGGCCAGTTCTGGGTCGAATGGCTGGTGTTGCCCCTGAAGGGGTATCCGGTATGAGCGACTGGTCCGCCGACGACCTGCAGGCGCTGCGCGATCTGACCGGCCAAGGCCTTTCAGCCGCGCAGATTGCCGCTCGCCTGCCGGGTGATCGCAGCCGCAATGCCGTCATCGGCAAGCTGAAGCGCGGCAACGGCAAGCTCGGCCAGTTGCTCGGCCAGCCGAAGAACCAGGCGATCGGCCGGGCCACGCCCAAGACCGAGACGCCGCCAAAGCGGAAGTATCGTCCCGTGCGCCCGGTCATGGCGGTCACGCGGCCGATCACGCCGGCCTCGCCAGTCGAGCTTCTGTTCACTTCTCCGGATTGCGTGCACTTTTCCAAGCCGATCGAGGCCGTTCCGAACCTGCCGGCGACGCTGCCAATCACCTTCCTGCAAGCGGTGATGACCGACCGGTGCCTTCACTATGCCGGCGCGCCCTACGATCCTGACGGGCCGGATATGCCGGTCTGCGGCGCCGAGCGGGCGGCGGAACCGCTGCATACGCGGTACTGCCGGCGTCACCTGATCGCGAAACGGCAGGTTGCGGCATGAAGGCGCTTGGCATCCAAACTATCTACGGCACCGATGGCGAGTACCAGACGCCCTACATGACGCGCGTCTGGGTTGGCCGCCTACGGTTGCACATCTTCCATCGCGGCGACGCCGACCCCGATCCGCACGATCATCCGTGGGATTTCTGGACCTTCCCGCTAACGAGCTATGTCGAGGACTTCACACTACGCATTCTCGACAGTGATCGCAGCCATGATGCGTTGCCGATGGTCGCCCTGAAAATGGGCTGGGTGACAAAGCGCAGACTAGTGCGCGCTTTTCGTATCCACCATCGCCGGGCGAATTATCTACATAGGGTGCTTGGCCGATTTTCTGGAAATTGGTGGCACGACTGGCCAGGTCGATTGCGCGGTCATCCACCTTTGCCATGTTTCGATGGACGCAAGATCGTCACCATCGTTTGGGTCGGCCGGCAGTCCAGAAAGTGGGGCTTCCTCCGCTACCATGACGGCAAATGGTGCTGGACGCCTTGGCGCGACTACATCTTCGGCGGCGGCAAGCATGCGCCCTGTGAGCCACGCGATGGGGGCGCGCAATGACACTCTCTGATCGGCCACGAGTTTACACGCTTTGTGGGAGTAGCCGCTTCCCTGAAGCTTTCCACTTGGCAAATGCTCACCTCAGCATGTGCGGCCACATCGTTATTTCGTTAGGCCTGTTTGGCCACGCTGATGAACCGCGCGGCTCTCGATTCCTGACATCAGACGGTAACGAAGCCTCGCCCGAGAAGAGGAACTTGGATCAGCTTCATTTCCGGAAGATCGATCTCGCTGATGCGATTTTCGTGATTAACGTAGGCGGATACATCGGCTCTTCGACAAGGCGGGAGATTGCATATGCAGTATCCCAGGGTAAGGCCGTCGAGTGGCTGTTTGCGCCCACGACATCGGTCGACGGTGCTGCCGCATGACGGCGCATCCCGCCTATGCCGAATTCCTGAAGGCCAAGGTGCGCCTGGCGCCGGCGCTCGGCTTCGACGTCGACCCGGCAACGGTCAACCCGCTGCTGAAGCCGATGACGCAGGCGATCGTGCCATGGGCCTGCCGTGGCGGCCGCCGCGCGCTGTTCCTGCGTTTCGGCCTGCATAAGACATCGACGCAGCTCGAGGTGATCCGGCAATGCCTGGTGCATGCCGGCGGCCATGGGCTGATCGTCGTGCCGCTTGGCGTGCGCCATGAATTCTTCCTCGAGGTCGAGAAGCGCCATCCGAACATCCGGCTGAAGTTCATCAACCGGCCCGGGCAGATGGAAGCGCCGAACGAGATCGGCGCCGAGAGCGTGCTGATCCACCTTACCAATTACGAGACGATCCGCGACGGCAAGCTCGACCCTTGCCTGTTCACCGCAGCGTCGCTCGACGAGGCTGCCGTGCTGCGCGGCTTCGGCGGCACCAAGACCTTTCGCGAGTTCATGGCGACCTTTGCCGGCGACGATCGCAAGACCGGCCGCAAGCATGCCGGCGTGCGCTATCGCTTCGTCGCCACCGCCGTGCCCGATCCGAACGAATATATCGAGCTGCTCGCCTATGCCGCCTTTCTCGGCGTCATGGATGTCGGTGAGGCAAAAACCCGCTTCTTCAAGCGCGACAGCGAGAAGGCCGATGCGCTCACGCTGCATCCGCACAAGGAGGAAGAGTTCTGGCTGTGGGTCGCGAGCTGGGCGCTGTTCGTCCAGAAGCCGTCAGATCTCGGTTATTCCGACGAAGGCTACGACCTGCCGCCGCTCGATATCCGCTGGCACGAAATCCCGTCCGACCATAGCGCTGCCGGCGAGGAGCGCGACGGGCAGGGCAGGCTGTTCGCCAATTCGGCGCATGGTGTGACCGAGGCCGCGCGCGAGAAGAAGCGCAGCCTTGACGCTCGCATCGCCAAGGTCATGGAAATCCGCGCCGAGGATCCTGGCGCGCATCGCATCCTCTGGCACGATCTGGAGGCCGAGCGGCACGCGCTGGAGAAGGCGATCCCAACCGTCAAATCGGTATGGGGTACGCTCGACGACGACACCAAGGAAAAGCGCGTCGTCGGCTTCGCCAGGGGCGAATTCGAAGAGCTGGCGACCAAGCCGGTCATCAACGGCTCGGGCTGTAATTTCCAGGACTATTGCTGGTTGGCGATCTACACCGGCATCGGCTTCAAGTTTCACGACTTCATCCAGTCGGTGTTCCGCATCCAGAGATTCGGACAGACGCATACCGTGCGCCTCGACCTGATCTACACCGAGGCCGAGCGCGAGATGCGCCGCACGCTGGAACGGCGCTGGCGCCAGTTCGAGGCGCAGTCGGAAAAGATGGCGGAAATCATCCGCCGTTTCGGCCTGGCGGAGCAGGCGATCGAGGGCGCGCTGAAGCGCTCGATGGGTGTGACCAGGCGCGAGGTGCGCGGCGAAAACTACCTGGTCGTGCACAACGACACGGTCGAGGAAACGCGGTCGATGGCTGAAAACAGCGTCGACCTGATCGTCACCTCGATCCCGTTCTCGACGCAATACGAATACACCCCGTCCTTCAACGATTTCGGCCACACCGACGACGACGCGCACTTCTGGGCGCAGATGGATTTTTTGACGCCGCAGCTACTGCGCGTGCTGAAGCCCGGCCGGCTCGCCGTCATCCACGTCAAGGACCGGATCGTGCCGGGCGGCGTCAACGGTTTTGGCTTCCAGACGGTCAACCCGTTCTCCGACGATTGCTGTTCGCATTTCCGTCGCCACGGCTTCGCCTTCATGTCGCGCGTCACCATCGGCACCGACGTCGTGCGCGAGAACAACGGCACCTATCGCCTCGGCTGGAGCGAGCAATGCAAGGATGGCACCCGGCAGGGCAATGGCATGCCGGAATACACGCTGACATTCCGCAAGCCGCCGACCGATCGGTCGAACGGCTACGCCGATCAGCCAGTGGCCAAGCAGAAGCCGCTGTCCTTCACCGATCACACCGAGCAGCCCGACAAGGCGCTGCCGCTGGGCGACGGCGTGCGCACTCAGACGTTCGAACGCGCGCTGCGCAGCGTGCCCGGCACTGGCTATTCGCGCGGCCGCTGGCAGATCGACGCGCATGGCGTGCGCCGGTCGAGCGGCGACCGGCCGCTGCTGCCCGACGAGCTGCGCCGCCTGGTGAAACTCGACGCCAAGCTGATCTATCGCGGCTGGAAGAAATGGGCGGAGGAAAACGTCTACGACCACGCACTGCACGTCGAATTTGCCGAGGTGCTCGACGCCGAAGGCAGGCTGCCGCCGACCTTCATGATCGCGCCGCCGCATAGCGACCATCCCGAGATCTGGACCGACGTGGCGCGTATGCGCACGCTCAACATGCTGCAGCAGCGCAAGGGCCGCGAAATGCATCTCTGCCCGCTGCAGTTCGACATCGTCGAGCGGGCGATCGAGCAGCATTCGATGCCTGGCGAGACGGTGTTCGACCCGTTCGGCGGCATCATGACCGTGCCCTATTGCGCGCTGCGCATGGGCCGCAAGGCGGTCGCGGTCGAACTCAACCCTGACTATTTCGCCGACGGCGTCACCTATGCCGAGATCGCCGCCGGCGGCGGGCAGGGGCCCGGCTTGTTCGATCTGATGGCGGCCGAACAGGCGGCGGCTGAAATGGACGAGGCGGCGGAATGAACCTCGCCCCGATCGTCACCGACGCCTTCGATCCCAGCCATGTCGATTTCGACGTGTTCGCCATGTTCCTCGAGGCGCGCCGCGTTCATCGCCGCAAGACGCAGCGGCGCGTCGCGAAAGAAGCCGAAGTCGATCTTGACGCCGTGCTGCGCGCCGCCCGCGGGCGCAACCCCGGCAGCTATGAGTTCTTCGCGCTTTGCGACTGGATCGGCGAGGAGCCGGCGCTCTTCCTGAAGAAGGAATTCAGGCATGGCTAGGCTCGCAACCTACGACTATCGCGGGCTTGGCAGGCTGCTGCGCGCCAGGCTGGAAGATGACGGGCGCGGCTGGCGCGTCTGTGCCGCCGAAATCGGCGTCTGCGCGTCAGACCTGTCGCGCATCTGCAACGGCCAGAGCGTGTCGGCGCCGAAGGCGATCGCCGTCTGCGACTGGCTGAAACTGTCGTTCCGCGCCTTCTACGACCCGCCTGATACCGCTGCTCCGGAGTGTGAAACACAAAAAATGCTTCACGGGAAGAGCACTGAAACAGAGGGGCGGGCCGATGGCTGATGATCCCAAGCGCTACGTCTACTGGGTGCAGCTGGTCAACGGCTTCGGGCCCAAATCAAGAGCCTTCGTTGTCGTCTTCGAATGCCCGCACGCCACCACGGCCGACATCGAGCGGGAGATGCGCCAGCACGGCGTCGTCAACGGCTCGCGGCTCGACACGGTCGACGACGGCAAGGGCGGGCGGCTGATCCGCAGCCGCGCCGATTTCATGTTCGGCGTCGCCGGCCTCGTCTCCATCCAATCCTATCACAAACCTTGCTGGGAGCCCGAAGCATGGCCGCTATGAAGAAATCTGCCGCACCCGGCTTTGGCAAGCCGGGCAGCATCGACCCGGCCCGGCTGTTCAAGCTGCCGCTCGCCATGCAGGCCGAAGGTATCAGGCTGCTGTTCGAAATGGGCCTGACCGCGAGCCAGGTGAACGCTCGCCTCGGCCTGTCGTCGGGGACAATCAACCAGATCCTCGACAAGGCGCGTCCGTTCACGCGCGGCGGCGACGTCAATGTCGTCGCGGAGGGCATGTGATGCTGCGCCACAAGCTTTCCCCACCCGACTTTTCCGAGGTCGAACTCCGGCAAGCGCTGATGCGGCTGGGCGGGGGATGGCTGACCGGCGACGCCGCTTTGGCGGCGATCGTGCTTTGGTCCAGCGGCCAGTTCGACACCAATGCCATCGCCGCCGTCCTGACCGTTCGAGAGGACGCCGTTTGCCGCACCCTGGCAATGGCCCGCGACGGCGCGCGAGCGGATGCGAGGGCTGAGGGATGACCATTCAGTTCGATTTCGGCGATGTGACACTGACCCCGGCCAAAAAGCAAAAATGGCGTTGCCTTCCGGTTCCCGGCTTCATGCGGGCGGCCAAGGTGCCGCTGCCTGTTCTCCCGCCGCCCCGGCGAGGTGAGCGGCGCGTGCGTGTCGTCGACAGCTTCGCCGGCGGTGGCGGCGCTTCGAACGGGATCGAGGAGGCGTTGCGGCGCCTCGCTGCCGCCGGCCTTCTGCCGGAAGGGCATTCGCTCACCGTCGACTATGCCGTCAACCACGATGAGGCGGCGCTTGCGATGCACGAGGCCAACCATCGCGACACCATTCACCTGCCGCACAATGTCTGGCAGGTATCGATGCGAGAAACGCTGGGCGACGATCTGTTCGGCTTCCTTTGGCTATCGCCGGACTGCCGCGACCATTCCGCAGCCAAGGGCGGCCCAATCACTTCGCGCGCCGTGCGCGACCTCGCCTGGGTGCTGCTGAAATGGTTGAAGGAGCTGCCGGACTGGCAAAAGCCTTGGACTATCTGCCTTGAAAACGTCGATGCCTTCGCGAAATGGTCACCGCTGATCGAACTGCCGGACGGCACCGGCTTCATGCGCGATCCCGAGCGCATAGGCCACACGTTCCATCAGTTCGTCTATGAGCTTTCCCGCCATGGCTATTCGGTCGGCTGGGGCAAGATGGCGGCCTGCGATTACGGCGATCCGACCATCCGCAAGCGGCTCTATCTCTGCGCCCGCCGCGACGCCGACCGCATTGAGATTCCGAAGCCGACGCATGGCGAGCCGAAATCGGACACGGTGCGAAAAGGCGCGCTGAAGCCGTGGCCGGTGGCTGCCGACATCATCGATTTCGGGCTGGACTGCCCGTCCATCTTCCTGACCAGGGAAGAGGCGCGCGAATATGCCAAGGCGACCGGTCGCAAGATCATCCGGCCGCTGGCGACCAAGACCGATGCGAGGCTCGCCAAGGGGGTCAAGCGTCACGTGATCGATGCGGCCGAAAAGGGCGAAGCATTCATAGTCACCTGTAATCACAGCGGCGACGGCTTCCGAGGACAAGGGCTATCGGAGCCGTTCAACACGGTCGCTGCGACGCGCGACGCGCATGGGCTAGTCGTGCCGCATGTCGCGGTGTTTCGCGGCGACAGCATCGGTAGGCCGGCCGGTGCCCCCCTGCCGGCGGTGACGGCGAACAGCTTCATCAAGCGGCCGGGCGGAGCCGCGCCGCTTGGTGTGACCGAAACGATGCTGGCACCCTTCGTCAGCCGTGGCCAGCACGGTGGCGGCAACAGGCCATCAGGCGATCCGCTTCATACCATCGCGGCGTCCGACGGCGACCAGAACCAACTTGTTGTCCCTTACCTGGTGCCCCGCTACGGGGAGCGCGATAGCCAGGAGCCGCGGACGGCTAGCGTAGAGCGTCCGTTGCCGACACCAGTTCCAGACGGAAATCAGGGTAGCTTGGCGGCGGTCTACCTAGCGCAGCATAACACTGGCGAGGAGGGTCACGGCGCTCTCCGGCCGGTGTCGACCATCGTGCAGAAGGGCTGCACGCAAGGAGTCGTGGCGGCCCATATGCTGTCGCTGCATGGCAGCGACCGCCGTGACGGGTCTTGCGAGGATCCGGCGCCGTCGGCGTGCGCGGGCGGCAATCATTCGGCTGTGGTCACGCTACCGCTGATGACCGCGTACTATTCGAACAGCGCTGGCGACGGCAGCCAAGCGAGTTCGATTGACTACCCGCTGCCTGCGGCGACGACGAGAGATCGCTTCGGCCTGACGCACGTCGACGCGGCACCGCGGCCGCTCTCGGATCGTCAGATGGCCCGGGCGCGCCAGGTAGCGGCGTTTCTGAGGGCACATGGATGCTGGGACGGCGGCGATGTGGTGACCATCACCATCGGCGCAACGGTGTTCATCATCATCGACATCGGTATGCGGATGCTGACGCCGCGCGAGCTCGCCCGTGCTCAAGGCTTCCCCGACAGCTACATCCTGAACCCGATCTACAAGGGCAAGCCGCTGACCGAAACCGAGCAGCGGCACAAGATCGGCAACTCAGTGTGCAAGTTGCCCGCTGCCGCCTTCATCGAGGCGAACTACCGGCCGCCGCTGGAATGGGGCCGTCAGGCGTTCCTGGAGGCGGCGGAGTGAAGCCCTTTCAGCCAACGCTTTTCGAAGGATCAAAGCGCCTCGTCTATGACGAGGCTGTCGATCTGACGCTGCAATCAATGCAGGCCTATGGGCCGACGCATGATCATTGGGGCCTCGCTTGGTCCGGTGGCAAGGATAGCTCGGCGACACTGACCCTAATTGTTCATCTGATCGACGTTGGCCGCCTTGCGCCACCGAAGTCACTGACCGTCTTCTACGCCGACACGAGGCAGGAGCTGCCGCCGCTGGCGATCGCGGCGGCGAGCATGATGGAGCAGCTCGCAGCCCGCGGCATTGCCTGCGAGGTCGTGCGGGCGCCTCTCGATAAGCGTTTTCTGGTCTACATGCTCGGCCGAGGCGTTCCGCCGCCAAACAACAGAACATTCCGTTGGTGCACGCGCCAGATCAAGGTCGACCCGATGGCGGATGCGATCGAGGCGAGGCTCGACGCTCTGGACGGCAACGTCCTTATGATCACCGGCGTGCGCGAAGGCGAGAGTGCCATCCGTGACGAGCGCATCCGCATGTCGTGCGGCAAGGATGGCGCGGAATGCGGGCAGGGCTGGTATCAGGAGGTTCTACCGCAATCGAAAGGCGTGCGCGGCCGGATCGCGACCTTGGCGCCGCTCCTGCACTGGCGCGTCTGCAACGTCTGGGACTGGCTTCGTATCTATGCGCCGATGCCTGAGTATGGTGGCTGGGCAACTGCGGCGATCGCTGATGCCTATGGCGGCGATGAGGCGAATGAAATCAATGCCAGAACCGGCTGCATCGGCTGTCCGCTGGCCAGTCAGGATCTTGGGCTGGAAACCGTCCTAAAGAGCGCGGTCTGGTCGTATCTCGCTCCATTGCGCGGCCTTAAGCTAATCTATCGCGAGCTTCGCGAAGACGACAGCAAGAGGCTGAAGAAGACAGGGCTGGAGGAAGATGGCACGCTGTCCAGCGGCAAGAACAAGCAGCGCAAAGGGCCTTTGACATTCGCCGCACGGTTGGACGCCCTGGAGCGCATTCTGGCTATTCAGGGTGCTTGCAACGCGTCGGCCCGTGAGCTTGGCCGGCCAGAAATCGACATCCTCAATCCTGAGGAAGAAGCACGCATTCGGGAGCTGATCGCGGCTGGGACATGGCCCAACGGGTGGGATGGTGACGAACCGACTGCCGATACGCCCATGGACAGTATCTTTCGGGACGGCTCGGTGCAGCCATTGCTGGTGTGGTGATGAGCGAGGCAATCAAACTCTTCATCGAAGACGCCCGTGCCGTGAAGATCGAGGACGCGGCCAAGATCATGCGCCTTACTTTCAAGAGGTCCGGCGTCGAGCATCCGCAGCCTTGCCCGCATTGCTTCGGCACGGACACGTTTTCGTTCAACACGAAGAAGGAAAAGTGGAACTGCCGCGCCGGCGGCATTGGCGGCAACGACGCGATCGGCATGGCCGCCCATTGCGAAGGGCTGGACGTCAAGAGCCGCGAAGGCCTCCTCGAGGCCTGCTCGATCGTGCTCGACCGGGACATTCCGGAGGAGGGCGAGCGCGAGAGCGACGAAGATCGCGCGGCGCGCAAGAAGCGGCTGGAAGAACGGCGGCTGCAGAACGATTGCGCCTTCGCCGAGCGCGCGGCCAGCCAGGACGAGTTTCGCGAGCGCGAGCGGCAGAAGGCGCGCGGCATCTATCAGTCGCTGACGGCCCTGCGCACGGCCGCACAGATGCATGGCCGGTTCTATCTGCAGTATCGTTGTGGCGGCTATCCCGACGCCACATGGCTGCGCGTCGGCGGCGACGTGACGTACTGGCACGGGCAGGATGAGCGCGGCAGCCCGCTCGCGCTCTATTCCGGGCCGGCCATGGTCGCGCCCTTCATCATGCCAGACCTGGCGCCGATTGGCTGTCACATCACCTGGATCGACCTTGATCGGCCGCCGAAGTTTCGGCCGCAACTGGTCGACCCGACCACCGGCGAATTGCTGCCGGCCAAGAAGATGCGCGGCTCGAAGAAGGGCGGCCTGATCCCGATTGCCGGCCATCCTGACTGCAGCCGCTGGGTCGGCGGCGAAGGCATCGAGAACGGCGTTGCCTTCGGTGTCTGGGAAGGTTTTCGCGCCGACACGTTCTATTTCGCCGCCGGTGATCTCGGCAATCTATCGGGCCCGGCCGAGCCCTCGTCGCGCTTCGCCCATCCTGCGTTGAAGAAGCCGGACGCCAAGGGCGTGGCGAGGCCGGTGATGGTCGCCGGGCCTATACCGAAGCGCGACCAGAACGCCGATGACGCCATGTGGGTGGCCGATCACGTCGACGAGCTGGTGCTGCTGGCCGACGGCGATTCTGAGCGGGTGATGACGGCTGCCGCAATGGCTCGGGTCCGTGCAAGGCATGCCCGGCCGGGGCGCATCATCCCGATCGTCTGGCCTCGCGCCGGATATGACTTTTCACGCATGGCAGTCGAGACGGGGGAATAGTGGGCAAGAAAAGGACTGGCATGCCTGAAGAGGTGGCCACCATTCTCGACGAAGCGACGCGCCAGGCCGAAGCAGCCGGGCTGCCCCGCACCCCGCTCGATGTCGATGTGACTGTCGACGAACTGGATGATGGTGAGCCGGGCACCGGGCCGCGCCGGGGCAGCAAGGTCGATATGGAGGCGGTCAAGGCTTGTGCAGGCCTCGACCATTCCGACACCGACAATGCCGAGCGTCTGCTTGCCCACTTCGGCGAAGATCTGCTTGTGCTGGCCCAGGCGAAGGCGCGCAAGGCCGCCTATGCGGTTTGGACTGGCACGCATTGGGATATCGACACCGGCGATCCGCGCTCGCTGGCGGTGGCACAGAACCTCGGCGGGCGCATCGCGCTGGAGATCGAATACATCGATCACACACCGGCTGAGAAGATCGCGATCGAGCGCGGCCATGAGGCGCTGAAGAAGCTGGAGCAAGAGCGTTCTCCTGGCGAGAAGAAAGTCGCCAAGATGGCGGAGGCGGCCCAAAAGAACCTCGCTGCGCGCATCAGCCGGCGCATGTCGCACGCCGTCTCCTCGAAGAACAAGGGGCGGCTCGAGGCGATGCTCGCCTGTGCAGCACCCCACGTCATGCGCGGGCCTGACGAATTCAACGCCGACCCGCTGAAGGTCGCGCTGCGCGGCCATACACTGTGCTTCCGCAAAGTGATCAAGACGGTGCGCAATCCGGCCTTCGACGATCCCGACGACAACCGCGAAAACCTGCCTGAATTCATCGTGGCGCCCGTTGCCGAACTGAAGGTGGTCAAGGGCCATCGCCGGCAGGATCTGATCACACAGGTCGTGCCGGTCGATTACGACGCAAAGGCCGACTGCCCGAAATGGCTCGCCTTCATGACGCGCATGCTGCCGCACGAAGAGGTTCGGCGCATGGTCCAGGTGGCGGCCGGGCTCGGCCTGATCGGGCTGACCGTGCAAAAGCTGTTCTTCCACTATGGCTTCGGCGCCAACGGCAAGTCGGTGTTTCTCGAGGTGCTTTGCCGCCTGCTCGGCGAGGTCTCGGTCACGCTGCCGTCAGAATCGTTCACCGGCGAGGGCAAGGCCGGCGGTTCGGCCAATCCGGATATGGCGCGGCTCTATGGCCGCCGTTTCCTGCGCGTCAAGGAAATGCCGGAGGGCGAGGATCTGCGCGAGAACCTGGTCAAGGACCTGACCGGCGGCGAGCACTTTGCCGTGCGTGACCTGTTCCAGGGCTATTTCGATTTCAAGCCGATCTTCACCGGCCACATGTCCGGCAACGGCTATCCGAAGATCTCCGGCACCGACAACGGCATCTGGCGGCGCATGGCCGTCGTCCACTGGCCGGTCGTCCTCGAGGCGAGTGAGCAGCGCGAGTTCGAGGAGGTCGTTTCCGAATTCCTGCCGGAGCACCCCGGCATCCTGAACTGGCTGGTCGAGGGCGTGATGATCTTCCTGCGCGAAGGCCTCGTCGTGCCCGATGCGGTGCTGGCGAAGACGCAGGAGTATCGCGACCAGATGGACCCGACGGCGGCCTTCGTGGCGCGCTGCGTGGTGCGCGAGGAGGGCGAGCCGGTGACGGCCAAGCAGTTCTATCAGGCGTATGTCGACTTCACGGTCGACCAGGGCGGCAAGCCGGTCTCGCTGACCCGCTTCGGCCTGATCATGCAGAAGAAGTACCGGCGCGAGGATGGCCGGATCGTCCACTACCACGGCATCCGCCTGGTCGACGTGCCGCCGCCCAAGCGCGAAGGCGGCTCCGGCCAGCATGATTTCGAGGAGCATCTCCGCTCATGACGCGTCTCCCCGTGACCCCTCGTTTGGCTTGCATTTTGGCCCGCAAACCCATGCGCGCCTTGAATTCATTGGCTTTTCCATGGCGACACTTGGCGACAGTCGCGCCAGTTCGCGCTACTCGCTTCGCGGTGAATAAGACAGCGAAAACAAAGGGTTGCGACAGTCTGCACCACTTTGGCGAGGGCTATAGGTGTGAAGAGGGGTCCGGGGGAAAAAAGTTTTATGCGTATAGGGCATCGAATAACTATCGCAACTCCCGCAACGACACCCCAAAACGTTGAAATCGCTAAACAAACTGTCGCTTCATAACTATCGCTAAACTCCCGCAAACTATCGCAAACTGTCGCAAGGATAAGAAGATGAAGACCGTGACCATTGAGGAATTGCTGACCTGGGCCTTCGTCAATGAATTGCCGAAGGGCGGCGGGGTTGATGGGCTGGACAACGCCAACTCGGCCTGGCGGATGCTGGAGGCGTCATCATGGGGCAAGATCACGAGCTTTGCCGAGCTTGGCGCGATCATCGACAGGGGAAGGGGCGATACCGAGAATTACTGGATCGAGCAGGGCGAGCCGCATGACGACGCGGTTGCAGTCGGGCGTGCGGTTGCCGGGCTGTCGCGCTGCGACGTGGCGATCCCGGCCAATTGGCATGCGCTGGCCGACTGGCCCGATACCGAAGGCATGGCCGAAGCGGCGGTCAAGAAGGCCGTTGAGCGCTACATGGTGCGCACGCCGCAACGGCGGGCGGCCGGCATCGTCAGCCTCGTCGTCGGCACGGCCATTCTCGGCCGCGAGCCGGACTTTGCGGCCGAGCCGTCCAAGACGCGCATGATGGAGCGCAGCGGCAAGCCGGCATGGTTCGTCATGAAGCGGCTGACCGACATCCATGGGCAGACCTATGACCTGGAGGTTCACGGCTATGACGAGCGCAAGCAAAGGCCGGTGAAGGGCGCCTATCGCAAATACGAATTCTCGACCGATCCGACCGGCGACATCCTCGGCCGGCTCGATTACCAGATATGGGTCGCGGCCCTGCGCAGGCTCGAGGTCGAGATCGCCACGCAGCTGACCGGGCACAGGCTGGTCTATTCGGATCGCTCGATGACGCCATGGCTTGAGGCCGACAGGCCTGGCGTCGCCATCGTCGAAAGGGCAGCAGATCGGCCCGCGAAAAAAACTGCCGTTGCTTGTTGACGTGCGGGAGAAACTTGACATACATCTGAACACGGTAAAAAAGAAATCACCCCGGCGCCCCAAGCGACCGGGGTTTTTCATTGGGAAAAGCGCGTGACCGTCGAACTCTATGTCGATGCGTCCGACTTCGAGCACCTCGGCCGCGCGATTGCGCGCCTGCCCGATCAGATCAAGGCCAAGGCCGCAGCGCGGGCGATGCGCCGCATCACCGAGATGGCGCGCAGCCGCATCGTCAAGCGCAATGCCGAGCGCATCGACATCCCGCCATCGCGGGTGCGGGCGGTGACCACGGCGCAGTTCAATGCGGGCGGCAACACGTCCGATGTTATCCTGAGATCGGGCTGGCTGCCCCTCTACAAGCTCGGCGCAACCCAGACTGCCAAGGGTGTGCGCGTCCGATTGAGAGGATCATATCGCTCTGCCTTCATCGCTGAGATGAAGAGCGGCCATGCTGGCGTGTTCAGGCGACAGGGCAAGGACAGGCTTCCTATCCGCGAGCTGTTCGGGCCGAACCCGGCGCACGACATCACGAACAACCCGGAGGTCTACCTCCAGGTGCTGACCGAGCTGATCGAGCAGAGCCTGATGCCTCGGTATCTGCATGAGGTCGAGAACCTCCTGCCCCGCTGACCCCACCCCCGGTGTAGGGACCGTATCAGCGTTTCCAACCCATACGGGCCCGGGGGAGCCCGGGATTTTTCTAGTAGGCGCGTCGGAAAGCGGTACACGCAACAACGTGTGATGCACGCGTGCTGCACGGGACACTGCACGAGATGCTCATCGAAACCGACGCCGAGTGGATTTCGATCACGGATGCCGCGGCGCGGTTGAGCGCGGCCGGCGACCGGATCGACCGCTCGACCTTGTCGCGCTACCTGAAACAGCACGCGCAAGCGTTGCCGACGCGCGAGAAGGGTAAGTCCCACCTGGTCGAGTTCGGCGCGCTGGTTGCCCATCGTGGCGAGAACATTCGACTGCGCACTGTGCCGCCGGTCTCGGGGCAAGCTCCTGGCCTCGGGATAAAGGCCAAGGCGCAGCCTTCACGGTTCGCCGGCAGCCAGTCTGACGGCTTTGCCCGCAAGGCGCAGGCCGATGCCGAGATGCGCGAGATGGATCTCGCCAAGCGCCGCGGCGAACTGACGCCGACGGCCGAGGTCGACAAGGCCGGCCGCGACGCCATCGCGCTGATGCAAAGCGCCTTCGACCGGGCGATCGAGAGCGAGGCAGCGAGCCTTTCGGTCAAGTATGGCTGGGACGAGCGCGTCGCGCGCATTGCGCTGAAAGGTTTCGTCCGCGTCGGCCTCGACGACTTCAACCGCGAGATCCGCGAGCGCCTCGACCAGCACGAGCGCGAGCGCGCCGCCGGCGACACCGGCCCATTCGACCAGGCCGGCCTGCAATGAGCTATCACGACGCGCGGCTGTCCTTTCCGGAACTGCCGCATGGCGCCGAAATCCTGTTCACAGGCCTCGAGGCCGCCAGCCGGCCCGTCGCCGACTTGACCATCTCGGAATGGGCCGACCGCTACCGCGTCGTCTCGCCGGAATCGGGGTCGCCCTGGCCCGGCCCGTTCAAGACCGACCGTGTTCCCTACCTGCGCGAGCCGCAGGATTGCCTGCATCCCGACCATCCGGCGCGCCGTGTCACCTGCCGCTGGGCGGCGCAGCTCGGCAAGTCGACCGCGATCGAGAACTGGTTCGGCTTCATCGTCGACCAGGCGCCGGGCTCGATGATGATCGTGCTGCCGACGCTCGAGGAAGCGACCAAGTTCAACCGGGTCAAGCTGCAGCCGACCATCGAGGCCAGCCCACGCATTGCCCACAAGGTGATGCCGGTCAACAGCCGCGACGAGCAGGGCTCGACCACCTCGTTCAAGCGCTATGCCGGCGGCTTCTGCCAGATCGTCAATGCGGGCTCTTCCAAGGGCCTGCAGATGGTGTCGATAAAATATCTCGCCATGGACGAGGTCACCGGCTACCCGCGCGATGTCGACGGCCGCGGCAGCCCGCGCGACCAGGCGCGTGCCCGGCAGAAAATGTATGGCGACCTCGCCAAGGAATGGGAAGGATCGACGCCCGGCGTCACCGGCGAGTGCGCAATTTCCGGCGACTTCGAGGCCGGCGACCAGCGCTACAGCTACGTGCCCTGTCCGCATTGCGGCATCTACCAGGTGCTGGAATTCGACCAGATGCGCGAGGCCGACCCGGCGGCCAATCTGCCGGTGCACATGGCCTGCATCGCCTGCAACGGCGCTATTCTCGACGGCCACAAGGCCGAGATGAATGCCCGGGCGCACTGGATCGCCCGCCGCGTCCATGACGGCGAGGAGAAGGTGCCGGACGCGCTCGCGCCTGAAGACATCGTCCGCTGGCGCTGCGACCCTTGCGAGGGCCGCTGCCGCGACTGGCAGCCGAGCTATCATCTGTGGGCCGCCTACGCGCCGCGCGAACGCTTCGCCGACATATGGCACCGCTTCAAGGATGCTGAAGGCGACACGACGAAGCTGCGCACCTTCTACCAGCAGGATCTGGCGCTGCCCTACGATCCGGGCGGCGTCGCCGTCGAATGGGAAAAGATCGTCGAGGCGGCGCGCAAGTTTCCGTTCCCGCAAGGGACCATCCCAGCCGAAGCCGGTCTCATCGTCTCGGCGGCCGACGTCCAGGGCTACGGCATCAAATGGTCGGTCTGGGCGGTCGGGCCGCGCGACCGCGCCTGGCTGATCGACCGACAGGTCTTCATGGGCGCGCCGGACCAGGTCGACGACGCCTGGATCGAACTCGCCGACGCGCTCGGCAAGACCTACCGGACGGCCGGCGGCGGCGAGAAGGGCATCGATATTTCCGGGGTCGATTCGGGCTTCGCCACCGACCGCGTCTACCGCTTCTGCGCCTCGCGGCCGAATGTCTACGCGCTCGATGGCCGCCACCAGATCGGCCTGCCATGGCTCGGCACACCGGTGAAGAAGGATATTCGCGACCAGCGCAAGCGCATCATCGCCAAGGTCATGCTCTATCCGGTCGGGCTCTACGACATCAAGACCTCGGTGATGGCAGCACTTGCCAATTTCGTGCTCGGTCCCGACGAGAAGGGCAGCTGGCCGCGCAACACCATCCATTTGTCGAACGAGCTTTGCGACGACGAGTTCGCCAAGGAGATGACGGCCGAGCGGCTGGTCGATCCGGACGAGGAAGCGCGCGCCACCGTCTCGCGGCGAGCCCGCAATCTGATCAGTCCCAAGGCGCCGCGCGAGTGGAAGAAGATTTTAGGCCGCGCCAATGACTGGTTCGACACCACGGTCTACGCCTTCGCGCTGGCCTGGCACCTGAAGCACAAGCGCCGGCTCAATGCCGAGCGCTGGGCCGACCTGTTGACCGAACTGCACGGCAAGCCGGCCGAACCGGACCTGTTCGAGGCGGCCGAGGACGGGCCGTTCAAGGGCAAGACCAGAAAAGCCGATCCGGAGCGCGACGCGCGCCGCAAGGCAAATCGTGAAAAATGGGCGAAGCGAACGTGAAACTGATCGACCGGCTCCTGGGACGAAAGGCGGGCACGGATGTTTCCGCGCGTCCGCTTCCCGGCGCCGCGTTCCTGCGCGATTCGCGCTCGGCCATCATCAACACGCGCCCGGCCATCCTGCGCGACAGCCGCGACGAAATCCGGCTTGCCTGGCGCCGCGCCGCCGGGCTTGCCATCGATCTGATCCAGAATTCCGGGCGACTGAAGGGCGCCGCCGACCAGGTGCTTGCCGACACGGTCGGCGTCGAGTTGGTGCTCAACCCGCAGCCGGACCTGTCCGGCCTCGGCTACAGCGAGGCCGAGACTGCGGAACTGATCAAGATCATCAAGCGCCGCTGGAAGCGCTATGCCTGGAACCCGCGCGAATGCGATATGCGCGGCAAGTTCACCGTGCCGCAGATGGTCGACATCGCCTTGCGCTGGGACATGGCCTACGGCGAGGCGACCGGCCTGATCTCATACATGCCTCGCGCGCAACGCCGCGGCTACGGCATTACGACCGGAACCAAGATCTGCATGGTGCCGCCGACCGCTCTGGTCCAGGACACAAGCGAGTATGAGGGCCTCTATCAAGGCGTCATACATGAGGCAAACGGGCGGCCGATCGCCTACCGATTCGAGGAAAAGGAAGCCGGCATCCGGACCAGGCGCGACTATCGCGCCTATGACGCGGCCGGCAGGCTGCAGGTGATGCATGTCTTCGATCCGTGGGATGCGACCGACGTCCGCGGCATCTCGCGGATTGCGCCGGCGTTCCGCAAGCACATACAGCATGAGATCCTGGTCGATGCGAAGATCCAGACCGGCATCCTGCAGACGGTTTTCGCCGCTGCCCTGACCAGCCCCAATCCGTCGAAGGAGGCATTCGAGGCGATCGAGGCACTGCCGGACGACAGTGATCTGCAGGCCGACTTCCACGACTATTTCGCCGGCGCCTTGAGCCGTGCGGCAGAAGGCAAGATTTCGATCAGCGGTGATCCGCAGGTCTCTCATCTCGCTCCTGGCGAAGAGTTGAAGCTGCTGACCACGCAGACGCCTGGTCCGGAGTTCCTTCCGGTGTCGGACGAGCTGTCGCGTGATATGGCGCGCGCCATCGGCATCACCTTCGGCGGCCTGACGATGAACCATACGGCGGCAACCTATTCGAGCGTTCGCATGGAGAACTCCTCGATTTGGCCCGTCGTCACGCGTCGCCGAGAGCGTATTGCCGCGCCGATTTGCCAGTCGATCTACGAGCCATGGCTCGATGAAGAGATCGGCGAAGGCCGCATTCCATTCAAGGGCGGCTACGAAGCCTTTGCTGCCAATCGTGAGCGAGTCTGCTGGGCCCTGTGGCAGGGTCCTGCAAAACCCTCCGCCGACGATGGCAAGAGCGCAAAGGCGTCCACCGAACGTCTGGTCAACGGCACCTCGACGCTTGCCAGCGAATGCGCCGAACTCGGCTATGATCCGGATGAAGTCTTCGAGCAGCGCGTGCGCGAGCACCAGAAATATATCGCTGCCGGCATGCCTTCGCCCTTCGTGCCTCGCAATGGTGGCGCGCCAGGCGCGGCTGAAGAAGAGCCGACCAAGAAGGCTGCCGCTTGATGCCAACCCTGATCAAGATCGCCGGCGTCTCGGTCGACGCGGAAGACCCATGCGCGCTTTACCAAGCGCTCTATGCGGCAAAGCTGAAACTGATCGCCGGCGAGCGAGTCGAAGAGACTGAAGTGCGCTCGCCGGTCACCCACCAGCGCGTCCGCATATCGGTCGGCAGCGTCGCGGCGCTCGACGCCGAGCTGATGCGGTTAGCCGCCGCCTGTTCGGCGAAGCAGGGCAAGCGCTCGCGTTATGCCAAGTCGATACGCTTCGTCGGGGGCGGCTCATGTCTCTAGCCTTCGAACGCGTCTGCGGCGTTCTGTTTGACCGGCCGCATCTCTATCATCCGGGCAAGGCGGAAACCTTGCTGAAGATGCTCGGTCCGCGCCTGACGGGCCAGAACATCACCATCGTCAACGCTCCCGGCGCGGTCGACCATGTCGCCTTTGCCAGTGGCCGCCCGTCAGCGGGTGTGCTGGGCGATAGCATGGGCCGCCGCCTAGACCAGCGCGGCATCGTCCCATTTGAGATGATCGGGAACGTCGCTGTCATTCCGGTCGAAGGCACGTTGGTCCAGAAGGGCGCATGGATTGGATCATCATCTGGCGAAACATCCTACCAGGGGCTGATCACGCAATTCGCCCGGGCCGAGCGCAGCACTGCCGTCAAGGGGGCCGTGGTTGAGATCGACAGTTTCGGCGGGCAGGTCAATGGCGCGTTCGAGGCCGCTGCAGCACTTCGGTCGCTGTCCAAGGCCAAGCCGACCATCGCCATCCTGACCGATTTTGCTTATTCGGCCGGCTATCTCCTGGCCAGCCAGGCGCGACAGATCATCATGCCGGAGTTCGGCGGCGCCGGCTCGATCGGCGTCGTCATGATGCATGCCGACTTCAGCGGCAATCTGGAGCAGGAAGGCATCAAGGTCACTTTCATCCATGCCGGCAAGCATAAGGTCGACGGCAATCCCTATCAGCCCCTGGCGGCCGGTGTTCAGGAGAAATGGCAGACCGAGGTCGAGCAGATGCGCGACCGGTTTGCCGCCGTCGTCGCGCAGGGCCGCGGCAGGCGCCTGTCGAAAGCGGCGGCGCTGAAGACTGAGGCGGGGGCTTATTCGGCGAGCGAAGCCGTCGAACTCGGCCTGGCCGATGCCGTCGGCGACAGCCAGGAGGCGTTCGCGGCCTTCGTCAAGGAAATCAACGGAAAGGCCTGAACCATGGCGAACAGCATGTTGGCCGCGGTCCGCGCAGCAACGCTCGCGGCCGCGGATGAGCTTTCCCCTGATGATGGGGAAGAAACCGGCGCCCAGGCGTCAACTGAAACCAACCGCCCCCCGCGGGCAAAGGAGACCGGAATGTCCGGAAATCAGGCGCCCGCCGCGGCGGGCACTATCTCGCAGGCCGACCATGACGCAGCCGTTGCTGCGGCTGAAACCAAAGGCCACGCCGCCGGCGTGTCCGCTGAAAGCAAGCGCCTCACAACGGCGATGGGTGCCGAAGGCGTTAAGGGCGATGGCGGCCGCATGGCGGCGGCGCTCGACCTCGCAGCCAAGTCTCCGGCCATGTCCGGCGAGGATGTCGCCGCCTTCGTCGTCACCAATGTGGCGGCAACCAAGCCGACAGGTGGTGCTGATGCCGCCGCCTATGAGCAACAGCGCTTGGCCGCCGCCAGCCTGGCGCAGCCCGGCAATGCTCCGAAACCCGCCGATGCTTCGGCCGGCTGGAAGAAGGCGGCGGACAGCATCAACAAGCGCAACGGCTGATCGAGCCTTTCGCGCACCATCCTCAAAATCGTGAAAGGCTGAAGCCATGACGACTGTTACCGAAGGCCGGCATGCCGGCGAATTTCTGCTCAGCGAGGCGAATTTCCACCGCTCGCGCGATAACGCCACCGTCGCCTTTTTGCAGACGCTTCTTGCCGGCACCGTGCTCGGCCGCATCGCGGTCGTTGCCGGCGTTGTCGCCACCGCGGCCGCCGATGCCGGCAACACTGCCGGCTCCGGCGCGCTGACGCTCGCCAATCCGGCCGTCTCGTCCAGGGTCAAGGACGGCGTCTACAACATCATTTGTACCGAGCCGGCGACCAATGGCGGCACGTTCGAGGTGACCGATCCGACGGGCAAGTCGATCGGCAAGGCGACGGTCGGCGTCGCCTTCAACAAGGAAATCAAGTTCACTATCGCCGACGCCACCGACTTCGTCGCCGGCGACCGCTTCACCGTCACGGTCGCGGCCGACGCGGATGATTTCCAGTATGTCGCCTACAATCCGGCCGGCACGGACGGTTCCGAGGTCGCGGCGGCAATCGCGCTCTATCCCGTCGTCACGCCTGCCGACGCGACGGCGGCCATCGCCATCATCGCCCGCTCGGCGGAAGTCAACGGCCACCAGCTCGAATGGCCGGCCGGCATCGCCGCAGCCGACAAGGCCGACGCGGTCCAGGCGCTCGAGGCGCGCGGCATTATCATCCGCAACTGACGGTGCGGCGGGTGACCGCCGGCCATTCCGATTGAGCCCGCGGCCCGCCGCGCCGAACCATTCCTGCCAGTCAGGATTTCCAAGGGAAACCCAAAATGGACAACATCCTCGACATCTTCAAGAATGACGCGTTCAGCTGCACGTCGCTGACCGATTTCGTCAATGACCTGAAATACCGGCCCGGTCGCATCGGCGAGATGGGCCTTTTTTCTTCGCATCCTGTCACGACCACAACCATCGCCATGGAGCGCGTTGGCGACATCCTGCAGCTGGTCAAGCCGAGCCCGCGAGGTGGTCCCGGCGAGACCCGCGACATGCCCAAGCGCAAGATGACTGACTTCAAGGTGCCGCACTTCCAGCGCGACTGGGGCGTGCTCGCCGACCAGGTGCAGAACGTTCGCGCAAAAGGGACGTCTGACCAGTTGGCGACGGTGCAACAGATAGTCGGTGCCGTCATTGCGGCCAATACCTCGGACTTCGACCTGACCGAGGAACATGCCCGGCTTGGGGCTGTCACCGGCATCATCACCTATGCCGACGGCTCCACCCTTAATCTGTTCACCGAATTCGGCATCAGCCAGGTTGCGGAAGTCGATTTCGACCTCGACAATGCCAACCCGGCCGATGGGGCTCTGCGCCTCGCCTGCACCAAGGTCATCCGAGCAGAGAAAAAGGCGCTCGGCGCCGTGCCGTTCGCCTCCGTGCACTCCTTTGTCGGCGACACCTTCTTCGACCAGTTGCTGACCCATAAGGAGGTTCGCGACACCTACAAGGGCTGGTCTGAAGCCCAGATCCTGCGCGACTCTTTCGTCGGCAAGAACCGCTCCTCGAACCCGACGTTCGAATTCGGCGGCATCGTCTGGGAGAATTACGGCGAGATCGACGGCGAGGGCGTCGGCATCGCCGCGACCAAGGCGCGCTTCTTCCCAGTCGGTGTGCCGAACCTGTTCAAGACCTACATCTCGCCGGCCGACTATATGGAGACCGTCAACACGCTTGGCGAGCGTCTTTATGCCAAGCAGTGGCCGATGCCGAATGACAAGGGCATCAATGGCGAGTTGCAGATGAATGAGCTGCAGCTCTGCACCCGTCCCGGCACGCTGATGGGCGCGCGCAACACCTGATCGACCCGGCGGCGCTCGGCGCCGCCAATATCCTGTACCGAGGCGCTTGGTTATGATCGACTGGAACGAGGCTTCGGCGGCGCTCGAAACGACCGTCGCCGAAGTCTTCGACCGCGAGACCTTCCGCGTCGTGCCGACGGCGCGGCGCGTCGGCGTGAACGATACCCGCATGGCCGATCCAGGCCGTGTCGGCTTCTCATTCCTCGGATCGATACATTTCGGCCCGGCCGCTCTCGCGCCCGGCTTCTCGCATCCGTCCATGCTGTCTTCGGATCGCGACCGAGCGCGCGAAATGCCGGCGCATGAGGCCGTCGTAACCGCGCTGTCGACCGACTGGCCCGAGCCGGTCAAGGTCGAGGACCAGATCGTCTGGCTTGACCCGGAGACCGGCGTTGAGAGGGGCCGCTTTCTTGTCGCGGCCAATCCGGTCGACGGCGGCAAGCGCCTGGCGCTCTTCGTCAACCGCACCAAGGGCCGGCCATGACCATTGCCGCAGAAATCACCCGGCTGGCCGCTGTCGAAAGCCTGTGCCCGACCGTCGCGATGCTTGCCGGCACCGCGCTGCCGACCTTGGCGCGCCACCGCGTCTTCGACAGCCGCCGGCCTTCGACCGATGAACTTGACGCCGGCGAGGAATACACGCCGGTCCTGTCGCTGTTCACCCGCAAGTCGGAATCGCCGCGCCGTGGCCAGGGCCAAGGGAGTGTAGCGAGGAACGGCCGCACCATGCTCGAGGTGGTGGCGGAGCTCTGCGTCTCGGCGCAGGACGAGGACGGCTCGCCCTATACCGACGCCATGGTCGGCTCCGACCCGACGGCGCGCATCGTGCTGTCGGCGCTCTGCGCGCAGGTGCGTTTCGTGCTGACGCAAGGGCCGACAGGCACGCTCTTTCGCCAGATCGTCATGGCCATCGAAAGCATCGACGAGGAAGGCTTCGCCGTTCCCGAGCTTGGCCTGCGCTGGCAGCGCACCACCATGCTGTTCGACTGCCAGATACCCGACGACGATTTCTCCGGCGGGGCAGGGCTGCCGCAACCGGCCGCGCGCATCGCAGCACTTCTGCCCGACAATTCCTACGCCAAGGCGACGCTGGCCAACATGGCCGCGCAATTCGCGGCCGCCGCACCATTGCCGATCATCGACACGATCGCCTTCGAAGTGAAGCAGGCCGGCATTTCCGGCGAGATGGGGCCTGCAGCGTCGATCGCGCCGCCGTTTCCGGACATCGAGGATTAGACCATGGCCAATCTTGTTCACGTCAAGCTCGCCGATGCCGACCACCGCATGCCGCACCCGTTCAATCCGACTGTCGATTTTCCGGCAGAAGGGCTGACCGTCGACCGCGAAGACCCGGCATGGCTGCAGCTCATCAATGACGGCTCGCTGATCGCCGAACAGCCAATCGAAGCGCCTGCCGCCCCGGCCGCAGGCAAGCGCAAGGAGAAATAGAGCCATGGGCATCCTGTTCAACAACATTCCGGGCGCAGGCCTGGTCGCGCCGCTGTTTGCCTTCGAGGTGACCTCCGGCGGCAGCTACCAGTCGGCCTCGCGCCTGCTGCTGATCGGCCATAAGAACACCGGCGCGCTCATTGCAGACAATACCCCGACGCCGGTGGGCTCGGCGCAGGAAGCCGTAGCACTTTGCGGCGTCGGCTCGATGCTGGCCGAAATGGCGCGTGTCGCGTTCTTGAACGCGCCGACGCAGGAAACCTGGATCTTGGCGGCGCCAGCGACCGGAACGGCGCGCGTCGACACCATCAAGGTCAATTCGGTTCCGGCCGGCGGCGGTGTCGCCACCATCGAAATCGCAGGCGAGCCGGTGCAGGTGCAGATCGCTGCGGGCGACAGCGTCAATACCGTGGCCGCCGCCCTTGCTGCTGCGATCAACGCCTATTTCAACGCGCTGACCGGTGCAGCGCTGTCGGTCGCCGCGACGGTCGCCACGGACACGGTGACGGTGACCGCCCGCCATCTCGGCCTGATCTATGTCGACTATGACTTCTATGTGCCGACCGTCGTTGCCGGCAACGCCTTTGCCGGCGCTGCCGTCACCATCACCAACACCGTGGTGCCGACCGGCAGCCCGGACCTATCGGCTGCCCTGGCCGCCCTCGGCGACGATCCCTTCGACTGGATCGTCTCGCCCTTTTCGGACGCCACCAACATCGCCCGCTACACGGCGGCGATGAACGATGTGTCCGGCCGCTGGGCGTACAATCGCCAGGTCTATGGCCATGTCTTCACCACCGCGGCCGGCACGCTGTCGGCGCTGACCACGATCGGCCTGGCACTCAACGACCGTCATCTGACCATCCACCCGCGTCTGCCGGTCGCCGCCGGCAACCCGACGCCGGCCTGGCTGGCCGCAGCTGCCCGCACGGCGCGCATCGTGCCGTGGCTGTCCGACGACGCCACGGGCAATGTCTCGCGCAACCAGAAAGGCCTTGTCGTGCAAGGCGAGCGGCCGCCGCGCGATCGATCACTAGTGCCGACCTATGCCGGCCGCAACACCATGCTGCGCTCCGGCATTTCCAGCGTCATCGTCAACACCGATGGCGGCGTGGCGATCGACAAGATCGTCACCACCTACCAGAAGGACGCCAATTCGCAGCCGGACGAGACCTTCCGCGACATCCAGGCAATGGGCCAGCTCGTCGCCATCCTGCGCTATTTCCGCGCGCAGCTGTCCTATGAGCATGGCCAGAAGGCGCTTGCCGACGAAAACCCCGGCGGCCTCGGCGCGATCTCGACGCCGAAGTCGATCAAGGCGACGCTGGTGCATGCCGCCGACACGCTGGAAAATCGCGGCGTGCTCGAAAACGCGCGCGGCTTCGCCGATCGGCTGATCGTCCAGCGCAACAGCCAGAGCGCCAACCGCGTCGACATCATGGCGCCGATCGACCGCGTGAACCCGCTCGACGTGATTGCCGCCAACGCGATGCTCTACAGCCAGTATCGCGCCGCATAGGGTTCAGCAGAGCGCCGGTACACTCCCCGGCCGCGACCACGTCCGTTTCCGGTTACCCGGTGCGTGGACGGCGAAACGAGAAACCGGCGGGCACGGTTCGCCAACAGGCGGCCACAAGCCCGACAATTCGCCCGAATGGGCACTTCACACGAAAGGGATGACCGATGCAGAATTTCGGCGGAGAGATGACGTTCGGTCTTTCGACCGGCGAGCGGATCGTGGTGCGCGGCGCGGCGGAGATCATGCCGTCCAATGTCGAGATCACCGGCGCCGCCAACCAGGACGGCTCGCCCTATCGCACGGTCGAGCCGACCGGCTTCAAGGCGAACCTCACCTTCGAGGATTTGCCGACCGACGACTGGAACCGGCTGATGCGGGCTTCCGGCTTCAACGTGACGCTCAACGAAAGCTTCACTGGTGTCCAGCATCTGTGGACCGAAGCCGCCTTTACCGGCACGCCGACCATCAACCGGGCGAGCGGTGAAGTCACGGGCGTGGCGCTGATCGCCCGCGTCTACCGTAAGATCTGACGATGGCGGAAACGGTCGTTCCGCTGTCGAAGCGCTATGAGGCCCACGCCGAAGCCTTCGAAAGCGTCACGCTGCGCGAGCCGCGCTTCGAGGATCTGCTGGCGCTGGGCGAGCCCTACGAAATCCAGCGTGCCGGCGGCAACAATGTCGTCATCGAGAACGTCGACACCGTCGCTGCCTATGTCCGCCGCTGTGTCGTGGCGCCCGGGATCGAGAAGCTGGGCGTGCTTGAGCTGGCCGATGCCAGGCTGGTGCGCGACGCGGTGATCGGTTTTTTTATGCGTACCGCGCCGGCGGTCACCGAGTAGGCGACGTCATCGGCGTTCAAGCCGATGATCTGATGTTCTTCTTCAACTGGCAGCCAGGCACGGTGCTGCCGATGCCGTTTTCTGAAATCGCCATGCTGCACAGGCGTGGCATTGAATTCCTGAAGCGTAGGCCGAAGACATGAGCAACCGCACGATCGAGGCCATATTGCGCCTGTCGGCGAAGCTCGGCCCGATGGGCGCCTTCGGCCAGTTGTCCAGCAAGCTCAACCAGGTCAATCAGAAAGCTCTAGCGTTCAACCGCACGCAAGGACTGATGGCGCGCAACAGCATGTTGGCGGCAAACGCCGTCCGCGGCCTCGTCGCCTATGGTCTGGTGCGCGGGGCCGGGCAAATGGTGACAAACTTCGCCGGCGCCGAACGGCGACTGAACCGTATCGCCATCAATGCCGATGCCGGCAAGGACAAGCTGGGCGAGATGTTCCGCACGGTCGATCGTGCTGCGCTCGACTATTCGATGACGCAGGACAGCATCACGGACGGTCTCGAATCGCTTGTCGCTTCCGGACGCAGCCTCGACGATGCGCTTTCGTTCCTGCCTTCCGTCGCCGCAACCGCGCAAGCTGCCGGCGCCGAGATTGCCGATATCGCCACCACGGCCGACGCGATCGGCAACTCTTTCCATTTCGCCGGCAACAACATGCAGCGCGCCTTCGACATTCTGGTAACGTCGGGCAAGCAGGGCAAGTTCGAACTGAAGGACATGGCCCAGTACCTGCCTTCGCTTGCGCCAGCCATGGCTTCGCTCGGATACGAGGGTGAGAAGGGCTTGGGCAAGCTGGCGTCGATGCTGCAGACGGTGCGCCTGCAGACTGGTGATGCGAGTTCTGCCGCTACCAATTTGCAGAACGTCTTGCAGAAGATGGAATCGAACGAGACGGCGAAGAGCTTTAAGAAGTTCGGCGTCGATCTGCGCAAGGAAATGGCCAAGGCGCGCAAGGAAGGCCGTGACCTTATCGATGTGTTCATCGAACTGACCGAACGGGCGCTCAAAGGCGATCTGTCGAAGATCCCGCAACTGTTCACCGATGCCCAATTCCAGCAAGGCATGCGCGCCCTTTTGCAGGGCCGCGACGCCATGGAGGGTTTCCAGAAGTCGCTCGAAAATGTCGATGGCGCGACGATGCGCGATCTCGGCCGCGTCCTCGATGACAACCAGTCGAAGATCGACCGCATGGGCGCATCCTGGGAGCGTATGGTGCGCGCGATCGGCTCGGGTATTGCACCCGCCGCCACCGGCGCCATGGACTTCGTCAGCTCCAACATGGACAAGGCGCAGTTCATCAATGCCGAGCTCGACAAGCAGGGCATGGGCTTCTGGGAAAAGCGCATGTGGTGGCTGCGCAATGGCTTCGACAATCAGGACCAGGGACTGACCGCATTCAAGGGCGGATGGCGGTCGCCCGAAGGCCTGGTCGCCGCCAAGGGGCCGATGAGCGCCAGCCCGGAATTGCCGTCGCGGCGTCAGGACCAGCCGGGCCGCACGCCGATCCCGACACCGCGTCCGGTTGCGCCGAGCGTGGCCGAGCAATACCGGCTCTACGGTCGCGGCCACGCTGCCGCGGTGCGCAACAGTGTTCAGGTCGAGAAGCCGTCCGGCTACTTCGGCAACGAAATCGATTTCAGCGCGATGGAACGGGCCACGGACGCCGCAGCGGCCGACCTGAAGGGCGCCGGCGTCGAGACGGCGTCATCCGTTGCCGACGGCGGCAAGCAGGCCGGTGACAGCATCAAGTCTGGTGCCGACACTCTGGCATCGGTCGCGGGCAAGCTGGAAGCGGCAATCGTCGCCGGCGCCAATGCGCTTGCCGGCGCCGCCCGCAGTGCTGCCGCCGACCTGTCGCGGCCCATCGGCTCGCTTAAGGCGGTTCGCGCCGACACCGGCAAGTCCAACGCTGGCCATTTGATGGGACCGCGCTGATGCGTGACTGGCTGAAGGCCTTCCGGCCCGCCTCGTTCCGCGGCGTGCCGTTCTTCGTCGAGGCCGAGGAAGCCGAAGGCGGCCGGCGTGTCGCCATCTCGCCGATCGCCTATTCCAATCTGCATGTTACCGAAGACATGGGCGGCGATGTCAGGCGCTTCAGCCTGTCGGCCTATGTCGCGGGTGATGTTGCCGATGCCGCCGCCCGCAACTTCACCGCTGCGCTCAACGCGCCGGGCGCTGCGACGCTGGTGCTGCCGATGGGCGGTCCAGTCCTCGTCCGCGTGCCGCGCTGGTCGCTGTCGCGGGAGCGCGGCCGTGCCGGCTATGTCGGTTTCGAGATCGAGTTCGTTTTGGCGGGGCTCACCTCGCTGCCTTTCGCCGCAGTGCCCGGCGCCTTTGCGATTGCCAGCAAGATCGCTGCCGGCATTGACGTGATCGCGTCTGCCGCCGCTTTCCGCATGCGCGATGTCGCGCCCGGTCAGGCGGCACCCTCGGCACTCGCTGCCGCATCCGCCGCGGTGGCGATGGCCTCGGTCGCCGATGCGGCGGAGATGCCGGCCGAAACGCGGCCCGTCATTGCCGATCAGATTGCGACGATCACGCGCCTGTCGTCGGAGCCGGTCATCCAGGCCGGGCCGATTGCTGCGGCGATCGTCTCGACGGTCGGCGCCATCGCCGATGCGGCGAGCCCGACCGAAGCCACTGAAGCTTTTGCGGTTGCGGCCGCACCTTCCGGCACCGATGTCTTCGCCCTGGTGTCGGTCGCCGCCTTCGCCGCCGGGTTTTGCCAGGCGCTTGCTGCCGGCGATTATATTTCGCGCCAAGATGCGCGCCGTGCCCGTGACCGCATTGCGCCGGTCGTCGATCCCGTCCTTGAGGCCCTGTCGACAGGCCTCGACGTTGCGGTCAGCGAATGGCTGTCGGATATCGCTGCGACCGCGGCATCCGACCTCAGTGCCGTTGCCGCCAATCGGGCGCCGCTGGTCAGCGTTCAGACCGAAATATCGCTGCCGGCGACGGCGCTGGCCTACGCGCTTTATGGCGATGCCGGCCGGGCCGGCGAGCTGGTCCAACGCAACAGCGTCGCCACACCGGCGGCCATGCCGATCAGCTTCGAGGCCATTGCCCCTTAGCTTACGGGTACACGCTGCCTCACAGGGCGGCCTGAGAGGATCGTGCCTTGCCGCTTGAGACCATAGTCATCCAGGCTGGCGGGCTGTTCCTGCCGTGGCAGGATGTCTCGATCTCGATCTCGGCCGAAGAGGCTGTGCGCAGCGCCGTCGTCACCGGGCATATACCGCCAGGTGCCTCGCCGCCTTGGCCCGATGACAAGGCCAGCCTGACGGCGAACGGCACGCTGCTGTTGACCGGCTATGTTCGCGACCTCAGGCCCGACCAGGGATCGGACGACTGGAAGGCCACGATCTCGCTGGTCTCGCGGACGGTCGACGCGGTCGAGACCTCGATCCTGCACAAGACCGGCCTGGTCGAGAACAGGGACATCAAGGGCATCGGCGAGGCCTTCGACAATTGCGGCATCGGCATCGAGGCGAAGGGGTCGTTCGAAACAATCGCCAAACACCAGATCGAACCTGGCGAATCGCTGTATTCGACGCTGGAGCCGCTGGCGCGCGCCGAGGCGGCGATCATCCACGACACGCCGCAAGGCAAATTGCGCATCGTCCAGAAGCCGGAGGGGTCGCATAGCGGCGGCCTGGCGGCTGGCGTCAACATCATCTCCGCCGCAGCGGAATTTTCGGGCGAGGGCAGGTTCAACCCGGTTATAGTTCGCGGCCAGCAATCGCGCGGCACGACACCGCAGGCCATGCGGCCGGAGGCCAAGGCATCTGATCCCTCGGTCGGCCGCAGCCGCCCCAAGATCGTCGTTCTCGATGGCGAGGCGACGACGAAGCATATGAAGAACGCAGTCGAATGGGAGGCCCGCGCGGCTGCCGGCCTCGCGGTCAACGCAACCATCACCGTGTCTGGCTGGCGCGATGCCGGCGGCAGGATCTGGACGCCGAACTTTCTGGTCTACGTCCGCCATCCGCGCATCTATCTCGACCAGATGATGGTCATCAAATCGGTGGAACTGACGCAGGACACGCAAGCCGATGGTGACGGCACGCGGGCGACCTTGACCTTGACCGATCCGCGCGCGCTCGGCGGCTCTTCATCCGGGTCTAAATCGGGCAAGGGCTGGTCTGCGCCGGAGCCAAAGGCGGAGTATTCGGCGCAATGAAATCCTCAGCGCACCTGACGCGTTTCGAGATTGATTCTTCGCGCTTCGACAATGGCCAGCTGCTGATCTCCGGTCGCGGTCTTGCCGGCGAGACGTTCAAGGATCTGCTCTACGTGCAGCCGCACGGCGCCGCCAGCCGGCCGCCCAAAGGTTCGATCGGCGTCGCGATGGTGATGCCTGGCCGCCGCACCCAGGCGATGCTCATGGGCATCGAGCACGCGCAGCACCGGCCCGACCTGCCGGACGGCGCCGCGGCACTTTACGATGCGTCTGGAAACATCATCAAACTGTTCGCCGGAGGCGTGACCATGGATTTCGGCTCGCGGACAATCACGCTGACCGGCGGCACCTGGAATTTGCAGGGCGATCTCAACGTCGACGGCAACATCACCGCGACCGGCTCGATTATCGATGCCGGCGGCAACACTCCGCACCATACGCACTGATGATAAGGATCGTTCCACTCACTGGCGACGGCGAACCGCTGCTGTCGCCCGATACGCTATGGGACGGCACGTCGGGCGACTGGGCCATAGAAGGCGACGGCAAGGCCAATGCCGGCGGCCTGCGCGCCAAGGCGGAACTTGCCACCGCCGTATTGCTCTGCCTGATGACCGACGCCCGCGTGGAGCCGGACGAGCTGCCGCCCGAAGAGCAGAACCGCGGCTGGCCGGGCGACAGTTTCGACCTGCGCACCGACCTCGGCGAGACGGTGATCGGCTCGAAACTCTGGCTGCTGCGCCGCTCGATGGCAAACGATGCGACGGCGCTGCGCGCCGAAGACTATGCCCGTGCCGCCCTGCAGACGCTGATCGACCAGGGCGCGGTCTCCTCTGCCGAGGTGATCGGCACGGCCGACCCAGCGCAGCGCCGTATCGACCTGAAAATCACCTTGAAGGACCGCGATGGCGCGGTCGTCTTCGATCGCCGCTTCGGCGTCCTGTGGGAGCAATTGCGTGGCCTGGACCGTCCTCTCGCCAACTGAGATTTCGACCCGGCTGCGCGGCACCTTGCGGCGCTATTTGCCGGGGACCGATGCGCTGGTCTGGCCGAACAATTTGACCGCAATCGTCAAGACCGTGGCCGCCGGCATGCATGACATGCATCTGCGCGCCGCCTGGCTGTACGAGCAGATCTTCGCCACCACGGCGAGCGTCCAGCATCTGGAGCGCCACGGTGCCGAACTCGGCATCTATCGCCGGCCGATGGCGCGCGCCGAGGGCGTGGTAACGCTCAATGGCTATGCCGACACCATCTATCCGGCCGGCATCGCCTTTATTGCCGGCAACCGGCTCTATCGCTCGGTTTCCGATGCGCGCTCCGACCTGGCCGGGCAGCTTGCGCTGACCATCCTGTCCGACGATTATGGTGTCGCCACCAACATCGCCGCCGGCGAGACGCTGGAGCGCGCCGACCCGACGCAGTTTCCGAACCTCGATCTGGAAGCGACTGTGGCCAGCGGGGGCATTGGCGGCGGCGCCGACACCGAGACGGATGCCAGCCTGCGCGCCCGCATCCTCGATCGGAAACGGCGGCCACCGCAGGGCGGCGCCTATTCGGACTACGAGCAGTTCGCGCGCGCCGTCCCCGGTGTCACCCAGGCCTGGGCCTTTCCGTTTGCGGATGCGCCCGGCACGGTCGGCGTCTGGTTTCTGTTCGAAGGCCGCGAGAATGGCATTCCGCAGGCCGGTGACATCGCCCTGGTGGAGGATGCGCTGGATGCGCGCCGCCTGATCCGTGCCGGCCTGTCGGTTTCGGCACCGATCCCGTCGCCGCTCGACATCACCATTGCCAATCTTGCCGTCGACACGGTGCAGACGCGCGCGGCGATTGCCGCCTCGATCGCCGCCATGCTGGTCAGGCGCGCGCGGCCGGGCGTCGCTTCGGCGCCGTTCACCCTGTCGCGCTCGTGGATCTCGGAGGCGATCAGCCTTGCCGTCGGCGAGGACCGGCACTTCCTGATCAACCCGTCCGGCGACATCATCTATGTCGGCGGCGAGATGCCGGTGCTGGGCACGGTCAACTATGTCTGATGCCGTGCGCTGGCCGCGCTATCCGGGCGAGGACGAGCTTGCCTTCTTCCAC
This sequence comes from Mesorhizobium sp. M1307, assembly GCF_040318155.1. Lineage (NCBI taxonomy): Bacteria > Pseudomonadati > Pseudomonadota > Alphaproteobacteria > Hyphomicrobiales > Phyllobacteriaceae > Mesorhizobium > Mesorhizobium sp. M1307. The sequence continues at coordinate 434,938 of NZ_JAMYLR010000001.1, read as the reverse complement.
TTCGCCCCGGACGATCCGTTCATCGGCGCGCCGCCGCAGGGCGATGTCCTGTCCGATCCCTCGGATGAAGCCGGGGAAGGTTTTTTGACGGCGCTGCTGCCGAAGGGTGCGGCATGGGGCACGCCCGACAACCAGGCACTCGATCCGCTGTCCGTGCTGTCGCGCTTCTGGCGCGCGGTCGGCTCGGCCTTTGCCGATGCCTATCGGGCGCTGTTTGGCGTAGCGCTCGAATCGACGGCGGTGACGCTGGTCACTTCGCTGGACGACTGGGAAATCGAATACGGGCTGCCCGATCCCTGCCTCGGGCCGGACCAGACGATCGACTCGCGCATGCGCTCGCTGCTGCTGAAAATCCGCTCCGGCGGCACCATTACGCCGGCCGATTTCATCAAGCTTGCGGCCGATGCCGGCTATGCCATCTCGATCGAGGAGCCAACGCCGTTCCGGGCCGGTGCATCGACTTGCGGCGGACCTGAGGCAATCGCCGGCGGCGAGGTCGTCGAATATGTCTGGATCGTCAGCGTGCCTGGCGTTTCGGTCGAATTCTTTCGCGCCGGCGACGGCCGTGCCGGCGAGACGCCGCTCGGCCGGCTCGGCCTGCCTGACGATCTGATCTGCCTGTTCAACGCGCTGAAGCCAGCCTGGACCACCATCGTTTTTTCCGTCTGAAAAGAGGCCGCCATGAAGTTCGTCAATCCGCGCAATGCGCCCCTATCGAGCGAGCGCATCCCATACTGGAACGAGAACCGCGCGGCTGGTCTGACCGGTGCCATCCCGCCGGCCGATGTCTTCAACGATCCGCAGGACGAGATCCTAAAGGTGATCGTCGAAGCCGGCCTCACCCCCGATCCCGCGGACAAGACGCAGCTCTGGCAGGCTCTGCAGGCGCTGATCGCCGACATCGTTGCGGGCAGCACGCCGTCGATCGAGGTGCCGCCCGGCTCGGTCTCGATGTTTGCTGCCGCGACGGCGCCGACCGGCTGGCTGAAATGCAATGGCCAGGCGGTCAACCGCGCGACCTATGCCGATCTGTTCGCGGCGATTGGCACCAGCTGGGGCGCCGGCGATGCGGTCTCCACCTTCAACCTGCCCGACTTCCGCGGCGAATTCCTGCGCGGCTTTGACGACGGCCGCGGCATCGACACGGGACGCGCCTTCGGTACCTGGCAGGATTATGCGACGGCTCGGCCGAAGAACGACACCGTCCAGCGCGTCGATCCGTTAACCGGCGATCCCGTCACGCTTAAGCAGGCCGGCAATCCATCGCCCGCGACCAATCCGTCGCAGGTCGGCTTTGTCCGCGCATCGAAGCTCGGCGAACGTATCGTCAATGATGGCTGGGATCCGGGCGGTGGCGGCAACCCTTATGTCGACATCGTCAACGTCGTGACCGGCGACGCAGAAACGCGGCCGCGCAACCGAGCCGTGCTGTATATAATTAAAACTTGACGCCTAGCGACGCGCACCGGCCGTTTCGGCCTCAGACCTCTTTCCCGCAACTGGATTGACCCATGGCCGCACCCGATCTGTTCGGCATTCTCGATGTCGTCAAGAAACTGACGCCGCCGGCGGGCATGGGCACCGCCCATGTCGACGGCTTCTCCTGGGCGCGCAACGGCCTGTCCTACGGCGATTCGACCAAGCTGACCGCGGACGACTGGAACCGCATCATCGCCAATCTGCGCGTTGTGCTGATCGCCTCGGGGGTTAATCTTTCAACCCTCGACCCGGCCGACCCGGCGCTGCTGAAGACCGTGCTGGAGCTCTATCTGGGTGCGGCGGTCACCGACATCCTGTCCGGCGTCGATGTCGGCGGCTACGGCATGATGGCCAAGGCCATCTATGACGCCAACAATGACGGGCTGATCGATATCGACCACGGCGGCACCGGCGCGTCGAGCCTGATCGATGCCGCCGATAATCTGTCGGCCATGTCGACCGACATCGCCAGCGCGGCGACCACCGATCTCGGCGATGCCACGGGCATCAATGTCCGCATCACCGGCACGGACGCGATCTCGTCCTTCGGCTCGGCGCCGGCCGGCGCCATCCGCCGCCTGACTTTTGCCGCGGCGCTGACGCTGACCCATAACGCCACCAGCCTGATCCTGCCCGGCGGTTCCAACATCGTCACCGCGGCCGGCGACACCGCGTCGGTGCAATCGCTCGGCTCCGGCAACTGGCGGCTGCTGCGCTTCACGCGCGTCGACGGGGCTTCGGTCAGCAGCACCATCATTCTCAAGCAGAGCGCCAACCCGCTGCCGACCGCCGAAGGCGATGTCCAGTGGGACACGGACGACAATGTATTGGTCGTCGGCGACAGCGCTGGCCAGAAGCTGTTCCTGCCGGCGCCGGCCGGCCTGGTGGCGGGCGACCTGCTTTATGCGACGGGGCCGAAGGTTCTGGCGCGCGTGCCCAAGGGCGCGGCGCGGCGCACGCTGCGCATGAATGCCGCGGCGACCGCACCGGAATATGGCGGCGGCAACGGCCTGCCCGATGCCGTGCTGGAGGACCAGAAAGCCTCCGGCGTCGGCGGCGGCACATCGGCGCCCGGCAATGGCGCATGGGCCATCCACGCGCTCAACACCAAGGTACGCGATCCCTACAATCTGATGGCGTTGGCCAGCAACATCTTCACGCCGGCGGCCGATGGCTGGGTCGAATGGCAGGTCTCCGCCTATGCCATCCCGATCAATGTTCGTCTCTACGATGTGACGGCCGGCGCAGAGGTCGCGACTGGCATCGGCGGTGTGGGCAACAACTCGCCGAACACCGGCACCATGGCGGTCGGCGGAGCGCTGGTCATCGGCGGTCATGCCTACCGCCTCGAATATCGGACCACAGCCACCCAGGCTGATGGCCTCGGCCTCGCCTTCGGCGTCGGCTCTATCGAGCACTACGCCCGCCTGAAATATTGGGGAGACTAGATGAGCATTTTCGTCCTCGTCGAAAACGGAATCGTCGTTCAGTCCGACCGAACGGGCGCCGCGCCGGAAGGCTTTATCGAAGCCGATGATGCGGTATGCCCCGGCTTCCTGTTCGATGGCGAAGTGTTCACCGCGCCCGTACCGGTGCCGGTCATTCCGGACCGGGTATCCGCGCGACAGTTCAAGCTGCAGCTGCTGGCCGCCGGCCTGCTCACCGATGTCGAAGCCTGGATTGCAACGCAAGGCCCAGCCGTCCAGATCGCCTACGAAAACAGCGGCAGCTTCGTCCGCACCGATCCGACGATGCAGGCCGGCTTTGCCGCGCTCGGCTTTTCGGGCGCGCAGGTTGATGCCTTCTTCACAGCGGCATCGGTTCTCTGAAATCATGGCAAAATATGTTTTTCCCGATGTCGAGCCGATCCGGCCTGGCTACGATTTCCAGATGCGCCTGCAGTTCCCGCAGGATCTGTGGGATGCGCAAGAGATGGCGACCGGCCGGCTGGTGGCGCAGTTCCGCGCCGCCGTGCCCGGCCCGGTGCTGTTCGAAGCCGACACGCTTGATCTGACGATCCAGCGCGAGGCGCCGCGCACGCTGGCCTTCTTCCTGTCGGATGATGCGACCAAGCCTTTCATCGCCTCGACCATCGTCGTGTTCGATATCGCCCGCTTGGACGGCGACGACAGAAGCATCGTGCTCGACAAAGTGATCTGGCCAGTTCTGGAGACGGTGACCCGCGATGTCGTATAACGCGATCCTCGAAATCCCCAATGTCGTCGTCGTCTCCGGCCCGGCCGGGCAATCCTTCCTGCCGGTCGACGATGCCGCGCAGCTGACCGCCGATTTCGGCCGCGACGGCGACCGCGCCATCATCCGCAGCAATGGCGACGAGTGGCTGAAGACGGCCGGCGCATGGGCTGCGACCGGCGAAAATTTTTGGGGCACGCTGCTGGAGCAGGGTGCCGCCCAGGTCCAGCAGGCCGCCACCTCGGCCGCGCAGGCCGAAACGATCGCTGAACAGTTCGGCGACCTCGAGACCGGCATCACGCTGGCGCAGGAGGCCGCCGCCTCGGCGGCGCAGGATGCCGGCCAGACGGCAGCGGATCGTGCGCAGACCGGGCTCGACCGCACGCAGACCGGCCTCGACCGCACGCAAACCGGCCTCGATCGCGCGGCGACCGGCGTCGATGCCGCCCAGACTGCGGCCGATCGCATCGCCACCACCGCCGATCGCGCGCAAACGACGCTGGATCGCGCGGCGACCGGCGCTGACGCCGGCCAGACCGCTTTAGATCGCACCACTACGGCAGCGGACGTTGTTTTAACTCATGCTGATGTTGTGCTGACCCATGCTGATGTTGGTCTTGCCAACGCGGCGATAGGCGGTGTGATTTACGACACAACGGCCGCAGGTATTGCGGCTACGGTCAATGGGCAGTTCTTTATCGTCAAGGGCGACGGCACAAACACCTATGCCCTGATGTATAAGAACGTCGCGACTGTGGGGACGCTGATTGCCAGCTATCCGAGCAAAGCCGCGCTTGATGCAGCGTTGGTATCGATTAACGCAGTGCTGGCGAAAATCGGCCCTGAAACACCTCTTTACTTTGGCACCAAGCGTGTGCTGGGTGGCTTCGCAGATAGCAACAATCTCTTTCCCTTGGCCGTCATGGAGGACGGCGAGGTCAGGATCGGAAGGCTGGTCTTCAACTCCCAAGATTTGCAACTGGATGGTGCTGGCGGGGTTCCTGAATATTACCTTGGAAATCGGGTGATCGGTGGGTTCAGGGACGACACCGGTCGATATCCTTTGGCGATCCTACGCGACGGTAGGGTTTATGCTCCCAAGCTGATCTTCGATTCGGCAAATCTGGTCATCACTGAGGCGATGATTGCGGCTCCATCGCTTGCGGTTCTTCGCAGCAAACTGGTCGTATCCTCCGCCGACGTTGCTTGCTACGGGGACAGCTTGACGCAAAACGGGTTTGCCTCTGCCTTGTCCACTCACTTGACGGGGCGGACCGTCGCCAACCGTGGCTATGGATCGCAAACGTCAGCGCAAATCGCCATGAGGCAAGGCGGATTGGGCACCACTGTTCGCATGAGTGGCAATCAAATCGTTTCGGGCGCGAACACGATAACCCATTTGAATGGTGTCGCGATCACCGACAGCACATCGGGAAATGTCACGCAACTGCTTTCCAGGCGGGACACAAACGCCACTGTCACCATCAAAGCCGAGATTGCCGGCGTGATCGGCACCGTCACTCGGAACGGCGCTGGCGGTCCGCCCTCGACCTCGGAAACATACACGTTTACGCCGGATGGCGGGCAAACCGTGCCGGTCACATGCCCGCCCGATACGGCGTTGGTAGTACAATCTCAGGCCGATGCGGCGTTGACACAGGTGATATGGGTTGGGCGCAATGATCGAGGTATCAACAACTGGTCTGTTGTTGCCAATGTGCGCCTGATGGTGGCTAGACTTAGGGCAGCAGCCAAAAGATTTGTCATACTCGGTATCCACAACGGGACAAACTACCCGGACGAGTGGGTTGGCGGAATCTACTATGCCGACCTTAACAAGGCGAATGCCGAACTAGCTGCGGCCTTCCCGGATAATTTCTTCGATGTCCGCCGCTACCTCATCGATAAGGGACTGACCGACGCGGCGATTACACCGACAGCAACGGACTTGACCAATATTGCCAACGATGTGGTTCCGTCCTCGCTGCTGGCCGATGGTCTGCACCTTACACCGACTGGCTACGATCTTGTTGCGACACAAGTGGTCAGTCGTTTCTTCACCCCGAACGGATGGTAGATCAAAATGTTCATCGCAAAGCTTGGTGAAGCTATCAGCAATCCGGCAGGCGTGCCGCAGGCATTGGGCTTCATTCCGTCTATCATCGCCGACTCGCCAGCATCGCTCTATCTCGACTTCGCCGACCTCACACGCATGTGGAAGGAAAGCGCGGGGACAAATCTCGTCACGGCTTCTGGTGATCTAATCGGGAAGGCATCCAGTCCCTACGGAACAGGCTACGCCTTTCAGGGAACGGCTGGCCAGCTGGGCACTTACCAGTCTGCTGGCGGTGGGGTGTGGCGTGGAGACGGTAGTAACGATTGGCTGGACACGGCCAATTTCCTATTCGCGGCATCGGGCGGCAACACATGCGCAATGAAGATCACTCCAAACGCCGCATCGGCGGGCAGGTCATTTTTCGGCTTCCAGTCGTCTAACCGCTTTCAACTGACGTTGAGTGCCTCCGGGTATCTTTGGGGCCTCTATGGCAACGGGGGCACAAGCGCCGTGCTAGGCAACGTTGACGTCCGGTCAACGACATTCGTCGTCACCATGACGCATGATAACACCAACATGTACCTCTACAGGGACAACGTTCTGATCGGCTCAGCGCCGTTGTCCGGGGTGTGTGCCACAACGGTAGGGCCGGCGATTGGGGCAGCTAAGAGCGGCCTTGTGGCTCCTACAGGTGGCTGGACTGGCTGTGATATTCGCAAGGTTCTGCTGCTCTCCGGTCGCTATGTGACGGCCGCCGAAGTGGCGAATATCGTCGCGGCGTTCTGATCTCTGGCGCGACTTGCTCGACCGCAAATTGTGAGATAACAATTCCCTTGGGCTTGGGGGAATACAATGAACAGGCGAGATACGGCGCGCGGTTTACTGCGTGTGATGCGGACGGCGCAGCGTACCCGCACGCCTTTTAAAGTGACATGTCTTGGTGATAGCCTAACCTCTGGCGTGTATCCACACTTCCTCTCTTATTTCTTGGGTACAGAGGTAAATCGTCTCGGCTTTGGCGGGAAGACTTCAGATCATATTCTAGAGCGCTACTGCGAAAGCCCTGCAAAAGGCGGCATATTACTAGCTTGGGCAGGAAACAATAATTTCGATGACCCCGAAAGGGTTGAGGCGGACGTGGATGCTATTGCGGCACTCCATGGCGACTCCGCAAAACTTCTCGTGATTGGCCTCGTCAACGGCGACTATCCGGGGCGCCGCTTCGGCGAAGCCGGATATCAAAAGATAGTCGACTATAATGCGCGGCAGGCCGGCAGGTTCGATGACCACTTTCTGGATATCCGAGCAGAATTGATTGCACGCGTTGGTGGTCTCAACCCACACGACATACTGCCGAAGAACATCCGTAAAGACAAGATACATTTTAACTACAGGGGTAACTGGCTGGTGGCGAGGATCGTATACTCTCGACTAAGGCTTTTAGGGCTAGCAACCTGAGCGGAAGAAAATTCCTCGCGGGAACCGCAAGGAACAATTAGCGGCTGTTTCGTTTGCTCGACCACCAAGTCAGATAGACAGCACCGATCTTCATGACCGGCACGCGACGGTCCCGCTCGCTCGTTCTCAACTCTCGATAGGTTTTCACCTTCAGAGTGCCTCTTGGGAGCCTGATCCGCAACGCCATTTTTGATTACCGCCAGATTGTGCAGCGCAACCTAAGCGCTTAGCCGACCTGCAAGTCAAATTCAAAACAACCCACCTTTCAATCAACTGCCCGTGAGGGCGGAAAGGAACTTCTATGGACCGCACCTTCGCGAGCCAGCTCGCAAAGCTATGCCCGACGGCGTCGAAGAAGATCATCGCCGGCATCGTTGATAACGCGCATCTGCTCGACGCCGCCGGCATCAACACGCCGATCCGGGTGCGACACTTCTTTGCGCGCGTCTGTGTCGAGACCGGAGGCCTGCGCGCCCTCGAGGAGGACCTGAACTACTCGGCAGAGCGGATGCGCCAAGTCTGGCCGACGCGGTTCAAGACAGTGGCCGCGGCCAAGCCCTTTGAACACAACCCGCAGAAGCTGGCGGAAAAGGTCTATGGCGGGCGGCTCGGCAACTCTTCCGCCGGCGACGGGTGGAGGTTCCGCGGTTCCGGTCTACTGCAGAACACAGGCCGGGAGAACTTCGCCGAAGTCGAGACAGCGACCGGGCTGCCGGTTGTCGCCAATCCCGACGTTTTGCGCAGCTTCCCCGGCGCGCTGCAGGCCGCGACCATCTATTGGAGCAAGCGCAAAATCAATGCGATGGCCGACAAGAACAATACGACCGGTGTCTGCAAGGCGGTGAACGGCGGGACGACCGGCCTGGCCGATCAAAAAGCATGGCTGGCCAAGGCTGCCAAGGTCTGGCCGGACGGTTCGCAGATCGTGTTTCCAGCTTCACCCGCGGCTCCGAGCCCGCCAGTGGCGAAGCCTGCCCCGGCACCGGCCGCCCCGATCGAGCAGGCACCGCCGGCCGTCGAGAAGGAAACGATCGAGCGCGTGCAGCAGCAGCTGAAGGAACTCGGCTACACCGAGGTCGGCGGCATCGACGGCAAGATCGGCACGATGACGGCGACCGCGATCCGCGCCTTCCGTGCCGAGGTTGGCCTGCCGGAAGGAGACGGCATCGACGATGCGCTGCTGCTGGCGTTGCAGAAAGCCAAGCCGCGCGTGCTGGCGCCAGCGCGTACGGATGCTGCTCCGGACGTCGTGCGCGAGAAGGTGCCGGAGGTGCGTACCAACTGGCTGACCAAGGTCGGCGCGTTCTTCGCCAGCATCGCCGCGCTGATCGGCAGCTTCTTCGACGGCATTCTCGGCAATCTCGACCAGGCTTCCGGCGTCATGCAGCCGGTGAAGGACGCCGCCGGCGACGTGCCGGGCTGGGTGTGGATGCTGGCGATCGCCGGCGTTGCCGGAGGTCTGTTCCTCGTGGCGCGCCATGGCGAGAAGAAGGGCGTCGAGGCGTTCCAGAGCGGAGCGCGGCGATGATGAGCGAGTATCGCTGCGCCTGGTGGGAATACACCGGCCGTCATTCCGAGTTCAAGGAAGGCGTTGCCTCTCCGATCATGCGCAACTTGGAAACCGGGGATGAGGTCATCGGCCGTGATCTGCCGATTGGCGCACTGTGGGTTGCGGAAGGCGACGGCTATCCGAAAGGTGCCGATGGGCTCGCGATCTGCTGCCGTTTGCATGGCCATCACACCTGGTTCATCGACGGCCGGGCATCCAACTGCACGATGAAGGACGATACCGCTCATCGGTGCTGGGTCCGGCACGGCACCATCTGTGAAACCATTCACGTGGACAAGGACGGCAACACCTGTGCCGCCGGCGCCGGCTCGATCGCCATAACAGGCTTTCACGGCTTCCTGCATCACGGCGTCCTGAGGGATTGCTGATGTCGGCGCTCATTGGGATCGTCGCCGGCTTAGTTGGCGTTCCTCGCCCGCTCGCCGGCATCCTGACGTGGGCCGTCATGCTAATCGCCATCTCGGGCACTGTCTTTGGCGGCTACGAGCTCATCAAGCATTGGGGAGCGCAGGAAGTGCGCGACCAGATCGAAAAGGAAAATCAGGATGCGATCCGCAAAGGCGTTGAGGCGAGCCGGTCTCTTGACGATTGTGTTGCTGCTGGCGGGGTGTGGGACTTCCGGCGTCAGCGGTGTTCCAGCACTTCGCTTGGCGCTCGGTAGCAGCCTGGCGGGAGCTGAGGGCAAGACGGTCGAGGATCAGAACCGGATCGACCGGACGATGGCGCCTGGCTGCGCCATTGGCCTCTACAAGCCCGCCGAATGCGACCGCCACACCAAGGCCAGCGCGGCACGCCGCGCCGAACTGAAATCATGAAAGGGCGGGCGGGGAAACGATGGCGGCAAGAGATCCTAGCCAGCTGCCGGATCGATGGCGCGATCTCGACAAGCGCACGATCGAGATGGTCTACCGCTGGAACGAGGAAGAGCGCGAACGAATGATCCAGGTGAGCCATCTGACCAAGAAGCAGATGGACCGCCTCGATGAATTCCTGAAGTTGCCGGATGACAAATGGGAGGCAGGCTTCAGGATCGTCACCCGCTCGGTGCTGTTCAACAAGACGCTGCGCTCGGCGCCAAAATTCGTGCTTGGGCTTGCCGCCGTGCTGGTGGCGCTGAACCAGCTCTGGGCGCTGCTGGCACCCTATCTGAGGTCGCTCAAATGACGGTGCTGGCCAAATGACGGTTCTGGAAAGAACGCGCGCCTTCGACTGGCGCTCGGCGCTGGTCGCTTCGCCCTTTGCCGTGCTGCTGGCATGGATGGTGACCATCCTGATCGACCGCGAGCCGCCGATCGTCTTCGAGGCGGCGAGCGTGCTGACGCCGCAGGTGCCGCAGGGCGGCGTGCTCGACGTCCAGTATACGGTTATCCAGAACCGCATCTGCGCGGCGACAGTCGAGCGCTATGTCACCGATTCGGATGGCATCGTGCACGTGCCGTCGACCTACACCGTCGGCCGCCGGCCGCTGATCGACGGCTATCCGCCGGAAGGCCGCGAGACCTATCAGCGCTCGATCACCATCCCGCTGGCGACCGCGCTCGGCCGGGCGCATTACGAGGCGCGCTTCACCTACACCTGCAACGTCCTGCAGAAGCTGGCCTTCCCGATCGAGGTGACGGCGCCGACCGTCACTTTCGACATCGTGCCGGCACCGGCAACGCTGACGCCGCTGACCCCGGAAGCGCCTTAGCAATCCGCGCCCGGCGGTTCCGGGCAATCTCCCAAAGAGCAACTCGAAAGGAACGGCTATGACAGTCACCGTCAAAATCCATGTGGGCGGCAACTACCGTGCCACAATCAAGCGCACCGTCGATGGTACCGAAGACAGCGTTCAGATCGGCCCTAACGAAGAAAAGCCGGTCTACTTCCAGCACGGCAAGGCCAACACGTTCGAAATCACCGAGGAATATCTCGGCGAGACGAAATCCGCCTGATCATTCTCCTGACGTTAGCAACATGATCGCCCGCCGTGCCGAAAGGCACGGCGGGCTTTTTGCGTTCGGGAACCGAAACGTTCAAAGTTTATTGAATAGGGTGCGTTGCGTTGGGGTTTGTATGAGCGGGGCGAGGTTGGCGTTTATTCCTCCGATGGAGCCCAAGCTGGTGGCCAAGCCGCCCGGAGGCGACGACTGGATTCACGAGGTCAAGCTCGACGGCTACCGCTCCCAGATCGTTATCAACAGCCCCGAGGATATTCGCGTCTTCACCAGAACCGGTGCGGACTGGACGAGCAAATATACCGGGCTTGTCGAAGCAGCGCGGGAGCTCGAGGTCGAGAACGCCATCATCGACGGCGAGGCTGTCGTCACCAACGAGGCCGGGCTGCCGGATTTCGCAGCACTCCAGAAAGCCGTCCACAGCGATCCCTACGCGATGATTCTCGGCGCCTTCGACATTCTGCACCTCGACGGCCACGACCTGCGCGACATCGGCTGCAAGGCGCGCCGCGAAATGCTCTATGGCATCATGAAGCCGAATAGCAGGATCCAGTTCAGCGAGGCCATGCCCGGCGACGCCAAGGCGATCTTCTACCTTGTCGACCAAGCTGAGCTCGAGGGGATCGTCTCGAAGCGCGCCGACAGCAAATATCGCAGCGGCCCCACATCGAACTGGCTGAAGACAAAGAGCTGGACCATCGACGAATTCGAACTGCTCGGCGTCGAGCGCGAGCCGGGCAAGGCGGCATTCGCGTTGCTGGCTGATCCCGGCACCGGCAAATATCTCGGTACCGCCTTCATCACCTTGGGCCGCGACATGAAAGATAGGCTGTTGAAGCGCGTCCGGGAGCACGCCGGCCCGCCGCCAGAGGCCATGAAGAAGCGGCCGGCGACGCAGTGGGTCAAGGCTGGCGTAAAGCTGCGCGTGAAGCATCTCCGTGGCGATCACAGCCACATACGCCATGCCTCGCTGCTGGGTTTCGGCGATGAGGAATAGCAGTCAATCGGCGAACAGTTCCTTGTAGCCGGTCGTCACCATCCAGTTCGCCCGGTCGATATGGCTGCGAACAGCCTTGCGAGCGCGGACCGGTTCAAGCAGGGGGTCGATGCCGAGAATGAGCTTGGCCATCTCCTCTTCGCTGGCATTGTCAGCGCAGGCGTCCAGGATCCGCATGTAGATGGTGAAATTGTCTTTGTCGTAAACCGTGATGGAATCCGACCACGGAACTTCTTCAAGGAGTCCAGGTTTCATGACGAACATGCCCTTTTCAGATTGCCATGTCACCGGGATGATGCCGCGGGCTTGGCATTCGTCAAGGGCCAGCCCTATATCGACCGGATGGCGAAAGGCTGGACACTACAATCATTGATCGATGGCAAGATGCGGCTCATCGCGTTTTGCCACAATCCAAAATGCCACCACAATCAGGCGCTCGACCTGGAGGGGATCAAGGCGAAGCTCGGCCCTGACGCGCCGGCGATGTCGGATGACCTCATTCCAAAGCTGAAATGCGCCAGGTGCGGCGGTAAGCAGGTCGGCCTGACCTACACTCCCGCCGACGACGAGATGAAACGCGTGGACGTGAGCGCTTATCGAAAGGCGAGGGAAGGGCGCTGACTGCGCCCAGAAAGCGCCCAGATACGACCGCGAAGCGCTCAGTTTCGGGGGGAATAGCTGGGCACAAACGGCACGAAAAAGCCCGGAAATCCGCCATTCCTGCGGTTTTAACGCTCGTTTACACCGAACATGTCGGAAGTCGGCAGGGCGGCACTATCCACGAGTGACACGCCTCCTGATCCCGACGGCATAATTTGACACGGCCAAAGGCAGCAATGACACGGCGCATTGATTTCATTGTATTTCTAGGAGCCTTCCAAGCTGAATATGCGGGTTCGATTCCCGCTACCCGCTCCAGATTTCCCGCAGCCGCGGCGCACCTCGCGCACGATGCCGAAGGCAGCCCCAAGCGAAGCGCTTTGCCGATAGTTCAAAGTATTCGTTGCGCGTCCAGACGGACGCGCATCTTAATCTGTGTTATCGTTGTCCCGAACCGCAGGCGGCGTTGGGCGACAGGCGTCAGCTCGCGAATTTGCTGAATATGGACGCGAGCTGGTTCTGCTGCGGCACTTGCCCGTTCGGCGTCAACTGGTCGACAAGCCCTGGCAAGGCTGCGGATAGCTGCTTGAGCAGGTCCTGCTGGTTCAGGCCCGTCCTTTGCGCGATCTCCTGGATGATTTGTGGCCCGAGAGCACTGCCCAGATCGCTGGGGTTGATCGGCTGGTTCTGACCGGTACCGACCCACGAATTGGCAACGTTGCCGTGGCCGGCGTCCTTCAGTTTGTCGAGCAGGCCGCCCAGACCGCCGAGCAGGCCGCCATCGGCGGATGTGGTTGTATCGGGCGGGATGGGGGCAGGGCTTTGCGCTGCCTCCGTCTGGGCGGAACTTCCACCGCTCAGCATTTTTCCCACCAAAAGTGCGCCGAGCGCGATCATCAGCGGCTTGGCGACGTTGCCGCCGGGAACGGCATTGTCAAACAGTCCCATTGTGGATCTCCATGTCAAATTGCCCGTCCGTCTCCGACAATGACGCATTCATGGCGAATTTCAAGCCGGTTTGAGCTTTCCGTAATCATGATTTTCAAGTTGGCTTGAGCTTTGCTTAATAATGTGGAAGTAATCGAGCGCGGGGAACGGAGAGGAAAAATGTCAATATTAAGCTGGATTATTCTCGGCGTCATCGCCGGCTTCATAGGCAGCAAGATCGTCAATAAAAGCGGGCAAGGCCTTGTGCTCGATATCGTGCTTGGGATCGTCGGCGCCATCGTCGGCGGGCTCATCTTTAGCGCCTTTGGAGCGTCGGGCGTTACCGGGCTCAACATCTATAGCCTGATAGTCGCCGTGGTCGGTGCGGTGGTGGTCCTGTGGGCCTATCACCAGTTCAGCGGCAAGAGGGCTCTGTAGAAGCCGCTCGGCAATTGCGTCGGCATTCGGGTGAATGCCGACCGCCTATCTGATCCTTTTGAGGATTTCGCGGATCAGCGTGTTGTGGCCGGCTTCCAGCCCTCTCACCATGATCGGCCATAATTCCTCGAGCAATCGCTGCCATACCGCATCGCGCCCAATCCTCACCGGTAGATTTGGCATCGCGCCCATTGCCACCGTCACGTCGCGGCGCAGCCGCTCGCCACAGGCGCTTGCGCCGCTGATCGTCGGATCGAAGGGCAGCCGGGTGAAATCCCATTTTCCGCGCTGCTCGATGCCGAGATTACTCTCGACTTCGGCATGCGACAGCACCGTTTTGGGCGTGACCTTGATGCGGTAGTATTTGCAGAGTTCGGCGACGACGGCGGCCATCGCGTCCCACTGCGCCCTGGTCATCGGATAGCGGCCGGCATCGAAACGGCCTTTGCTCCGCCCCGGCCATGCAGCAGAGCGAAACCCCGATCGAGCCGCCGTTGCAGTTGAGCGTGTGCGCGGCATATCCCGGTTTTACCCGGCCTGAATTGAGCGCGATCGAAGGCCGGCCCCTGACCAGGCGGCCATTCCCTCGACCAGTATGTGATACGCATCCCTGTCGGTATCGCCGGCCGAATGCGAGCCGGCCGTCCAGTGGCAAATGACGCGCTTCATCGCAACATTGGGCAACCAGTCGGGCGGCAATGCCACAGAAATCCCCCGCGACATAGGTTCAGTGACGGAGCACAGTATAGTTTCCTTGGCGGCGGACGCGAAAACGAAACGATAATTTGGTTGAGCGTTTTCTAACGGTCAGCTATTCGCCGGCATCTCCGGCGGCCGCGTGTTCTCTGTATTGCGGCAGATCGTCGGTGATCATGAACCACTTCGCCTTGGAGCCGACGAAGATGTGCTGCGTCGGGCGGATGGTCGGCTCGTCGACGAGGCTTCCCATGGCGACATGCACGAAGGCACCGTCGCGGACCACCGAATAGAGCAACGAGCCGCAAGTGTTGCAGTGCGCGTCATGGCCGGTGTCGTCGCCGAAGATCATGAGATTGTCCTCGCCCTTGGTCAGGCTCAGCCTGTCGCGCTCGATGCCGGCGAATGGCTTGAAGGCCGAGCCGGTGGTGCGCCGGCAGTTCGAGCAGTGGCAGTTCGCGGCATAGACGAACGCGTCCGCCACAGCGTACTGAACGGCGCCGCACAGGCACTTTCCGATAAGCCTGCGGTTGCGTGAATTCTGGTTGTCATCCGGGCTTGCCACGCGCTCCTCCTATTGTGCAGGCCGATTTCAGTTTCAAGCGACGACGGTCAACCGGCGCTTGCGCTCGTCGAGCGAGACGATGGTCAACCCGCTGGCCACCACCAACAGGATGCCGCAGATGGCCAGCGCATTCGGGAGCTGCCGGAAAACCACCAGGCCTGAAATCACCGCCCAGACGGTAAAGCAATAGTAGAACGGCGCTACCACGCTGGTCGGCCCGACGCGATAGGCCATGAAGATGAAGAAGTGGCCGAAGATCAGGAACAGTCCGGCGCCGCCCATCAGCAGCAGGTGACGGATTTCAGGCACCACCCACTGCTCGGAAACCAGATGCGCAACGCCGGCGCCCGCGAGCACGACAATCACCGCGGAAATAGCTACGACCATTCCCGGCACGTCGGCGGCGACCTTGCGTCCGGCCAGATCGCGCGCCGCGGACAGGGCGGCATTGCCTAGCGCCAGCAGGGCGTAGACCGAAATCCCCTGCATCGTCGGTTGTGCCACCATCACTGCGCCGATAAAGCCGAGCCCGATCAGCGCCAGGCGCAGCCCACCGATCCGTTCGCCAAACAGCATCGAGGAGCCGACCAGCATCAGCAAGGGCGTGATCTGCCCGAGCGCGGTCGAATCGGCGATCTGCATGTTGGCGAGCGCCACCACGTAGCAAAGGATCGCACCCAGTTCGAGCATGTTCCTGCGCAAAACCTTGGCGTCGAGGATCAGCGGGATCTGCTTGCCATAGCCCAGCATGAACAGCAGCGGAATGCCCCACAATGTTGCCGCAGCGCCGCGCAGGAACAGCACCTCATAGGGCGGCAGTCCCGCGGTTGCTAGCTTCATCATCGTGTCGTTGACGATGTAGGACCCGGTCGAAACGACCATGAACAGCGGGCCTCGTATGGCAGTCGGGATGAAATGCATCGGCCCACGAAATCAGACCGGCGCCAGGGCGGCAATGGGCCAGATCCGGCTGTAAATCCGTCAAAGCCGTCAGCCGCAGCCGCAATCATTCCATTTGCCCTTGTTCGTTCCTATATCCGCGCCACATTCTCCGAAACCGGATCACGCGTTCGGGCCGGGCGAGCGCGCTCGGCGACAAGGCACTTGTGTTTTTCGGCCTTAGTCGCTAATCGCCCCGCATTCGACTGAACTGAAGGTCCAGGCCGTCCCCAGGCCGTCCAAGGAAAGAGACTATGGCAAAAGGTAAATTCGAGCGCACTAAGCCTCATGTGAACATCGGCACGATTGGTCACGTCGATCATGGCAAGACGTCGCTGACGGCGGCGATCACCAAGTATTTTGGCGAATACAAGCGCTACGACCAGATCGATGCGG
This sequence comes from Mesorhizobium sp. M1307, assembly GCF_040318155.1. Lineage (NCBI taxonomy): Bacteria > Pseudomonadati > Pseudomonadota > Alphaproteobacteria > Hyphomicrobiales > Phyllobacteriaceae > Mesorhizobium > Mesorhizobium sp. M1307. Next base: position 418,687 of record NZ_JAMYLR010000001.1, on the reverse strand, counting down.
CGCCGGAAGAGAAGGCGCGCGGCATCACCATTTCGACGGCGCACGTCGAATACGAGACCGCCAACCGCCACTATGCCCATGTCGACTGCCCCGGCCACGCCGACTATGTGAAGAACATGATCACCGGTGCTGCGCAGATGGACGGTGCGATCCTGGTGGTGTCGGCCGCCGACGGCCCGATGCCGCAGACGCGCGAGCACATCCTGCTCGCCCGCCAGGTCGGCGTGCCCTCGATCGTGGTGTTCTTGAACAAGGTCGACCAGGTCGACGACGCCGAGCTGCTCGAGCTGGTCGAGCTCGAGGTGCGTGAGCTTTTGACCAAGAACGAGTTCCCCGGCGACGACATTCCGATCGTCAAGGGTTCGGCGCTTGCCGCACTTGAAGACAGCGACAAGAAGATCGGCGAGGATGCCATCCGCGAACTGATGGCGGCGGTCGATGCCTACATTCCGACGCCGGTTCGTCCGCTCGACAAGCCGTTCCTGATGCCGATCGAGGACGTGTTCTCGATCTCGGGCCGTGGCACGGTGGTGACCGGCCGCGTCGAGCGCGGCGTCGTCAAGGTCGGCGAGGAGCTGGAGATCGTCGGCATCCGTCCGACCACCAAGACGACCTGCACGGGCGTCGAGATGTTCCGCAAGCTGCTCGACCAGGGCCAGGCCGGCGACAACATCGGCGCGCTGCTGCGCGGTGTCGACCGTGAAGGCGTCGAGCGCGGCCAGGTCCTGGCCAAGCCCGGCACCGTCAAGCCGCACAAGAAATTCGTTGCCGAAGCCTACATCCTGACCAAGGACGAGGGCGGCCGCCACACGCCGTTCTTCACCAACTACCGTCCGCAGTTCTATTTCCGCACGACGGACGTGACCGGCATCGTGTCGCTGCCGGAAGGCACCGAGATGGTGATGCCGGGCGACAACATCACCGTCGATGTCGAGCTGATCGTGCCGATCGCCATGGAAGAGAAGCTGCGCTTCGCCATCCGTGAAGGCGGCCGCACCGTCGGTGCCGGCATCGTCGTCACCATCAAAGAGTAGTCGCCGGCGCTGCCGGTTGAGATCGGATGCAAAGGGGCGGTCTTCGGGCCGCCCTTTTGATTCTGATATTCTGGCAATGGATTAACCGCATTGCTTCAAATCCTGTTGCAAGCGCCTCTGCCATAACTAGTATAGGTTGCATCGAGGGGGGGCTGCCCGAATGGTTCCATGGCGCCGTTTGCATAGTCAGGCATGGTGGTCGCTAGGGCTGATCTGCCTGGTGTCGTTGCTTGCCATGGGCCACGCTGCCTTCGCAGCGGATGCAAAGAAATCCACGCCGGAAAAATCCGCGCCGGATTTCGGCCCGACGATGCGGTTCGTCGTCGTGCGCAGCAGCGCGCCGGGCTGCGAGCCGACCTGTCCGGAATGGATATCGGCGGAAGGCTCGATAGAAGCCGGCACGCCGGCCCTGTTCAAACGCGCGCTGAAAGCGCTTGGCGGCCGAAAGCTGCCGATCGTCGTCGATTCCCCCGGCGGCAATGTCGAAGCGGCGCTGACACTTGGTCGCCTGATCCGCAAGAACAAGCTCGATATCGCCGTCGGCAAAACCCGCTTCGTCGGCTGTCTGCCAGATGTGAAGAACTGCAAGGAAAACGACGGCAAGAGCGCCCGTTATTTTGGCAATGCTTATGCCGATGGCGCCATCTGCAATTCCGCCTGTCCGTTGTTGTTTTCCGGCGGCATCCGGCGCGTGGTAGGCGAATGGGCCTTTCTCGGCGTCCATCAGATCACCACGACCTATATCCGGACGAAATTGCTGTACCGCACCACCTACCGCATGGTGAAGGGCAAGAAGAAGATTCTCAGCACCAAGGTCGTCAGCCGGAAGAACGCCGGCAGCTACAAGACCTATGAGATGAACAAGCCGCTGGAGCGGAAGCTGGCGGCCTATCTGAAGGAGATGGGCGTCGGCCTGGGTGTGCTCGAGACCATGAAAAGCACACCGGCCAGCGGTATCCAGCAATTGGCTCCCTACGACATGCTGCAAATGAATCTCGTCACCAGCCGGGATGCCGTCGACCTGCTGACCGCGCCAATCCTATGCACGTCCGATCCGTTGCCGGCGAGTTGCAGGGAGGTGCCGGCGCCGGCGAATATCACGAAGCCGGCCGGCGAAGTGGTGGCGAAAGCCGAGCCTGCACCCGCAGGGCTCGAAACCCCGCGGCCGAAGGAGGTCGCAGACATGCGCTTCGTCCTGGTCCGCGGCAGCAACCCGCTTTGCAATCCAAACTGCCCGGAATGGATCTCGGCCGAAGGCGCGATTACCGCTGACACGCCCGAAAAATTGCGCCAACTGCTCGACAGCGTCGGCGACCGGCGCCTGCCCATCGTTATCAACTCGCCGGGTGGTGATGTGCTCGGTGCTTTGGCGGCCGGAAGGCTGATCCGCGAACGCAAGCTCGACGTCGCTGTGGCGCGGACGGATTTCATTGGCTGCGAGCCGCGGCAGGCCGACTGCACGGCCGAAGGCGGCGTCTACAACGGGCTGACGGTCGATGCCGGCGGCGGTTGCGGCTCGGCCTGTCCGATCATGCTCGCCGGCGGTGTCAAACGCCTGGTCGGCCCGCGTGCACAGTTGAGCGTGCATTCGATAGGGCAGGAGCAAAAGGTCAAGGCCTATCTCGAGGACATGGCCATCGGCCCCGGTCTGTTTACCGCAATTCAGCTGTATTCAGTCGAACGGCAGCTCGAACTCGACAGGATGCTGAAATACGGGCTGACAACCGGGCATCAATCGGCAGACGAGTTGACAGGCCCCGGCATCTGCAGATCGGAGCCACGGCCGGAAAACTGCCGCGAAGCCTCGGGCGCCAAGGCTCAGGCCAGCACGCCGATCAAATCGTAACGCGGGCATGATAGCCGCGAGCTGATCGTGCCGATCGCCATGGAAGAGAAGCTGCGCTTCGCCATCCGTGAAGGCAGCCGGACCGTCGGTGCCAGCATCGTCGTCACCATCAAAGAATAATTGGCGCCGGCATTCGCCGGCCGATTCCGAATGCAAGAAGGGCGGTCCTCGGGCCGCCCTTTCTGCGTTGGAGCCTTGCGTGGCGGCCTCGTTGAAGCGGGCACGCCGTCATTTCAAAAGCTGTTGCAAGCCTCGCCATGTCAACTAGTATAGGTTGCATCGAGGGGGCTTTTGCCAAACGTGGTTCCGGGACGCCGTTCAGACAGTATGGCACGGTGGTGGCGCGGGCTAGTTAGTCTGGCGCTGGTGGTCGCCATGGCGATGGCTGGCTTCGCTGCGAATGCCGAGGATGTGTCCGATCCGAGGACATGGGATCCGAAGTCATGGTACCGTCCGGGCAGTTCGTCCGATGGTTTTTCGGAGATGCAACTCGTCGTCGTGCGCAGCAATGCGACCGGTTGCGAGCCTAATTGTCCGGAATGGATTTCGGCAGAAGGCGCCATCTCGGCGAGCACGCCAGTGCAGCTCAAGCGTATATTGAAGACGCTCGGCCGCCGAAAATTGCCGATCATCGTCAATTCCCCGGGCGGCAATGTCGACGCTGCGCTCCGGCTCGGTCGAATAATCCGCAAGAATAAGCTCGATATCGCCGTCGGTACGACCAAGTTTTCCGATTGTTGGCCCGGGATGAAGGATTGCCGGGCCAATGACGGCAAGGGCGCCGCATATTTCGGCATTGCGTCCGACGGCGGTGCCATGTGCAATTCCGCATGTCCGCTGATGTTTGCCGGAGGCGTCGGACGCGTGGTCGGCAGTTGGGCCTATCTAGGCGTCCATCAGGTCACCACTACATATCGGCGCGAACAGGTATATTACCGCACCACATACAGAATTGTGAACGGCCGGAAGAAGGTTATCGGCACCAAGGTCATCAGCCGTACTGAGGCTGACAGCTACAAGACTTATGAGATGAACAAGGCGCTTGAGAGGAGGCTGTCGGCCTATCTCAGGGAGATGGGTGTCGGCCAGGGCGTACTGGACAGAATGAAGGCTACGCCCGCCAGCGACATCCGGCAGATCTCCCTCGCCGACATGCTGACGATGAAGCTGGTCACCAGCACCGGCTCTCTCGACATACTTACGCAGACGGGCATATGCCGGCAGAGTCCTGCGCCGGCGAACTGCAGAGAGATCCCTGCGAATGCCAAGCCGCCCGAGGCGGCAGCGATCGAGGCGAAGGCCGGACCTTCTCAACCGGTTCAAGTCCAAATTTCTCAGCCGGCCACGCAGGCGACCAATGCCGGCGACGAAGGGTCGTACGGCAATCCCCCGCAAACCCTCATAGCCTGCATCGGAGGGGGGTCGCGGGTAGCGGGGGCGAGCTCCACCTGTGATCCTGAGATGGAACCAATGCCGGCTTGGCGTTGGGGCGTGGCGAGTGGCCCGTACACATCATCGGACATGAAACCATGATCAGCCGGGGTAGGCGACTGGTTGCGCCAGCGGGAGATCGAGACAGAAAAGGGCGATCCTGGGGCCGCCCAACTCGAAGCCGAGGCGATGCTGCAGCTCGGGCTAATGACGGGTTCTCAATCGGTTGACGCGCTGACGGGCGCCACCATCTGCAAGTCGTCGCCGAAGCCCGACAACTGCCGCGTTCTGCCGTCCGCCAGCGCCGAGGCAGAGACGCCGGCGAAGCTTTAGCGCAACCTTGCACTGGCCATCGAGGCAGGTTGAGCGGCGCTCGATGTTTCCGCTATCGTCCAGCGCAGTTGAAGACCAGCATGGGAGGGATCGCGAATGAGCCAGGATGTCCCGACATTGTTTGAATGGGCAGGCGGCACCGAAGCGCTGAACCGCCTGACCCAAACCTTCTACGACAACGTCTCTCGGGACCCCATCGTCGGGCCGGTGTTCAAACATATGTCGCCGGATCATCCCGCTCACGTCGCGGCTTTCATCGGCGAAGTTTTTGGTGGACCGAAAACCTACAGCGAAAAGCACGGCGGCCATCGCGAGATGGTGATGCACCATCTCGGCAAGCATCTGACCGAGGAGCAGCGCCGGCGCTGGATCAACCTTCTCGCCGACGCCGCCGACGAGATCGGGTTGCCTGACGATCCCGAATTCCGCTCGGCCTTCATGGCCTATGTCGAATGGGGATCGCGGCTGGCCAAGATGAACTCCAACAAGGGCCCGACCTGCGATCCCGAGAGCGAACCAATGCCGGCCTGGGGTTGGGGGGTGCCGGGCGGCCCCTACAAGGCGCCTTCGGGAGACTGACCGGGGCGCGAATCGGTCGAAAACCCTGCCGCCAGGACCCGATTTGCGGGAAATGGGTGGCGGTGAATGGTTCGGTCCGCCAGGCTGGAACGGTTTGAGGCCGCCGTGGCTTCCGCCGGCGTGAAACTGGAGGGAACTCCAAGCGATGAAAATGCCGAGGCCTGGGGCACCGAAAGCGACCGCGACCGCAACGACACCATCGAAGGCAGCTGGTCCAGCCGATGGAACGGCGGTGCCGATCCCACGATCCCGGGCGATACCAAGGATAAATGGAAGTCCGGCCGGGGCGAGGTGAAGACGGCGGGAGAGAGAGTTTACCTGCTGTTCGATTGGCATAATGGCGTGTGCAAGGGGCTCATCGATGCCCGGCGCCAGGGTGCGAAAGGGCTGGTGGGAAAATACATCAATCTGACCGACCCGGAAATCGTGCGTCCCTGGGTCGGCTTGATCGTCAGCAATCAACGGATCGACGGGAAATGGCCGGGAGGACGCCTGGACTTTCGAAGATGAAGGCCGGGTAGCGCACGTCGCTCTTTACAGAGCGCGCGGAAGCTTTTAGGAAGCGCCTGCTGCGCCGACATGCGCATACGGGCATAGCTCAGTTGGTAGAGCGGCGGTCTCCAAAACCGCAGGTCGTAGGTTCGAGCCCTGCTGCCCGTGCCATTCTTTGAATGGATACCTAAAAACGATTCTTTTGCAGTGCGGCCTTTGAAAATCGGCTTGTGACTTGCCACATGGCACAAGTTGCGGCATAAGGGCCGCATAGCCGGGACGGGACGACTGGATGGTTCCGAGGCGGCGTTTGGCCATAAAGCGGACACTTGCCACTTGCGTGGATCAAGAATCGGTTTTATGTAGACGAGACAGACACGCGACGCGTGGAGCTGGGAAGCCGGCTTTACGCGTCTGATTTGCATGGGCGAAATGATTGCGCTGATTCGGCGCGAACGCACGCTCAAGCGGCACGTCCCGGCCAGCGGGATCATCCAGGAGGCCCGGCCAACGGGTCTTGCAGACAGAGCGGCATATGGCTTCGAAAACCACAAATCCCTTCACCTTTCTCCAGCAGGTTCGCGCGGAGACCGCCAAGGTCACTTGGCCGTCGCGGCGCGAAACGATGATCTCGACGGTGATGGTCCTTGTGTTCGCGGTCATCGCGATGATCTTTTTCTTTACCGCAGACGTGGCCATGGGCTTTGCGGTCGAAAAAATCCTCGGCCTCGGACAGTAAGTCCGGCGATTACGGAGAAGTCTTGAAATGACCGCGCGGTGGTACATCGTCCACGCCTACTCGAACTTTGAAAAGAAGGTCGCCGAGGACATCGAGAACAAGGCCAAGCAGAAGGGCCTGTCCGCCGACATCGAGCAGATCGTGGTGCCGACCGAGAAGGTCGTCGAGATCCGCCGCGGCCGCAAGGTCGATGCCGAGCGCAAGTTCTTTCCGGGCTATGTGCTGCTGAAGGCCAATCTGACCGACGCCGTGTTCTCGCTCGTCAAGAACACGCCGAAGGTCACCGGTTTCCTGGGCGACTCCAAGCCGGTGCCGATCACCGAAGCCGAGGCCCAGCGTATCCTGAACCAGGTTCAGGAAGGCGTCGAGCGGCCGAAGCCGTCGGTGACGTTCGAGATCGGCGAAGCGATCCGCGTTTCGGATGGACCATTCGCGTCGTTCAACGGTTTCGTCCAGGAAGTGGACGAGGAGCGGGCGCGGCTCAAGGTAGAAGTTTCGATCTTCGGGCGCGCCGTGCCGGTCGATCTGGAATTCGGACAGGTCGAGAAGGGCTGATCCGAAATCCCTGCACCGGTTTCGGCGGCAGGGAAGGCGGCGCGGAGATCGCGCGGCCAAAAACGGGTGGGAGGCGAATGCGGCTTTAGCCGGCCGCGCGGACCGCACCACCAGACTGCAACCGCCGGCAAGACCGGCATGAGAAAAGGCAGGAAGAGAGATGGCTAAGAAAATTGCAGGCCAGCTCAAGCTCCAGGTTTCCGCGGGATCGGCCACGCCGTCGCCCCCGATCGGCCCGGCGCTTGGTCAGCGTGGCATCAACATCATGGAGTTCTGCAAGGCGTTCAACGCGCAGACCCAGGAAATGGAAAAGGGCTCGCCGGTTCCGGTCGTCATCACCTACTACCAGGACAAGTCGTTCACCTTCGTCATGAAGACGCCGCCGGTGAGCTACTTCCTGAAGAAGGCTGCCAACCTGAAGTCGGGCTCGAAGGAGCCGGGCAAGGTCAAGGCCGGCACGATCGGCCGCGACAAGGTGCGCGCCATCGCCGAGCAGAAGATGAAGGATCTGAACGCAAACGACGTCGAGGCGGCCATGCGCATGGTCGAGGGCTCCGCCCGCTCGATGGGTCTGGAAGTGGTGGGCTGAGATCATGGCAAAGATTGCAAAGCGTGTATCGAAGACCCGCGAAGGCATCGATCCCAACAAGGCTTATGCTTTGGGTGAGGCGCTGAAGCTGCTCAAGGATCGCTCCTCGGTGAAGTTCGACGAGACGATCGAAGTCGCGATGAACCTCGGCGTCGATCCCCGCCATGCCGACCAGATGGTCCGCGGCGTGGTCAACCTGCCGAACGGCACCGGCCGCAGCGTTCGCGTCGCCGTCTTCGCGCGTGGCGACAAGGCCGAGGAGGCCAAGGCCGCCGGCGCCGACATCGTCGGAGCCGAGGATCTGGTCGACATCGTCCAGAAGGGCACGATCGACTTCGACCGCTGCATCGCTACGCCGGACATGATGCCGCTGGTCGGCCGTCTCGGCAAGGTGCTCGGTCCGCGCGGCATGATGCCGAACCCGAAGGTCGGCACCGTCACCACCGACGTTACCGCCGCCGTCAAGGCATCGAAGGGCGGCGCCGTCGAGTTCCGCGTCGAGAAGGCCGGCATCGTTCACGCCGGCGTCGGCAAGGTCTCGTTCGACGTCAAGGCGCTGGAAGAAAACGTCCGCGCCTTCGCTGACGCGGTGACCAGGGCAAAGCCGGCTGGTGCCAAGGGCAACTACGTCAAGAAGGTGTCGGTCACCTCGACGATGGGCCCGGGCCTCAAGCTCGACGTCTCGACGCTCGCAGCGTCCTGATACGAACAATTGGATCGGCCGCTAAAACGCTGATCCGTGAAAGAATTCCGGGCCTCCGACCTGTCGGCGGCCCGGTACCGGAAGTCGAAAGGCTTCCGGACATCCTGTCCGAGATTGCAGGCGGCCCCCAAGCCTTAGGTGATGTGGGCCTTAATTCATGCGGGCCTGCATGAGACGGGTGAAGACCGGACAAAGGAGCCACAAGCTCCAATGAAAGGTTCGAACCGTGTTTGCCTTTTGTCTGCGCACCGTCCGGCTTGCCGGCAGGTGTGGCGAAAGGGGGCAGGATCCTCGAGCGTCGTTCGGGAGATCCGTTACTGGATGGCCCGGCCGGCAAAAAAGGCAACCCGACGCCTGTCCTTCGTAGAGGGCAGGGGTCAACTGGAGATAGGCAGTGGACAGAGCGGAAAAACGCGAACTCGTCACGGGCCTGAATGATGCGTTTTCAAGCGCTGGTTCAGTCGTCGTGGCCCACTACGCCGGTATCACCGTCGCGCAAATGAACGACCTTCGGTCGAAAATGCGCGCCGCCGGTGGCACCGTCAAAGTCGCGAAGAACCGTCTCGCCAAAATCGCTCTTCAGGGCACGGACTCCGCATCGATCATCGAGCTGTTCAAGGGACAGACGCTGATCGCCTATTCGGAGGATCCGATTGCGGCGCCGAAGGTCGCGTCCGATTTCGCCAAGGGAAATGACAAGCTCGTCATTCTCGGCGGCGCAATGGGCACCACCTCGCTCAATGCCGACGGTGTGAAGGCACTCGCCACACTTCCGTCGCTCGATGAGCTGCGCGCCAGGCTGGTTGGCATGATCGCCACGCCGGCAACCCGGATCGCCCAGATCGTCAATGCGCCTGCGGCTTCGGTCGCGCGCGTCATCGGCGCTTACGCCCGGAAGGACGAGGCGGCATGAGGCCGTTCCTCGCTATCACAAACACACGTTCGAACCTTATGAAGGAACATTGCAATGGCTGATCTGGCAAAGATCGTAGACGACCTTTCGAAGCTGACCGTCCTCGAGGCGGCCGAGCTGTCGAAGCTTCTTGAAGAAAAGTGGGGCGTTTCCGCCGCTGCTCCGGTGGCGGTTGCCGCTGCCGGCGGCGCTGCGGCCGCTGCTGCTCCGGTCGAGGAAAAGACGGAATTCGACGTCGTCCTCACCGAGGCAGGCGCTCAGAAGATCAACGTCATCAAGGAAGTTCGCGCCATCACCGGTCTTGGCCTCAAGGAAGCCAAGGACCTGGTCGAGGCGGCTCCGAAGCCGGTCAAGGAAGCCGTTTCCAAGGCCGACGCGGACAAGTTCAAGGCCCAGCTGGAAGCAGCCGGCGCCAAGGTCGAACTGAAGTAAGCGTTGAGTACCGGCGGACGGCGTCGCGCCGTCCGCCACTCCTTTCGCGTCGAAGGGAGGCTGCGTAACGCGAAGAGTGCGAAAACCTCTTTCCTGAGGGCCGCAAACCGGCCTTCAGGAAACGGGTTTTCTCCCGTTTCTGGCCCGCCGCCAATTGGCGGCGGGTGAAAAGACAAGAAGCCGCCGACAGGCGGCGGGCAACAAGACAGGGCCGCCAAGGTGGCCCGAGATGCAAGGCGAGCCGCGGCGAGGCTCGTCCCGAGAATTGAGCTAAGGAGCGACGATGGCCCAAACCCAGACTTTCAATGGCCGCAGACGCGTACGCAAGTTTTTCGGAAAGATCCCGGAAGTTGCGGAGATGCCGAACCTGATCGAGGTTCAGAAGGCATCCTATGACCAGTTCCTGATGGTGGAGGAGCCCAAGGGTGGGCGTCCTGACGAGGGACTGCAGGCAGTTTTCAAGTCGGTCTTCCCGATTTCCGATTTTTCCGGCTCCTCGATGCTGGAATTCGTGAAGTATGAGTTCGAGGGACCGAAATTCGACGTTGACGAATGCCGTCAGCGCGATCTGACCTATGCGGCGCCGCTCAAGGTGACGCTGCGCCTCATCGTGTTCGATATCGACGAGGATACCGGCGCCAAGTCGATCAAGGACATCAAGGAGCAGGACGTCTACATGGGCGACATGCCGCTCATGACCTTGAACGGCACCTTCATCGTCAACGGCACCGAGCGCGTCATCGTCTCGCAGATGCACCGTTCGCCAGGCGTCTTCTTCGACCATGACAAGGGCAAGTCGCACTCGTCCGGCAAGCTTCTGTTTGCCGCGCGCGTCATTCCCTATCGCGGTTCGTGGCTCGACATCGAGTTCGATAGCAAGGACGTCGTGCATGCCCGCATCGATCGCCGCCGCAAGATTCCGGTGACGTCGCTGCTGATGGCGCTCGGCATGGACGGCGAAGAGATCCTGTCGACCTTCTACAACAAGATCACCTACAAGCGCGCCGGCGACCATTGGCGCATCCCGTTCAACGTCGAGCGTTTCCGCGGCCTCAAGGCCGTTGGTGACCTAGTCGACGCCGACACCGGCGAAGTCGTCGTCGAGGCCGGCAAGAAGATCACCGCCCGCCAGGCCAGGGCACTTGGCGAAAAGGGTCTCAAGGCGATCAAGGCGACCGACGAGGATCTGCTCGGCAACTACCTTGCCGAGGATATTGTCAACTACGCGACCGGCGAGATCTTCCTCGAAGCCGGTGACGAGATCGACGAAAAGACGCTGAAAGTGCTGCTTGGCACCGGTGACGATGAGATCAAGGTCCTCGACATCGACCACGTCAACGTCGGCGCCTACATCCGCAACACGCTCAACGTCGACAAGAACGAGAGCCGCCAGGACGCGCTGTTCGACATCTACCGCGTCATGCGCCCCGGCGAGCCGCCGACGCTGGAAACCGCTGAAGCCATGTTCAACTCGCTGTTCTTCGACAGCGAGCGCTATGATCTGTCGGCCGTTGGCCGCGTCAAGATGAACATGCGCCTCGAGCTCAAGGCCGAGGATACCGTGCGCGTGCTGCGCAAGGACGACATCCTGGCCGTGGTCAAGACGCTGGTCGAACTGCGCGACGGCAAGGGCGAGATCGACGACATCGACAATCTCGGCAACCGCCGCGTGCGCTCGGTCGGCGAGCTGATGGAGAACCAGTACCGCGTCGGCCTGCTGCGCATGGAGCGCGCGATCAAGGAACGTATGTCCTCGATCGAGATCGATACGGTGATGCCGCAGGACCTGATCAACGCCAAGCCGGCGGCTGCCGCCGTGCGCGAGTTCTTCGGTTCCTCGCAGCTGTCGCAGTTCATGGATCAGACCAACCCGCTGTCGGAGATCACCCACAAGCGCCGTCTTTCGGCGCTTGGACCGGGCGGTCTGACCCGCGAGCGTGCCGGTTTCGAGGTGCGCGACGTGCACCCGACGCATTACGGCCGCATCTGCCCGATCGAGACGCCGGAAGGACCGAATATCGGCCTGATCAACTCGCTTGCGACCTTCGCGCGCGTCAACAAATACGGCTTCATCGAGAGCCCGTACCGCAAGATCGTCAACGGCAAGCTGACCAATGAAGTCGTTTACCTGTCGGCTATGGAAGAGGCCAAGCACCACGTCGCGCAGGCCAATGCCGAGCTCGACAAGAATGGTCATTTCGTCGACGAATTCGTCATTTGCCGCAACGCCGGCGAAGTGATGATGGCGCCGCGCGAAAACGTCGATCTGATGGACGTGTCGCCGAAGCAGATGGTGTCGGTGGCCGCGGCCCTGATCCCGTTCCTCGAGAACGACGACGCCAACCGTGCGCTGATGGGCTCGAACATGCAGCGTCAGGCCGTGCCGCTGGTGCGCGCCGAAGCGCCGTTCGTCGGCACCGGCATGGAGCCAATCGTCGCCCGTGACTCGGGCGCCGCTATCGGCGCCCGCCGCGGCGGCATCGTCGACCAGGTGGACGCGACGCGTATCGTCATCCGCGCCACGGAAGATCTCGATCCCGGCAAGTCCGGCGTCGACATCTACCGGCTGATGAAGTTCCAGCGTTCGAACCAGAACACCTGCATCAACCAGCGTCCGCTGGTGCGCATGGGCGACCGGGTCAACAAGGGCGACATCATCGCCGACGGCCCGTCGACCGAGCTCGGCGATCTGGCCCTCGGCCGTAACGTGCTGGTCGCGTTCATGCCGTGGAACGGCTACAACTACGAGGATTCCATCCTCCTGTCCGAGCGCATCGTCGCCGACGACGTCTTCACCTCGATCCACATCGAGGAGTTCGAAGTCATGGCCCGCGACACCAAGCTGGGGCCGGAGGAGATCACGCGCGACATTCCCAACGTCTCGGAAGAAGCGCTGAAGAACCTCGATGAGGCCGGCATCGTCTACATCGGTGCGGAAGTGCAGCCGGGCGACATCCTGGTCGGCAAGATCACGCCGAAGGGCGAAAGCCCGATGACGCCGGAAGAAAAGCTGCTGCGCGCCATCTTCGGTGAAAAGGCCTCGGACGTGCGCGACACCTCGATGCGCATGCCTCCGGGAACCTTCGGCACCGTCGTTGAAGTGCGTGTCTTCAACCGCCACGGCGTCGAGAAGGACGAGCGCGCCATGGCGATCGAGCGCGAGGAGATCGAACGCCTCGCCAAGGACCGCGACGACGAGCAGGCGATCCTCGACCGCAACGTCTATTCGCGTCTTTCCGACGTTCTCGTCGGCAAGGAAGCGATTGCCGGGCCGAAGGGCTTCAAGAAGGGCTCGAAGCTGTCGAAGGACACGCTCGACGAGTATCCGCGTTCGCAGTGGTGGCAGTTTGCCGTGGAGAACGAAAAGCTCCAGAGCGAACTGGAAGCCCTGCGTGGCCAGTACGACGATTCCAAGAAGGCGCTCGAGCAGCGCTTCATGGACAAGGTCGAGAAGGTGCAGCGCGGCGACGAGATGCCTCCGGGCGTTATGAAGATGGTCAAGGTCTTCGTGGCCGTGAAGCGCAAGATGCAGCCCGGCGACAAGATGGCCGGCCGGCACGGCAACAAGGGTGTCGTGTCGCGGATCGTTCCGGTCGAGGACATGCCTTTCCTCGAGGACGGCACGCATGCCGATATCGTGCTCAACCCGCTGGGTGTGCCGTCGCGCATGAATGTCGGCCAGATCCTGGAAACGCACCTGGGCTGGGCCTGCGCCGGAATGGGCAAGAAGATCGGCGATCTGATCGACGCGTACAAGACGGCGGGCGACATCAAGCCGCTGCGCAAGACGCTCGAGAGCTTCATGCCTTCCAACGACCGCAACGAGCCGGTCCGCGAATATGACGACGAGAGCATCGTTCGCCTCAGCGAGCAGATGCGCCGCGGCGTCTCCATCGCGACACCGGTGTTCGACGGCGCGCACGAGGCCGACATCAACATCATGCTGGAGCAGGCGGGCCTGCACACCAGCGGTCAGTCGCAGCTCTATGACGGGCGCACCGGCGAGCCGTTCGATCGCAAAGTGACGATGGGCTACATATATATGCTCAAGCTTCACCACCTTGTGGACGACAAGATCCACGCGCGTTCGATCGGGCCGTACTCGCTCGTTACCCAGCAGCCGCTGGGCGGCAAGGCGCAGTTCGGTGGCCAGCGCTTCGGCGAGATGGAGGTCTGGGCGCTCGAAGCGTACGGCGCCGCCTACACGCTGCAGGAGATGCTGACGGTGAAGTCGGACGACGTCGCCGGCCGCACCAAGGTCTACGAGGCGATCGTCAGAGGCGACGACACCTTCGAGGCCGGCATTCCCGAGAGCTTCAACGTTCTCGTCAAGGAAATGCGGTCTCTCGGCCTCAATGTCGAGCTGGAGAACACCAAGCTCGACGACAACCCGATCCGGCTGCCCGACGCGGCCGAGTAAGCAAGACGTCCGGCCGCGGTCTTCCCGCGACCGGACGCACCAAATTCTCGGCCGATGGCCGATCAAGTCGGCGGGCGTTTGGGCCGCGCTAGATGCAAGGGGTTTTCGAGGACCCCGAAAAGGAGAACGGCATGAACCAAGAGGTCATGAATCTCTTCAATCCCCAGGCGCCTGCGCAGGTGTTCGATTCCATCCGGATCTCGCTTGCCAGCCCTGAGAAGATTCTGTCCTGGTCGTTCGGCGAGATCAAGAAGCCGGAGACCATCAACTATCGCACCTTCAAGCCGGAGCGTGACGGCCTGTTCTGCGCGCGCATTTTTGGCCCGATCAAGGACTATGAATGCCTGTGCGGCAAGTACAAGCGCATGAAATACAAGGGCGTCATCTGCGAGAAGTGCGGCGTCGAAGTCACGCTGTCGCGCGTCCGCCGCGAGCGCATGGGCCATATCGAGCTGGCGGCACCGGTCGCCCACATCTGGTTCCTGAAGTCGCTGCCGTCGCGCATCGGCACGCTGCTCGACATGACGCTGAAGGACATCGAGCGGGTCCTCTACTTCGAGAACTACATCGTTACCGAACCCGGCCTCACCGCGCTGAAGGAGCACCAGCTGCTCAGCGAGGAAGAGTACATGATGGCCGTCGACGAGTATGGCGAGGATTCGTTCACCGCCATGATCGGCGCCGAGGCGATCCACGACCTTCTGGCCGGCATGGACCTCGAGAAGATCGACGGCGAACAGCTTTCTGAGCTTGCTTCGACCACCGCCGAGCTCCGGCAGAAGAAGTACCTGAAGCGGCTCAAGGTCGTCGAGAACTTCATGGAATCCGGCAACCGTCCGGAATGGATGATCATGAAGGTGGTTCCGGTGATCCCGCCGGATCTGCGCCCGCTTGTCCCGCTGGACGGCGGCCGTTTCGCCACGTCGGATCTGAACGATCTCTATCGCCGCGTCATCAACCGCAACAACCGCCTGAAGCGGCTGATCGAGCTGCGCGCGCCCGGCATCATCGTGCGCAATGAAAAGCGCATGCTGCAGGAAGCCGTCGATGCGCTGTTCGACAACGGCCGCCGCGGCCGCGTCATCACCGGCGCCAACAAGCGTCCGCTGAAGTCGCTGTCCGACATGCTGAAGGGCAAGCAGGGCCGGTTCCGCCAGAACCTGCTCGGCAAGCGCGTCGACTATTCCGGCCGCTCGGTCATCGTCACCGGTCCGGAGCTCAAGCTCCACCAGTGCGGCCTGCCGAAGAAGATGGCGCTCGAACTGTTCAAGCCCTTCATCTACGCCCGTCTCGACGCCAAGGGCTACTCCTCGACCGTCAAGCAGGCGAAGAAGCTGGTCGAGAAGGAGCGTCCGGAGGTCTGGGATATCCTCGACGAGGTCATCCGCGAGCATCCGGTGCTGCTGAACCGCGCACCGACGCTGCACCGCCTCGGTATCCAGGCGTTCGAGCCGATCCTGATCGAAGGCAAGGCGATCCAGCTTCACCCGCTGGTCTGCACGGCCTTCAACGCCGACTTCGACGGCGATCAGATGGCCGTTCACGTGCCGCTGTCGCTGGAAGCGCAGCTTGAAGCCCGCGTGCTGATGATGTCGACCAACAACATCCTGCACCCGGCTTCCGGCGCGCCGATCATCGTGCCGTCGCAGGACATGGTTCTCGGTCTCTACTATCTCTCGATCGTCAACCAGAACGAGCCGGGAGAGGGCATGGTGTTTGCCGACATGGGCGAACTCCAGCACGCGCTCGAGACCAAGGCGGTGACGCTGCATGCCAAGATCAAGGGGCGTTTCCGCACGGTCGACGCCGACGGCAAGGTCGTGTCGAAGATCTACGATACCACGCCTGGCCGCATGATCATCGGCGAGCTGCTGCCGAAGAACCACAACGTGCCCTACGAGACCGCCAACCAGGAGATGACCAAGAAGAACATCTCCAAGATGATCGACACCGTCTATCGCCATTGCGGTCAGAAGGAGACGGTCATTTTCTGCGATCGCATCATGGCTCTCGGCTTCAGCCATGCCTGCCGCGCCGGCATTTCGTTCGGCAAGGACGACATGCTGATCCCGGACGCCAAGATCAAGCTGGTGTCCGACACCGAGGCTTTGGCCAAGGAGTACGAGCAGCAGTACAATGACGGCCTGATCACCCAGGGCGAGAAGTACAACAAGGTCGTCGACGCCTGGGCCAAGTGCTCGGAAAAGGTCGCCGACGAAATGATGGCCCGCATCAAGGCGGTCGAGTTCGAGGACAACGGCCGTCAGAAGCCGATGAACTCGATCTACATGATGTCGCACTCCGGTGCGCGCGGCTCGCCCACCCAGATGCGCCAGCTCGCCGGCATGCGCGGCCTGATGGCCAAGCCTAGCGGTGAAATCATCGAGACGCCGATCATCTCGAACTTCAAGGAAGGCCTAACCGTGCTCGAGTACTTCAACTCGACCCACGGCGCCCGCAAGGGTCTGGCCGACACCGCCTTGAAGACGGCGAACTCGGGTTACCTGACGCGTCGTCTTGTCGACGTGGCGCAGGACTGCATCGTCAACTCGCTCGACTGCGGCACCGACAAGGGCCTTACCATGCAGCCGATCGTCGATGCCGGTCAGGTCGTCGCCTCGGTTGGCCAGCGCGTTCTCGGCCGCACCTCGCTCGACGACATCACCCACCCGGTCACCGGCGAGGTTCTGGTCAAGGCCGGAACGCTGATGGACGAGCGTGACGTGGAACTGATCGAAAAGGCCGGCGTGCAGTCGGTCCGCATCCGTTCGGCGCTGACCTGCGAGGTCAGGGTCGGCGTCTGCGCGGTCTGCTACGGACGCGATCTGGCCCGCGGCACGCCCGTCAACCAGGGCGAGGCTGTCGGCGTCATCGCGGCGCAGTCGATCGGCGAGCCGGGCACCCAGCTCACCATGCGTACCTTCCACATGGGCGGCACGGCGCAGGTAGTGGATTCCTCGTTCCTTGAAGCCTCCTATGAGGGCAAAGTCGAGATCCGCAACCGCAACGTGGTGCGCAACTCCGACGGCCAGCTGATGGTCATGGGCCGCAACATGGCGGTGCTGATCCTCGACGAGGCCGGCAAGGAACGCGCCACGCACCGCGTCACCTACGGTTCGCGTATCTTCGTCGACGATGGCGACAAGGTGAAGCGCGGCCAGCGCATTGCCGAGTGGGATCCCTATACCCGCCCGGTCCTCACCGAAATCGAGGGCAGGGTAGCGTTCGAGGATTTGGTCGATGGCATTTCCGTTCAGGAAACCGCCGACGAATCGACCGGCATCACCAAGCGCGAGGTCATCGACTGGCGTTCGACGCCACGCGGCAACGACCTCAAGCCGGCGATCGTCGTCCAGGACGCCAAGGGCAAGGTCGGCAAGCTGTCGAAGGGTGGCGACGCCCGCTTCCTGCTCTCGGTCGAGGCCATTCTTTCGGTCGAGCCGGGTGCACAGGTTCGCCCCGGCGACGTGCTGGCGCGTATCCCGATGGAAAGCGCCAAGACCAAGGACATCACCGGTGGTCTGCCGCGTGTTGCCGAACTGTTCGAGGCACGCCGTCCGAAGGATCACGCCATCATCGCCGAGATCGATGGCACGATCCGCTTCGGCCGCGACTACAAGAACAAGCGCCGCATCATCATCGAGCCGCATGACTCGACGCTTGAGCCGGTCGAATACCTGATCCCGAAGGGCAAGCCGTTCCATCTCCAGGACGGCGACGTCATCGAGAAGGGCGACTACATCCTCGACGGTAATCCGGCGCCGCACGACATCCTGGCGATCAAGGGCGTGGAGGCGCTTGCCTCCTACCTCGTCAACGAAATCCAGGAGGTCTACCGACTGCAGGGCGTGTCGATCAACGACAAGCACATCGAGGTGATCGTTCGCCAGATGCTGCAGAAGGTCGAGATCACCACGCAAGGCGATTCGACCTACATTCCGGGCGACCACGTCGACGTGATCGAGTTGGAAGAGGTCAATGAGCGCCTGGTCGAGGAAGGCAAGAAGCCGGCCGAAGGCCAACCGGTGCTGCTCGGCATCACCAAGGCCTCGCTGCAGACGCCGTCCTTCATCTCCGCCGCCTCCTTCCAGGAGACGACGAGGGTGCTGACCGAAGCTGCGGTTGCCGGCAAGACCGACATGCTGCAGGGGCTGAAGGAAAACGTCATCGTCGGCCGGCTGATCCCGGCCGGTACCGGCGGTACGATGAGCCAGATCCGGCGCATCGCCACCTCGCGCGACGAGTTGATCATCGACGAGCGCCGCAAGGCGTCCGGCGTCGAGGTCGCCGAGCCGATGCTGACCGACATGGTTAACGCGGCGCAGTAAGCGCGCAAGCAAGAGAAGATAGAAAAGGGGCCTAAGTGGCCCCTTTTTGCATTGTGGTTCCTCAATCGGATCGGAGAGGAAACGATGAGCAGGAAGATTTGGGCTTCTGTCGACGACTACATTGTCGAAGCTCTTTTCGAGGCGGATCCCGCTCTTGATGCCGTTCTGGCGGCCAACCATGATCAGGGCCTGCCGCCTATCGACGTTTCCCCGGCACAAGGCAAGCTGCTCTCACTTCTTGCGCGAATGCAGGGAGCGAGGAAGGTACTCGAAATCGGCACGTTGGGCGGTTATTCGACAATCTGGATGGCGCGAGCATTGCCGATGGACGGCAAGGTCGTGACGCTCGAGCTTGATCCGCACCACGCCAGTGTCGCGCGGTCGAACTTTGAACGGGCAGGGGTGTCTGACCGTGTGGAACTGCGGGTCGGACCGGCGCTTCAATCGCTTGCGGCCTTAGGCGCCGAGAATGCCGGGCCGTTCGACTTCATCTTCATCGACGCCGACAAGCCGAACAACCCGCACTATCTGTCCTGGGCCATGCGTCTTTCGAGGCCGGGGACCGTCATCGTCTGCGACAATGTCATCCGTGACGGCGCGGTGGTGAATGAAGATGGTCGCGACGCCAATGTCGAAGGGGCACGCGCGGCGTTCTCGTTCATCGGCAGCGACAAACGTCTGGAAGGCACCGCGATCCAGACTGTTGGCGCCAAGGGCTATGACGGCTTTGCAATAGCGATCGTCAATTGATTTTGTGCGGTGCGCCGACCAGACCTGCGATCCGGCCGGCGCCCACTCGTCAATCGAAAAAAGCTTGCACCACATTGCGCTTGCCCAGCATGAAGGCGTCGGCGACGTGCTGCAGGGGCGCGAGATCGACGTCGGAGGTGCCGGCGCGCACGATCTCGGCGAAGCGCTTGTAGAGCATCGGATATTCGGCTTCCGGCTCCTCGTGAACGACGCGGCCATCGATGGCGAGCTTTGAGCCGCCGCCAGAAAGCACCATCGATCCGGCCTCGGTATCGGCCAGGATGTCCCAGCTTTGCGGGCCGGTCTGACGCCAATCGAGTTCCATCGTCACCGGCAGACCGTTCGAAGTGCGGAAGGCGATATGGGCGGCGATCGGGGCCGCGCGGTTCTCGGGGAAATCGAGCTCTGCCGAGCTGATGAACATCGGCGGCAGGATGTGGGTAGCGATCGACAGCGCGTTGATGCCGGGATCGAAGACGCCAAAGCCGCCGGGAGCCCAGATCCACTCCTGGTTCGGATGCCAGCGGCGCACGTCTTCCTTCCAGTTGATGGCGGCCGACCTGATCGTAGTCGAGCTGAGGAATGTGCGCGCTGCTTCGACAGCCGGCGCATAGCGCGAGTGCCAGCTGGCGAACAGGCAGACGCCGTTCGCTGTCGCCATCGCCTTCAGGTCTTCGACCTCGCTGACCGTGGCGCCTGGCGGCTTCTCCAGGAAGACATGTTTTTTCGCCGTGAGCGCCAAGCGCGCGGCGTCGTAACGAAACTGCGGCGGCATGCACAGCGACACCGCCTCGAGCTCCGGCACCGAGTCGAGCATCGCCTCGATCGTCGGGAAATTCGGGATGTCTTCGACTTTGCCATGCCGGCTCGCTGCGGCGACCAGGCGATAATCCTGGTCCTTCGCCAGCGCCGGCAGATGCTGGTCGCGGACGATCTTCCCCACGCCGACGATGCCGAGCTTGATGGGATTAGAGGACATGGGAGCTCCGCAGGTTGAGTATGCTTGGTTTTGCCAGAGGTCGCTTCTTAGCAGAGAACTTGTGCCGGGCAAGTCGCCGGGCTTGTGTCGCCGGCCTGCGAGATCGACCGCGATTCAGATCTCTTCAAATCTCTTCAAATCGGTACATCGAACGTCACGATCGACACTTCGCCTTCGAGCGCGCCCTGATAGGCGGACAGATGCGGCTCCTCGTCGGGCACGCCGTCCATGTCGCCGATCTGGTCGAGCTCGGCCTCGGCATAACCTTCGGCGGCAAGCGATTCGAGAGCGCGGCGCACCGCCGAATCGTCGTCCGGCGCGACCAACATCACATGCACGCCTTCCGGCCTGCCGCCTTTGCGCTTCCACACCCGCCCGGTAATAATGGTGACCGGGCGCTCCTCATTGTCATTCACGGGTTCGTACCTCCGGGCGAGGGGGTTTGGGCTGCTCATGCCGCCTTTTCGCACGAAGCACGGCCTGGAAACAGCGGCAAGCCGGTCACTTTCTGCCTTCCTCTTGAAAAACGGCGCAAGAAAATTACATGCGCTTTTCGCATGGCTGCCACGCCTCGGGTTCAGCGCAATATTTGCCGCTCCGGGGTTGACGGACAGTGGCCATACGAGTAGAAGCCGCCCAGTCAGAACCGATGTGAGGCTCTTGCTTCCGAAGCGACACGCTTTGGAGTTTGCCTCAAACAGGGTTCGTTTTACGAGCGAAAAGACATTTCCGGCGTGCATGAAGCGGCTTCCGCTTCCTCTGCCATTTGTTCGGGCAAGACCGCGAGGCGCGGTTTGTGGCCCGAATTTGCGTATGGAAATGACGCTTTGAGCGGCCCTGACCGGGCGAGATACGGAATTGAGAGACAAGAGGGTTTAATGCCTACCGTCAACCAGCTGATCCGCAAGCCGCGCATTGCGCCGGTGAAGCGCAACAAGGTCCCGGCCATGCAGCAGAACCCGCAGAAGCGGGGCGTCTGCACGCGCGTCTACACCACGACGCCGAAGAAGCCGAACTCGGCGCTGCGCAAGGTGGCCAAGATCCGCCTGACCAATGGTTTTGAAGTGATCGGTTACATCCCCGGCGAAGGCCACAACCTTCAGGAGCACTCGGTGGTGATGATCCGCGGCGGTCGCGTCAAGGATCTTCCGGGCGTCCGTTACCACATCATCCGCGGCGTGCTCGACACGCAAGGCGTGAAGAACCGCAAGCAGCGCCGTTCGAAATACGGCGCCAAGCGTCCGAAGTGACCGAAGCGTAGCCAAGGTCGTTCCGGGCGGCGTCAAGCGACGATCCGGGATCCAGGCCACCGCGTAGAATTGAGGCAGAGAAAAAATGTCCCGTCGTCACAGTGCAGAAAAGCGTGAGATCAATCCGGACCCGAAGTTCGGCGATCTGATCGTCACCAAGTTCATGAACGCCGTCATGTATGACGGCAAGAAGTCGGTTGCCGAGACCATCGTCTACGGCGCGCTCGACCAGGTTCAGTCCAAGACCAAGCAGGAGCCGGTCACCGTCTTCCATCAGGCGCTCGACAATGTCGCGCCGCATGTGGAAGTGCGTTCGCGCCGCGTCGGCGGCGCCACCTACCAGGTTCCGGTCGACGTGCGCCCCGAGCGCCGTCAGGCATTGGCCATCCGCTGGCTGATTGCCGCCGCCCGCAACCGCAACGAGACCACTATGGTCGACCGCCTCTCCGGCGAGCTGATGGACGCGGCCAACAACCGCGGCACCGCCGTCAAGAAGCGTGAAGACACCCACAAGATGGCAGAAGCCAACCGCGCTTTCGCGCACTACCGCTGGTAAAGCGCGAACGAGACTGAAGAGGCACCTCCCATGGCCCGCGAATATAAAATCGAAGACTACCGCAATTTCGGTATCATGGCGCACATCGACGCCGGCAAGACGACGACCACCGAGCGCGTCCTCTATTACACGGGCAAGTCGCACAAGATCGGCGAAGTCCACGACGGCGCTGCCACCATGGATTGGATGGAGCAGGAGCAGGAGCGCGGCATTACCATCACGTCCGCCGCGACCACGACCTTCTGGAAGGGTCGCGACGGCAAGATGCACCGCTTCAACATCATCGACACCCCCGGCCACGTCGACTTCACCATTGAAGTCGAGCGCTCGCTGCGCGTGCTTGACGGCGCCATCGCGCTGCTCGATGCCAATGCCGGTGTCGAGCCGCAGACGGAAACCGTCTGGCGCCAGGCCGACAAGTACCGCGTGCCGCGCATGATCTTCTGCAACAAGATGGACAAGATCGGCGCCGACTTCTACCGCTCGGTCGAGATGATCGGTTCGCGCCTCGGTGCACATGCCGTCGTCATGCAGCTGCCGATCGGCGCCGAGACGGAGTTCAAGGGTGTCGTCGACCTCGTCGAGATGAACGCGCTGGTCTGGCGCGACGAGACGCTGGGCGCTGCCTGGGACATCGTCGAGATCCCTGCCGACCTCAAGGCTCGTGCCGAAGAATACCGCGAGAAGATGATCGAGGCCGCCGTCGAAATGGACGAGACGGCGCTCGAGAATTACCTCGAAGGCAAGATGCCGAGCAACGACGAGATCCGTGCGCTCATCCGCAAGGGCACGATTGCGGTGAAGTTCTATCCGATGTTCTGCGGCTCGGCCTTCAAGAACAAGGGCGTGCAGCCGCTGCTCGACGCCGTCGTCGAATATCTGCCGTCGCCGGCCGATGTCCCGGCCATCAAGGGCGTCGACGCCAAGACCGACGCCGAGATCGAGCGTCATGCCGACGACAACGAGCCGCTGTCGATGCTCGCCTTCAAGATCATGAACGACCCGTTCGTCGGTTCGCTCACCTTTGCCCGCATCTATTCGGGCAAGCTCACCAAGGGCATCTCGGTCGACAACACCGTGAAGGGCAAGAAAGAGCGCATCGGCCGCATGCTGCAGATGCATGCGAATTCGCGCGCCGACGTCGAAGAGGCGTTTGCCGGCGACATCGTCGCCCTCGCTGGTCTCAAGGACACCACCACCGGCGACACGCTCAGTGATCCGCTGCATCCGGTCATCCTCGAGCGCATGGAATTCCCCGATCCGGTCATCCAGATCGCCATCGAGCCGAAGACCAAGAACGACCAGGAAAAGATGGGTCTCGCCCTTCACCGCCTGGCCGCCGAGGATCCGTCCTTCCGCGTCAAGACCGACGAGGAATCGGGCCAGACGATCATTTCCGGCATGGGCGAGCTTCACCTCGACATCATCGTCGACCGTATGCGCCGCGAGTTCAAGGTCGAGGCCAATGTCGGCGCGCCGCAGGTGGCCTACCGCGAGACGATCACCCGCAAGCACGAGCAGGACTACACGCACAAGAAGCAGACCGGCGGTACCGGCCAGTTCGCCCGCGTCAAGATCCTGTTCGAGCCGAATCCGGAAAGCAGCGAATTCGAGTTCGAAACCAAGATCGTCGGCGGCGCTGTGCCGAAGGAATACATCCCCGGTGTCGAAAAGGGCATCAACAGCGTCATGACCTCGGGCCCGTTCGCCGGCTTCCCGATGATCGGCGTCAAGGCGACGCTGATCGATGGCGCCTACCACGACGTGGACTCGTCGGTTCTGGCCTTCGAAATCGCCGGCCGCGCCTGCTTCCGTGAAGCAGCGCCCAAGCTTGGCGTGCAGTTGCTCGAGCCGATCATGAAGGTCGAAGTGGTGACGCCGGAAGATTACGTCGGCAGCGTTATCGGCGACTTGAACGGCCGTCGCGGCCAGATCCAGGGCCAGGAAGCCCGTGGCGTGGCTGTGGTCATCAACGCGATGGTGCCGCTCGCCAACATGTTCAAATACGTGGACAACCTTCGCTCGATGAGCCAGGGCCGCGCGGCCTACACGATGCAGTTCGACCACTACGAGCCGGTCCCGACCGCGGTCGCCCAGGAAGTCCAGAAGAAATACGCGTAACTCGAAACGAGTTGCATCAGTAACTTAATTCAAGGCCCGCACGGGCTGGCAGGAATGGAGAGATCACATGGCAAAAGGTAAATTCGAGCGCACTAAGCCTCATGTGAACATCGGCACGATTGGTCACGTCGATCATGGCAAGACGTCGCTGACGGCGGCGATCACCAAGTATTTTGGCGAATACAAGCGCTACGACCAGATCGATGCGGCGCCCGAAGAGAAGGCGCGCGGCATCACCATTTCGACGGCGCACGTCGAATACGAGACCGCCAACCGCCACTATGCCCATGTCGACTGCCCCGGCCACGCCGACTACGTCAAGAACATGATCACCGGTGCCGCGCAGATGGACGGCGCGATCCTGGTGGTGTCGGCCGCCGACGGCCCGATGCCGCAGACCCGCGAGCACATCCTGCTCGCCCGCCAGGTCGGCGTGCCCTCGATCGTGGTGTTCTTGAACAAGGTCGACCAGGTCGACGACGCCGAGCTGCTCGAGCTGGTCGAGCTCGAGGTGCGTGAGCTTTTGACCAAGAACGAGTTCCCCGGCGACGACATTCCGATCGTCAAGGGTTCGGCGCTTGCCGCACTTGAAGACAGCGACAAGAAGATCGGCGAGGACGCCATCCGCGAACTGATGGCTGCGGTCGATGCCTACATCCCGACGCCGGTTCGTCCGCTCGACAAGCCGTTCCTGATGCCGATCGAGGACGTGTTCTCGATCTCGGGCCGCGGCACGGTTGTGACCGGCCGCGTCGAGCGCGGCGTCGTCAAGGTCGGCGAGGAGCTGGAGATCGTCGGCATCCGTCCGACCACCAAGACGACCTGCACGGGCGTCGAGATGTTCCGCAAGCTGCTCGACCAGGGCCAGGCCGGCGACAACATCGGCGCGCTGTTGCGCGGTGTCGACCGTGAAGGCGTCGAGCGCGGCCAGGTCCTGGCCAAGCCCGGCACCGTCAAGCCGCACAAGAAGTTCGTTGCCGAAGCCTACATCCTGACCAAGGACGAGGGCGGCCGCCACACGCCGTTCTTCACCAACTACCGTCCGCAGTTCTATTTCCGCACGACGGACGTGACCGGCATCGTGTCGCTGCCGGAAGGCACCGAGATGGTGATGCCGGGCGACAACATCACCGTCGATGTCGAGCTGATCGTGCCGATCGCCATGGAAGAGAAGCTGCGCTTCGCCATCCGTGAAGGCGGCCGCACCGTCGGTGCCGGCATCGTCGTCACCATCAAAGAGTAATTTGGACTTAAACCGATCTGTCGCGGGCGCTGCCCGCGCCGCGCCAGAACAAGGAAGTGACGCATGAACGGACAGAATATCCGCATCCGCCTGAAGGCGTTTGATCACCGGGTGCTCGACGCCTCGACACGGGAAATCGTGTCGACCGCCAAGCGCACCGGCGCCAACGTCCGCGGCCCCATTCCGCTGCCGACGCGGATCGAAAAGTTCACGGTCAACCGGTCGCCTCACGTCGACAAGAAGAGCCGCGAGCAGTTCGAGATGCGCACGCACAAGCGTCTGCTCGACATCGTCGACCCGACCCCGCAGACGGTCGATGCTTTGATGAAGCTCGACCTGGCCGCCGGTGTCGACGTCGAGATCAAGCTCTAAGGAACCAGAGGTCAGCGGGGCGACCCGGAACTCTGAAGGAACAAGAGGCGTGGAGGGGCGACAGCCCCGACAGGGAACTCTAAAGGAATTGAACCGATGCGTTCAGGTGTGATTGCAAAGAAGGTGGGAATGACCCGCATCTACAACGATGCGGGGGAACATGTTCCCGTCACTGTTCTCCAGATGGAGAACTGCCAGGTCGTGGCGCAGCGCACGCAGGAGAAGAACGGCTATACCGCCGTCCAGCTCGGCGTTGGCCTTGCCAAGGTGAAGAACACGTCGAAGGCGATGCGCGGCCATTTCGCAACCGCTTCCGTCGAGCCCAAGGCCAAGGTTGCCGAGTTCCGCGTCTCCGCCGACAACATGATCGATGTTGGCGCCGAGATCACCGTCGAGCACTTCGTCGTCGGCCAGAAGGTCGATGTGACGGGGACCACGATCGGCAAAGGCTTCCAGGGCGTCATCAAGCGGCACCACATGGGTGGCGGCCGCGCGACGCACGGCAACTCGGTGTCGCACCGTACACATGGCTCGACCGGCCAGCGCCAGGATCCGGGCAAGGTGTTCAAGGGCAAGCATATGGCCGGCCACATGGGTGACACCCGCGTCACCACGCAGAATGTCGAGGTCGTCTCGACCGACGCCGATCGCGGCCTGATCCTGATCCGCGGTGCGGTCCCGGGTTCGAAGGGTGCATGGATCCTGGTCCGCGACGCGGCCAAGGTGGCGCTTCCGGCCAATGCGCCGAAGCCCGCCGCGATCCGCGCCGTTGCGAGTGACGGTGCCGCCACGAACGAGGCCCCGGCCACAGAGGGAGCGGAATAATGGACCTCAAGATTACAACGCTTGGCGGCAAGGACGCCGGCAAGCTGAAGCTCTCCGAAGAGATTTTTGGCCTTGATCCGCGCGAGGACATCCTGCAGCGCGTCGTGCGCTGGCAGCTTGCCAAGAAGCAGCAGGGCACCCACAAGGCCAAGGGTCGCGCGGAAATCGCCCGCACCGGCGCCAAGATGTACAAGCAGAAGGGTACAGGCCGCGCCCGTCACCATTCGGCTCGCGCTCCGCAGTTCCGCGGCGGCGGCAAGGCCCACGGCCCGGTCGTGCGCAGCCACGAGCACGATCTGCCGAAGAAGGTGCGTGCACTCGGCCTCAAGCA
Organism: Mesorhizobium sp. M1307; assembly: GCF_040318155.1. Lineage (NCBI taxonomy): Bacteria > Pseudomonadati > Pseudomonadota > Alphaproteobacteria > Hyphomicrobiales > Phyllobacteriaceae > Mesorhizobium > Mesorhizobium sp. M1307. The sequence goes on along the minus strand of NZ_JAMYLR010000001.1, from coordinate 391,866 downwards.
TGCGCTTTCGGCCAAGGCCAAGAGCGCGTCGATCATCATCATCGACGAGCTGAAGCTGACCGAGGCCAAGACCAAGGCACTGATCGCGAATTTCGCGACGCTGGGCCTGAGCAACGCCCTGGTGATCGGCGGCGCCGAGCTTGACAAGAATTTCAAGCTGGCGGCGACCAACATCCCGAACATCGACGTGCTGCCCATCCAGGGCATCAACGTCTACGACATTCTGCGCCGCGGCACGCTGGTCCTTTCCAAGGCCGCCGTCGAGGCTCTCGAGGAGCGCTTCAAATGACCGACCTTCGTCATTACGACGTGATCGTCTCGCCGGCGATCACCGAAAAGTCGACCATGGCTTCCGAGCAGAACCAGGTCGTCTTCAATGTCGCCAAGAAGGCGTCGAAGCCGGAAATCAAGGCCGCCGTCGAAGCGCTGTTCGGCGTCAAGGTGATGGCCGTGAACACGCTTGTCCGCAAGGGCAAGATCAAGCGCTTCCGCGGCACGATCGGCCGCCAGAGCGACGTCAAGAAGGCGGTTGTGACGCTGGCCGAAGGCCAGTCGATCGACGTCGCGACGGGTCTCTGAGCAAGGTCGCGAGGACAGAACAATGGCACTGAAAAAATTCAACCCGGTAACGCCGAGCACCCGTCAGCTGGTCATCGTCGACCGCTCGGGCCTCTACAAGGGCAAGCCCGTCAAGGGCCTGACCGAAGGCCTGACCAAGTCGGGCGGCCGCAACAATTACGGACGCATCACGGCCCGCTTCATCGGCGGCGGTCACAAGCGCACCTACCGTATCATCGACTTCAAGCGCCGCAAGTTCGACGTCGTCGGCACGGTCGAGCGTATCGAGTACGATCCGAACCGCACCGCCTTCATCGCGCTGATCAAGTATGACGATGGCGAGCTGTCCTACATCATCGCCCCGCAGCGTCTGGCTCCCGGCGACAAAATCGTGGCCGGTGAATCGGTCGACGTGAAGCCGGGCAACGCGATGCCGCTGGCTTCGATGCCGGTCGGCACGATCGTCCACAATATCGAGCTGAAGCCCGGCAAGGGCGCTCAGGTCGCCCGTTCGGCCGGCGGTTATGGCCAGCTCGTCGGCCGCGACCAGGGCATGGCGATCCTGCGCCTCAATTCGGGCGAGCAGCGTGTCGTCCACGGCTCCTGCATGGCCACTGTCGGCGCCGTGTCTAACCCGGACCACGGCAACATCAATGACGGCAAGGCAGGCCGCACCGTGTGGCGCGGCAAACGTCCGCACAATCGCGGCGTGACCATGAACCCGGTCGACCATCCACATGGCGGCGGCGAAGGCCGCACCTCGGGTGGCCGCCATCCGGTTTCGCCCTGGGGCAAGCCGACCAAGGGCAAGAAGACGCGGTCCAACAAGGCGACCGACAAGTTCATCCTGCGCTCGCGCCATCAGCGCAAGAGCTAAGAAGAGGTAACGCCAAGTGACTCGTTCGATTTGGAAAGGCCCCTTCATCGACGGCTACCTTCTGAAGAAGGTGGACAAGGTTCGTGAAGGTGGTCGCAATGAGGTGATCAAGATGTGGAGCCGCCGCTCCACCATCCTGCCGCAGTTCGTCGGCTTCACCTTCGGTGTCTACAACGGCCAGAAGCACGTTCCCGTCTCGGTGAACGAGGACATGGTCGGTCACAAGTTCGGTGAATTCGCTCCGACCCGGACCTATTACGGTCACGGCGCGGATAAGAAGGCGAAGAGGAAATAATCATGGGCAAGGCCAAAGCTCCGCGCAGGCTTGCTGACAACGAAGCGCGCGCCGTGTTGCGCACGATCCGTATCAGCCCGCAGAAGCTGAACCTGGTTGCCGCGTTGATCCGCGGCAAGAAGGTCGCGACAGCGCTTTCCGACCTCGAATTCTCGGCCAAGCGGATTTCCGGCACGGTCAAGAAGACGCTGGAATCGGCGATCGCCAACGCGGAAAACAACCACGACCTCGACGTCGATGCGCTGATCGTGGCGGAAGCCTATGTCGGCAAGTCGATCGTCATGAAGCGGTTCCATGCCCGTGGCCGTGGTCGCGCCAGCCGTATCGAGAAGCCGTTCTCGCACCTCACGATCGTCGTTCGTGAAGTCGAAGAAAAAGGGGAGGCCGCATAATGGGCCAGAAAGTCAATCCGATCGGTCTGCGTCTCGGCATCAACCGCACCTGGGATTCGCGCTGGTTCGCGAACACCGGCGAGTACGGCAAGCTGCTGCACGAGGACATCAAGATCCGCAAATATCTTGAGAAGGAACTCAAGCAGGCTGCGATCTCGAAGGTCGTGATCGAGCGTCCGCACAAGAAGTGCCGCGTCACCATCCATGCGGCGCGTCCGGGCCTGATCATCGGCAAGAAGGGCGCCGACATCGAGAAGCTTCGCAAGAAGCTGATGGAGATGACCAAGTCCGAGACGCATCTGAACATCGTCGAAGTGCGCAAGCCGGAGATCGACGCGACCTTGGTCGCCCAGTCGATCGCCCAGCAGCTCGAGCGCCGCATCGCGTTCCGCCGCGCCATGAAGCGTGCCGTGCAGTCGGCGATGCGCCTCGGTGCCGAAGGCATCCGCATCAACTGCGCCGGCCGTCTCGGCGGCGCCGAGATCGCGCGCATGGAATGGTATCGTGAAGGCCGCGTGCCGCTGCATACGCTGCGTGCCGACGTCGACTACGGCACGGCCGAGGCGAATACGGCCTACGGCATCTGCGGCGTCAAGGTCTGGGTGTTCAAGGGCGAAATCCTCGAGCACGACCCGATGGCTTCGGAGCGCCGCGCCACCGAGGGCGATCATGCGCATGGCGGTGGTGGTGAGCGCGAACGCGGTCGCCGTCGCGAAAACGCGTAAGACATTTAGGAATTTGGAGTTAGAACGATGCTGCAGCCAAAGCGCACAAAGTTCCGCAAGCAGTTCAAGGGCCGCATCCACGGTACCGCCAAGGGCGGCACCAACCTGGATTTCGGTGGTTTCGGGCTGAAGGCGCTTGAGCCGAACCGCGTCACCGCGCGTGAGATCGAGGCGGCCCGCCGCGCGATCACCCGCGAGATGAAGCGTGCCGGCCGCGTGTGGATCCGTATCTTCCCGGACGTGCCGGTGACGTCGAAGCCGACCGAAGTCCGTATGGGTAAGGGCAAGGGCGCGGTCGACTACTGGGCGGCACGCGTCAAGCCGGGCCGCATCATGTTCGAGATCGACGGCGTCAACGAGGAAACCGCCCGTGAGGCGCTGCGTCTCGGCGCGGCCAAGCTCTCGGTCAGGACGCGCTTCGTACAGCGCATCGCAGAATAAGGACGGGCTGATCATGAAAGCCGAAGACATCCGGACCAAGACCCAGGACCAGCTGACCGACGACCTGGCCAGCCTGAAGAAGGAGCAGTTCAACCTGCGCTTCCAGAAGGCCACCGGCCAGCTTGAGAAGACCGCGCGCGTGAGGCAGGTCCGCAAGGACATTGCGCGTATCAAGACCATCGCTGCGGAAAAATCCGCGGCCAAGAAGGCTTAAGGACGAAAACCATGCCAAAGCGCATTCTGCAGGGCACCGTCGTCAGCGACAAGAACGAGAAGACGGTTGTCGTCAAGGTCGAACGGCGCTTCACGCATCCCGTGATGAAGAAGACCGTGCGCATGACCAAGAAGTACAAGGCGCACGACGAGAACAACGCCCACAAGGTCGGCGATCAGGTGTTCATCCAGGAATCGAAGCCGATTTCCAAGGACAAGCGCTGGGTCGTGGTGTCTTCGGACCAGGCCTGATCAGGGCTAACGAAACGAATTTTGGACAGACCGGGGAGGGGTGAGAAACCCGTCCCGTTAGAAAAGAAGAAGGCGGCCAGTCATGATTCAGATGCAAACAAACCTCGACGTCGCGGATAATTCCGGCGCCCGTCGTGTCATGTGCATCAAGGTGCTGGGCGGCTCGAAGCGGAAATACGCTTCCGTGGGCGACATCATCGTGGTGTCGATCAAGGAAGCCATCCCGCGCGGCCGCGTCAAGAAGGGCGATGTGATGAAGGCGGTCGTGGTTCGCACGGCCAAGGACATCCGCCGCCCGGACGGCAGCGTGATCCGTTTCGACAAGAACGCAGCCGTTCTCGTCGACAACAAGAAAGAGCCGATCGGCACGCGTATCTTCGGACCGGTTCCGCGCGAACTCCGCGCCAAGAACCACATGAAGATCATCTCGCTCGCGCCTGAAGTGCTGTAAGGAGCCGGACCAATGCAAAAGATTAGAAAAGGCGACAAGGTCGTCGTGCTGGCCGGCAAGGACAAGGGCCGTTCGGGCGAAGTCCTTTCGGTACAGCCGAAGGATGACACCGCGCTGGTGCGCGGCGTCAACCTGATCCGTCGTCACCAGAAGCAGTCCCAGTCCCAAGAGGGCGGGATCATCACCAAGGAAGCGCCGATCCAGCTGTCGAACATCGCGCTGGCCGACCCCAAGGATGGCAAGCCGACCCGCGTCGGCTTCATCTTCCAGAAGGACGGCAAGAAGGTGCGCGTCGCCAAGCGCTCGGGAGAAGTCATCAATGGCTAAGGCTCAAACCAAGCAGGCAACTGCCCAGAACACGCCGCGCCTCAAGCAGGTCTACAACGAGACCATCCGCAAGGCGCTGCAGGAGCAGTTCGGCTACGAGAACGAGATGCAGGTTCCGCGCATCGACAAGATCGTGCTGAACATGGGCGTCGGCGAGGCGACTGGCGATTCGAAGAAGCCTTCGATCGCGGCGGAAGACCTTGCGATGATCGCCGGCCAGAAGGCCGTTGTCACCCGCGCCCGCAACTCGATCGCCGGCTTCAAGGTCCGCGAAAAGATGCCGATCGGCGCCAAGGTCACGCTACGCAAGGAACGCATGTACGAGTTCCTCGACCGCCTCGTGAACATCGCACTGCCGCGCGTCCGCGACTTTCGCGGACTTAATCCGAAGAGCTTCGATGGCCGTGGCAACTATGCCATGGGCATCAAGGAACACATCGTGTTTCCGGAGATCAACTACGACAAGGTTGATCAGATCTGGGGCATGGACGTCATCGTTTGTACGACTGCGAAGACGGACGACGAAGCCAGGGCATTGCTCAAGGCCTTCAACTTCCCCTTCCGCCAGTAACGGCAGCGAGAAAAGGAAAATCTGAAATGGCAAAGACCAGCTCAGTCGAGAAGAACAACAGGCGCCGCAAGCTTGCGGACCAGTTCGCTGCCAAGCGCAAGGTGCTCAAGGCGATCATCATGGATCAGTCCAAGCCGATGGAAGAGCGCTTCCGCGCCCAGCTGAAGCTTTCGGCGCTGCCGCGCAACTCGGCCAAGACCCGCATTCGCAACCGCTGCGAAGTCACCGGACGTCCGCGTGCCTATTATCGCAAGCTCAAAGTATCGCGTATCGCGCTTCGTGATCTCGGCAATAACGGCCAGATCCCGGGCCTGGTCAAGTCGAGCTGGTAAGGAGGACATAACATGTCATTGAGCGATCCTCTCGGCGATATGCTGACCCGCATCCGCAACGCGTATGGCCGCAAGAAGTCGAGCGTTTCGACGCCGGCCTCGCGCCTGCGTACCCGCGTCCTCGACGTGCTGAAGGCGGAAGGCTATATCCGCGACTACAGCCAGACCGACTTCGACAACGGCAAGTCCGAAATCGAGATCGAGCTGAAGTATTTCGATGGTGCGCCGGTGGTGCGCGAAATCGCTCGGGTCTCGAAGCCCGGCCGCCGCGTCTACGTTTCGGCCAAGTCGATACCGCACGTCGCCAACGGCCTCGGCATCGCCATCCTTTCGACGCCGAAGGGCGTGATGGCCGACCACGAAGCGCGTGAACAGAATGTCGGCGGGGAAATCCTCTGCCAGATCTTCTGATCTGGTATGTGACCCGGTTGGAAACAGGTTTTCGGGATCTAGTCCCGAAAGCCGAGACCTGAAACAAGAGAAGTGACGAGGACAACAAAATGTCTCGTATTGGAAAGAAACCCGTTTCGCTGCCGCAGGGCGTGACCGCGACCGTCAACGGCCAGACCGTGACGGCGAAGGGTCCTAAGGGCGAGCTGAAGTTCGTGGTGAACGACGAAGTGCTGGTCAAGATGGAAGGCAGCGAGATCGCTGTCCAGCCGCGCGACCAGACCAAGACTGCCCGTTCCAAGTGGGGCATGTCGCGCACGCAGATCGTCAATATCCTGCAGGGCGTCAAGGACGGCTTCGAAAAGAAGCTCGAGATCACCGGCGTCGGCTATCGTGCCGCCATGCAAGGCAAGAACCTGCAGCTGGCGCTCGGCTTCAGCCATGACGTCGTCTACGAGACGCCGCAGGGCGTGACGATTTCGGTGCCGAAGCCGACGGAAATCACGGTGACCGGCATCGACAAGCAGCAGGTCGGCCAGGTCGCCGCCGAGATCCGCGAGTATCGTAGCCCCGAGCCCTACAAGGGCAAGGGTGTCCGCTATGCTGGCGAGAAGATCGTCCGCAAGGAAGGCAAGAAGAAGTAATTTTAACGCCGCGGGGAGCGGTCGCGGGAGGCTTGTCCTACCGCATATGGTTGCCCCCGTTTTTTGAAGGCAAGGAACTGATATCATGGGCTCGAAAGAATCCACCCAACGCCGCGCTCAGCGCGTTCGCCGCCAGATCAAGAAGGTTGCCGGCGATCGTCCGCGCTTGTCGGTCCATCGCACGTCGAAGAACATCTATGTCCAGGTGATCGACGACGCCAAGGGCCACACCATCGCGGCTGCTTCGACGCTCGAGAAGGAGCTCAAGGGCTCGCTCAAGACCGGCGCCGACACCGCGGCTGCAGCTGCCATCGGAAAGCTGATCGCCGAACGCGCCTCGAAGGCCGGCGTCAAGGAAGTCGTCTTCGACCGCGGCGCCTATATCTACCACGGCCGCGTCAAGGCGCTGGCCGAGGCTGCCCGTGAAGGTGGTCTGAGCTTCTAGAGCATGATCCCGAACCGAAGGTCAGCGCAGCAAAAAGTTGCAGACTTTTCGGATAAGATCATGCGAAGGAAAAAAGAGTTTCGCCCCCGGCGACCCGCAGAGGTGCCGGATATCATCATCAACCGTGCTTCCGGAAAAAAACAAGGAACAGGATATGGCACAGGAACGTAGGGATGGCGGCCGCGGCCGTGATCGCGAAGAGCGCGACGACGGCATGGTCGACAAGCTCGTCCACATCAACCGTGTCGCCAAAGTCGTCAAGGGCGGCCGGCGCTTCGGCTTTGCGGCACTTGTCGTCGTCGGCGACCAGAAGGGCCGCGTCGGCTTCGGTCACGGCAAGGCGCGCGAAGTGCCGGAGGCGATCCGCAAGGCGACCGAATCGGCCAAGCGCGACATGATCTTCGTGCCGCTGCGCTCGGGCCGTACGCTGCACCACGACGTCGAGGGACGCTGGGGTGCGGGACGTGTTCTGCTGCGCGCTGCCAAGCAAGGTACCGGCATAATCGCCGGCGGCCCGATGCGCGCCGTTTTCGAGACGCTCGGCATGCATGACGTGGTCGCCAAGTCGATGGGTTCTTCGAACCCCTACAACATGGTTCGTGCCACTTTCGACGCGCTGAAGAGCCAGATGCATCCGAAGGATGTGGCTGCCGCGCGCGGCATCAAGTATTCGACCCTTCAGGCCCGCCGCGGCACCGCCGTTGCGGCTGAAGAATAGTCGACGCTGACCAGGGATTTGACCATGGCCAAGAAAGCAACCAAGACCATCACCGTCGAGCAGATCGGTTCGCCGATCCGCCGGCCGAAGGAGCAGCGGGCAACGCTGGTCGGCCTCGGCCTCAACAAGATGCACAAGCAGCGCACGCTGGAGGATACGCCCTCGGTGCGCGGCATGATCGCTGCCGTCCAGCATCTCGTCCGCGTCGTGGACGAGGGCTGAGCCAGAGCGCAGGAGAACCCAGATGAAACTCAATGATCTGCGTGACAAGGACGGCGCGACGCACTCCAAGAAGCGTCTCGGCCGTGGCATCGGTTCCGGTTCGGGCAAGACCGCCGGTCGCGGCGTCAAGGGCCAGAAGGCGCGCTCCGGCGTCGCCGTCAACGGCTTCGAGGGTGGCCAGATGCCGCTCTACCGCCGCCTGCCGAAGCGCGGCTTCAACAATATCTTCGCCAAGAGCTTCACCGTCGTGTCGCTGGCCCGCATCCAGGCGGCGCTCGATGCCAAGAAGCTCGACGCTAAGACAGTTGTAACGGCCGAGGCGCTGGTTGCGGCCGGCGTCATCCGTCGCGTCAAGGACGGCGTGCGCATCCTTTCGGACGGCGACATCAAGGCCAAGCTTGCCTTCGACGTTGCCGGTGCTTCCAAGGCCGCGGTCGAGAAGATCGAAAAGGCCGGCGGCTCGGTGAAGTTGCCTGAGCAGGCAGCCGCCGAGTAACGGCAATTTGAAGCACGGTCGGCAAAGGTGGAATTCGGTTTTGCCTGCGGTCGTGCTTTGATCCGACAGATGTGGCGGCCGCATCAACGCGGCCGCTTGCATGTTTGCAGTCCGGAGCTTATCTCGTGAGCTTCGGTGACACGCGCCGCCTGAGCTGCGGGCATCGAGCGTGACCAAGCGGAGAATCAGGCATGGCTTCGGCTGCTGAACAACTGGCCTCGAATCTGAATTTTTCGGCCTTCGCCAAAGCCGAGGATCTGAAGAAGCGCATCTGGTTCACCATCGGCGCGCTGCTCGTCTACCGTCTTGGCACCTATATTCCGCTGCCCGGCATCAATCCCGACGCTTTCGCCCAGGCCTTCTCGTCGCAGAGCAAGGGCGTGCTCGGCATGTTCAACATGTTCGCCGGCGGCGCCGTGCAGCGCATGGCGATCTTTGCCCTCGGCATCATGCCCTATATCTCGGCCTCCATCATCATGCAGCTGATGACCTCGGTCATTCCGTCGCTGGAAGCGCTGAAGAAGGAAGGCGAGCAGGGCCGCAAGATCATCAACCAGTACACGCGCTACGGCACCGTGCTTCTGGCGCTGGTTCAGGCGTACGGCATTTCGGTCGGGCTTGAGGGCGGCAACGGCATCGTCAACGATCCCGGCATGTTCTTCCGCATCTCTACCGTCGTCACGCTGGTCGGCGGCACCATGTTCCTGATGTGGCTTGGCGAGCAGATCACTGCTCGCGGCATCGGCAACGGCATTTCGCTGATCATCTTCTCCGGCATCGTCGCCGGCCTGCCGCGCGCCATCTCCGGCACGCTGGAGCTTGGCCGCACCGGCGCCTTGTCGACCGGCCTGATCCTGGCGATCATCGTGCTGGCCATCATCGTCATCGCGCTGATCGTCTTCTTCGAGCGCGCCCAGCGCCGCCTGCTGATCCAGTATCCCAAGCGCCAGGTCGGCAATCGCATGTTCCAGGGCGATACCTCGCATCTGCCGCTGAAGCTTAACACCTCCGGCGTCATTCCGCCGATCTTCGCCTCGTCGCTGCTGCTGCTTCCGGCAACGGTTGCGGGCTTCTCGCAGACCACCAATATGCCTGCATGGGCCAGCACCATCCTGGCGGCGCTCGGCCACGGCCAGCCGCTCTATATGGCCTTCTACGCGGCGATGATCGTGTTCTTCGCCTTCTTCTATACGGCGATCGTCTTCAATCCGAAGGACACCGCCGACCAGCTCAAGAAGCATTCGGGCTTCATCCCGGGCTATCGTCCGGGCGAGCGCACTGCGGACTATATTGACTATGTGCTCACCCGCATCACCGTCGTCGGCGCCATTTATCTGGTGCTGGTGTGTCTGCTGCCCGAGTTCCTGATTTCAGCGACTGGCGTACCGTTCTACCTTGGTGGCACTTCGCTCCTGATCGTGGTCAGTGTAACGCTCGATACGGTGGCGCAGATTCAGGGTCACCTGATCGCGCACCAGTATGAGGGCCTGATCAAGAAGTCGAAGCTGCGCGGGGGGAAAAAGGCCAGATGAGGTTGATATTGCTTGGACCGCCGGGGGCGGGCAAGGGGACACAAGCACTAAGACTGGTAGAACGACACGGCATCCCACAGCTTTCCACGGGGGACATGCTGCGTGCTGCTGTCCAGGCTGGCACCGAAGTCGGCAAGCGCGCCAAGGCGGTGATGGACGCTGGCGAACTGGTGTCCGACGCTATCGTCAACGCCATCGTGGCCGAGCGTATCGATCAAGCTGATTGCGCAAACGGCTTCATCCTTGACGGGTATCCCCGAACTCTGGTGCAAGCGGATGCCGTTGAGGAAATGCTGTCGGATCGCGGACTGGAGCTAGATGCGGTCATCGAATTTGTCGTCGATGACAAGGCGCTGGTTGGCCGAATCGTCAAGCGCGCCGAAGACGCCAAGGCCGCAGGCCTGCCGGTGCGCAAGGACGACAGTCCAGCGGTGTTCGAAGAACGCTTGAGGGAATATTACAAGAAAACCTCGCCGCTGATCGGCTACTACTACGCCAAGGGCAAACTCAGGGGCGTCGATGGCATGGCCGACATCGATGCGGTGACGCAGCAGATCGAGGCGGTGCTCAGGGCGACGACCCGGAAAGTTGGCCAGGCGGCCGGCTAGAGAATCGAACGATTGCGCTTGACTGGAGCGGTCCGCTGGGGTATGGCGGCCCGTCTTCCTATCAGGCATGAGGCTTGCTTGTCCGCAAGGGCAAGGCAGGCCGCTTTGAACTGGAAACTCCCGCAAGGGCCGGCCTCCACCGGACGCGGGGCAACTTGAAGCGCCGGCTCGTCCGGCCTATATGGAGAAGAGAAGAACATGGCTCGTATAGCCGGCGTCAATATTCCGACTAACAAGCGCGTCGTCATCGCGCTTCAATACATTCACGGCATTGGCAAGAAGTTCGCCCAGGAGATCGTCGACAAGGTCGGCATCCCGGCCGAGCGTCGCGTCAACCAGCTGACCGACGCGGAAGTGCTGCAGATCCGCGAGACCATCGACCGCGACTACCAGGTCGAGGGCGACCTGCGCCGCGAAGTGTCGATGAACATCAAGCGGCTCATGGACCTCGGCTGCTACCGCGGCCTGCGTCACCGCCGCTCACTGCCGGTTCGTGGTCAGCGCACGCATACCAATGCGCGCACCCGTAAGGGCCCGGCCAAGTCGATTGCCGGAAAGAAGAAGTAATTTGTGAATGGTCAATGGTGAATAGTGAATGGTGACGAAGGCCAAGAGCCGACGTTGTGGCCATTCACCATTTTACCATTCACCATTCACCAGGTGGAGCCGCTGGCATTACGGCGGTGTAGAGATCAACTGAAAGGACCATCATGGCCAAGGAAGCCGCCCGTGTTCGCCGTCGCGAACGCAAGAACATCTCGTCGGGCGTTGCCCACGTCAATTCGACCTTCAACAACACGATGATCACCATCACCGACGCGCAGGGTAACTCGATTGCCTGGTCGTCGGCCGGAGCCCAGGGCTTCAAGGGATCGCGCAAGTCGACCCCGTTCGCTGCCCAGATGGCCGCAGAAGATGTTGCCAAGAAGGCCCAGGAACACGGCATGCGCATGCTCGAGGTCGAGGTCTGTGGACCCGGCTCCGGTCGTGAATCGGCGCTGCGCGCGCTGCAGGCTGCCGGCTTCACCATCACCTCGATCCGTGATGTGACGCCGATCCCGCACAATGGCTGCCGCCCGCGCAAGAAGCGCCGCGTCTAAAGAATTTACCGAACGCCGCGCGAGCGCCTCAAGGGCGCTCCTCCACGGCATTCCAGGTCGCCCGCCACGATTGGATGGTGGCGGGACAACGGAAGGAAAGCACTATGATCCAGAAAAATTGGCAAGAACTGATCAAGCCGAACAAGATCGAGTTCTCGTCGAAGAAGAAGACGCTGACCACGCTGGTCGCCGAGCCGCTCGAGCGCGGCTTCGGCCTCACCCTCGGCAACGCGCTGCGCCGCGTGCTTCTGTCTTCGCTGCGTGGCGCGGCTGTAACCGCCGTGCAGATCGACGGCGTTCTGCATGAATTCTCGTCCATCGCCGGCGTCCGCGAGGACGTGACCGACATCGTTTTGAATATCAAGGAAATCGCCATCCGCATGGAAGGCGACGGCCCCAAGCGCATGGTCGTCCGCAAGCAGGGACCGGGCGCGGTTCTCGCCGGCGACATCCAGACGGTCGGCGACGTCGAGATCCTCAATCCCGACCACGTCATCTGCACGCTGGACGAAGGCGCCGAAATCCGCATGGAATTCACCGTCGATACCGGCAAGGGCTATGTCCCGGCCGACCGTAACCGCGCCGAGGACGCGCCGATCGGGCTGATCCCCGTCGACAGCCTGTATTCGCCGGTCAAGAAAGTCTCCTACAAGGTCGAGAACACCCGCGAGGGCCAGGTTCTCGACTATGACAAGCTGACCATGACCATCGAGACCGACGGTTCGATTTCGGGCGAGGACGCGGTGGCCTTCGCCGCTCGCATCCTGCAGGACCAGCTCGGCCTGTTCGTCAATTTCGACGAGCCGCAGAAGGAAGTCGCCGCCGAACAGGTTACCGAGCTTGCCTTCAACCCGGCGCTGCTCAAGAAGGTCGACGAGCTCGAGCTTTCGGTGCGTTCGGCCAACTGCCTGAAGAACGACAACATCGTCTATATCGGCGACCTGATCCAGAAGACCGAAGCCGAGATGCTGCGCACCCCGAACTTCGGCCGCAAGTCGCTGAACGAGATCAAGGAAGTCCTGGCGGCGATGGGCCTGCATCTCGGCATGGAAGTGCCGGACTGGCCGCCGGAAAACATCGAAGACCTCGCCAAGCGTTACGAAGATCAATATTGAGGCTTGAGAGAGCCTCTTGAACCCGCAATGAAGGAGAAGAGCCATGCGCCACGGATTTAAAGGCCGCCGGTTCGCCCGCAGCATAAGCCATCGCAAGTCGATGTTTGCCAACCTTGCCGTGTCGCTTATCGAGCACGAGCAGATTCTCACAACGCTGCCGAAGGCGAAGGATTTGCGTCCGATCGTCGAGAAGCTGGTGACGCTCGGCAAGCGCGGCGACCTACACGCTCGCCGCCAGGTGATTGCCCAGATCGGCAATGAAGGCGTCGTAAAGCGCCTGTTCGATACCATCGCGCCGCGCTACGCCACCCGCAACGGCGGCTATCTGCGCATCATGAAGGCGGGCTTCCGCCACGGTGACAATGCCGCAATGGCCGTCATCGAATTCGTCGACCGCGACACCTCTGCCAAGGGCGCCGGCGATCGCGCCCGCATCGAGGCCGAAGGCACCGAAGAGGAAGCCGCAGCCGCATAAGGCTCGGTTTTTCTGTGTGAGTTTAAGGGGCCTGCGGCCCCTTTTTCATTGGGGCGGCTACCTTTTGCCGAGCAAAGTTGAGGTAGTTTCTTCCGCTTATTGACTTCCAATCAATCGCGTTTGTTATTTGCTCGATTGCGGGATGCGAATAGGAATAAACACTGTCGATCTCCGTTCGGTGATCGATATCGCTTATCAATTGGGACACAGTCACGCCGTTCAGATATTTTTCGGCGTCCCGATCTTCGATGAAGTCGGTATCAACGCGGAAATAAATCTGGATCGGACCCGCGCAGATGTTCAGGTCGATGTCGTTCCTCGATGCGATGTAGAAGACCATAGCTTCTTCTGGTGTCCACAGGCCCGCGTTCAGGAATTCCGATGGCTTTGTTCTGCTGTCGAACCCATCCATTGAAAGAGCAAATTGGTCGGTTATGCGCTCGGTCTTGCCGCGGATGGCATGCACATGTTCGATCTGAAACCAATTCAGATCGTGAGGCGGCTCGTTATCAAAGGAAGCTTCGAGCTGACCATATATCCAATAGACGGGAATCGTCTCGGCATACTTGGTGATCCAATCATCCGGCGCGCCGAACGCTTCGGCAATTTCGATCATTTTCATGCCGGGGATAACAGGCCCCAAAGTGCCGGTCTTCAAAAAATCACGGAATGAAACGAGCGGTTTTTTCATTTGCCGACACGGCTTTCCGGTTTCGCCTCGACCTATAACTGCTTTGCCACCCAAAATAATCCGATTTCAGCGGCTTAGCCTTTCATTTTGCACAATCGTCAGGACAATGGCGCCCGACTTGGAGGATTCGGAATGCGCGTTAAACGGCTGTCCCTTGTTCTGATCTGCGCCTTGATGGCGTTGGCCATCGTGCCGGCGGCCAGGCACGCGCTGGCGGAGGAGAACAAGCCAGATCCCGGTTTGTCCGACGTGCTGACGGATCTATTGCATGGCGTCGAAGGCGAAAACGCCACTTCCGGCCCCGACAAGCGCGTGCCGTTCGGCCGCGAGGAGGTGCAACTGTCCTTCGCGCCGCTGGTCAAGCAGACGGCGCCGGCCGTGGTCAATGTCTACGCCTCGCAGACCGCCAAGGTGACGTCGCCCTTCGACGGCGATCCGTTCTTCGAGGAGTTCTTCGGCCGCTCGCAGCCGCGCGCGCAGTCTTCGCTCGGTTCGGGGGTGCTGGTCGATCCCACCGGTGTCGTGGTCACCAATTTCCACGTTGTCAAGGACGCTGACCAGGTCAAGGTCGCGACTGCCGATGGGCGCGAATTCGACAGCAAGGTACTGCTTAAGGACGAGACGCTCGATCTCGCCGTGCTCAAGATTTCTTCTGACAAGCCGTTCCCGGTGATCGCTATCGGCGATTCCGACGCGCTCGAGGTCGGCGATCTGGTGCTGGCGATCGGCAATCCGTTCGGTGTCGGCCAGACCACCACCAGCGGCATCATTTCGGCGGTGGCGCGCAGCCATATCGGCGTCTCCGATTCCAGCTTCTTCATCCAGACCGACGCCGCCATCAACCCCGGCAATTCCGGTGGCGCGCTGGTCAACATGGGAGGGCAGCTGATCGGCATCAACACGGCGATCTATAGCCGTAGCGGCGGCTCGATCGGCATCGGCTTTGCCATCCCTTCGAACATGGTTCGCGCCTTCGCCGACGCGGCCAAGGCCGGGCTCGACTTCTTCGAGCGGCCGTATGCCGGTGCCGAGTTCGAGGCGGTGACGCCGCAGATTGCCGAATCGCTTGGCATCGACAAACCGACCGGCGCGCTGGTTTCTTCGGTCGAAGAGGCGGGACCCGCCGCCAAGGCAGGGCTCAAGCCGGGCGACGTAGTGCTGTCGCTCAATGGCAAGCCGGTCGAGAGCGTCGGGGCGCTGGACTACCGGATGGCGACGCTGTCGATTGGTACGAATGCCAGCTTCGGCGTTCTGAGCAAGGGTCAGCAGGCGACGATGGACATCGCGCTGGAACGGCCGCCTGAGGGCGCCAAAGCTGCGGAACTCACATTGCGCGGCCGCAGCCCGTTTTCCGGTGCCAAGGTTGCTGAACTGTCGCCACGGCTTGCCCAACGGCTCGGTCTGCGCACCGATGTCAAAGGCGTCACCGTGGTCGACATCAACCGCGATTCGCCTGCTGCCGATTTTGGCTTCCAGCCAGGCGACATCGTGCGTGAGGTCAATGGCCTGACGATCGACAAGGCGGCGACCTTGGAACAGGTAGCCCAGCAGGATACGCGCTGGTGGCGCTTTACCGTCGAGCGCGGCGGGCAGATACTGCGCCAGGTGTTGCGTTACTGAGCCCGAACGTCAGCATGATCGGGCTCTAGGCAGAAGAAGTTGCATGGCCGATCTGTTCAGTGTCGATGAACCGGAAAAGACGCCGCCCGGCAGGCCGCTGGCGGACCGTCTGCGTCCGAAGAACCTCGGCGAGGTCGTCGGCCAGGAGCATCTGACCGGATCCGACGGCGCGCTGACGCGGCTGATCGGCTCCGGCTCGCTCGGCTCGATGATTTTCTGGGGCCCGCCCGGCACCGGCAAGACCACGGTCGCACGGCTGCTTGCCGGCGAGACAAGCCTCGCCTTCGAACAGATCTCGGCGGTGTTTTCCGGCGTTGCCGACCTGAAGAAAGTGTTCGAGGCAGCGAAGCTGCGCCGCTCCAACGGCCGCCAGACACTGCTGTTCGTCGACGAGATCCATCGCTTCAACCGCGCCCAGCAGGACAGTTTTCTGCCCGTGATGGAAGACGGCACCGTCGTGCTGGTCGGCGCCACCACGGAGAATCCGTCCTTCGAGCTTAACGCCGCGCTGTTGTCGCGCGCGCGTGTGCTGGTCTTCCACTCGCTCGGCGAGGACAGCATCGCCAAGCTGCTGGCGCGGGCCGAGGAGGCAGAGGGCAGGGCGCTGCCGCTCGATGACGAGGCACGGGCGATGCTCATCCGCATGAGCGATGGCGACGGCCGCGCGGCGCTGACGCTCGCCGAAGAGGTCTGGCGCGCAGCGAAATCAAAGGAGGTGTTCGGCGCCGAAGCCCTGCAGCGCATCGTCCAGCGCCGCGCGCCGATCTACGACAAGGGACAGGACGGCCACTACAATTTGATCTCCGCCTTGCACAAATCGGTGCGCGGCTCCGACCCCGACGCGGCACTCTACTATCTCGCCCGCATGTTCGACGCCGGCGAAGATCCGCTTTATCTCGGGCGCCGGTTGGTGCGCATGGCGATGGAGGATATCGGGCTGGCCGACCCGCAGGCGCTCGTCGTCGCTAACGCCGCCAAGGACGCCTATGACTATCTGGGCTCGCCCGAGGGCGAACTGGCCTTCGCCGAGGCGACCGTCTATCTCGCCACCGCGCCGAAATCCAATGCAGTCTATACCGCGTTCAAGGCCGCCACACAGGCAGCGAAGGAATTCGGTTCGCTGCTGCCGCCCAAGCACATTCTCAATGCGCCGACCAAGCTGATGAAACAGGAAGATTACGGCGCCGGCTACCGCTACGACCACGACGAACCCGACGCTTTTTCCGGCCAGGACTATTTTCCGGAGAAGATGGGAAGGCAGACATTCTACGACCCGCCCGAGCGCGGCTTCGAGCGCGATATCAGGAAGCGGCTGGATTATTGGGCGAAGCTGCGCAGCGAGCGGGAAAAGTAGCTGCCAGTCGCACACTGGTGTGATCGCCGTTGTCTGGCGGGATAAAAAACCCTATCAAGATGCGCCTCCGGCCGGCGGACAGGCCAGAAACGTACCGACGATATTCAGAACGGAATCGCGCCTGGCGCGTGGAAAAATGACAAAAAAAACTCGCAAGACCCTTCGAAAGTTCGCCATGGCGATCCCGCTGCTGGCGCTCGGCTTCTATTTCATTCCCATCCTGACGACAATTTTCATTGTCCTCGGCCTGGTCGACGTGTTGCGCAATGACAACAAGAACTGGGCGCTGTTCAGTGGTTATTTTCTCGGCAACGGCATCTTCACCTGGCTGCTTTCGCCCTTCAATCTGCTGGTCGATCTGCTGTGCTACAGAAACCGCGGTGTCTGGAAACTGGACCAGTTTCCTCCGGACTATCAGCGTGAGGTCAACGAGGTTCTGGACGTCTTCAAGGCGCGCAAGGACGAGATCATCGCCGATATCGACGCCAATTTCGGCAGCGGCCGGCGCGGCATGTATGTCTACCAGTGGTACGGCAAGCACAAGATCGACAACGTCGCCGAATTCAACAAGGATTTCAAATATATCAAGACCATCGCCGTGTCGGTGTTCAGAGGCAAGGAATCGACCTCCTGGCATTTCGGACCGCTGCGGCTCAGCCTGCGCATTCTCTACAATCTTCTCCCGGTGAAGGCCGAGGTTTTCGTCGAGTGCAACAACGCCAGGAACTACTGGCACGACAATCCGCTCTATATTTTCGACGACACGCTGCTGCACCGCTCGGTCAACGAATATGATGGGCGCCGCTACTGCGTGTTCATGGACATCATCCGGCCATCGCCATTCCCGGGCCTAATCGCCGCTCTTCTCGCCATCGTTTCGGTCAGCGTCGAGCGCATCAATGCCATGTTCTACAAGAACTGGAAGATGATCGGCTCCAGCAAGCCGAAGAAGGCCGGAGCCGCCTGACACCGTGGTGTGACCGGCGCGAGGAAGCACGATGTATCATCTGTTGCTTGTCTGCCTTGGTGGCGCGATCGGTGCAATGGCCCGCTTCTTCCTGTCCGGCTTCGTCGCCCGCCGGGTCGGCGAGACCTTTCCCTGGGGCACTATGGCCGTCAACGTCTCGGGAGCGTTTGCAATCGGTGTCGTTGCGCATGCGGTGGCGCGCGACGGCATGCCCGCCATCTGGGCCTTTACCGTTACCGGCGGCCTCGGCTGCTACACCACGGTTTCTTCCTTCAGCCTGCAGACGCTGGCGCTGGCGCGCGAGGGCGAATGGCGGCGCGCCGGCGGAAATGTGCTGCTTTCGGTTTTTCTGAGCCTCGGCGGCGTGACGCTGGGCTTTGCTGCGGGAAGTCTTCTGATTGGCGGCGGGGCGCCGTGAGCGGCCTGCGGAAGCTCCGCCACGACGGGACGGACACTGCGGCAGGGCATGCGGCGCGCCTCATTGGCCGTCGCAGAACCAACGAAACGGTTCGGCTCTATGCGACCGTAGCCGCAGGCAGCATGATCGGCGGTGTGTTGCGGGCGCTTGCCTCATCGACGAGCACTGCCCTGTGGGGCGCTGGATTTCCCTTCGGCACGCTCCTCGTCAACATTGTTGGCTCGTTCCTCATCGGCTTCTACGCGACATTGACGGGACCGGATGGTCGCGTCTTCGCCGGTCCGCTGCAACGTCAATTCTTCATGGCCGGCTTCTGCGGCGGCCTGACGACCTTCTCCGCTTTCAGCCTTGAAACACTCACCCTCGCGCAAGGCGGGAGGCTTGTGGCGGCGGGACTCAATATCGCGATCTCCGTGGTGGCCTGGCTTGCCGCCGTCTGGCTTGGCCACATCTTTGCAGTTCGGCTCAACCGGCTGAGAGGGTCCAGGCAATGAAGATACCAACCCAGGCACAATTGCTGCGCATATTTATCGGCGAAAACGACAAGGCAGATGGCCGTCCGCTGTATGAGGTTATCGTGCTGAGGGCCCGCGAAATGCAGATCGCCGGCGCGACCGTCCTGCGCGGCGCGATGGGGTTCGGCCATTCCAGCCGGCTTCACACCACGAAGATCCTCCGCCTGTCGGAGGATCTGCCACTCGTCATCGAGATCGTCGATGACGAGGAAAAATTGGCCGCTTTCCTGCCCGTGCTTGAAACAATCATGACAAGTGGTTTGATTACGCTGGAGAAAGTTCAGGTTCTGCAATATGGAACCGACAACGAATAACCGAGTGAGATTGCGGGTACCGGCGAACGCCGTTGCATGCCTGCAAAACGGCGATTGGAATCATGGCAGGCGTTGAACAGATCACAGTGGACGCCGGCGAGGCGGGCATGCGGCTCGACCGCTGGTTCAAGAGCCATTTCCCCGGTCTCGGTTTCGGTCATCTGCAGAAGCTGCTGCGTTCCGGCCAGATCCGCGTCGACGGCGGCAGGGTGAAGGCCGATACCCGCGTCGAAGCCGGCCAGACGGTCCGAGTGCCGCCGCTCGAAGTCGACAAGAAAGGTGAAAGCCCGCTCACCGGTCATTCGATCCGCAACCAGGGCGACGCCGACGTTTTGGCAAAGATGCTGATCCATGAGGACCCGAAGGTCTTCGTCTTCAACAAGCCGGCCGGCCTGGCGGTCCAGGGCGGCTCTGGCGTCACCCGTAATGTCGACGACATGCTGGAAGCCTGGCGCAACCAGAAGGGCGAGAAGCCGCGTCTGGTGCACCGGCTCGACCGCGACACGTCGGGTGTGCTGGTTGTCGCCCGTACAAGGCTCGCCGCCATGAAGCTCGCCGAAGCGTTCCGGGCGCGTGAGACGAAGAAAACCTACTGGGCGCTGGTTAAGGGCGTGCCGCCGAAGCGCGAGGACAAGATCTCGACCTGGCTGATCAAGGAACCGACGGCCGACGGCGATCGTGTGCGCATCGCCAAGCATGGCGAAAAGGGCGCCGATCACGCCGTGTCCTATTACCGCATCGTCGAGCAGGCGGCGCAGACCCTGTCCTGGCTGGAAATGGAACCCTATACCGGGCGCACCCACCAGCTTCGTGTCCATGCCGCCCATATCGGTTGCCCGATCATCGGCGACCCCAAATATTTCGAGGCCGACACCAATTGGGATTTTCCAGGCGGCATGCAGAACCGGCTGCATCTGCACGCGCGCCGCATCGTCATCCCGCATCCCGACAAGGGCTTTGTCGACGTCACCGCACCGATGCCGCCGCATATGCGCCAGAGCTGGAACCTGCTCGGTTTCGACGACGCGAGCGCGGAGGACTAGCGGCGGTGGGCGTCGCCACAGATACGCTCGACCGCCGTGACGCGGTCGATCTGGCGGCCGCCGCCATCATGGTCGGGCTGACCTTTTCGTGGGGCCTGAACTACGTTGCCGCCAAGATCTCCTATGCTGGCTACGACCCTGTTTTCCTGTCCATCGCCCGCTCGGTCATCGGCGGCCTGTGTGTTTTCGGCTGGTGCCGCTGGCGCGGCATTGCGCTGTTCACGCCCGACAAGACCCTCGTCGCCGGCATCCTGGCAGGCGCGCTTTTCGGTCTCGAGTTCCTGTTTCTCTATGTCGGGCTCGAGCACACCACTGTCGTGCGCAACACTTTGCTGGTCAACACGATGCCGTTCTGGATGCTGGTCGGCGGTCATTTCCTGCTGGGCGAAAGCATCACGGCACGCAAGCTCGTTGGTCTTCTGCTCGCTTTCGCCGGACTGATCGCGGTGTTTTCCGATAAACTGAGCGCCAATGGCGGCGCAACATTGGGCGGCGATTTGCTCAGTCTCGGTGCCGGCATTCTGTGGGCCGTGACCAATATTGTCATCAAGCGGTCGAAGCTGGTGACGGCCAGCGCCGAAAAGCTGCTGCTCTATCAGCTGGCCGGGGCCGCCGTCGTCGGCATTTTGGTGATGCCTTTTGCCGGGCCGCCCGTCCGCAACTTTACCGTCTTGCCAACCTTGGCTCTGTTGTTCCAGGCCGTCTACGTCGTCGCGTTCACCTATGTGCTGTGGTTCTGGCTGCTGCGGCGCTACCCTGCATCTGGACTGTCGAGCTTCACTTTCCTGTCGCCGGTGTTTGGTGTGCTGTGCGGCGCCGTGTTCTTGAACGAGCCGCTGACCGTTCGTATCTTCCTGGCACTCGCCCTGATCGCCGCCGGACTCATCATCGTCAACCGGCCGGTCCGAAAACAAAGTCCCGGATGAGCATGCGCGATATATTAAACGACCTCGAAGCTGGAAAGCAGCTCTCTGATCCGGACCCGGTGCGTCGCGCCCAGATCCAGATGAAGACGCCGCTGCCGAAGCGCTTCTACAAGACCGTCGCGGTAGCACCGGTCGAAGACGGTTTTGCCGTCCATCTCGATGGCAAGCCCGTCCGCACGCCGGCCAAGGCGCTGCTGGCGCTGCCGACCGAAAAGGCGGCTGCTCTCGTCGCCGAGGAATTCGCCGCACAGAAGGAGACCATCGACCCGGTGACGATGCCGGTGATGCGTCTGGTCAATACGGCAATCGATGGCGTCGCCAGTGATCCCCAGGCCGTGCTGGAGGACATCCTGCGCTTTGCCTCGTCCGATCTGCTCTGCTACCGCGCCGATGCGCCCCAAGGACTCGTCGACCGGCAGAACGAGCATTGGGATCCGGTCATCGACTGGGTGCGCAGCGCGCTCGGCGCCCGGTTCCATCTTGCCGAAGGCGTGATCCATGTCGAACAGCCGCGCGAGAGTATCGCGCTGCTTGGCCAGCATCTTGCCCAACGTGCCGATCCGCTGCGCCTTGCCGCCATCCACGTCATGACGTCGCTGACCGGATCGGCGCTGCTGGCGCTGGCCGTCGACTTCGGCGAGCTCGACGGCGAGGCGGCCTGGGCTGCCGGTCATGTCGACGAGGACTGGCAGGCCGAGCAATGGGGCCATGATGCCGAGGCCGTCGCGCACCGCGCGGCCCGCAAGCGCGACATGATGGCGGCAGTCACGCTGCTCGAAGCTCTCAAAGGCTGACCGCACCGTCGTTTCTATTTCGCACTGCACATTAGACCAAAGTCATAATCCCAAAGACGGTCTGCCTCTGGACGGCGCTTTCTGTCATTTTTTGTACTGGTGGCTGCACTGAGTCTGCGTTCCGAGGAAACGCGGACGATGACGCGCAGCATCGAGGACTGACGGAATCACACGGGAGGATACGCTCATGGCAATGGCATCGACCGCCGGCAAAACAAGCCGCGGCATGACGCGCGAGGAGAAGAAGGTCATCTTCGCTTCCTCGCTCGGCACCGTTTTCGAATGGTACGATTTTTATCTCTACGGCTCGCTGGCAGTGTTCATTGGTTCGACTTTTTTCAGTCCAACCATTCCGGAAGCGACGCGCAATATTTTCGCGCTGCTGGCGTTTGCCGCTGGCTTCCTCGTGCGCCCGTTCGGCGCATTGCTGTTCGGCCGCATCGGCGACCTTGTCGGCCGTAAATACACTTTCCTTGTCACCATGACGATCATGGGCCTGTCGACCTTCCTGGTCGGCTTGCTGCCTGGCTATGCGACTTTGGGCATCGCCGCTCCCGTGATCCTGATCATCTTGCGCATGTTGCAGGGCCTGGCGCTCGGCGGCGAGTATGGCGGTGCCGCCACCTATGTCGCCGAGCATGCACCTGACGATCGCCGCGGCTACTACACGTCGTGGATACAGACGACGGCAACGCTCGGCCTATTCCTGTCGCTGATCGTCATCCTGATCGTCCAGGGGTCGATGACCAAGGAAACCTACGCCGCCTGGGGCTGGCGCATTCCGTTCATCGTTTCCTTCCTCCTCCTCGGCATTTCGATCTGGATCCGGCTGTCGCTTTCTGAATCGCCGACCTTCCAGCGCATGAAGGACGAAGGCAAAGGCTCCAAGGCGCCGCTGTCAGAAGCCTTCGGTCAGTGGAAGAACGCCAAGATCGCGCTGCTGGCGCTGCTCGGCCTCACAGCCGGTCAGGCCGTAGTTTGGTACAATGGCCAGTTCTACGCGCTGTTCTTCTTGCAGAACGTGCTCAAGGTCGATCCGCAATCGGTCAACATCATGATCGCGATTGCTCTGGCTGTTGGCTCGATCTTCTTCGTCGTGTTCGGCTGGCTCTCCGACAAGATCGGCCGCAAGCCGATTATCATGGCCGGCCTTGCACTGGCGATCGTCTGCACCTTCCCGTTGTTCAAGGCGCTGACCTGGGCAGCCAACCCGGCGCTCGCCACAGCGCAGCAGAACACCCGTGCGACGGTGACCGCGGCACCGGGAGACTGCAAGTTCCAGTTCAACCCGGTGGGCACGGCGAAGTTCACCACGTCCTGCGATATCGCCACCTCGTTTCTGACCAAGAACTCGGTGCCTTATGACGTAGTGGCCACGGCAGCGCCCGGCACTGCTGCGTCGGTCAAAATCGGCAACGAGACGGTTGAGTCGTATGACGCCACCGCAGCCGGCGATCAAGCCAAGGCCAAGGACGCTGCTTTCGCCAAGGCGGTAAACACGGCGCTTCAGGACGGCGGCTATCCGCTGAAACGGGCAGCGGCGAAGGTGCCGAATCAGAAGCTCGAAGCCTTCATCGCGGCCAATCCCGAACTGAAGCTCGATGCGGCCGCGATCCGCGCCGGCGAGAAGGCCATGGTTCCGACCGACCAGGCGATCAAGGACAAGCTGCTGACTGCCGATGAGGCTGCGGGAGCTCCCGAGGTCACCGTCTACACCGTACCAGGCGGCGGTCCCTTTGCCATGTTCGCCGACCCGGCGGCGGTCAACTGGCCGATGACGATCGGCATCCTGCTCATCCTCGTGATCTTCGTCACGATGGTCTACGGGCCTATTGCCGCGATCCTGGTCGAGATGTTCCCGACCCGCATCCGCTACACCGGCATGTCGCTGCCCTACCATATCGGCAATGGCTGGTTCGGCGGGCTGCTGCCGGCGACGGTGTTCGCGCTCAGCGCCTACAAGGGCGATATCTACTACGGACTCTGGTACCCAGTGGTGATCGCGGCGATGTCGCTGATCATCGGCATGATCTTCGTCAGGGATACCCTCGGAACAGACCTGCACACTAAGCAGTAGCCGACCTGTCCCGGCTCAAGCAAAGCCCGGCGCGAGCGATCGCGCCGGGCTTTGCCAATTTATCAAATACGCGGACGGAGAAGCCTAGCTCTTCCGATCCTGGTTCGCTTCCTCGATCGCTGCTTCATGATACCAGGCACTTCCGAAATCCGTGCGGTTGCGCAACGAAGCAAGTTCTGCCGCGAACTTAGCCTTTCCGCTTAAATTTGAGGCAGAAGCGCGCGCTGCCACCGGGAACATCAGGATTTTGGCCGACTGACGAGTGGAAGTGATTTCCATTGTCGGTTTCCTTTCTTCGACAGAACCTTGCCGATTCAACCTTTCCCCAACATAGGTTCAGCAATCAAAATAGGCAACATGATTACAAAAAGATCAGTACTTGCACATTATTTGTGCAAAATATGCTTGTGGATGATCCGAGCGCAGCATGACGGCGGACCAGCGATTTTGGGCGGATACAACCTCACTTTTGCCGCATCCATCGCCGGCGAGAATGGCACACGAATTGCATTTTAGTAATCCGGCAGGTCGGCTGCTGGATAGGCCGGCTCGCCCCGGCGCCATCCAGGGTTCGGTGATCAAGCAACGAGAGGCTAGAATGACGAAATACAAGCTCGAGTACATTTGGCTCGATGGATACACCCCGGTTCCCAATCTTCGCGGAAAGACGCAGGTCAAGGACTATGCCGAGTTTCCGACGCTCGACCAGCTTCCGCTGTGGGGCTTCGACGGTTCTTCGACCATGCAGGCCGAGGGCCACAGCTCCGACTGCGTTTTGAAGCCGGTCGCCGTTTATCCCGATCCCGCCCGCACCAATGGCGCTCTCGTCATGTGCGAGGTCATGATGCCGGACGGCGTGACGCCGCATGCGTCCAACAAGCGCGCCACCATTCTCGACGACGAGGGCGCCTGGTTCGGCTTCGAGCAGGAATATTTCTTCTACAAGGACGGCCGCCCGCTCGGCTTCCCCGAGAGTGGCTATCCGGCGCCGCAAGGCCCGTACTACACTGGCGTCGGCTACAGCAATGTCGGCTCCGTCGCCAGGCAGATCGTCGAGGAGCATCTCGACCTTTGCCTTGCCGCCGGCATCAATCACGAAGGCATCAACGCGGAGGTGGCCAAAGGCCAGTGGGAATTCCAGATCTTCGGCAAGGGCTCCAAGAAGGCCGCCGACCAGATGTGGATGGCGCGCTATTTGATGCAGCGCCTGACCGAGAAGTACGGCATCGACATCGAATACCACTGCAAGCCGCTCGGCGGCACCGACTGGAACGGCTCGGGAATGCATGCCAACTTCTCGACCGCTTATATGCGCGAAGTCGGCGGCAAGGGCTATTTCGAGGCGCTGATGGCAGCCTTCGACAAAAACCTGATGGATCACATCGCCGTCTACGGGCCGGACAACGACAAGCGTTTGACCGGCAAGCACGAGACTGCGCCGTGGAACAGGTTCAGCTACGGCATCGCCGATCGCGGCGCCTCGATTCGCGTGCCGCACTCCTTCATCAACAACGGCTACAAGGGCTATCTCGAGGATCGCCGGCCGAACTCGCAGGGCGACCCCTACCAGATCGCCTCGCAGATATTGAAGACGATCGCCTCCGTCCCGACCAGCGCCGAGGTTTCGGCCGCGGCTTGAGCATTCGTCACGGCGTGGACCTCAGGTCTGCGCTGTGACTTTCTCTCCAATCGCATCACAATAAAAAACCCCGGCGTCTCTGCCGGGGTTTTTTCTATTGGCTGCAACAATCCGGATCACACCGAATAATACATATCGTATTCGACCGGATGCGGGGTCATTTCGAAGCGCATCACCTCGGCCATCTTGAGCTCGATGTAGCTGTCGATCTGGTCGTCGTCGAAGACGCCGCCGGCCTTCAGGAAGCCGCGGTCCTTGTCGAGGCTCTGCAAAGCCTCGCGCAGCGAGCCGCAAACGGTCGGGATTTTCTTCAATTCCTTCGGCGGCAGGTCGTAGAGATCCTTGTCCATCGGCTGTCCCGGGTGGATCTTGTTCTTGATGCCGTCAAGGCCGGCCATCAGCATGGCGGCGAAGGCGAGATAGGGGTTCGCGCCCGGATCGGGGAAGCGGACCTCGACGCGCTTGGCCTTCGGCGACGAGCCGAACGGAATGCGGCACGAGGCCGAGCGGTTGCGTGCCGAATAGGCGAGCAGCACCGGCGCTTCATAGCCCGGCACCAGGCGCTTGTAGGAATTGGTCAGCGGGTTGGTAAAGGCGTTGATCGCCTTGGCATGCTTGATGATACCACCGATGTAGAACAGGCAGCTCTCGGACAGGCCGGCATATTCGTTGCCGGCGAAGGTCGGCTTGCCTTCCTTCCAAATCGACTGGTGGACATGCATGCCCGAGCCATTGTCGCCGAACACCGGCTTCGGCATGAAAGTGGCCGTCTTGCCGTAGGCGTTGGCGACCTGGTGCACGACATATTTATAGATCAGCATCTTGTCGGCGTTGCGGACCAGCGTGTCGAACTTGATGCCGAGCTCGTGCTGGGCGGCGGCCACTTCGTGATGGTGCTTTTCAACGCGCACGCCCATCTCGGCGAGCACGGTGAGCATTTCCGAGCGCATGTCCTGTGCCGAATCGACCGGCGGCACCGGGAAATAGCCGCCCTTGATGCGCGGCCGATGACCGAGGTTGCCGGTCTCGTAGTCGGTGTCGTCATTGGACGGCAGTTCGGTCGAATCCAGCCTGAAGCCGGTGTTGTAGGGATCGGCCTTGTACTTGACGTCGTCGAACACGAAGAACTCGGCTTCAGGACCGACGAAGATCTGGTCGCCGATGCCTTCGGCCTTCATGTAGGCCTCGGCTTTTTTAGCGGTGCCGCGCGGGTCGCGATTGTAGGACTCCCCGGAGATCGGATCGAGGATGTCGCACAGGATGACCATCGTCGACTGCGCGAAGAACGGGTCCATATGCACCGTATCGGAATCCGGCATCAGCACCATGTCGGACTCGTTGATCGCCTTCCAGCCGGCGATCGAGGAACCGTCGAACATGACGCCATCGGCAAACATGTCTTCCTCGACCTCGACGACATCCATCGTAACGTGCTGCAGTTTGCCCTTCGGATCGGTGAAGCGCAGATCGACGAACTTAACGTCGTTGTCCTTGATCTGCTTCATGATGTCTTTGGCTGTCGTCATGTCCCTGCTTCCCTATGTGATGACGTTTTGAACATGGCCTTTTAACGGGAAAATTCAGACGGCGTCCATGCCGGTTTCGCCGGTGCGGATGCGCACCACTTCCTCGATATTGGAGACGAAGATCTTGCCGTCGCCGATGCGGCCAGTCTGGGCCGCCTTGCGGATGGCTTCGATCGCTGCTTCGACCGCATCGTCGCCGAGCACGACTTCGATTTTCACCTTCGGCAGGAAGTCGACGACATATTCGGCGCCGCGATAAAGCTCGGTATGGCCCTTCTGGCGGCCAAACCCTTTGGCCTCGGTAACGGTGATACCTTGCAGGCCGGCCTCCTGAAGCGCTTCCTTCACTTCGTCTAGCTTGAACGGCTTGATGATCGCTTCGATCTTTTTCATGTAAAAAGTGGCCTCCACTGCCAAAAAAGACGGGTTGTGAGCCCCGCTTGCGCCTCAATCAAGCACGAACTGTGCCAATTGATGGGGTGCCGGGTGGGCTCACATGATTTGGATACCATGCTACGCGGGAATGTACATTCGCGTCATTCCCTGCGTCGGATGCGCCATGAACGCCGCGAGCCTACACACCGCCGGTCCTGCCGTCCGCACAAAAATTGGGCAGATCGGGTATTTCATGGGCAGCTGCGCGCCGTCGTCCCGAATGATGTACGCCGCCAAATTGCTTGGGGACCTTCGTTGTTTGCGTCGGATCAAAAACTGGACAATGCTTGGGGAAATGATGTGCATGTCGCCCGCATGAGCAATGAGCTTCTGTCTCCGTCCGACATGGCCGAGGCCGACCGGCTGGCGATTGCCGCTGGTCCATTCGACGGCATCGGCCTGATGCGCAATGCCGGTGCTGCGGTTGCTGCCGTAGTACTCAAGCGCTACCCGAACGCAACGCGCGTCCACGTGCTTTGCGGCCCCGGCAACAATGGCGGCGACGGCTATGTCGTGGCGCGGTTGTTGGCAGAGGCCGGGATGAAGGTCGCCGTTTGGGCCGAAGGCAAGCAGAAAGCGGGGAGCGATGCGGCGTTGGCGGCCGAAGCTTGCGACCTGCCGGTGAACCATATTGCCCATTGTTATCCAGAAGCGGGTGAAGTGGTCGTGGACGCGCTCTACGGTGCAGGTCTGTCGAAGGATATTTCCCTACATGCGTCAGCCGTCTCGGGCCGCAGCGCAGCGGAGAAAGTGCCAGTCGTCTCAATCGACCTGCCATCCGGCGTGTCGGGCGAGAGCGGATTGACCAATGCCTATTTCGACGCTGCGGTGACTGTGACCTTCGTGCGGAAAAAGCCAGGCCATCTACTGATGCCAGGACGCAGTATGTGCGGCGAAATCATTGTCGCTGATATCGGGATTCCGGATGGGATCGTCGACCAACTCAAGATCAAGACGTTCGAGAACACGCCGGACCTCTGGCTACGATGGGAGTTTCCGAGAACGTCTGCCGATACGCACAAATACAAACGCGGCCAAGTCGGCGTTTTTTCGGGCGGGCCGAATGCGACTGGTGCGGCAAGATTGTCAGCGATGGCCGCGGCCAGAAGCGGAGCAGGGGCAGTGACCGTGCTTTCGCCTAGCGATGCCATGCAGGTGAACGCCGCGCATCTGACCTCGATCATGCTGCGTGCGGTAGATACGGTGGCGGACGCAGGCGAGTTCATCAACGAAAGGCAGCATACTGCGTTCGTTCTCGGCCCCGGATTCGGAGTCGGCGAAAAAGCCCGCGACTTCGTCTTGCGGTTGCTCGAGCAGGACGAGGTCTATGATTTCAAACGCATGGGCCTGTTTGGAGGCATTGTGCTTGATGCCGATGGCCTGACTTCGTTTCGCGACGCTCCAGATGTTCTCTTTGAAGCAGCACATCGAACCTTCGCACCAAGTCTGGTGCTGACGCCGCATGAAGGCGAATTCGCCAGGCTTTTTCCCGACATTGCCAAATCGAAGAAGCAGTCAAAGCTCGCCAAGGCCCGCGCCGCCGCAGCGCGTGCCAATGCAGTCATTGTCTACAAGGGCGCCGACTCGGTGATCGCGGCGCCGGACGGCCGGGCGGCGATCAACGCCAACGGCGCGCCCTGGCTGGCAACAGCCGGGTCAGGCGATGTTCTGGCGGGCATCGTTGCCGCGCTGCTGGCGCAGGGGATGCGGGCTTTCCAGGCCGCCTGCGCCGCGGTCTGGATCCATGCCGAGGCCGGCAGGCGCTTCGGTCCAGGGTTGATCGCTGAGGATTTGCCGCTGGCTCTGGTGCCGTTGTTGCGCGAATTGGTCGAGAGCCAACCGGACCTTCTATGAGACGCCTTGCTCTCCTTCTCACCACGCTTGTCATGGCCGCTTTGACGACACTGTCGGCGAATGCCGCTGAGCAGCCGGTGACCATCGTCGATGATCCAGCAGTGCTTGCTGCTCTCGATGCCAAGGGCTTTGGCCTCGCCGGCATTTTCGGCGTCGATGGCAAGGGCGATTTGAAGACGCTTTACGACAAGGCGCCGGCCTATCACGCGATCGTCGAAACGATTGCAAGCGACGTCGCGGCATTGCGGGCCGAGATGAAGGCCGGTGGTCGGCCGCTCTACGAGGTGACCGACGGCAATGTTGGCCGTGTCATGGACATGCGCTGGCTGAGGACCGATGCCGCGCGCTTCCGCCTCGTCGGCATCGTCAACCGGCTCGACCGGCGCGACTTCGCCGCGCTGCAAGGCGATACGAGTTGCGGCGAAGTGCGCTTCGTCTATCGCTTATCCTATAGTTTCAAGAAAAACGGCAAGGTTCTGGCCTCGCGCCTGCCGTTCAATTTCAGTGCCGTCTACGATGCCGCGCCGGATGCCGACGGCGGTTGTGTCGGCGTCGCCGGACGCTGGGCACCACAACTCGACGAGAGCGTCGATGCCGGCTGGCTGACCGGTGGGCCGCTGGAAAGGACGGCGCTCACCTTCAAGCAGCTCGAGCTCAATGCGCAAGTGGTGCGCTTCCCCTCCGGCCAGGAGACCGAATTCGGCGGGCAGGCTGCCTATCTCATGCGAATTTTCGGCATCGACGGAGCGGCTGTCAGCGAAAAGCCGCTGGAAAACACGCCCGACACGGCACGTCTCGCCGAAGATGCTGCGCTGAAAGCAAGACTTGCCGACTATGTCCGCACCAATGTCGCGGCGGTCGATCTCGGCGTCTACCAAATCCCCGATGAATTCTTGGCAAGGAAGGTCATTTCGTGGTCGACCTTCGGCAGTGCAAGGCAGGCCAACCACCCGTTCACGCCACTGTTCCAGCCCGCGGATTTCGCTGGTGTCGATTTCTCCGCGCTGAAGCTGGTGCGCGCGCCGGAGGCATTGGTCGAGCGGCTGGACAACGGCGCCTGCCAGGGCTGCCATCAGGCGGGCTCGACCGCCGGCTTCCATTTCATCGGCCTGGACGACAAGACGACCTCGCCGCTCAACCGCATTGAGGTCGGCATCTCCCCGCATCTCCACGCCGACATCCCGCGCCGCGTCGCCTGGCTGCGCGCGACTGCCGACGGCAAGGAACCGAACCGCTTTCGCCCGTTATCGTTCGCGCCGCCGGCGACCTGGAACGATGCCGGCGAAATCGCCTATTCGCCGGCCGAAATGGCGATGCCGTGCCTGATGCCGGCGGATGCGGCCCGCTTCGGCGCAACATGGCAATGCGGCGCCGGCACCGTCTGCACGCCGCTGGCAACCGCGTCCGGCGTGCGCACCAAGCTGGCGCAATGCCTGTTGCCCAAGGACAGCGAAGACATGTTTTCCGGCCACCCCTGTTTAACGGGATACATCGCCAGCAACCCGGCACAGCCTTTCAATGACCACTATACCATCACCAGTCAGTTCGCCGCGTTCGCACCAAGCATTTCGCGCGCCGCCTACACCTGCCGACCGCCGAAGATCGGTGTGCCGGCGGGTATCGCCTATCGCGGCTGCGACGACCGGGATCGCAGCTTTGCCGCCTTCAAGACGGGCAAGCCGATGCCGAACGAGATTTGCGGGCTGGTCGGCGGCAAAAAATTCGACACCTGCGTGGCGACCAATAATTTCGACCAGTGCCTGGGCGGCGCCGTCAATCGCGGCAATCGTCCTGCCTGCTCGGCCGACCATTTCTGCCGCGAGGATTACATGTGTCAGTCGCTGCCGCCCGATACACCCGGTATCGGCAAAGTGAAGGGCATCGGCTTCTGCTCGCCGACCTATTTCATCTTCCAGATGCGCATCGACAATCACGCCACGCCGTGGTCGGGCGCCGTCCGCGCGACGATGGGAGCCGGGTTCGGAGCAGCGGAAGCGGAATAGCCTGCGCCGACTGGGCATTAGCCGCTATAGTTTCAGGTGGATAGCTATCGATCGAGATAGTCGGCGATCTTCGATGTCCATTCGCCGTCGAAATGGCGGACATGTTCGGCGACGATCTCATCGCTCAGCAGGCTCGACAAGGCGGAAACCAGAACTGGTTTTATCTCTGGAGCCGAGCTAAATCCAAGAGCAGTCAAACGTTCGGACCAGGGCGGATGATCCGCGCTTTCGTTATCTGGCGCGTCCCAGGCCTTTTGCGCATATTCTTGCAGGATGGGAAGCCTCGACAGGTGACTGGCGGCCGCCAGAACTCTTTCAAGTGGTGGACGAGGCGGTACCATGGTGCCAAGCAGTTCACGTTTAAGCGGAATATACACTTGGTCATCGAAGAGCGCACTGGCAGCACCGATCAGCAGCATGGCGCGCGCCGTTTCATATGCATCGCCGGACATCGCTGCATGACGATCTGCGTCAATTTCCGCCCGCCGCGACAACCGTATTTCTTCGCGCTCCAGCGTGCGCGACAGCGGGCCAAGCATCCAGTAGAACAGGCTGCCCGAAACGGTTTTTCCCGGTGGGGCGAAGTCGAAGATTAGATCGAAGCTCATTTCGAGTTCGGCCAGGTTGAGCCCGCCATTTGTATCTTTATTTTTCAGATGGGCGTCCTCATGGGCCAAGATCGCCGCAAACCCCTTTTGGTCGGTCGCTGCGAGCAGCGGCAGGCCCACGGTGAGAATTGCCCTGCGACCAAGCAGGCCCAGAAACGGCCGCTCTTCACCGATGCTAGCGTTGAGATCGTCGCTCAGGATGATGTTCGTGCGGCTGGCGCGGTGTTTGCCGGCAATACTCTCCCAGACAGCCCACAATTTCGGGGCTGATTCCCGAGTAATCCCGTCCACCTTGCTGGGTCGAAAACCAGCGAACAATGTCCCGATCAACAGAACGATGGCCAGCATCGCGGCCGGGATCGCAACAACGCCAGTCGCGATGACAGCGAGCGGATAGCAATCGAGGAACCAGAACCACAGGAGTATTGGGCAAAACAGCGGCAGGGCGAAGAGCAGGATGGCAAACCTGCCGAAACGCGCTCCTACATAGAGGACCAGGCGCGACATCAACCCTCACAGCGGAATGTTGTCGTGCTTCTTCCAGGGGTTTTGCATATCCTTGTTGCGCAGCATCCTGAGCGCGCGGGCGATGCGGCGGCGGGTCGAATGCGGCATGATCACCTCGTCGACATAGCCACGCTCGGCGGCAACGAAGGGGGACAGGAAGCGATCCTCGTAAGCTTTTGTGTGCGCTGCAATTTTCTCCGCGTCGCCGATATCCTTGCGATAGATGATCTCGACTGCGCCCCTGGCGCCCATCACCGCAATCTGCGCCGTTGGCCAGGCATAGTTCATGTCACCGCGCAAATGCTTTGACGCCATGACGTCATAGGCGCCGCCATAGGCCTTTCTGGTGATGACGGTGATCTTTGGCACGGTCGCTTCGGCATAGGCGAACAGAAGCTTGGCGCCGTGCTTGATCAACCCACCATATTCCTGCGGGGTGCCGGACAAGAAGCCCGGCACGTCGACGAAGGTGACGATCGGGATCGAGAAGCAGTCGCAGAATCGCACGAAACGAGCCGCCTTGCGGCTGGCATCCGAATCGAGCACGCCGGCCAGCACCATCGGCTGGTTGGCGACGAAGCCGACGGTGCGGCCCTCGATACGGCCGAAGCCGGTGACGATGTTTTTCGCAAAATTCTGCTGGATCTCGAAGAAGTCACCCTCGTCGGCAACTTTAAGGATCAACTCTTTGATGTCGTAGGGTTTGTTGGCATTGTCGGGGATCAGCCTGTCGAGCGACAGATCGTGATCGGTGACCGACTGGTAGCATTCGATCTCGGGAATTTCCGCCGTGTTGGAAGCGGGCAGCAGATCGACCAGCCGGCGCATCTGCAGCAGCGCCTCGACGTCATTGTCGTAGGCTCCGTCGGCGATCGAGGACTTCGTCGTGTGGATAGAAGCGCCGCCGAGGCTTTCGGCGGTGACCGTCTCGTTGGTGACGGTCTTCACCACATCCGGCCCGGTGACGAACATGTAGGAGGTTTCGCGAACCATGAAGATGAAGTCAGTCATCGCCGGCGAATAGACATCGCCGCCGGCGCAGGGGCCCATGATCAGTGAAATCTGCGGGATGACGCCAGAGGCCAGTACATTGCGCTGGAAGATCTCGGCATAGCCGCCGAGCGCCGCCACGCCTTCCTGGATGCGGGCGCCGCCGGCGTCGTAAAGGCCGATGATCGGCGCGCGATTGCGCAGCGCCATCTCCTGGACCTTGACCACCTTTTCGGCATGCGCCTCGGACAGCGAGCCGCCGAACACGGTGAAATCCTTGGCGAAAAGATAGACCGGGCGACCGTTGACGGTGCCCCAGCCCGTAACGACGCCGTCGCCGGCGATCTTGGTTTTCTCCATGCCGAAATCGGTCGAGCGGTGCTCGACATACATGTCGAACTCCTCGAACGAGCCCTCGTCGAGAAAGACGTCTATGCGTTCGCGGGCGGTCAGCTTGCCCTTCTTGTGCTGGGCGTCGATGCGGGCCTGGCCGCCGCCCATGCGGGCGATCTCGCGGCGGCGCTCGAGTTCCTTCAGCACGTCCTTCATGACCGGTCCCCGAAACGGAAAGCTGCATTGTGGTAATCATGCCCGCGAGAGAGCGCAAGCGCCGCTTCCTCATGGCTTTTGCTGCGCTGCAGCATCGGGCCCCTTGCATTTCGATGGGAACTGGGCCATATGCGGCGGCATAGGCGCTTGGGCCGGGATAATCCGGCCTTCTCGACGAATGAGACTGGTTGCGTCTGTTTTCCCTCTTCCCGACAGATCGGCAAGGTGGCGAAAAAGCCCCGTGGCATGATGCCTGCGGGCACGACAGCGCAGCCGTGCGGACGATAATGTCCGCCCGCCTTGTCGTTTCATGACAATTTTCGACGGCAGGTTGCGCCCTGCCGCCCATTGATGTTTGCGGCCAGGAGCCGCATGAAAGAAGAATATTTTGACCAATGAAAACACTTTGACCGGTAAGGACACTGGGGAACTGAACGGTTTCGCCGCACTTGGAATTACCGGCGCACTGCTCAAGGCCACCAATGCCGCCGGCTTTACCGATCCGAAGCCGATCCAGGCCCAGGCGATCCCGCCGCAGCTCGAAGGCCGCGACATTTTCGGCATCGCCCAGACCGGCTCGGGCAAGACGGCGGCGTTCGCGCTGCCGATCCTGTCGAAGATCATCGCACTTGGCACCAAGCGCCGGCCGAAGACGGCCCGCGCGCTGATCCTGGCGCCGACACGTGAACTCGCGGTGCAGATCGAGGAGATGATCAAGCTGCTCGCCAAGGGCGCGCATGTATCGACCGCGCTCGTGCTGGGCGGCGTCTCGCGCTTCAGCCAGGTGAAGAAGGTTGCGCCCGGCGTCGACATCCTGATCGCAACGCCCGGTCGGCTGACCGACCTTGTGCGTGAAGGCGACCTGATGCTTGCCGACACCAAATGGCTGGTGCTCGACGAAGGCGACCGCATGCTCGACATGGGCTTCATCAACGACGTGAAGCGCATCGCCAAGGCAACGGCGCCGGACCGTCAGACGGTGCTGTTCTCGGCGACTATGCCGGCCGAGATCGCCGAACTGGCGAAAGGCCTGCTGAAGAACCCGATCCGCGTCGAAGTCGCTCCTCACAGCACCGCGGCAGCCGAAATCGTGCAGGGTGTCGTCTTTGCCCGCACCAAGCAGAAGCGCCAGGTGCTGGCCAACATGCTTGCCGGTGAGGCGATGAAGTCCGTCATCATCTTCTCGCGCACCAAGCATGGCGCCGACAGGGTGACCAAGGATCTCGAGCGCGACGGCTTCAAGGCCGCTGTCATCCACGGCAACAAGTCGCAGAATGCCCGTCAGAAGGCACTCAACGATTTCCGTGAGGGTTCGGTGCGCATTCTCGTGGCGACCGACATTGCGGCACGCGGCATCGACGTGCCCGGCATCAGCCATGTGGTGAATTTCGACCTGCCGGACGAGGCGGAGAGCTATGTCCACCGGATCGGCCGCACCGGCCGCAACGGCATGGACGGCATCGCCATCACACTCTGCGACCCGTCTGAAAACAGCAAGCTGCGTCAGGTCGAGCGCATCATCCGCACCAAGCTGCCGATCGTTGCCGACCATCTCGGCAGCCCCGATCCGCAGCGCAATCCCGCCGAGAAGAACGAGCGCAGCTTCGAACCGGCCAATGATCGCAACGACCACAATGGCCGTCGCGACGGCAGGCGGCCCAGCGGCGCAAACAACGGCTTCGGCAAGAAGCGGTTCGGCGACAAGCCGGCCTTTGCGGGCGAGCGCAAGCCGGAAGGCGCCAAGCCCTTCAAGGGCAATAACAAGCGCCGCTTCGGCGGCAAGCGGCCAGCAGCGCGGGCCGCATAATCTGACCGTGTTGCGGTCGGCCAAGCCTGGCTTGGTCACACACGATTGAAGAGGGCGACCGGAGCGATGCTTCGGTCGCCCTCTTGCTTGGGGGCCTTTGGGTCACCTTACCACCGCCTCGATCGACACGACGATCCGCTGCGCGAGGAAAGCCGTGGTCGATGCGACAGCGCGTCGCCGGCAATGACGTGGTTGTCCGGGTCGCCGGTATCGTCGACCGGCACCAATTCATGTGCGGCGCCCCAGCGACCCGCAAACACGATCGCTCGCCCATCACCGATCCTACTCGACTGGCGGCTTGCGGTCGAAATTCAATGGCCGCGCATTCCAGCGGGTGACCGTGCTGATCACCCATCGGCAGAACGGCCCCGGCAGCATCCTGAGCAACTTCAGCGTCCAACTCAGGCGGCGTGGGAAAGTGACTTCGAAGCCGCCGTATTCGATGCCTTGCGCGATGCGGCGCGAGGCCAGATTGACCGGCATCAAGCCCGGCATCGGCAGGAAGTTCTTTTCGGTCAGCCGCGTGTCGACAAAGCCCGGATTAATCACCTGGATGCGGACGTTCATCTTGTCGAAATCGTATTTCAGCGACTCGGCCAGGATATTGACCGCCGCCTTGGTGCCGCCATAGGCGGCGGTGGTGGGCCAGCCGAAATAGGCGGTGACCGAACCGATCAGCACGACATGGCCGCGCGAGCGCACGCGCATGCGTTCGATGACCGGCAGCAGGCCATTGATGATGCCAAAATAATTGACTTCGAAAGACCGACGGAAATTGCGCGCCACAAGATCCTCGCCCGGCGTTGCGATATAGCTTCCAGCGTTGAACACTGCCAACACGATCGGACCGAGATCTTTCTCGATCGCTGCAACCGTCTTCGCCATGCGTTTTTCGTCGGTCACGTCGCAAGGATAGGCTGCGACACGGCCCGCCATCTGCGCCGTTTCGACGATGAGCGTATCGATCGGATGGTCATCTGGCGCAGTCACCGCGACGACATAGCCCCGAGCGGCAAGATCCTTGGCCAGCGAACGGCCGATACCGCTGCTGCCGCCCGTAATCCAGGCGACGCCATGCTTCGGATTGGCCCGATAGAGTGTCATGTTGCGCCCCGCCGGCTCTTCTTAGCCTGTGCTCTACCGGTGAAGAAATCGAATGAAAAGAGTGCTTTTCGGTACATGGTTGAAATGAATACCGGTCGGGCGCTCCTGGCTGCAGGAATTGCAGTGTGCGAAATGCGACTGGACCAGGCAAATTCTTGCCTTGAAACCGAAGCTTCGGGTTTCTAGGGTTTCGCCGCACCCACAAAGGAATCTCCATGCCCCGTTCTGTGATCGACGTGATCGGCAACACGCCCCTGATCCGCCTCAACAAGGCCTCGGAAGCAACCGGCTGCGAGATCCTGGGCAAGGCCGAATTCATGAATCCCGGGCAGTCGGTAAAGGACCGCGCCGGCCTGTTTATCATCCGCGATGCGGAGCAGCGCAGGCTGCTGCGGCCCGGCGGCGTCATCGTCGAGGGGACGGCCGGAAATACCGGCATCGGATTGACACTGGTTGCCAAGGCGCTCGGCTACCGCACGGTGATCGTCATTCCCGACACCCAGAGCCAGGAGAAGAAGGATACAATCAAACTGCTCGGCGCCGAGCTCATCGAAGTGCCCGCCGTGCCTTACAAGAACCCGAACAATTACGTGAAGCTGTCGGGCCGGCTGGCCGAGCAGATGGCGAAGAGCGAGCCGAACGGCGCGATCTGGGCCAACCAGTTCGACAATGTCGCCAACCGTGACGGCCATATCCGCACCACGGCCGAAGAAATCTGGAACCAGACCGACGGCAAGGTGGATGGTTTCGTGTCGGCGGTCGGTTCCGGCGGCACTCTGGCAGGCGTCGGTTTCGGGCTGAAGGCCAAAAACAACCAGGTCAAGATCGCACTGGCCGATCCGCTGGGGGCAGCGCTCTATTCCTTCTACACCAGCGGCGAGCTGAAATCCGAGGGCAGTTCGATCACCGAAGGCATCGGGCAGGGGCGGATCACCGCCAACCTCCAAGGCTTTACACCCGATTTTGCCTTCCAGATCGCCGACGAGGACGCGCTGCCGATCGTATTCGACCTGATCCAGGAGGAGGGGCTTTGCGTTGGCGGTTCGACGGGCATCAACATTGCCGGCACCATT
The DNA here is from genome assembly GCF_040318155.1 of Mesorhizobium sp. M1307. Lineage (NCBI taxonomy): Bacteria > Pseudomonadati > Pseudomonadota > Alphaproteobacteria > Hyphomicrobiales > Phyllobacteriaceae > Mesorhizobium > Mesorhizobium sp. M1307. The sequence continues at coordinate 353,873 of NZ_JAMYLR010000001.1, read as the reverse complement.
CGCCTGGCGCGCGAGCTAGGCCCCGGCCACACCATCGTGACCATGCTTTGCGACTACGGCACGCGCTACCAGTCGAAGCTGTTCAATCCTGAATTCCTGCGCGAAAAGAAGCTGCCGGTGCCGGGCTGGATGGAGCAACAGCGCACGATTTCGGTACCGTTCGAAAGGGTTACGTGATGGCGCACAAGACCGAAGCGCTGTTTCGTGACGACGCCTATCTGGGAACGGCCGACGCCACCGTCGTCGCAGTCAATGATCGCGGCGGCATCATTCTGGACCGGACGGTGTTTTACGCCACATCGGGCGGGCAGCCGGGCGACACCGGCAGCCTCGAACGCGCCGACGGCACCGGCATAGCGATTGCCGCTACGATCACCGGCGAAACCAAGGACGAGATCATCCATGTGCCGGCGCCGGAGCAGGCAGTTCCAAAGGTGGGCGAGCGCATGAGGCTCGCCATCGACTGGCCGCGGCGGCAGTTGCTGATGCGCATGCATTCTGCCTGCCACCTGCTTACCGTCGTCTGTCCGTTCCCGATCACCGGCGCCGCGGTTTCCGAGGACGACAGCCGTATTGATTTCGACATCCCGGACGCCGGCTTTACCAAGGAAGACGTGACGGCCAGACTGATGGAGCTGGTGCGAGCCGACCACCCGATCTTCACCCGGCTCATTTCCGACGAGGAACTGGCATCCAATCCGGGCCTGGTGAAATCCAAGAATGTGCGGCCCCCGGCCGGCACGGGAAGGATCCGATTGGTCTGCATCGGCGAGAACGCTTCGATCGACAGCCAGCCTTGCGGCGGCACCCATGTAAAGAGCACCAGCGAAATCGGCGAGATCCATGTCGGCAAGATCGAGAAGAAGGGCCGCGAGAACCGGCGCTTCCGCATTCGCTTTGGTCCTATGCCGCCAGCCTGATGTAGGACTGCGACGGGCGGGACAGGAGAGAAGAGATGGCCGACGACAGTCCTTTCACCATCGATGCCGATTGGTTACAGAAGCGGCTCGGCGAACCCGGCCTGACGATTGTCGACGCGTCTTGGTATCTGCCGGCGCAAAAGCGTGACGCGCGCGCCGAGTACGACGTAGCGCATATTCCAGGCGCCCGCTTCCTCGACCAGGATGCGGTTTCGGACCCCGACGCGGCTCTGCCGCACACGCTGCCGTCGCCGCAGCATTTCGCGCAATATGTCGGCGCGATGGGTATTTCGGCCGATGACACGATTGTTGTCTATGACGGGCCAGGGTTCTTTTCTGCACCGCGCGCCTGGTGGTTGTTTCGCGTCATGGGCGTGTTCCAGGTCTATATACTCGACGGCGGCTTCGATCGTTGGAAAGCCGCCGGACGGCCGGTGACGGCGGAGCCGACGAAGATCGCGCCTTGCGTGTTTTATGCCAACTTCGATGCCGCCCGCGTCGCCAGCCTTGCCGACATGCGCCGGATCGTCGAGACGGGGGAGAGCCAGATCGCCGACGCGCGCTCGCCTGGCCGTTTTGCCGGCACCGAGCCGGAGCCGCGCCCCGGCATCCGCTCGGGCCATATGCCGGGCGCGCACAACGTGCCGTTTTCGGCGCTTTCGGAAAACGGCGAATTGTTGCCGAAGGACAGGCTGCGCAAAGCGATCGAAGGAGCCGGCATCGACCTGTCGAAGCCGGTCGTCACCTCCTGCGGGTCGGGCGTCACCGCGGCAGCCGTCACGCTAGCTTTGGAGACGCTTGGCCATGCCGACAACAGGCTTTATGACGGTTCATGGACCGAATGGGGCGGGCTTTCCGACACGCCCGTCGTGACGGGCAAGGACTGACGGTGATGGAAGACGGATCGCTGGAAGACATCGATGTCACCGTGACGTTTCTCGAAATGCATGTGCCGCCTGCCTATTCGCCGCCGCTGCCGTACAACCGCCAGATCGCGCTGCTCAAGACCAAAGACATTCCCCTGCATTTCTACCGCTATTTGATGGATCGGGTCGGGCGCAAATGGCACTGGGTCAATGTGTTGAGGCTGAGCGACGAGGAGCTTGCGGCGGGCATCCACCGCGAGGACCGCGACATCAGGGTGCTTTATCTGGATGGTGCGCCGGCCGGCTTCTTCGACCTCAAGCCGCATTTGCCGGAGGAAGTGGAACTCGCTTATTTCGGAATGATGGAGCACGCGACCGGGCAAGGCATCGGCCGCTGGTTCCTCGGTGCGGCAATCGCCGCGGCATGGTCGCACGGGCCAAAGCGGGTGACGGTGCAGACCTGCACCCTCGATCACCCAGCAGCACTGCCGCTCTATCAAAAACTCGGCTTTACGCCAGTGGCGCAAAAAAAGGAGGTCGTACATCCGATGTCTTTTGCCGAGCGCGCGGCCAGCGTCATGCGGCCCTGATTTTCAGGCCCGTTCATCCGCGCTTCAGCTTGTCTTTGCAATGTCCCAGAGTCTCTGGATCAACACTCAAAGGCGAGCCCGACTTGAATGAGCTTGGCTCTTTCCATATCGCTATCGTCTAAAAACCGATGGGTGATGGAGGATCGCACGATGGCAATACGCGTGGTAATGGCCGGCGCGACCGGCTGGGTCGGCAAAGCGCTGGTTCCGGCGATCGGGGCGCAAGGCGACATGGCGCTGGCCGGGGCTGTATCACGCAGCGGAGCGGGGCAGGATTCCGGTCTGCTGGTTGGTATGCCGGCTAATGGTATTGCCGTTTCGGCCTCGCTGGCCGAGGCGCTGGAGGCGCCGTCGGACGTGCTGGTCGACTTTACCAAGCCGCATGTCGTGAAAGACCATGTGCTGCTCGCCATCGACAACGGACGGGACACGGTGATCGGCACGTCGGGACTGGGAGCTGCCGACTATGCCGAGATCGACGCCGCGGCGCGCGCCAATGGCGTCGGCGTTGTTGCCGCTGGCAACTTTTCCATCACCGCCACGCTGATGAAGCGGTTTGCACTTATGGCGGCAAAATACGTGCCGGATGTCGAGGTCATCGATTATGCTAGTGCAAAGAAGCCCGACGCGCCCTCCGGAACCGCACGAGAGCTTGCTGAAGCGCTGGCCGACATCCGCAAGGCCTCAACGGCAAAGCCGGTCTCCGAGGTCTCCGGCGTGCCGGCCACACGCGGTGGTGCGGTCGGCGCAGGCGAGGGGGTGCAAGTGCACGCGCTTCGCCTGCCGTCCTACATCCTGTCCTGCGAGGCGCTGTTCGGTCTGCCAGACGAGCGGCTGACCATACGCCACGACGCCGGCTCGTCCGCGGCGCCTTACGTGGCGGGCACGCTGCTCGCCATCAGACGGGTACAGCAGATCAAAGGTCTGGTTCGTGGTCTCGACGCGCTGATGGATTGATCCATTTCGGCAGGAATCGGGTGGGAAACGCTGTCTTGCGAGCATAATTTCCGGTCGACGACACCGGAGATTTTGCCATGACGCTAAAATTCAAAGCCTTGCCAACCAATGCTGTCCGGGCACTTCAGCGCGGCGGGCCGGATGCTTATGGCTTGAAGCCAGAGCGGCAAATTTCGGATGGCGACGGCGTGCCTTGCCGTCATTGCTTGAAAAATATTGCTTTGGGAGAGGCCTATCTTGTTTTGGCCTATCGACCTTTTCCGGAGCTGCAGCCTTATGCCGAAACGGGGCCGATCTTTCTGCATGCGAAAGAATGCGAACGCGCCGCCGAGGGGAAAATGCTTCCCGAAATGCTCGAAAGCAGCGATTACATTGTGCGCGGTTATGGCAAGGACGACCGCATCGTTTACGGCAGCGGCGGCGTCATTCCGACCGACGCCATTGCCGCACGGGCAGAGACGTTGTTCGAACGCGACGACATCGCTTACGTCCACATCCGCTCGGCGCGCAACAATTGTTATCAGTGCCGGATCGACCGCGCGTAACCGGACAGGCTGCACCGGCTTGGGGCTGTCGTACTCCCGTCGCATACAAGCGGTAGAAAGACACTGTCGATCGATTTGCCGACCGCGGATGAACCGGCGGGAATTTTCGACAACCGAGGAAGCGGGGCTTTGGCTCCGCTTTTTTGTTGTCCGGTTATTCCGCGCGCCCGACACTTTTCAGTTTTTCGACATAAGAAAAAACCCGTCGGACGAATCCGACGGGCACTGGAGAGGCAGATTCGGACAGCTCAGGCGGCGAGAACGGCCTTCGGCTCGACCAGGTCGTAACCGAGCGCTTCGGCCACTGCGCGATTCGTGATCTTGCCCTTGTGGACGTTCAGCCCGTTGCGCAGATGGTGGTCGTCTACCAGCGCCTTTATGCCCTTGTCGGCGAGCTGCAGGCCATAATGCAGCGTCGCATTATTGAGCGCGTGGGCCGAGGTGACCGGCACCGCACCCGGCATGTTGGCGACGCAATAGTGGATGACGCCGTCGACCTCATAGGTCGGCTCGGCATGGGTGGTGGCGTGCGAGGTCTCGAAGCAGCCGCCCTGGTCGATGGCGACGTCGACCAGCACGGCGCCTTTCTTCATGCCCGACAGCATTTCGCGCGTCACCAGCTTGGGCGCTGCTGCCCCCGGGATCAGCACGGCGCCGACGACGATGTCAGCCGAAAAACATTCTTCCTCCAGCGCCTCTACGGTCGAGTAGCGGGTGTGGACGCGGCCGCCAAAGATGTCGTCGAGCTGACGCAGGCGCGGGATCGAGCGGTCAATGATGGTGACGTCGGCGCCAAGGCCGGCGGCCATCCGTGCAGCATGCAGGCCGACGACGCCGCCGCCGAGCACGGTTACCTTGCCGGGGAGCACGCCGGGCACGCCGCCAAGTAGCACGCCGCGGCCACCATTGGCCTTTTGCAGCGCCGTTGCGCCCGCCTGGATCGACAGGCGGCCGGCGACTTCCGACATCGGTGCTAGCAGCGGCAGACCGCCGCGCTCGTCGGTGACGGTCTCGTAGGCTATTGCGGTCACGCCGGAGGCCAGCAGGCCCTTGGTCTGCTCCGGATCCGGGGCAAGATGCAGATAGGTATAGAGGATCTGGCCGTCGCGGAGCTGAACCCATTCGTTGGGCTGCGGCTCCTTGACCTTCACGATCATGTCAGACTTGGCAAAAACGTCGGCGGCCGTTTTGGCAATCGTGGCGCCGGCGGCGCGATACGCGTTGTCATCGGCGCCGATGCCGGCGCCGGCGCCGGTCTCGATCAGCACTTCATGGCCATGCGCGACATATTCACGGACCGAACCCGGTGTCAGGCCGACGCGGTATTCATGGTTCTTGATTTCCCGGGGGCAACCGACGCGCATTGTTTTCTCCTGATCCGGCCCTTTGGGGCTCGTTCCCTGTCTAGAGATAGTGAACCACGAATCGTTCGGTAAGTGTTTGCGAATGCGCTTGCCAGAGAGGCCACTGTTCGATAATCGTTGCGCAAAACATTAGAATTATCGCAGGAACCCGCAAAAATGCCGCTCGACAGGATTGATATCGCCATTCTCGAGACGCTGCAGAAAGACGGGCGGATACCCAACGCAGCGCTCGCCGAGAAGGTTGGCCTGTCGCAGTCGGCCTGTTCGCGGCGGCTGGACAATCTGGAGAAATCCGGAACCATCCGCGGCTATCACGCACGGCTGTCCAACGCTGCACTTGGGCACCAGATGACGGCGATCGTGCATATATCGCTGTCCGGGCAATTCGAGAAGACGTTGTCGGATTTCGAGGCAGCGATAAAGCGCTGCCCGAACGTCCTATCCTGCCATTTGATGTCGGGCGAATATGACTACATCCTGCGCATAGCGGCAAAGGATCTCGTCGACTACGAACGTATCCACAAGGAGTGGCTGTCGGCAATGCCGCATGTGACGAAGATCAATTCGTCTTTTGCCTTGCGCGAAATCGTCGATCGCACGGCCGTGGGAATGAAGCCTGAACTCGCCTAGGCCCGAACTCGCCTAGGTGTTGACTGCCTCGGTCACCACACGGTCCATCGGAATGTCGTGCGGCTGCGGGTAGATGGTGACGATGCGCTGCAGTTCGTAGCCGACGCCGATGACCAGCGGTTTGAAGGGCATCGCGGCAAGCGTGCGATCGAAGAAGCCGCCGCCATAACCCAGGCGAAACTGCCCAGGATCGATGCCGACAATCGGCGAAATGACGATGTCGGGCAACACCGGATCACCCTCGGCCGGTATCGGGATATTCCAGACGCCCTTCTCCAGCCGGTCTCCGTGGGTATAGGCGCGAAAGACAAGCGGCCGGTCTTTCTCGACAACGACGGGCAACGCCGTGCGCCCGCCCCGCGCGTTAACGGTTTCCATCCACGGGCGCAGGTCCGGCTCGCCGCGAAACGGCCAATAGAGGCTGACCATGCGGCCGGCGATGTCGCCGATCACCGCGTCGAGCCCTTCGGCAATGCGCTGCGACATGGCTGCGCGCGTGTCGGCCGAAACGGCAAGGCGGGATACGATCAACCGCTCGCGCTCGGCCTTGCGCCAGCGCCTTACGTCGGTCCAGTCGGATAGCGGCGCTTGGAACTCCGGATCGAGCTCGTGCATAAAACAAGGCGGCGAGGCGTATTGCGCTGAGCTTTCGTCTTCATTCTTAGCCATGCTTCACCTGCAATATACTGTTCCGACCAAACCATATCCGGGACGTAGGCTATATCCGGGAATGAGTCTGCAGCATGCGTATTCACGACATCAAGCGACGACTCCCACGCAGTTGCAGCGCAGGCATTGCTGCACTGCACAAGGATACTTACATCACCCTTGGCGAGAGGGATGAGTGAGATGAATACAGCCAACCATCACGTCGTCGTCGTAGGCGCCGGTTTCGGCGGCCTCGAATTCACCCGCGCACTTACCAGCGCGCCGGTGCGCATCACCATGATCGATAGGCGCAATCATCACCTCTTTCAGCCGCTGCTCTACCAGGTGGCGACGACGGCGCTGGCAACCTCCGAAGTCGCCTGGCCGATCCGCCATCTCCTGCGCAAACGCAAGGATGTGACGACGCTGCTTGCCACTGTGACTAGCATCGACCGCACCGGCAAGCGCGTGCTGCTGCAGGACGGCGGAGCGGTCGCCTACGACACGTTGCTGTTGGCCACCGGTGCGCGGCACGCCTATTTCGGCCATGACGAATGGGAGCCGTTCGCGCCGGGCCTGAAGACACTGGAGGACGCCACCACCATTCGACGGCGTATTCTTTTGGCTTTCGAGCAGGCCGAGCGGGAAACCGATCCCGCCCAGCGCCAGGCATTGCTGACGCTGGCGATCGTCGGCGGCGGGCCGACCGGCGTGGAATTGGCCGGCACCATTGCCGAACTGGCGCATGACACGCTGCGCGGCGAGTTCCGCAACATCGACACGCGGCAGACGCGTGTGGTGCTGATTGAGGCCGGCGACCGCGTTCTTGCGAATTTCGCGCCGGAACTCTCCGATTATGCAATGAAGGCGCTCGAACGGCTCGGCGTGACCGTCGAACTCGGCCGGGCGGTTACGCGCTGCGATGCCGAGGGTGTCGTCTTCGGCGACAGGCATTTGCCGGCCAGGACAATCCTGTGGGCGGCGGGCGTCGCCGCTTCGCCGGCCGCCGAATGGCTCGGCGCGGCAGCGGACCGCGCGGGCAGGGTGCTTGTCGAGCCCGACTTGAGTGTGCCGGGAAACCCGGAGATTTTCGTCATCGGTGACGCAGCGCACGTCCTGCGACCGGATGGCCGGCTGGTGCCGGGCGTCGCGCCCGCCGCCAAGCAGCAGGGACGGCACGTCGCCACGGCGATCAAGGCAAGGCTTGCCGGTGACGCGACACCGCGTCCTTTCAGCTACAGGCATGACGGCGATTTGGCGACGATAGGCAAGCGCGCGGCGGCCATCGATTTCGGCTGGATCAAGCTTACCGGCCGGCTTGCCTGGTGGCTGTGGGGCTTGGCGCATATTTACTTCCTGATCGGCTTTCGTAACCGGCTTGCGGTTTCCCTGAGTTGGCTATGGATCTACTTCACCGGTCAGCGCAGCGCGCGGCTGATCACGCAGGGCGACGACGATAAGGGCTGATTGTTCGCTGCCGGACATTCATCGGCGCGTCACCTCCTCTTGATGGAATCGGCTTCTGGACTCGGCTGGATTTCGGCGCGAAGCTTTGCTTCGGGCAGGACTTGTCACGTCGTGGAAGAAAGAGAAAACGAATGTCCCAATTGCGCCACCTCGTCTCACGCCGCGATTTCCTCGCCGGCTTTGCCGCCAGCGGAGCGCTGATCATGCTGCACCCGTTCTCCGCCCGGGCTCAAACCAATCAGGCGCATCTGAGGATTATGGAGACGACCGACATCCACGTGAATGTGCTGCCTTACGACTACTACGCCGACAAAGCTAACGACACGATGGGGCTGTCGCGAACGGCATCGTTGATTGAAGCCGTGCGCAAGGAAGCAACCAACGCGATGCTGATCGATAATGGCGACCTTCTGCAAGGCAACCCGATGGGCGACTACATCGCCTACGAGAGGGGGATGAAGGATGGCGATCTGCATCCGGTCATGAAGGGCATGAACCTGCTCGGCTACGAATGCTCGACGCTCGGCAACCACGAGTTCAACTATGGCCTGTCGTTCATGGACAAGGTGCTGGCCGGTGCCAATTTCCCGTTTGTCTGCGCGAATTTGATCCGCGGCACGGAGTTCGCCGCGAACCCGCGCGACGACAAGCTTTATCTCAAGCCTTTCGTCATCCTCGACAGGAAGATCAAAGACGGGTCGGGCGCCGAGCAACCGATCAGGATCGGCATCATCGGCTTCGTGCCGCCGCAGATCATGGTCTGGGACCTGAAAAATCTCGAGGGCAGCGTCAAGACGCGCGACATCGTCGAGGCGGCCAAGGCGTGGGTGCCGCAAATGAAGGAAGAAGGCGCCGACATCGTCATTGCGCTCTCCCATTCCGGCATCGACGTGAAGCAAAGCGACATGAAGGAGAACGCCTCCTTCTTCGTTGCCGGTGTCGAAGGTATCGATGCGGTGTTCACCGGCCACCAGCATCTGGTCTTCCCCGGCAAGAAGGACTTTCAGTCGCTGGACGCCGTCGATACGGCGAAAGGCACGTTGCAAGGCAAGCCCGCCGTCATGGCCGGCTTCTGGGGCTCGCACATGGGGCTGATCGATCTGTTGCTGGAGCGCGACGGATCAACGTGGAAAATCGTTTCGACGACCTCTGAGGCCAGGCCGATCTTTGAGCGGGTCGACAAGACGAACAAGCCGACCGTCGCGGACGACCAGCGCATCGTCGACGCGCTCAAACAGGACCACGAGGCGACGCTTGCCTATGTGCGCCGGCCGGTCGGCAAAACCTCGGCGCCGCTCTATTCCTATTTTGCGCTGGTCGCCGACGATCCATCGGTGCAGATCGTCAGCCAGGCGCAGACCTGGTACTTGAAGGACATCCTGAAGAACACAGAGTGGAAGGATATGCCGCTGTTGTCGGCGGCGGCACCGTTCAAGGCGGGCGGGCGCAACGGCGCCGACTATTACACCGACGTGCCGGTGGGCGATATCGCCATCAAGAACGTCGCCGACCTCTACCTCTATCCAAACACGGTGCGCGCCGTCGAAATCACCGGGGCAGAGGTGAAGGAATGGCTGGAAATGTCGGCCGGCATCTTCAACCGGATCGAACCGGGCAAAGCCGACCAGGCGCTCATCAACACTGACTTCCCATCCTATAATTTCGACGTGATCGACGGCGTCACATACAAGATCGATCTGTCGCAGCCACCGAAATATGATTCGAAGGGCGGGCTGGTGAACACCGGCTCGACCCGCATCATTGACTTGATGTTCGACGGCAAACCAATTGGTCCCATGCGGAAATTCGTCGTCGCCACCAACAACTACCGAGCCGGCGGCGGCGGCAATTTCCCGGAGATCAATGCCTCGAAAGTCATCTACGAAGCGCCCGACACCAACCGCGACGTGATCGTGCGCTATATCGTCAGCAAAGGCACCATCAACCCGTCGGCGGACGCCAACTGGTCGTTTGCGCCACTACCGGGAACCAGCGTCGTATTCGAGACCGGCGCCAAGGCGAAGGAGTTTATTGCGCAAGTGAAGTCGCTGAAGATCGAGCCGGCGGGCGAGGGCGAAGCGGGCTTTGCAAAATACCGCATCACGCTTTGAGGCAAGGATTTGAGCGTCGGCTCGAAACTGTCTCAGCGTTAAGATACTGTCCCGATACGGCCAATCCGTTTGAGACAGGGGGCCTCTTCAAGCAGGTGGTGCGAAACGCCGCTTGACGGCGGCATGACCAGATCCAGCGCGTCCGTCGAAATCCCACCGGAATAATCGTGTGGCAGTTGGTCGATCGAGGCGGGAAGCGGTCGTCGAAGCCGAGCGGGGTTATCTTTCCAAGGCGCCCTGCAGCGGTAGCGCCATTCTGGCCAGCAAGCATCGCAGCGGACAGACCAAAGGCCGTTAAAATTCGGGGAGGGTCCCAGCAGGGCCGGAATCACTATGGTTGCAAGCATCCATATACGCTAGTTTTAGCCATGCGTTATGTCATCATCATCACGACCGTCACCTTTTTCCTGATCTGGGACGGCATTTACAACCAAGGCCGCTATCTCGACAGGACCATCAGGGAGGTGACCCGCGTCGTGCACTATGTAACCAGCATGGTGTAGTTTCTCTTCTTCGTCACGGTTCGCGACGCGACATCCTGCCGATTGACGGCACGCTCCCGCTGACACAAAAGAACGCCGGTCCAACGGTCCAGGAGGCTGGGTTGATCCGGCATATCGTTTTCTTCAGCGCGCGGCGTAAAGCGGACGTCGAGGCAGTGCGTACGGGTCTGCTGGCGCTCGGCGAGATACCCCACTCGCGCCATTTCGAGGTGATGCTCAACACCAAGGTCGACCCACTCTCGGATGAAATCGATGTGGTCGTCTATGCCGAGTTCGAGGACAAGGCAGCGCTCGCCGCCTACAAGGCGCATCCGCTCTATGCAGAGACCACCAGCCGGGTAAAACCGCTGCGCGAATTGCGTTATTCGGCCGATATCGTGGCAAGTTGACGACCCGCCGTCTCCTACGCGCTGATGTGGTCTTTCCGCTGAGGCGCCGGCCAAGCCCTTGAACGATTTTAAGGAATGAGGCACACCGCGCGGGACATGACCGAGAACACCTCCGCAAGCCCTCATCCGCTCGATCACCTGGTGTTGCCGACCGCGAGCCTCGATGTTGCGCGGGCGCGCTTGACCTTGCTCGGCTTTACCGTTGCGCCGACGGGTATCCATCCCTTCGGAACGGAAAACTGCTGTGTCTTTCTCACCGACGGCACCTATCTCGAGCCGCTCGCGGTCGCTGACCGGCAGGCCGCGGCGACGGCGATCGCGAACCGCAATGTCTTTGTCGTGCGTGATCGCACGTATCGCGAAGAAAACGGCGATGAAGGATTTTCTGCCGTGGCGCTGGGCACCGAAAGCGCCGCCGCGGACCACGCGCGCTACATGGAAGCCGGTCTGTCGGCGGGAGACGCGCTAAGCTTTTCGCGCGCCTTCACCGATGCGACGGGAAAGAGCGACACCGCATCGTTCAAACTGGCCTTCGCGGCTACAGGCAAGGCAACGGACGCTTTTCTCTTCGCCTGCGAGCGGATCAATGCGCCGAACGTCGACCGCACTGCGCTGCAGGCCCACGCTAATGGCGCAACCGGCATTGTCGAAGTCGTGGCAGTCACTGGCGAACCTTTCGAACAAGGCCGTTTGATTTCGATCGCAGCCGGAATCGAGGCGCAGGGCGGCGGCACTGTCTATGAGCTGCCGAATGCCGTCGTGACCGTTCTGGATCCCGCAGCCTATTCGGCACGCTTCGGCATTCCTGCCGGCGCACCATCTGAACTCCGCTTTGCTGGGATCGTCTTTTCGATTAGGCACGGCGATGCCGTCGCCAAGCTGCTTGCAGCCAATTCCGTCGAACACCACATGCGCGGCGGTGATACCATCGTGCCGCCGGCGCCAGGGCAGGGCGCAGCCTTCATTTTCCGGGAGATCGCATGAACAAGCTCAATCCTCTGATGCCAAATTCTTCCATTGCGATCGGCAAGGTCATTTTCGGCAACAGCGCGCCCCTATCGCTGATCGCCGGTCCATGCCAGCTGGAATCGCGGCAGCACGCTTTCGACATGGCTGGTGCGCTAAAGGAATTGACTGAAAGGCTCGGCATCGGACTCGTCTACAAGACCAGCTACGACAAGGCCAATCGCACCTCGCTCGGCGGCACGCGCGGTGCGGGACTTGAAGCGGCAATGCCGATCTTCGACGACTTGCGCAAGAACTTTTCGCTGCCGATCCTGACCGACGTCCACACTGAGGAACAATGCGCGATCGTCGCTCTGCATGCCGATATCCTGCAGATTCCTGCCTTCCTCAGCCGCCAGACCGATTTGCTGATTGCTGCGGCAAGAACCGGCAAGGTGGTCAATGTGAAGAAGGGGCAATTCCTCGCGCCGTGGGACATGAAGAACGTCGTCGCCAAAATCATCGGCTCCGGCAACGCCAATGTCTTGGTCACCGAGCGCGGCGCATCCTTTGGTTACAACACCCTGGTGTCCGACATGCGGGCGCTGCCGATCATGGCCGAGATCGGCGCGCCGGTGATTTTCGATGCCACCCATTCCGTGCAGCAGCCGGGTGGGCAGGGCGGTTCGTCTGGAGGCGACCGGCGCTTTGTCGAGACGCTGGCGCGCGCGGCCGTCGCGGTTGGCGTCGCCGGCGTCTTCATCGAGACGCACCAGGACCCCGACAACGCGCCTTCCGACGGTCCCAACATGGTGCCGCTAAAGGATCTTCCCGCATTGCTTGAACGGCTGATGGCGTTCGATCGCATTGCCAAAAGCGTGGGTTGAACCAGCAGTTGCGCCACAGCAGCGCGGCCAAGAAAACTTTGAAGAATTTCGAACCCGCCTGGAACCTTAGCCCGCGGCCCTCATTGTCAAAATCTAATGTCAACGACGACGAGGAGCACACCATGACGACCCAGACGGGACACACCGAAGCCATCGCCGCTTCGCGGGTTATCGGCACATCGGTCTACAATACTGAAGGCACTCATATCGGCGACATCGAGGACGTCATGCTCGACAAACTGTCGAACGGAATCATGTTTGCCGTGATCGGTTTTGGCGGATTTCTCGGCATCGGCGAGAAATACCACGCCATTCCGTGGGCGAGCCTTGACTACGATGAGAACAAAGGCGGCTATGTCGTGCCGTTCACCAAAGACCAGCTGATGGCCGCTCCTTCCTATTCGATCAACGAGCTGACCGGCGCCGACGGCGAGGCCGCGCGTGACGCCTCATACAACTACTACAAGGTCGAGCCTTACTGGCACTGACCTTACTGGCACTGACTAAGTCTCCTGGAATCAAAAAGGCCCCCTGGAAATCGGGGGCCTTTCGATGTGGCGGGATGCTACTGCGCAATCTGCAGGGCCGGCAAAGGCGACGATCCCTGCGGGGGTTGCTGATTGTCGCACGACGTCAGGAACGCAGCCGCGATCAGGAACAAACTCACAATACCGCTCAACTGGGACATGGCGAAACTCCTCCTGTTTCGCCCCGCGCGACAACAGCCATAAATCAGAAACCGGCATGCCGCGTATGACAAATGATGACAGCGCTTCGTGCTTCGTGAATCCCGTAGCGCACGGGCAATATTTGCAAGTGCCCCGATTGCGTTTTGCGGCGCTTTGGCTAAGAGGTGCGCGACGCTTCAATCGATCAATCGGGGACATCGCAATGACGGCCATCATCGACATTGTCGGGCGTGAAATCCTGGACAGCCGCGGAAATCCGACCGTCGAGGTCGACGTCGTGCTTGAAGACGGCTCGATGGGTCGCGCCGCGGTGCCGTCCGGCGCCTCGACCGGCGCGCATGAGGCGGTCGAACTGCGCGATGGCGGCCCCCGCTATCTCGGCAAGGGCGTGCTCACGGCGGTCGAGGCGGTGAACGGCGAGCTGTTCGAGGCGATCGGCGGCATGGAGGCAGAGAATCAGATCCATATCGACCAGACCATGATCGAGCTCGATGGTACGCCCAACAAGAGCCGGCTCGGCGCCAATGCCATCCTCGGCGTGTCGCTGGCTGTGGCCAAGGCCGCAGCCGAAGCGGCCGACCTGCCGCTCTATCGTTATGTCGGCGGCACCAAGGCCCATGTGCTGCCGGTGCCTATGATGAACATCATCAATGGCGGCGCGCATGCCGACAACCCGATCGATTTCCAGGAATTCATGATCCTGCCGATCGGCGCGCCGACGCTGCGCGACGGCGTGCGCTGGGGCTCGGAGATCTTTCATACGCTGCGAAAGAAGCTGAAGGACGCCGGCCATAACACCAATGTCGGCGACGAGGGCGGCTTTGCCCCCAACCTGAAGAGCGCGCCGGCCGCGCTCGACTTCATCATGGAATCGATCGAGCAGGCTGGCTTCAAGCCCGGCGAGGAGGTTGCCCTAGGCCTCGACTGCGCGGCGACCGAATTCTTCAAGGATGGCAACTACGTCTATGAAGGCGAGAGGAAAACCCGCGACCCGAAGGCGCAGGCCAGATATCTGGCCAAACTCGCTGCCGACTACCCGATCATCACCATTGAGGACGGCCTGGCCGAGGATGATTGGGACGGTTGGAAAATGCTGACTGATCTCATCGGCAAGCAAACGCAGTTGGTTGGCGACGATCTGTTCGTCACCAACACGGCGCGGCTGCGCGACGGCATCCGCATGGGTGTCGCCAATTCGATCCTGGTCAAGGTCAACCAGATCGGCTCGCTTACCGAAACGCTCGACGCCGTCGAGACCGCGCACAAGGCCGGCTATACCGCGGTGATGTCGCACCGCTCGGGCGAGACCGAGGATTCGACCATCGCCGACCTCGCCGTTGCCACCAATTGCGGGCAGATCAAGACGGGCTCGCTGTCGCGCTCGGATCGCATGGCCAAGTACAACCAGCTCATCCGCATTGAGGAGGAGCTCGGCAAGCAGGCGCGATATGCCGGCAAGTCGATCGTGAAAATCTGATTTCGAGAGAAAAACCGTGGCGACGAGGGCGGGGACATTCCCGCCCTTTTTTTGCTTCCAGGCTCTGAATCCAACAGGCTGTAACCGTCCATTAAGCACAATCGGGCGACAAAGGCGGCGTAGAGGATTCGGACCATGTGGACACGCCAGCACAAGCAAAGAAACACCGGCCGGCTGATCATCCCCTCGCTCTGCGTGGTGTTCCTGACTTATTTCGGTTTCCATGCCTATCATGGCGAGTTCGGCATCTATTCCAAGTATCAGCTCGAAGCTGAGACTGCCGAATTGCAGGGCAGGCTCGATGCCGTCAGGGCGCGCCGGATCGATCTCGAGCGCCGCGTTCAGCTGATGCATGAGGGCACGCTGGAGAAGGACATGCTGGACGAGCAGGCGCGCAAGGCGCTTAATCTGTCCCACGCCGACGAGATCACCATCATGCTGCCGGTCGCAAGATAACCTGATCTCAGTTAATCAGCGATATTTGCAATGATTTTAATTGCTTAGATGCATGACAGCCATGCGTTTTCGGCATGGCGAAAGCCTTCCCTGCATGTTAGCCTGTCTCAAATCGGTGGGAGAACTGATCTCCCTCGCTGTCCGCCAAGAGACGCCAACAGGGAGTGATGCATGGCCACCGCCACCAGAAAAGCGCCTGCCAAATCCAAATCAGACGGCAAGATGCCGGGCCTTTCCACCCCGAAGCCTGTTGAATTCACCAAAGACCAGGAGCTTGCCGCCTACCGGCACATGCTGCTCATCCGCCGCTTCGAGGAAAAGGCCGGCCAGCTTTACGGCATGGGCTTCATCGGCGGTTTCTGCCACCTCTACATCGGCCAGGAAGCGGTCGTTACCGGCATGAAGATGGCGCTGATCGACGGCGACCAGATGATCACCGCCTATCGCGACCATGGTCATATGCTGGCCATGGAGTTGTCACCGCGCGGCGTCATGGCCGAACTGACCGGGCGCCGTAGCGGCCTGTCGAGAGGCAAGGGCGGCTCCATGCACATGTTCTCCAAGGAGAAGCATTTTTACGGCGGCCACGGCATCGTCGGCGCGCAAGTGTCGCTCGGCACCGGCATTGCCTTCGCCAACCGCTATCGCGGCAACAACAATGTGACGCTGACCTATTTCGGCGATGGCGCGGCGAACCAGGGCCAGGTCTACGAAAGCTTCAACATGGCCTCGCTGTGGAAGCTTCCGGTGATCTACATTATCGAGAACAACCGCTACGCCATGGGCACCTCGGTCTCGCGCTCGTCGGCCGAGACGGATTTCTCGCACCGCGGCGCGTCCTTCAAGATTCCAGGCATCCAGGTCGACGGCATGGATGTGCGCGCTGTAAAGGCAGCCGGCGACCTCGCCGCCGAATGGTGCCGCGCCGGCAACGGGCCGCTCATTCTCGAAATGCAGACCTATCGTTACCGCGGCCATTCGATGTCGGATCCGGCAAAATACCGCTCCAAGGAAGAAGTGCAGAAAATGCGCTCCGAACGTGACCCGATCGAGCAGGTCAAAGCGCGGCTGCTCGACAAGAAATGGGCAAGCGAGGACGAGCTCAAGGCCATCGACAAGGAAGTCCGCGACGTTGTCGCCGACGCCGCAGAATTTGCCCAGAACGACGCGGAGCCGGATCTGTCCGAGCTCTGGACCGACATCGTACTTTAACGAGAGGGCAAGGACATGCCGATCGAAATTCTCATGCCCGCCCTCTCGCCGACCATGGAAGAGGGTAACGTTTCCAAGTGGTTGAAGAAAGAGGGCGACAAGGTTGCGGCCGGTGACGCCATTGCCGAGATCGAGACCGACAAGGCAACGATGGAAGTCGAAGCCGTGGACGACGGCACGCTTGCCAAGATCGTGGTTCCTGCCGGCACCGAGGGTGTCAAGGTCAACACACTGATCGCTGTGCTGGCCGTCGATGGCGAAGACATCGACGAGGCAGGCGAAGGTATCGGCGAGGAGGCTATTGAGTCGCAAGCGGAAGCGCCCGCGGCGGCTCCGCCGCCCGCGGCTGCTCCGGCCAAGAACGAAGCGGCAGCACCTGTTGCCGCCTCGCCCAAGCTGGAAATTGCCGCCGATCCGGACATCCCGGCCGGCACCGAAATGGTCTCGACCACAGTGCGTGAAGCCTTGCGCGACGCAATGGCGGAGGAAATGCGCCGCGACGGCGACGTCTTCGTCATGGGCGAGGAAGTCGCCGAGTACCAGGGCGCCTACAAGATCACACAGGGCCTGTTGCAGGAATTCGGTCCGAGACGCGTGGTCGACACGCCGATCACCGAGCACGGCTTTGCCGGCGTTGGTGTTGGCGCGGCGATGGCCGGCCTGAAGCCGATCGTCGAATTCATGACCTTCAACTTCGCCATGCAGGCGATCGACCAGATCATCAATTCAGCCGCCAAGACGCTCTACATGTCCGGCGGCCAGATGGGCGCCCCGATCGTCTTTCGCGGTCCGAACGGCGCTGCTGCCCGCGTCGCCGCGCAGCATTCGCAGTGCTATGCCGCCTGGTACAGCCATATTCCTGGATTGAAGGTGGTGATGCCTTATACCGCCGCCGACGCCAAGGGTCTGCTCAAGGCGGCGATCCGCGATCCGAACCCGGTCATCTTCCTCGAAAACGAAATCCTTTACGGCCACTCCTTCGACGTGCCGAAGATGGACGATTTCGTGTTGCCGATCGGCAAGGCGCGCATTCACAAATCCGGCAAGGACGTGACCATCGTCTCGTTCGGCATCGGCATGACCTACGCGCTCAAGGCGGAGGCGGAGTTGCGCGGCATGGGCATCGATGCCGAGATCATCGACTTGCGCACCATCCGCCCGCTCGACTTCGACACGATCATCGCCTCGGTCAAAAAGACCAATCGCCTCGTGGTGGTCGAGGAAGGCTTTCCGCAGAACTCGGTCGGCGACCATATCGCCAATCAGGTCTCGCAGCGCGCCTTCGATTTCCTCGATGCACCGGTCATTACAATTGCCGGCAAGGACGTGCCGATGCCCTATGCGGCGAACCTCGAAAAGCTGGCGCTGCCCAATGTCGGCGAGGTCGTCGAGGCGGTCAAAGCCGTCACGTATCGCTGAGCAGGGCGGGAGGACAAAATGCCGATCAACATCACCATGCCGGCGCTGTCGCCCACAATGGAAGAGGGCAATCTTTCCAAGTGGCTGGTCAAGGAAGGCGATAAGGTTTCGCCCGGCGACGTGATTGCCGAGATCGAGACCGACAAGGCGACGATGGAAGTCGAAGCCGTCGACGAGGGCACGGTCGCCAAGCTGGTGGTTCCGGCCGGCACAGAAGGCGTCAAGGTCAATGCGCTGATCGCGGTGCTGGCTGCCGAGGGCGAGGATGCGGCGGCCGCCGCGAAAAGCGGTGACGGCGCTGCGCCGGCTAAGGCTGAGGCGAAGCAGGAAAAAGCACCAATCTCCCCACCCGTGGGGGAGATGTCGACGAAGTCGACAGAGGGGGGCGCTGTCCCTGCTGCCGCAGGGAGCGAGGCGCCCCCCTCTGGCCTGCCGGCCATCTCCCCCACACGGGGGGAGATCAGCCAATCCGCAAGCGGTGAGCGCATCTTCGTGTCGCCGCTGGCCCGGCGCATCGCCAGGGAAGCCGGCGTCGATGTCGCGGCGCTGACAGGCTCCGGCCCCCGCGGCCGCGTAGTAAAGGCCGATGTCGATGCCGCAATTTCCAGTGGCGGCGCCAAGGCGGCACCAGCAGCAAAAGCGGCGCCCGCCGGCGCTCCGGCACCTGCGGCCGCAGCACCCAAGGCGATGTCGGACGAGCAGGTGCTCAAACTGTTTGCCGAAGGCTCCTACGAGCTGATCCCGCACGACAATATGCGCAAGACCATCGCGAGGCGGCTGGTCGAAGCCAAGACCACCATCCCGCATTTCTATCTGACGCTCGACTGCGAGCTCGACGCACTTCTGGCCCTGCGCACGCAGATCAATGCGGCCGCGCCGGTGAAGAAGACCGAGAAGGGCGAAACGCCGGCCTACAAGCTGTCGGTCAACGACATGGTCATCAAGGCTCTTGCCATGGCGCTGATGGCGGTTCCGGATGCCAATGCGTCGTGGACAGAAAACGCCATGATCAAGCACAAGCACGCCGATGTCGGCGTTGCCGTATCGATCCCCGGCGGCCTGATCACCCCGATCGTCCGGCGTGCTGACGAAAAGACGATGTCCGTCATCTCCAACGAGATGAAGGATCTTGCCGGCCGCGCCCGCAGCCGCAAACTGAAGCCGGAAGAATATCAGGGCGGCACCACGGCGGTGTCCAATCTCGGCATGTTCGGCATCAAGGATTTTTCTGCCGTCATCAACCCGCCGCATGCGACGATCCTGGCGGTCGGCGCCGGCGAGCAACGCGCGGTGGTCAAGAACGGCGAGATCAAGATCGCCACGATCATGTCGGTGACGTTGTCGACCGATCACCGCGCCGTCGACGGTGCGCTCGGCGCCGAGCTGCTCGTCGCCTTCAAACGCATGGTCGAAAACCCGATGGGCATGCTGGTTTAAGAGAGGGGAACAGGGCGGTGCGGAAATTCTTCACCAGCCTTTTTGCCTTCTTTCTTTCCGGTTTGGCGGGCGGATTGGTGGCGCAGTGGCTCGCCGTCGCCACCAATGCCGACGTAGAGTACATCCTTGTATTCATGATCTCGGCTCTCGTCACCGTCCTCGTGACGGTCGCGTTCTTCATCGCACAATTCATGTCAGACCCACGACGGGCAACAAAGCTGACGGCGACCATAGGGGTAGCGTTTTTTGTGCTCGTTGGCGTTTCCCTGATCGGCTGGACTTTCTCCCAGCCCCCAGGCAAGAGCCAGTGGTCGGGCGATCTTCCCATAGTCGCCGGTCTCGTCCTGCCGGGCATCGCTACGGTGCTGGTCCACTGGCTTTTCGTGCGCTGGCGATTGGCGCGCTCGCAACCAGGTTTCGGCGGGGCAGGCACATGAAGACGGTCCTCTGCTACGGCGATTCGCTTACCTGGGGCTATGACGCGGCAAACCTCGGCCGGCATCCGCTGGAAGATCGCTGGCCGAGCGTGCTGCAGGCGGCATTGGGCAGCGGCGTCGAGGTCATCGCCGAAGGCCTGAATGGCCGAACCACCGCCTTTGACGATCACTTGGCCGGAGCGGACCGCAATGGCGCAAGGCTGTTGCCAACCATCCTGACGACGCATGCGCCGATCGACTTGATCGTCATCATGCTCGGCGCCAACGATATGAAGCCGTGGATTCACGGTAATCCGGTCGCGGCCAAACAAGGCATGCAACGCCTGATCGACATCGTGCGCGGTCATGATTACCCGTTCGATTGGCCGGCGCCGCAGATCCTGATCGTGGCGCCGCCCGTAGTCAGCCGCACGGAAAACGCCGAGTTCAAGGAAATGTTCGCCGGCGGCGATGACGCGTCAAAGCGGCTGGCGCCGCAATATTCCGCCCTTGCCGACGAGGCCGGCTGCGGCTTCTTCGATGCCGGCACGGTGGCCAAAACCACGCCGCTCGACGGCGTCCACCTGGACGCGGAAAACACGCGGAACGTCGGGCAAGCGCTGGCGCCGCTCGTGCGCGTGATGCTGGAGCTATAGATGGCCAAACACTATCTAGGTGGATCGAGTATTATCAGAGCACACCCAATCGGTTACGGTGGGCGTGGATCTCGGCTTAAGATTCAATACCGGAAAAAAGGACGCGCTTATACTCCGTCGAAGTGGAGTCGCGGAGAACTAGAGTTGAGAAGAGCTGGAGTTCAAATTGACAAATTTGTGAGAGACTTATTGAAAAATCCAACTCTTGTTGAAGCCGTCGAATGCTACCCTCGATTTACTGGAGAGCAGCGAAAATACCTAAGGGATTATTTGATTGAGCATCTCCTAGGAGCGCCACGAAAAGCGCTACGAAAGACGACGCTGTCATATGCATTAGACTTGCTGTTCACCGATCACAAATGGAAAGAGCTAACGTGAGTAACTCTGAATCCTACGACGTCATCATCATCGGCTCCGGCCCCGGCGGCTATGTCACTGCAGTGCGTTCGGCCCAGCTTGGCTTCAAGACGGCGATCGTCGAGCGCGAGCACTTGGGCGGCATCTGCCTCAACTGGGGCTGCATTCCGACCAAAGCGCTGCTGCGCTCCGCCGAGATCATGCACTATTCGGATCATCTGAAGGACTACGGCCTGAAGATCGATGGCAAGGTCGGCGTCGACACAGCCGCCGTCGTCGATCGCTCGCGAAAGGTCTCGCTGCGGCTCAACGGCGGCGTCGGCTTCCTGATGAAGAAGAACAAGGTCGACGTCATCTGGGGCGAAGCCAAGCTGACCAAACCTGGCGAGATCGTCGTGTCGAAATCGTCGAAGAAGCCGATGGAGCCGCAGCCGCCGGCGCCCAAGGGCGTCAAGGGCGAGGGCACCTATAGCGCCAAGCACATCATCCTGGCGACCGGCGCCAGGCCGCGCGCGCTGCCCGGCATCGAGCCTGACGGCAAGTTGATCTGGACCTATTTCGAGGCGATGGTGCCGAAAGAGATGCCGAAATCGCTGCTGGTGATGGGCTCGGGCGCCATCGGCATCGAGTTCGCCTCGTTCTACCGCACCATGGGCGCCGAGGTGACGGTGGTCGAACTGCTGCCGGCTGTGATGCCGGTCGAGGACGCCGAGGTCTCGAAATTCGCCCAGAAGCAGTTCGAGAAGCAGGGCATGAAGATCATCCTAGAAGCCAAGGTGACCAAGGTCGAGAAGGGCACTAACTCGGTCACCGCGCATGTCGAGATGAAGGACGGCAAGGTCGAGAAGATCACCGCCGATCGCATGATCTCGGCCGTCGGCGTACAAGGCAATATCGAGAACCTCGGCCTCGAGACGCTCGGCGTGAAGACGGACCGCGGTTGCGTCGTCGTCGACGGCTACGGCAAGACCAATGTGCCGGGCGTCTACGCCATCGGCGACGTTGCCGGACCGCCGATGCTCGCCCACAAGGCCGAGCATGAGGGCGTGGTCTGTGTGGAAAAGATCGCCAATTTCCCCGGCGTGCATGCCATCGACAAGCTGAAGATCCCGGGCTGCACCTATTGCAATCCGCAAGTCGCCTCGGTCGGACTGACGGAAGCCAAAGCGAAAACCGATGGCAAGGACATCCGCGTCGGCCGTTTTCAGTTCGCGGCAAACGGCAAGGCGATTGCGCTCGGCGAGGACCAAGGCTTCGTCAAGACCATTTTCGACAAGAAGACCGGCCAGTTGCTGGGTGCCCACATGGTTGGCGCAGAAGTAACCGAACTGATCCAGGGCTTCGTCGTGGCGATGAATCTGGAGACCACCGAGGAAGAGCTGATGCACACGATCTTCCCGCACCCGACGCTGTCGGAGATGATGAAGGAGAGTGTACTCGACGCCTATGGCCGCGCACTGAATGCATGATAAATTAGTGGGGCGAGTCTCACACGGAAGACACAAAGGAACTCGACGGCAGAGCAATTCGTTTCGCAGGCATGATCCATCATACAAGGAGAGGGCATATGGAAATGAACGGCGTGGGCTGGGTTGCAGCCATCATCATCGGCGGCCTGGCGGGATGGCTCGCCGAGATGGTCATGAAGAGCAATACCGGCATCCTCATGAACATCGTTCTCGGCATTGTCGGCGCAATCGTGTTGAACGCCATCTTGCAGACCCTGAACATCGGCATCTTCGGCGTCGGCTGGATAGCCTATCTGATCACCGGCTTCATCGGTGCCTGCATTCTGATTGCGGTCGGACGACTGGTGCGCCGCTAACCTCTGTCGGCACTTGCTATGCGAAAAAGGCCACCGCGGCATGCGTGATCGCGGCCTTTTTCTTTTCGCCGAAAAGTCCTAGATGACGTGGGTAGAGCGAGGGCTGGACAAGCGCTTGCCAATGAGCCGGGTTTCACATGGTCACCGTCCTCGACACGATTGCCAATGCGCCGCGCCTGCGGCATCCCGAAAAGGCGCACAAGCCGGATCAGGACGTACTGCGCAAGCCTGACTGGATCCGCGTCAAGGCGCCGATGTCGAAAGGCTATGCCGAGACGCGCGAAATCGTGAAGTCTCACAAACTGGTGACGGTTTGCGAAGAGGCGGGTTGCCCCAATATCGGCGAGTGCTGGGAGAAGAAGCACGCCACCTTCATGATCATGGGCGAGATCTGCACGCGGGCCTGCGCCTTTTGCAATGTCGCCACCGGCATCCCGACCGCACTCGATCCCGACGAGCCGGCGCGTGTCGCGCATGCGGTCAAGCAAATGGGCTTGAGCCATGTCGTCATCACCTCCGTCGATCGCGACGATCTCGCCGATGGCGGGGCCCAGCATTTTGCCGATGTCATCCGTGCGATCAGGGCAGCAACCCCGTCGACGACGATCGAAATCCTGACGCCCGATTTCCTGCGCAAGGACGGTGCGCTGGAGATCGTCGTGGCGGCAAAGCCGGATGTTTTCAACCATAATCTCGAGACCGTTCCGTCGAACTATCTGACTGTTCGGCCGGGTGCGCGCTATTTCCACTCGATCAGGCTCTTGCAGCGGGTCAAGGAACTCGACCCCTCGATCTTCACCAAGTCCGGCATCATGGTCGGCCTTGGCGAGGAGCGGAACGAAATCCTGCAGCTGATGGACGATTTGCGTTCGGCCAATGTCGACTTCATGACCATCGGCCAATATCTGCAGCCGTCGAAGAAGCACCATCCGGTGATCCGCTTCGTCACGCCGGAGGAATTCAAGTCCTTTGAGACGATCGGCAGGACCAAGGGCTTCCTGCTGGTGGCGTCGAGCCCGCTGACGCGCTCGTCGCACCACGCCGGGGACGACTTTGCCAGGTTGCGCGCGGCGCGCGAAGCGTTTCTCAGGAAGTCCGCCTAACCCACTGGTTTCATGCCACAATTCGAAGCCCATCGCCGCGTTGCGCATACGCCGGAACAGATGTTCGCTCTGGTTGCCGATATCGAATCCTATCCGCAATTCCTGCCGCTTTGCGAGGCACTTACGGTTCGTTCGCGCAAGGAACGCAACGGACGCACCCTGCTCATCGCCGACATGAGCATCGGCTACAAGGCGATCCGCGAGACTTTCACCACGCAGGTGCTGCTGAAGCCTGACGAGAACGCCATCGACGTCAAATATATCGACGGCCCGTTCAAATATCTCAGCAATGTCTGGCGCTTCGACCCGGCGGACGGCGGCGGTTGCAACGTCTGTTTCTTTATCGACTACGAGTTCAAGAGCCGCATTCTGGGTGCGCTCATGGGAACCATGTTCGACCGCGCCTTCCGCATGTTCTCCGAGGCGTTCGAGAAACGTGCCGAAATCATCTACGGCGCGCCATCGGCAGCCTGATCCGCGGCGAGCGCGCGTAGACCCAGTTCAAGCGCATGTCGGACCGTCTCCCGGCGGATGAAATCACGGCCCTTGTCGGCGAACAGCTGGCATTCGCTGACTACCGGCCGGCCAGCCACGGCAACGCCGAACCAGACCAGGCCGACAGGTTTTTCCGCAGAGCCGCCGTCCGGACCGGCGATGCCGGTCACCGCCAGGGCGAGCCCGGCCGGCGAATGGGCCAGGGCACCGGCCGCCATCTCCACCGCAGTCTCGCGCGAGACCGCGCCGTGCGCCTCGAGCGTAGCGGCCGAGACGCCGAGCATCTCGGTCTTGGCCTGGTTGGAATAGGTGATGAAGCCGCGATCGACCACCGCGGAAGAGCCGGCGATGTCGGTCAGCGCGGCGATGATCATGCCGCCGGTGCAGCTCTCCGCCGTCGCCAGCATGATGCCGCGCTGCTGGCAGGCCTGAAGCAGGGCATCTGCGAGATCGCTATTGCTCACTCGGGGACATCCCCTGGAAACACAACGCTGGCGGTCGCGATGGCCGCTATGCCTTCCTCACGGCCGACGAAGCCGAGCTTCTCATTGGTTGTCGCCTTGATCGAGATGCGGTCGCGCGAAATTCGCAGCATTGCAGAAAGCGTTTCGGTCATGGCCTCGCGATGCGGGCCAACGCGCGGGGCCTCGCAGATCAGGGTGATGTCGGCGTTGGCGATGCGCCCGCCGCGCGCGCGCACCAGCTTCACCGCGTGTTCGACGAAGATGCGTGAAGCGGCCCCTTTCCACTGCGGGTCGGAGGGCGGGAAATGCGTGCCGATGTCACCGGCGCCGCAGGTGGCCAGCAGGGCGTCGGTCAAGGCATGGAGACCGACATCGGCATCCGAATGGCCGGATAACTTCCTGTCGTGTGGAATGGCGACGCCGCACAGGGTGACATGGTCGCCGGGCTCGAACGCATGCACGTCATAGCCATTGCCGGTTCGGATGTCGGGAAAACGTGGGGCGCTGGAAAGCCGCTGATCCGCCATCGCAATATCCCTTGCCCAGGTTAGTTTGACATTGTCCGGCGAGCCGGGAACGATCTTCACCGGAATATGCGCCCATTCGGCGATTGCCGCATCGTCGGTGAAATCCGCCTTGCCCAGATGATGAGCCTTTTCGTGCGCGGCCAGGATCGGCCAGAACGGAAAGCCTTGTGGTGTCTGTGCGGCATGGAGCCCGGCCCTGGACACTGTTTCGCCGATCATGCCTTCGGCCGTTTCGCGCTTCAGCGTATCGGCAACGGGCAAAGCAGGCAGCGCTCCCTGGCGCTCTTCAATGGCGGCGATCGTACGGTCTATCAGTTCCGCATCGACAAACGGCCGAGCCGCATCATGGATCAGCACCCGGCCCGGCGCATGGCTTCTCAACGCCAGCAGTCCAAGGCGGACGGACTCCTGCCGTGACGTACCGCCAGTCACCGCGACGACACGGTCGGCGTTCGCGCCGGCGGCGCGGCGGAAAAGCGCGTCGTCTTCGGCATGTATAGCAACGACGACAGCTCCAATTTTCGGATGCGTCAGAAAGGCGTCGAGCGTGCGTGCGATAACGGCGCCGCCGCCAATCTGCTGGTACTGCTTCGGCCCATTGGCCTGTCCGGCGCGCGCGCCGCGGCCGGCGGCAACGATGACCACCGCGACCTTGTCGTCCGCAGCTTGCTTTTCGCTCACATCTCTCATGCCGAGACGCTTAGCGCATGATCCCGAAAAGTGGTATCGCTTTCGGAAGACCTAGGATTGATGCTATCCGGCGAACCTTTTTTCCCAAATGCGCCTTAATGTCACGACATTGCGCGTTGCACATTGCCGTCGTTCTGGCTAGAGAATGTGCAGCAACCGAAGGTGCTTGGTTTTTGTGCATGCCTGATGTGACCAAATTGGCTTCGCCGCTGGGTGTGGGTGGCGTGAGAATCCGCAACCGCGTGTTTCTCGCGCCGATGTCGGGCATCACCGACGAGCCGTTCCGGCAGCGCGCCCATGCCCATGGCGCCGGGCTGGTCGTGTCGGAAATGGTGGCGAGCGGTGAGCTTGCAAAGGGCAGGGCTGGCTCGGGCCTGCGCATCCGTCATTCCGGGCTGCCTGTCCACATGGTCCAGCTTGCCGGCCGCGAGGCGATGCACATGGCCGAGGGCGCGCGAATCGCGGTCGGCGAAGGCGCCGACATCATCGACATCAACATGGGCTGTCCGGCCAAAAAGGTGACGGGCGGCTATGCCGGTTCGGCACTGATGCGAGACCTCGACCACGCGCTGTCGCTGATCGAAGCGGTAGTCGGCGCGGTCGACGTGCCGGTCACGGTCAAAATGCGGCTCGGCTGGGACGAAGGCGCGCTCAACGCGCCGATGCTGGCGCGACGCGCCGAGCAGGCCGGGGTGATGATGGTGACGGTGCATGGCCGCACACGTTGCCAGTTCTATCAGGGCACGGCCGACTGGCGTGCCATCGCACGCGTCAAGCAGGCCGTCTCGATCCCTGTGGTTGCCAATGGCGATGTCGGCTCGCCGGCAGAGGCTGCGTCGATCCTTGACCAATCCGGCGCCGACGCGGTGATGATCGGCCGTGCGCACTATGGCGCGCCGTGGACCGCCGGCAGCATTGTAGCGGCCGCGCTGGCCGAGCCGGTATCCGGCATGCCGGAAAGCCCGCAAGCGCTGACCGATTACGTCATTGCCCATTACGAAGACATGCTGACGCTCTATGGCGTGGAAAGCGGATTGCGCCAGGCGCGCAAGCATCTCGGCTGGTATCTCGACCGCCACGCCGCCACAAGCGACGACCGGCGCAAGGCCATACTCACGTCTTTCGAGCCTGGGCGTGTCATTGCCTTGCTGCGCGACGTATTTTCAAGCGCTCCCGAAGCGGCGAACCTGCGGAGTGCGGCATGAACGCCACCGTCACACAGAGCACGGATATGGCGGACGCCGCGCATATTGTGCTCAACACCATTCGTCGGCCGGTGATCATGGTCGATCCGCAAGGCTTCATCACCTTCGCCAATGCCGATGCCGAGGATTTTTTCCGGTCGAGCGCCACGATGCTCGCGCGCAATACGCTGCACAAGCTCATTCCTTTCGGCAGTCCGCTGCTGACGCTTGTCGACCAGGTGCGCGAGCGCCGGGCGCCAGTCAACGAATACCGGGTGGACGTGTCGTCGCCGCGGCTCGGCATCGAGAAGGTGGTCGATCTCTACGTCGCGCCTGTGACGGAATTTCCAGGCTCCGTCGTGGTGATGTTCCAGGAACGCTCAATGGCCGACAAGATCGACCGGCAGATGACGCATCGCGGTGCGGCGCGCTCGGTCACCGGCCTTGCCGCGATGCTTGCCCATGAGATCAAGAACCCGCTGTCCGGCATTCGTGGTGCGGCGCAGTTGCTAGAGCTGTCGGCGTCCGACGAGGATCGCGCACTGACCAGGCTGATCACCGACGAGACCGACCGCATTGTCTCGCTGGTCGACCGCATGGAGGTGTTTTCCGACGAGCGGCCGATCGACCGCTACCCTGTCAACATCCATGTCGTGCTCGACCATGTCAAGGCAATCGCCAAGAACGGTTTTGCCAAGCGGATCAAGATATTGGAGGATTATGATCCATCATTGCCTCCGGTTTTTGCCAATCGCGACCAGCTCATCCAGGTGTTTCTCAATCTGGTAAAAAATGCCGCCGAGGCGATCGGCAGCGATCCGCAGGGCGAGATCATGCTGTCGACCGCCTTCCGTCCGGGCATCCGTGTTTCCGTACCCGGAACGCAGGACCGCGTGTCGCTGCCATTGGAATTCTGCGTGCGTGACAACGGTTCGGGTGTTTCCGAGGATATCCTGCCGATCCTGTTCGATCCCTTCATCACCACTAAGCCGAACGGCTCCGGTCTCGGTCTGGCGCTGGTCGCAAAGATCGTCGGCGAGCATGGCGGCATCATTGAATGCGAATCGACGCCGCGCGGGACCACCTTCCGCATCCTGATGCCGGCGTGGAAAGAAACCCAGTTTGGCACCGACGACGACGTTGAAGGAGACCGCAAATGACCGTTCGCGGCAATATTCTCGTCGCTGACGACGATGCGGCCATCCGCACTGTCCTCAACCAGGCGCTTTCGCGCGTCGGCCACGACGTGCGCGTCACCTCCAATGCCTCGACGCTGTGGCGCTGGGTGGCGGCGGGCGAGGGCGATCTGGTCATCACCGACGTTGTCATGCCTGACGAGAACGCCTTCGACATGCTGCCGCGCATCAAGAAGGCGCGACCGGAACTGCCGGTCATCGTCATGAGTGCGCAGAACACGTTCATGACAGCAATTCGTGCCTCCGAAACCGGGGCCTACGAGTATCTGCCAAAACCGTTCGACCTGACCGAGCTGCTCAACATCGTCAACCGCGCTCTTTCCGAGCCGCGGCGGCCGAAGATCGATACGCGGGCCGACGAGCCGCCGGAGACGATGCCGCTGGTCGGCCGCTCGGCGGCCATGCAGGACATCTACCGCATGCTGGCCCGCATGATGCAGACCGACCTGACGGTCATGATCAGCGGAGAGTCGGGTACCGGCAAGGAACTGGTGGCGCGCGCGCTGCATGAATACGGCCGCCGCCGAGGCGGTCCCTTCGTCGCCATCAACATGGCGGCGATCCCGCGCGACCTGATCGAATCGGAACTATTCGGGCACGAGAAGGGCGCCTTTACCGGCGCGCAGAACCGCTCCACTGGCCGTTTCGAGCAGGCCGAAGGCGGCACGCTGTTCCTCGACGAGATCGGCGACATGCCGATGGAAGCGCAGACGCGGCTTCTGCGTGTGTTGCAGCAGGGCGAATACACCACGGTCGGCGGTCGCACGCCGATCAAGACCGACGTGCGCATCGTCGCTGCCACCAACAAGGACCTGCGCACACTGATCAATCAGGGGCTTTTCCGCGAGGACCTGTTCTACCGCTTGAACGTTGTGCCGCTCAGGCTGCCGGCGCTGCGCGAGCGATCGGAGGACATTCCGGACCTCGTCCGGCACTTCTTCAAGCTCGGCGCCAGTGAGGGCCTGCAGACCAAGCGCATTTCCACCGGCGGCATCGAGCTGATGAAGCGCTACCCATGGCCGGGCAACGTGCGCGAACTCGAAAACCTCATCCGCAGGCTGGCCGCACTGTATTCGCAGGACGAGATTTCCGCCGAGATCATCGAGGCGGAGTTGAAGACCGGTGAAAGGCCTGTCGTTCCAGGTGGCGGCAACCTCATTCCCGACGACCTTTCCATCGGCCAGGCGGTGGAGCATTTCCTGCAACGCTATTTTGCCTCGTTTGCCGGCGACTTGCCCCCGGCCGGGCTATATCAGCGAATCCTCTCCGAGGTCGAATACCCGCTGGTCCTCGCCTCGATGACCGCAACGCGCGGTAACCAGATCAAGGCTGCGGAATTGCTGGGGCTCAACCGCAACACGCTGCGCAAAAAGATTCGCGAACTCGGCGTCAACGTCTACAAATCGTCCAGGCAGGTCTAGACGAATCCCTTTTCGAGCGCTTTCCCGGGGGATCGATTGCCGAAAGATTTCCGTCTCGGCCACACTTGTTGCATAATCGCCACAATGCGTTGCATACATCCGACGCAATCACTGGCTCTAGACGGCGACATGGCCCTGCACGCACCGACACTGAGCAAATCGCTTTTCAGCAATACGGGCGCGCGAGACGGTCGCCGGCTGCTTGCGCTGCCGGGCGTGGTCGCCATTGCCGGCGCGCTGGTGACGGCGGCGATCTCCTTCGCCATTCTCGTTGGCGCCACGCCGATCAAGCCCGACGCAAGGACGACGCTGGCGCTGATTGCGCTTAATGCGGCGTTCGTCCTGTTTCTGATCTTGCTGGTCGGCCGCGAGGTGCATCGCATCCTGATGGCACGACGGCATGGCAAGGCTGCGTCGCGCCTGCATGTGCGCATAGTGGCGATGTTTGCGCTAGTCGCCGCCATCCCCGCGATCATGGTGGCGATCATCGCGTCGATCACGCTCGACATCGGCCTCGACCGCTGGTTCGAGATCCGCACCAAGACGATCGTCAATTCGTCATTGTCGATCGCTGACGCCTATGTGCAGGAAAACGCGCGAAATCTTCAGGGCACGACGTTGTCGATGGCTTACGACCTCGACGCTTCGCGCACGCTTTACGGCCTCGATCGTACCGGTTTTCTCGACCTCATGAACAAGGAGGCGGTGGGACGTTCGCTGGCGCACGCAGCACTCATCAAGCCCGATGGTTCCTTCGTTATGAGCGCCAAGACCGACGCGGACTTTGCCATGCCGGAGCCGCCTGAGGGCGCCGTGGCAAGCGCTGCCGACGGCAAGCCGGTGCTGATAGAACCGCGCACCCGCAACATCATGGGTGCCATCGTCAAGCTGCGCGAGATCGACGGCCTCTATCTCTACACCATTCGCCTCGTCGATCCCGAGGTGATAAAGGCGCGGCAGATCGTCAAATCCAACACCGCCGAATATCGCGGTCTCGAAGACAATCGCCGCACCTCGCAAGTGGCTTTCGCGCTTCCCTATCTGTCGCTGACGCTGATCATCATCCTGTCCGCCATCTGGACCGGCATTGCGGTGGCCGACCGCCTGGTGCGGCCGATTCGTCAGCTCATCGGCGCGGCCGACGAGGTCGCTACCGGCAATCTCGACGTGGCCGTGCCTGTCCGCCCCTCCGACGGTGACGTCGCCTCGCTCGGCGACACCTTCAACAAGATGCTGATGGAGCTGAAATCGCAGCGCAACGAGATCCTGTCGGCCAAGGATTTGATCGACGAGCGGCGGCGCTTTTCGGAGGCGGTGCTTGCCGGCGTCACCGCCGGGGTCATCGGCGTCGATCCATATGGCATCGTCACCATCGTCAACCGTTCGGCCGAAACGATGCTGGCCATATCCGCCACGGCAGCGCTTGGGCAGAACCTTTCCGCCGTGCTGCCGCATGTCGGCCGCGTCTTCGAGATCGGCCGCAAATCGGGCAAGCCGGTCTATCGCGAACAGGTCACCTTCTATCGTGCCGGCACCGAACGGACCTTCAACGTGCAGATCACGATCGAAGCCGGCGACGACGGTTCGGAGGATAAATCCTACGTCGTGACAGTCGACGACATTACCGATCTGGTCCAGGCACAGCGTTCCTCTGCATGGGCCGACGTGGCGCGGCGCATCGCCCACGAGATCAAGAACCCGTTGACGCCGATCCAGCTTTCGGCCGAGCGCATCAAGCGCCGTTACGGCAAGGTCATCACCGAGGACCGTGAGGTTTTCGATCAATGCACCGACACCATCATCCGGCAAGTGGAGGACATCGGCCGCATGGTCGACGAGTTCTCGGCGTTCGCCCGCATGCCGAAACCGGAAATGAAGGCAATCGATCTGCGCGATTCGTTGCGCGAGGCCTCGTTCCTGGTCGAAGTGAGCCGCGCCGACATCACCTTCGAGCGCGTCTTCGGCAATGAGCCGCTCAAAGGCACGTTCGACAGCCGCCTGATGGCGCAGGCGTTCGGCAACGTCATCAAGAATGCTGCCGAGGCCATCGACGGACTTGATGCAGAGGATCGTCCGCACGGCATAATCCGGATTCAAGCCGGGCGTCAGAATGGCGCGATTCGAATCGACGTCATCGACAACGGCAGGGGCTTGCCGCGCGAAAACCGGCAGCGCTTGCTCGAGCCTTACATGACGACACGCGAGAAAGGCACCGGGCTTGGCCTCGCTATCGTCAAGAAGATCGTGGAGGACCATGGCGGGCGACTCGAATTGCACGATGCACCAGCGGACTTCCACGATGGGCGGGGCGCAATGATCAGCATCATCCTGCCGGTTGCCGCCACCGTTCCGATACGCGGCGAGGGCAAGACGGAACACGAAAAAGAAACTGAAAAGGTCGGTAATGGCGTCTGATATTCTCATCGTCGATGACGAGGAAGACATCCGCGAACTCGTCGCCGGTATCCTGAGCGACGAAGGTCACGAAACACGCACGGCGTTTGACGCCGACAGCGCGCTTGCGGCGGTTGCCGACCGGGCACCCAGGCTGATTTTCCTCGACATCTGGCTGCAGGGCTCGCGGCTCGATGGCCTTGTCTTGCTTGACGAGATCAAGACGATGCACCCGAACCTGCCGGTGGTGATGATCTCGGGCCACGGCAATATCGAAACGGCAGTCTCGGCCATCCGCCGCGGCGCCTATGATTTCATCGAAAAGCCATTCAAGGCCGACAGGCTGATCCTCATTGCCGAACGGGCGCTCGAAACCTCCAAATTGAGACGCGAGGTTTCGGATCTCAAGCTGCGCAGCGGCGAGACTTTCGACCTCATCGGCATGTCATCGGCAATGAGCCAATTGCGCCAGACCATCGAGCGCGTCGCGCCGACCAACAGCCGCGTCATGATTATCGGCCCCTCCGGCTCGGGCAAGGAACTGGCGGCGCGCGCCATCCACGCGCTCTCTGCGCGCAAGAGTGCACCGTTTGTGACGCTGAGCGCCGCCAACATCACGCCTGAGCGTATGGAGATCGAGTTGTTCGGCACCGAATCGAACGGCGTCGAACGCAAGGTCGGCGCGCTGGAGGAAGCCCATCGCGGCATTCTCTACATCGATGAAGTGGCCGACATGCCGCGCGAGACGCAAAACAAGATCCTGCGCGTGCTGGTCGAACAGCAGTTCGAGCGGGTAGGGGGCACCAAGCGGGTCAAGGTCGACGTGCGCATCATCTCGTCGACCTCGCAGAACCTGGAAGCCATGATCGCCGACGGCCGTTTCCGCGAGGACCTTTATCATCGCCTGGCCGTGGTTCCGGTCATGGTGCCGGGACTGGCCGAGCGTCGCGAGGACATTCCTTATCTGGTCGACAATTTCATGAAGCAGATCGCTCGCCAGGCCGGCATCAAGCCGCGCCGCATCGGCGACGACGCGCTGGCGGTGCTGCAGGCGCATAACTGGCCGGGCAACGTTCGCCAGTTGCGCAACAATGTCGAGCGGCTGATGATCCTGGCGCGCGGCGACGATGTCGATGCGCCGATCACCGCCGATCTCCTGCCTGCCGAGATCGGCGACGTCATGCCGCGCACTCCAAACAAATCCGATCAGCACATAATGGCGCTGCCGCTGCGGGAAGCGCGCGAACAATTCGAGAAGGACTATCTGATCGCCCAGATCAACCGTTTTGGCGGCAATATCTCGAAGACGGCAGAGTTTATCGGCATGGAACGCTCTGCATTGCACCGCAAGCTGAAGTCGCTGGGCGTCTGACAGCCAAACCAGTCGTGGCCCACCCAATTATCGGTTACGGCGGTCTTGGAATCGGATAAGAAAGCTGGACTTTTTTCAGGGATTAGCCATGCCGCGCATTGCGTATGTGAACGGGCGCTACGTCGCTCACGCCGAAGCTTCCGTGCATATCGAGGACCGTGGCTATCAATTCGCCGACGGCGTCTACGAGGTCTGCGAGGTGGCACGAGGCTTCATCGTCGACATGCCGCGCCATCTCGCCCGATTGAACCGCTCACTTGCCGAACTCTCGATCGATTGGCCGATCACGCGCGGCGTGCTGCCGCTCGTCATGCGCGAGGTGGTGCGCCGCAACCATGTCGTCGACGGCCTGGTCTATGTCCAGGTGACACGCGGCGTCGCCAGCCGCGAGTTTTTCTTCCCGCCGGCGGACACGAAGCCGTCGCTGGTGGTGACTGCCAAAAAAGCCGATCCTGCAGCTGCCGCGAAGCGGGCCGAGAGCGGGATCCGGGTTATCACGGTGCCGGAGAACCGGTGGGATCGGGTCGATATCAAGTCGGTCGGCCTGCTGCCGAACGTGCTGGCCAAGCAGAAAGCCAAGGAAGCCGGCGCTCAGGAGGCCTGGTTCGTCGATGTCGACGGCACCGTCAAGGAAGGTGGATCGTCGAACGCCTGGATCATCACCGGGGATGGCGTGCTGGTGACGCGGCCGGCCGAGCACGGCATCCTGCGCGGCATCACCCGTACGACGCTGTTCGACGTGGCCGCCAAGCTCGGCCTGAAGATCGAGGAGCGCGGTTTTTCGGTGGCTGAAGCCAAGACCGCGCGCGAGGTTTTCATCAGCTCCGCGACCACGATTGCCATGCCGGTGGTGG
The DNA here is from genome assembly GCF_040318155.1 of Mesorhizobium sp. M1307. Lineage (NCBI taxonomy): Bacteria > Pseudomonadati > Pseudomonadota > Alphaproteobacteria > Hyphomicrobiales > Phyllobacteriaceae > Mesorhizobium > Mesorhizobium sp. M1307. Next base: position 319,407 of record NZ_JAMYLR010000001.1, on the reverse strand, counting down.
CGATCGATGGCGCTCCCGTCGCCAACGGCTACCCGGGCTCGATAACAGTTTCATTACGGCAGGCCTTTTTTGACGTTGCGGAAAAAAGTCCAGCCTGATAACCGCACAGATGGAATGAACATCAATATATCTCGTTCTGCTTGTCGTTACTGACGGCAAGATGGTGTTTGCGTGCTTGACATGTGCCGGCTAATTTGGCGCATTGGCCTGCAAACCGAAGGGGATCGGCGAAAGACAAGAACAATGGCGGAACGATCGCAAAATCTTCAGGACCTGTTCCTGAATTCAGTTCGCAAGAGCAAAAATCCACTCACCATCTTTCTCATCAACGGCGTGAAGCTGACCGGCGTGGTCACTTCGTTCGACAATTTCTGCGTTCTGCTGCGTCGCGACGGCCATTCCCAGCTTGTCTACAAGCACGCTATTTCCACGATCATGCCGAGCCAGCCGGTTCAGATGTTCGATGGTGAGGAAAGCCAGGGCGCCTGATTGGCACGTGAGAAAGACGCGGACCGCAGCGTTCGCGGAAAACCAGCACATCAGACCGGGACAGAGGCCAACGGCCCGACCCGGGCGGTGGTTATCGTGCCGGTGCTTACCCGGCAGCCTCGTGGCGACGACGACACCAACCGCCCCCGCCTGACCCGCTCCGCCGAGGCTCGTCGCGACGAGGCCGTCGGCCTCGCCAGCGCAATCGACCTCGACCTGGTCCACACGGCGGTGGTGACCGTCAACGATCCACGCCCGGCGACCTTGCTCGGCAGCGGCAAGGTGGCGGAGTTCGCTGAGATCGTCAAAGAGGGCCACGCGGAAGTGGTCATTGTCGATCATCCGCTGACCCCGGTACAGCAGCGCAACCTCGAAAAAGAGTTGAACGCCAAGGTGCTCGACCGCACCGGGCTGATCCTGGAGATTTTCGGCGAGCGCGCCCGCACCAAGGAAGGCACGCTGCAGGTCGATCTTGCCCATCTCAACTACCAGAAAGGCCGCCTTGTGCGGAGCTGGACCCACCTCGAGCGCCAGCGTGGCGGCGCCGGCTTTCTCGGCGGCCCTGGCGAGACCCAGATCGAGTCGGATCGGCGTGTGCTGCAGGACAAGATCACCAAGCTGAAGCACGAGCTCGAAACTGTGCGCCGCACCCGCGACCTGCACCGCGCCAAGCGCAAGAAGGTGCCATTTCCGGTGGTGGCGATCGTCGGCTACACCAATGCCGGCAAGTCGACTCTGTTCAACCGGCTGACCGGAGCAGGGGTGCTGGCCGAAGACATGCTGTTTGCCACGCTCGACCCGACGCTGCGCCGCGTGCGCCTGCCGCACGGCACGCCGATCATCCTTTCCGATACGGTCGGCTTCATTTCCGACCTGCCAACGCATCTGGTCGCGGCCTTCAGGGCGACGCTGGAGGAAGTGGTCGAGGCAGACCTCGTCATTCATCTGCGCGACATCTCCGATCCCGATACGGCCGCGCAGGCCGAAGATGTCGAGCGCATCCTTACCGATCTCGGCGTCGATGCCCGCGATAGCAAGCGCGTCATCGAAGTATGGAACAAGATCGACCGGCTCGACGAGGGCAACCGGGCGCGGCTGCTTGCCGATGGTGCTGACGGCAAGAAGGCACCGCCGATCGCCATATCGGCGGTAACCGGCGAGGGCATCGATGCGCTGAAGACGATCATCGAGACGATGATGTCGGGCGAACTGGAGACGTTCACCGTCACACTCAAGCCCGACCAACTCGGCGTCGTCGACTGGCTTTACCGCAACGGCGACATCGTCTCGCGCGACGACAATGAGGATGGCAGCGTGACCGTCGCGCTCAAGGCTACACACAGCGCTCGGCAGGAGATCGAAAGCCGATTGCGCCGTCAAAACAACGGGTAGAGGCGTTTACTTCGCCCTTTTTGCCTGATGCCAGAGCGCTTCCATCTCGTCCAGCGTCGCCTCTTCGAGGCTGTTTCCCGACGCTTGCAGCGTCCGCTCGACATAGTGGAAGCGCGATCGGAATTTTTCGTTGGTGCCACTGAGTGCCGCTTCGGAATCAATTTTGAGGTGCCGGCCGAGATTGACGACCGCAAACAGCATGTCGCCGAACTCATCCTTGATCGGCGCGCTGTCGCCTTTGGCCAGCGCTTCTCGCAATTCGCCGATCTCCTCCTCAATCTTTTCGAGGATCGGTGCCGCCTCGCTCCAGTCGAAGCCGACGCGGGCGGCCTTTTCCTGCAGTTTGAGCGCTCGGGTCAGTGCGGGCAGGGCGACCGGCACGCTGTCGAGAAAGCCCTTGCCATGGTCTTCCGGGTCGAGCCCACGGGTGAGGCGCGCACCGCGCTTCTCCGCCTTTTCCTCTGCCTTGATCTTTTCCCACATGCCCTTGGCCATGCCGGCGCTGCGCGCCTTGTCGTCGCCGAAGACATGGGGGTGGCGGCGGATCATTTTTGTGGTGATGGCCTGGACTACATCGCCGAATGAAAATTCGCCCGCCTCCTCGGCCATTTGCGCGTGGTAGACCACTTGCAGCAGGAGATCGCCAAGTTCATCCCGCAGATCGTCGAGGTCGCCGCGCGCAATGGCGTCCGCCACTTCGTAGGCTTCCTCGATCGTGTATGGCGCGATTGTCGAAAAGTCCTGCTCGATATCCCACGGGCAGCCGGTTTCCGGCGCCCGCAGCGCTGCCATGATCTCGATCAGTCGGGAAATGTCTTTCGAGGGTTTCATCTGGGAAACGCTATCCTGTACACGGCTGTGCGGCCAACGGCTTCAGCCGGTGAGGGCGCCTTGTCCACAGACGGGCCGCCAGACCATGATACGAAAGTGGAAGCCGGTTTCCGGAAGATCCTAGTTAGCAAAAGCATCAGTCGAGCACGGAGACTATCGCCTTGGCGAGCGCATCCATGCCGTCCTCGGGCAGGCCGGCAACGTTGATGCGGCTGTCGCCGACCATATAGATGGCATGCTCGGAGCGCAGCCGCTCGACTTGCGCTTCCGACAGGCCAAGCCGGGAAAACATGCCGCGATGGCTGGCGACGAAATCGAAACGGTCGGAGTTGGACTGCCGCCGCAGCGCCTCGGCGAACTGGACGCGCAGCCGCAGCATGCGCAGCCGCATCTCTTCAAGCTCTGCCTCCCAGTCGGAACGCAATGCGGGGTCTTCAAGCACGATGCGCACCGCCGCCGCGCCGTGGTCCGGCGGCATCGAATACATGGCGCGCGCCGCCGACAGCATCTGGCCCATCGCCAAATCCGCCTGCGCGCCACCTTTCGCCATGATCAGCGCTGCACCGACTCGGTCGCGATAGACGGCAAAGTTCTTCGAGCAGCTGGAGGCAACGACCATTTCCGGAACTTTTGCCGCCAGAAGGCGCAAGCCGGCGGCATCCGCATCAAGTCCCTCGCCAAAGCCCTGATAGGCGATGTCGACAAAGGGCAGCAGGCCGCGCCCAACGACAAGATCGGCAATGGCAGCCCATTGCGAGATGTCTAGATTGGCCCCCGTCGGATTATGGCAACAGCCATGCAACAATACGACGTCGCCAGGATTCGCGGTTCTCAATGCATTCAGCATGTCGTCGAAGCGAACCGCACCAGAAGCAGCGTCGAAATACGGATATTCGCGTGTCTGCAGGCCAGCGGCGCGCATCACCGGCATGTGGTTCGGCCATGTCGGATCCGACAGCCAGACCATCGCGTCGGTGCGGGTCCTTTTCAGCAGCTCTGCTACCAGCCGCAGCGCGCCGGAGCCGCCTGGCGCCTGCGCCGCACGAATGCGCGTCATGTCGGCGGCTGGGCCGAACACCAACCTGGCCATCGCCGCGTTGAAGGCGGTATCGCCGGCAAGGCCGAGATAGGTCTTGGTATCTTGGCCCTGCAGCAGCCGCTTTTCGGCTTCGCGCACCGCGCGCATCACCGGCGTCTTGCCGTCGCGATCCCTATAAACGCCGACCCCAAGATCGACCTTGTCGGGACGCGGGTCGGCGCGATAGAGACCGATCAAGGCCAGGATCTTGTCGGCAGGCGCGGGCTGGAGATTTTCGAACATCGATAAGGTTCCGTTGGCGGCGGAGTGATACGCAAACCGGCCGTACTTTGCCAGCAGTTTCATATGCGCCAACTCGGCGCCGGTTTGCCTCGAAGCCGACCGATACTATCTGGCGGGCGAGAGCGGGCCCGATATCTCCCAGGACGAGAACGCGGCGAGCCGTAAGAAAATTTCGGGGAGAGCGGGATTAACATCCCGACCTGCTCCGTAAACAGGACATGAAACGGCCGATGCCACGCTTCGATATTCTGGGACATCTCGATTCGCTGCGCCGCTATGCACGCTCGCTGACGCGCGACAGCGCCGATGCAGAGGATCTGGTGCATGATGCGCTGGTGCGTGCCTATGAGCGACGCGGCAGCTTCCGCTCCGGCGGAAATCTTCGCGTATGGCTGCTGTCGATCGTCCATAATGCATTCATCGACGGTCTGCGGTCCCGCAAATCCGAAGCAATGCGCATCGAACAGGCCGGCTATCTCGCCGCCGAGGCGAATGTCCAGGCTCCGCAGGAACATTCGGTCCGTCTGGCGCAGGTGCGCGAAGCGTTTTTCGAATTGCCGGAGGAGCAGCGTTCGGCGTTGCATCTCGTCGCCATCGAGGGGCTTAGCTACAGCCAGGCCGCTGAGGTGAGTGGCGTGCCGCTTGGCACGCTGATGTCGCGCATCGGCAGGGCGCGTGCGGCCCTGCGCGAGATGGAGGGCGCGGTGCCGGCACGCGCGAAAGGCCATCTGAAGATCGTCGGAGGTGGATCATGAACCAACTGCGCGATCCCGTGACCGACGCCGATCTCGACGCCTATGTCGACGATCAGCTGGACGTGGCTCGTCGCATCGAGGTTGAGGCGTTCCTTTCGGCCCGCCCGGACGCGGCCGCGCGGGTGATGTCCGACTTACGGATGCGTGACGAATTGCGCGTGGCGCTTGCCGGATCGAAAGGCATGGCGCGGCCCGCGACGGCCGATGCTGCACGGCGGCTGGAGCGGGGATTGGCGCGCGGCCGCGTCCTTGGTGCTTTGCAGCGAGCTGCGGCAGTTGCTGTCTTCGTCGCTGCCGGCTGGCTTGCGAACGGGCTCATCGGACCGATATCGGTGACGGAAGTCGTCGCTTCGACCCATCCGCCGGCCTATGTGGAGGACGCGGTCCGGGCGCACCGCACGACGCTCGTGCGCGAGGCGATGTCGTCACAACTCGAAGCACCCGGTTACAATGCCGACGAAATCCGCGCCGCGACGGCGATCGTGATGCCATCGCTGCCAGCGGACTGGACGGTCCGTGACGTGCAGATCTATCCATCGCAATTCGGACCGAGCGTCGAGATGGCTGTCGAGACGAAAGAGATGGGGCTGGTCTCGTTGTTCGCGATCAGGCCCGGAACATTCGACGTCGTCAAGCCGACCGTCGTTCCCTCGGGCGAAGTTTCCTCGGCTTATTTCCAGATCGGCGAGGTCGCCTACGCGGTCGTCGGACGCAGCGATGTCGGCGGTCTCGATCGCACGGCCGAAGCGCTCGCCAAAACGCTTTACTGATCGACCTGCAAGAAGGAGAACCACATGAACAATCTCGGATATATCGGGGCCGGAGCCCGAGCCGGAGCCGTCTACGATGAAGGCCTGCGCCGGCACATGCTGCGCGTCTATAACTATATGGGCCTTGGCCTCGTCGTTACGGGCGTGATCGCGTTCGTGGTGGCTTCCACGCCCGCCCTTTACGTGCCGATCTTCTCCACACCGCTGAAATGGGTGGTGATGCTGGCCCCGCTGGCCTTTGTGCTCTTGTTCTCTTTTCGGATGCAGGCGATGTCGGCAGCCGGCGCCCAGGCGATGTTCTGGGCGTTCTGCGCGGTCATGGGCCTGTCGCTGGCTTCCGTGTTCCTGGTCTTTACCGGCACCAGCATCGCACGCACCTTCTTCATCGCCGCCACCATGTTCGGCGCGACCAGCCTTTACGGGTACACGACCAAACGCGACCTGACGCAGTTTTCGTCGTTCCTGATCATGGGCCTGATCGGCGTGGTGATCGCCAGCATCGTCAATATCTTCCTGGGCTCGACCGCGCTCCAATTCGCGATCTCTGTGATCGGCATCGCCGTCTTCATCGGCCTCACCGCCTGGGATACCCAGACGATCAAGGAGCAGTACGCGGAAAACTTCGGCGCGGAATCACAGCAGAAACTCGCTATCTTCGGTGCATTCTCGCTCTATCTGAACTTCATCAACATCTTCCAACTGCTGTTGAACTTCACCGGCGAGCGCGAATAGCCGGCGTTGAACCAAGACCGGAGTTGGACATCATGGACAGAAATGATCAGCAAGCGATCGGACAGCTCTTCGAGAAGTTGGCAAGCGCCGAGCGCCAGGCGCCGCCGCGCGATGCCGAAGCAGAGCGCTTCATCCAGGACCAGATCACCCAGCAGCCTGGGGCGCCATATTACATGGCCCAGACGATCGTGGTTCAGGAGCAGGCCCTGAACGCAGCTCAGGCGCGCATAGAAGAACTGGAGGAGCAGGCGCGGCAGCCGGCCGGCGGTGGACCGCTCAGCGGCTTCTTCGGCCGCAGCGGCGGCAGGCGCTCAGGCTCGGTTCCGCGGGTAGGGCGCACCGCCTCCGTTGCAACTGAAGGGCCGCAGGACTCGCCACAGCGGGCAGGCGGCGGTTTTCTTGCCGGCGCCGCGCAGACCGCGATGGGCGTGGCGGGCGGCGTGCTGCTCGGCAACGCGATCGCCGGCGGGTTTGGCGGCAGCGAAGCGAAGGCAGCTGAACAGCCGACGCCGCAGCCGGACGAAGCCGATCAGGCAGGCGATTCCAGCTCCGATAATGGCGGTGACTTCGGTGATATGGAGTTCTGACGAGCGACCCAGCCTGTGCCTGTGCTGGCGCTGGTGACGATTGCGGGTCAGCATAGGCGAGATGGCGAGGCAACATCCGGGAAGCGAGCCCTCGCCGGCGGCTAATAGCCCAGGCGCTTCAGTTCAGCCTTGACCGCCGCGATCGTCTTGAAGCGGAAGTGCTTCGTTGCGCCGTCGCGCCAATGGCAGTCGCATGTGGCATCGAACTTCCGGCTCGCTTTCAATTGAGTCAGCGCCTTCTGGCCTGGCTTGGGGCCATCGAAGATGCGAACTTCGTAGAGCGTCCCTTCGACATCGTAGTGCATCTGAGCCCAGGAAAGTATCACGATCAGTTCCTTTGCCGGGTCGTGGTCGGCGTTGGCGAGGCCGAGCGCTATGTCCGGTGTGTCGCCCTCTTGTTCACCGATCGTGACCTGGATTGCGCGATATCTGTTGTCGGCTAGCCGTTGCAGCGCGACGAGCGGGCGTTCCGGATAGTCCTCAGCGGTCTGGTAATCGACGAAGAGTGTCTGGAGGCCATTCCAGCTCACGGCTGTGGTGTGCGGAACAGCATTGTCGGCGAACCCAACAACACGTTTGGCGAAAGCCAGGTCGTTCTCGCCTGGCGCACGATCAAGGTCCTGCGCTCGCGCGCCAGTGAGCGCGCAGGCGAGGGTGAGGGCAAGACTTGCAAGCAGCGGAAGCGTGTTCATGATTCGCAACCCTAGCATGCCCGTTGCCCCACAGCGCTGTTGCGAATGTCTAGAGTGACCGGCCTGATCTCGCCGCCGACGGATCCTATAGGTGTAGTCGCATAAGATAGATTATGGAACTGGCATGGCCGATTGGATGTGACGTGAAGCTAGCACCTCGCGAGATCCAACTCGGGAACCCAGGACGTAAAAACTTAGTCTTTCACGCTGATTCGTAAGGGATTTCGATCGTCATGCCGTCATAAGCAGGCTCGACGTTGGCCGGCGTCTCGGCCATTACCGTAGCGTAGTCGAGTGGCACATGCATATGCGTCAGCACCGCGTTCTTCGGCGCCAGTCTTTCGATCCAGCCAAGCGCCTGGCCAAGCGACAGATGGCTCGGATGGACGGTGTATTGCAGCGCGTCGATGACCAGCATGTCCAGCCCGCGCAAACGCTTGGCGGTCGCCTCCGGAAAGTCGCTGACGTCAGGGCAATAGGCCAGCCCGCCGATGCGGAAACCCAGCGAGGTGATGTCGCCATGGAGCTGCAGCAGCGGTTCGAGGGTGAGGGCGCCGCCCTCGCCTGCGATCACCACCGGCCTGTGGTGGTCGATGATATGGGCGTTGACGATCGGCGGATACGAACTGCCTTTCGGTGTTTCGAAACAGTAGCGGAACGCCTCGCGTAGGCGCAGCATGGTAGCCTGATCCGCATGGATGTCGATCCGGTGGCGCTGCTCGAGCACGAAGCCGCGCAAATCGTCGATGCCGTGGATATGGTCGGCATGCGGATGTGTATAGACCACCGCATCGATGCGCTTGACCGATGCCAGCAGCATCTGCTCGCGGAAATCCGGGCCGGTGTCGATGACGACCGTGGTCCGGGCGCCACTCGCCGCGATCCGCTCGACGAGCGCTGCGGTGCGCGTGCGCCGGTTCCGGGGGTTCGCGGGATCGCAATTGCCCCAGTCGCCGGTGATGCGTGGCGTGCCCGGCGATGAGCCGCAGCCGAGGACGGTAAGACGTAACCGGTCGCTCATGCGTCAGGCGCCCGGCGCGCTCGGGCGCGGCATTTTCCTGAACAGCCGGAAGAAATTATCCGTGGTGATATTAGCGATCTCGGCCTCGCTGAAGCCGATCGTCTCGGCCAGCACCTTGGCTGTATGCGCGACATAGGCGGGCTCATTACGCTTGCCGCGAAACGGGATCGGCGCAAGGTATGGCGCGTCGGTTTCGACCAGCAGACGGTCGCGCGGCACATCGGCGGCGACGGCGCGCAGCTCGGCGGAGTTTTTGAAGGTGAGGATGCCGGAAAACGAGACGTAGCCGCCAAGCGCCACGCCGATCTCGGCCAGCCGGCGCCCCGACGAAAAACAGTGCAGGATGAAGGGGAAGGCGCCCTTCCCCGTTTCTTCTTCGAGGATATCAGCCATGTCGTCGTCGGCGTCGCGCGAATGGATGACCAGCGGCAGACCGGTCACGCGCGCCGCGGCGATGTGGGTGCGAAAGCCCTGCGCCTGTGCGTCGCGCGGCGCATGATCGTAGAAATAGTCGAGTCCGGCCTCGCCGATCGCCACCACTTTGCGATGAGCAGAGAGCCGCACCAGATCATCGACAGTGACATCAAGCTCTTCGGCCGCATTATGCGGGTGGGTGCCGACCGAGCAATAGACCTCATCGAAAGTCTCTGCAATCTCAAGCACTTGGTTAAATCGCCTAACCCTCGTCGAGATCGTCACCATTCGGCCGATGCCGGCCGCTAGGGCGCGGGCGACAATGGCCGCCCGCTCTTCGGCGAAATCCGGAAAGTCGAGGTGGCAGTGACTGTCGACCAGCATCAGGCGTTCGCGTCCTGCTTTTCGTAACGCGGAAAGACCGCCTCCGGCGCGGGCAATGCCGTGCCGGGCACCAGCGCATAGTCGGCGTGGACATGCGCAAAGTCACGGTTGTTTGCCGGCACCGCCAGCAGGTCGAGCAGCTTTGCAGCCGACCCCGGAACAAAGGGCTGGCAGAGCAGCGTCACGCGCCGGACGACTTCGATCGTCGTCCACAGAACTGTCTTCATACGGTCCGGATCGCTTTTGCTTAGCGCCCAGGGTTGCTGAGAGGCGAAATAGCGGTCAGCTTCGGCCACCACTCCGAAGATCGCCGCCAGCGCCAAATGGATGCCCTGATCCGCCATCGCCTTTCGCGCGACGGCGAGTGCCCCCACCGCTTGGTCGAGGATGGCGCTGTCGGCTTCGGTCAGTTCGCCGCGCTTTGGCACCGCGCCGCTGCAGTTCTTGGCGACCATCTTCAGCGAGCGCTGCGCCAGATTGCCGAGGCCATTGGCAAGGTCGGCATTGGTGCGGTTGACGATCGCATCATGGCTGTAGCTGCCGTCCTGGCCGAACGGCACTTCGCGCAGCAAGAAATAGCGCACCTGGTCGAGGCCGTAGTGCTCGATCATCGCGAACGGGTCGATGACGTTGCCGACCGACTTCGACATTTTCTCGCCGCGGTTGAACAAAAAACCATGCGCGAACACGCGCTTCGGCAATTCGATGCCAGCCGACATCAGGAAAGCCGGCCAGTAGACCGCGTGGAAGCGGACGATGTCCTTGCCGATGACGTGCGCGTTTGCCGGCCAGAACGACCATCTCTCATTGGCCGGATCCGGATAGCCGGCGGCGGTGATGTAGTTGGTCAAGGCGTCGACCCAGACATACATCACATGCTTCTCGTCGCCCGGCACCGGGATGCCCCAGTCGAACGTGGTGCGCGAGATCGATAGGTCCTTCAGGCCGGACCTGACGAAGCTCATCACCTCATTGCGCCTCTCGGCAGGACCGACGAAATCGGGCTGGTTTTCGTAAAGTGCAAGGAGCCTGTCCTGATAAGCCGACAGCCGGAAGAAGTAGCTCTCTTCCTCGACCCATTCGACCGGCGTCCCCTGCGGCCCGTAGCGGACATTGTCGCTACGCACCTCGGTCTCTTCTTCGCCGTAATAGGCTTCGTCACGCACCGAGTACCAGCCGGCATAGCCGCCTTTATAGACGTCGCCATTGGCGGCCATCGCCTTCCAGATCGCCTGCGAGGCCTTGTAGTGCCGCTTTTCCGTGGTGCGGATGAAATCGTCGTTGGAGGCATTGAGCGCGACGGCCATGCGCTCGAAATCGGCCGAGTTGCGGTCTGCCAGATCGCGCGCTGAAATACCTTCTCTCTTCGCCGTCTGCAGCATCTTGATGCCGTGCTCGTCGGTGCCGGTGAGAAAGAGCACGTCCTTACCGTCGAGCCGCTGGAAGCGGGCCAGCGCGTCGGTGGCAATCAACTCGTAGGCATGGCCGATATGCGGTTTGCCGTTCGGATAGGAAATAGCCGTCGTGACGTAGTATTTTTCGCGTGCCATGGATGAGCCGTCATGAATGTCTGAATGAAAGATGTCGCGGTGAGATATCGCATCGAAACGGCAATTGCCATCCGACGCCAATGTGGTGGCTTCGAAGTTCCTGCGATTGATTGGGATCAATACTCAGGGGCTTCAAAGCCACGCCGGCGGCCGTCACATTCGCATTGCAGAATTCAGGCGGTCGATCATGGTCAGGGCGTGCTGCTTTTTGTCGAGATTGTAGGTCTCGGTTTCAGATATAGCGTTCAAAGCCTCGTGCCAAGTATCCGACAGCGTTTTGGCCCGCGCGAGATCGCCGGCGAGCGCGGCCTGGCTGGCGCCGGCCGACAGCAGATCAAGCGCGCGGCGATTGAATATCTCGAACGGGATCGCCTGGTCGCGGCCGGCGACCGCCTCGGCAAGACGGTAGGCGCCTGCGACATCTATCTTCTTGGACATCACCAGGGCGTCGAGGGTGGCGGCGATTTCGAGCCCTCCATACTGCGTCAACAGGATCGCATTGCGCGCGCTGCCCCCTGCCCGCTCCGCCAGCGCCGCGCGCGCCCCAGGATCCTCCGGTGGCGGCGGCTCGATGCCTTCCAGAACCGTCATCAAGCTCTCGGCATCTAGCGGCGCCAACCGCACCATCTGGCAGCGCGACCGGATCGTCGGCAGCAGACTGCCCGGCGCATGGACGATGAGGATGAACAAGGTGCGCGCGGGTGGCTCTTCAAGATTCTTCAGCAAGGCATTGGCAGCATTGGTGTTCATGTCGTCGGCGGGATCGACGATAACCACCCGGTAGCTGCCGTCGTGCGAGGTCAGCGACAGAAAACGGCTGACCTTGCGGATTTCGTCGACCGTCACCACTGTCTTGAAGCTCTTGGTCTTGTCGTTCGCCGGGCGTGTAAGATGCAGCACCGAAGGATGCGCGCCGGTGGCGATCTGTCGAAACAGCGACGAAGCCGGATCTGGAACGGCAAGGCTCTCCGGCGCCTGCTCGAAGGCCGGGTGCTTCAACAGATGATGCGCCAGGTGAAAGGCCAGCGTCGCCTTGCCGATGCCAACCGGTCCGGCAAAGATCAGTGCGTGCGGCAGCTTTCCCGAGCGGTAAGCGGTGGCGAGCATGTTGGCCGCCTGCAGGTGACCGACAAGACGCGGCGTCTCGGATGGCTCGGGCACCCCGTCCAGCGTATCGTGCTGTTCGGGCGCGATGCGTTCGAAAATCATGCTGGCGCCGCCTGCCTTCTTTGCGCCGGCATCATCCTCTCGAGAGCCGCGAAGACCGCGGCGGTAACGACATCCTCCACCGCATCTAGGTCGGCTGAGGCATCGACGACAACGCAGCGTTCGGGTTCAGCTGAGGCGATCGCGAGAAACGCCTCGCGCCGGCGTTGGTGGATGGCCAATGTTTCTTTCTCGAAGCGGTCCGGTCCGTCACTGCTGCCCCGCCGGGCGGTAGCGCGCCTCAGGCCCTCGGCGGGGTCGATGTCGAAGATCAGTGTCATGTCCGGCACCATGCCGTTGATGGCGACCTTCTCCAATGCGTCCATAAATGCCGGGTCGAGGCCGCCGGTGACGCCCTGGTAGACGCGCGAGGAATCCATGAAACGATCGCAAAGCACGACCGAACCGCGCTCGACTGCCGGCCGGATGACCTGTTCGACATGGTCGGAACGCGCAGCGGCGAAAAGCAGCGCTTCCATCTTGGGGCCGAACGGCTCGGCTGCGCCTGAAAGCAGGACATGCCTGACCGCCTCCGCGCCCGGCGAGCCACCCGGCTCACGCGTCACCAGCACATCGTATTTCTTGGCGCGCATCTTCTTTGCCAGCCGCTCGATCTGCGTCGACTTGCCTGCTCCTTCGCCGCCTTCAAAAGTGATGAAAAATCCGCGCGCCAAAGCCTTTGTCCATACTTCGGGGACCGTATAGTCCCGGCGGGAAAAAAGGTCCACCGCGACGGTGCTAACGCAGCCAGCCGACGGCCAGTTCCTTGGCGGCATCGAGCGCGCGCTGCGGCAGCGAACCGACACCGATCGACTCGGCGGCAAACAGCGGCGTCTCCTGGCTCAGCGTATCGCCGATCCAGACGCGCAGCGTACCCACCGGCTGCCCCTCCTCCACCGGCGCTGCCACCGGTCCGTCATAGACGATCCTGGCGGTGAGCTTGTCGCGGTTGGTGATCGGCAGGAAGATCTGCACCGGTCCTTTTGCCTTTAACGCGACACCGGACTTGGCGCCGCCAAAGACCTGGGCTTCGCCAACCACTTCGTCCTTGGCGAATACTTCAGTCTTCTCGAAGGAGCGAACGCCCCAGTCGAGCAGCTTTCGCGCTTCCTCAGCACGCTCACGGTCGTTTGCCAGGCCGCTCATCGCCGCGATTACCCTTGTGCCGTTGTGGCTGACCGAGCCGACAATGCCGAACCCGGATTGCTCGCTGGCACCGACCGCGAGCCCGTCGGCGCCTATGTCCATGGCCAGTAGCGGATTGCGGTTCCTCTGGGAAATCTTGTTCCAGGTAAAATCCTTCTGGCCGTAATAGCGGTAGAGATCCGGGTAGTTGCGCCAGATATGCAGCGCCAGAAGCGCGAGTTCGCGAACGCTCGTTTGCTGCCCATCGGCCGGCAGACCGGTGGAATTGACGAAAGTCGATTTCTGCAAGCCGATCTGGCGGGCACGCTCGGTCATCTGCGCCGCGAAGTTTGCTTCGGACCCGGCCATCCCTTCAGCGATGACGATACAGCCGTCATTGGCCGCCTGCACGGTCACGCCCTGGATCAGGTCTTCCAGCCGGATCGTCGACTTGAGCTTGGCGAACATGGTCGATGTCCCCGAAGGAGCGCCGCCTTTGCGCCAGGCGTTCTCGCTCACCACGAAGGTGTCATCGAGCGTCATGCGCCCTGATTTGATGGCGTCGAAAACCACTTCCATCGTCATCAGCTTGGCCAGCGAGGCCGGCGGGATCAACCTGTCGGCGTCCTTGGAAAACAGCACGGTTCCGGTTTCGGCATCGATCATGAAGGCCTGCGCGGCCTTGGTCTCGAAAAGCTGAGCTGAGGCCTGCGCAAGCGAGAGCAGCAGCAGGCCGAGCGCCATAAGCCCGGTGAAAGGGTGAAAAGATTTCATCAGGTTCGACCAGTGAGCCGGCGCTTTTGCAAGTTGGCAGAAGCTATCAGGCTTTTGCCTGGCGTATCAATCGCGCACGAAAAAACCAGGCAGCCCGAGCTCAGTTGCGTACAGCAAGCGCATCCGGCGCACCATGCGACCACGCTGCCTGCAGCATCTCGTCCAGGCTGCCACGACCGTCGGCAAAGAGGTTGACCGAGTACCAGTCCTTGCCTTCAAGTTCCGAGCGCTGGATCTCGGTCTTGCCGAAGCTGGAAAGCTGGGCCGCCACACGCTCCGCTTCGGCGGCATTCTCGAACGAACCCGCCGCGACATAGTCCGTGGGCGACCCGGTTGGAGGAGCTTGCCGCTTCCACGATTGAAGAATTTCGGCGGGCGACATGCCGGCGCCATCCAGCTCGGCAAACGCGTTGGAGGCGCGTTGCACGCGCTCGTCCGCGTAAGACAGCGACGCCACGGTGAACGGCGATTGCGCCGGCAGGTTGATCTCCGGGCGCTCCGGCACGATCGGGCCGAAATCGGGCAGTACAATGTCTCCCAAAGCAGATGCTTGCACTGCCGTGACAGGCCCTGCATCGGATCCCTGCCCGGAATTCGTCAGCTGACCGGGGAACGGCACGGCAGCAGCGCTCACCGGCAGGCTTGGCGACGGCCCATTCATCGCGACCATGACATCGCTGGGCAGGCCGTCCGACGGATCCGGCGCCCTGTTGCCTGGACGATACGAAGCCATAAGATACTGCCCGTCATTGCCTTCGAGCGGCGCACGGCCGACATATTCGACCTTCACCTCGGCCGTACCGATGTTGGCATAATCGAGCATTTCAGCAGCGCGCTTCGACACATCGATGATGCGTCCATCATGATAGGGTCCGCGGTCGTTGACGCGCACGATCACCGAGCTGCCGGTCTTCATGTTGGTGACCCGCGCATAGCTCGGCAGCGGCATGGTCGGATGCGCCGCCGTCAGATCTGCCATGTCGTAGACTTCGCCGTTGGCGGTCAACCGGCCGTGGAAGGCCTCACCGTACCAGGATGCGAGGCCAACCTTGGCGTAACGTTTGTCTTCCTTCGGATAATACCACTTGCCGCGCACCTGATAGGGCTTGCCGAGCTGGTCGCGTCCGCGAGACGTCTTGAACATGACGCGCGGGCTGGCTTTCACGCCGTATTCGGCTTCGGAAAAATATTCCTTGGAGCGAGGTTTCTTGTTGACCATCGCCTTTTGCTGCGGCCCGGCACATGCTGCAAGAAAGGCTGCCGACAAGGCAAACAGCGCGAAAGCGGAAGCGCGACGAAGACGCGGGCGCGCCGTGGTCTGCATATTTTGATTGTCCCCTATAGCATCGACGAAGGCACCGCAGCATGAACGTCAGCGATGCCAAAGCACCCAATCCAGAAACGCCGGCGACGCCCTACCCCAATCCTTTTTGTGCGCAGGAATTGTTTATCACCGTATTAACCGATTGTGGTCGGAACCGGGCGAGATTGTGGCACGGACCGCCTCGCTGATCGGCATGAAAATCATCGCTGATCGATCAGCAATGTGGTTCGTGGCGCGTTGCCCTTGGCTTGGCGTGTCTGCGAGCGCAGATTCAGGGACCGAATATCACAAGTTCGGTGAACGTCAGATCTCCAGGTGCGGGTGGTCTGGGACCTTTGTAGTATTTCAGCCCCTTGTTGGGGCGGTACCATCCCACCAAGCCTGGAATCGGCTCCTTGGCGTCGACAAAGCAAACCAGGATTCCGCTTCGCAAGAGAAAGCGCCCCATCGCGCCGGCGCAGCGGCTCAAATCCGCAAGCGAGCGGCAATAGATGACCTGATGGCACTGGATAACACCGTGCAACATTCGGCGCGGCATCAATACCAGGGGGAACGCTGCTCCGTCGCAGATGCAGATCAACGACAGGCAGCCCAGCGCGGCGTGTTCCGAGAGTATGTATCTCTCACTCTCGGGCAGCATCGCCAATTCCGGAAGATCGGGACGCACTTCGACCACGCGACATGACCGCTGCGTCGAACTTAAAGCCGGCAAGAAGGTAAATTGTCCGCTGGAGAAGAGCCGAAAGCCTAGCGCCCGGTTGGCTTTCAATGTCGCTTGTGCCGGCGAAATGTTCGTGTAGGTCACGTCCTTCCGCTTGAGAACCGCCGCAACCAACATGGCGCCATAGGGACGGAAATCTGCATCGACTGACCAGCTTGAAAGATTGCAGCGGATTTCGTCGCCCTCTGGCCCCTGGTAGCGAGCATAAAGGGTGAGCACAACGCCGACGATCCGACCGGCATGCTCCAAAACAAAGCCATATCGTGGGAACTCGGCAACCGCAGGCCGCTGCGACAAACGGGTCAGAGCGTGTATCCAGTAACTCCGGTTACGCGCCGGAAAGCCCCTGCACAGGCAATCAACCACTCCCTCCCAGTCGGTTTCGCGGATTGGTCTACAGCGAAGACCGGGCGGGAGAGCGCCAAGTACGGCCAAAATCAACTCCAGAATACGATTTACTTACATGTGCCTAATGCGCTCCACATATCAGCGCTCAACGATTAATAGTCCGTGCGGGTTTTAAAAACGATTTTCCACACTCAGCACAAACACAGCTTGCCATGACGCTGCTCACGCCCTGGATCGCGCCGAAAGGTGCGGCCGCCACGGTTGACTTGGCGTTGAATGCGGCTTTACAGGGATGGAGCGCGAACCGGTCGGGGAACGTCCTGGTGCCAATCCGGTACCGACAGCTCGAACCCGCTCCTCTCGCGATATCCTAAGTGATTGAAAAATCACCTTGGAGGGATGGCCGAGCGGTTTAAGGCACCGGTCTTGAAAACCGGCATGGGTGCAAGCCCACCGTGGGTTCGAATCCCACTCCCTCCGCCAGATCCGTTTCTTGAATCCTGCAGGCATGGACGTCGAGTTTTCCGCTCGTCGGATTCTCGACTGCCTGGGTTTAACAGGCCGGTCCGCTTCGGGGAGAACCGCCGCTCTGCCCCATGCAGCGCACCACCTCTCGCGTCGCTGAAATGCGACAGGTGCTGATCGTGGCAACGATACCAAAGTACCGGTGATACTATTGCGTAATCAACAACCTGCCACAAAGCGAAGTCTATCACCCGCCGCGCAGCCGCGCTCGTCGGGTTGATTTCTCCGCCCGAATATGATGCTTCTCCCGCCTATGAATAAACTATTTTCTGCGGTCCTCGGATGGACGATAGTGGCTTGGCCGGCCAGCGCGATGGACAGCGCATTGCGCGCCGGCCTGCTGAAACTCGATCCGCAAACCCGGCTGGAGCAGCGATGCGACGCCGAAATTCTCGACCGGATTACCCGCGACGACCACAAATACAAAGCCGATCGTGTCGTCGCCTACGCTTTTGCGACGCCCGAAATGGGCGCCGATGCGATCAAGAGCCCGGGTGCTGCGTTTCGCAGCAAGGGACAGTGGTACCGGCTGAAATTCAAATGCGAAACAGCGCCGGACCATATGCAAGTCCTGCAGCTCCGCTATCGGATCGGTGATGAAATTCCGGAAAGCGACTGGCCCAAATACAATCTCTATAACTAGGCATTCGCGACCTGTGGCCGCATTTTGCCGGTGTTCGGGCCGATCGTCGCAAACTCTGTATATTGCCGCAATAACGGGCGGTTTGCCGACCTTGTTCCAACCAGTCCCTTGACGCGCAGGAACCATACACGTTAGGCCCTCCAGGCATTCGACGCGAACGGTCGGCCAACCAGCAAGGGACTTCCAGTCGATGGAAATTTTCACTGCCGCGGGCTTCTCGGCCCTGCTCCAGGTCATCGCCATCGACCTCGTGCTTGCAGGCGATAACGCCATCGTCATCGGTTTGGCCGCGGCGGGCTTGCCGGTCGAGCAGCGCAAGAGAGCGATTCTCATCGGCGTGGTGGCGGCGACGGTGCTGCGTATCGGTTTTGCTGCGATCACCGTCACCCTGTTACAGATTGTCGGCCTGCTGCTGGCCGGCGGCATCTTGCTGCTGTGGGTGTGCTGGAAGATGTATCGCGAGCTGCGCACGTCGTATGCTGACGAGGTGGAGGCGACCGAAGCGCTGTCCAATTCCGATATCAACAGCGATGATATGGTGGCCGGCAAGGCGCGCAAGAAGACCTTGGGTCAGGCGGCATTGCAGATCGTCATCGCCGACGTGTCGATGTCGCTCGACAACGTACTGGCGGTCGCCGGCGCGGCGCGCGATCACTTCCAGGTGCTGGTGATAGGCCTCGTCCTGTCGATCGCGCTGATGGGCCTTGCCGCGAGCTTCATCGCCAAGCTGCTGCACCGCCATCGCTGGATCGCCTATATCGGCCTTTTGATCATCTTTTATGTCGCACTCGATATGATCTACCGGGGCGCGGTGGAAGTCTTGCCGCATGTCAGCAGTGCGGTGAGCTGACACGCCGACTCGAATTCTCATCGGCCGGCCTTTCAGCTTCGGCGAGCCTTCGGCGACGCTGGCGGTTGCGTTTCGCCGCAGCCGCTGCCCATACCAATGCCGCGACAAGTGTGGTACTGCGCCGCCAATCCTGAAAATCCGGAAAGCTTTGATGTCCGCCCCTCGCGTCAGTTTCGTCAGCCTTGGATGCCCGAAAGCCCTTGTGGATTCGGAGCGCATTATCACCCGCCTGCGCGCCGAAGGCTACGAGATCGCCCGCAAGCACGACGGCGCCGACCTGGTCGTCGTCAACACCTGTGGCTTCCTCGATTCGGCTCGCGACGAATCGCTCAACGCCATCGGCTCCGCACTTTCGGAGAATGGCAAAGTTATCGTCACCGGCTGCCTCGGCGCCGAGCCGGACGTCATCCGTGAAAGACATCCGAACGTCCTCGCCATCACCGGACCACAAGCTTATGAAAGCGTGATGGCGGCGGTGCATGAGGCTGCCCCCCCGAGCCATGATCCCCACATCGACCTTTTGCCGCCGCAAGGGGTCAAGCTCACGCCGCGCCACTATGCGTATCTCAAGATTTCGGAAGGCTGCAACAACCGCTGCACCTTCTGCATCATCCCGGCGCTGCGTGGCGACCTCGTATCGCGGCCGGCCGCCGACGTGTTGCGCGAAGCCGAGAAGCTGGCCAAGGCCGGGGTCAAGGAGATCCTCGTCATCTCGCAGGATACCAGCGCCTACGGCATCGATATCAAATACCGGACCAGCATGTTCGGCGATCGCGAAGTGCGGGCGAAATTCCTCGATCTATCGGAAGAACTGGGCAAGCTCGGTGTCTGGGTGCGCATGCACTATGTCTATCCCTACCCGCATGTCGCGGACGTCATCCCATTGATGGCCGAAGGCAAGATTCTTCCCTATCTCGATATCCCATTCCAGCACGCCTCGCCGCAGGTGCTGAAGAACATGCGCCGGCCCGCTCATGGCGAAAAGACGCTCGAGCGCATTCGCGGCTGGCGCGACGTCTGCCCGGACCTTGCCATCCGCTCCACCTTCATCGTCGGCTTCCCCGGCGAGACGGATGACGATTTCGAGATGCTGCTCGACTGGCTGAACGAGGCCAAGATCGACCGCGCCGGCTGTTTCAAATACGAGCCGGTCAGAGGCGCCCGCTCCAACGAGCTCGGCCTCGAGCAAGTGCCGCAGGAGATCAAGGAAGCCCGCTGGCACCGCTTCATGCAGCGCCAGCAGAAGATTTCGGCAACGCAGCTCACCAAGAAAATTGGCAAGCGCCTGCCGGTCCTGATCGACGAGGCGCATGGCAATTCGGCCAAGGGCCGGACCAAATACGACGCGCCCGAAATCGACGGTTCGGTCCATATCCAGTCGCGGCGGCCACTGCGCGCCGGCGACATCGTCACGGTCAAGATCGAGCGCGCCGACGCTTACGACCTTTACGGCTCAGCAGTCTGATATTCGTCCAAAATGAAAAGGGCGCCGCGTGGCGCCCTTTCGTTCGATATGTTTCCGACCACCTACTGCGGCAGCTTGTCGTCGACGCCCTTCACGTAGAAATTCATGCCGAGCAACGTCGCGTCGTCGGCGACCTCGCCCTCCTTCAGCCAAGGTGTGCCGTCCTGCTTGGCGATCGGCCCGGTGAAGGGGTTCCAGCCGTCGGCGATCTTCTTGGTGGTGGCTTCGGCCATCGCCTTGACGTCGTCGGGCATGTTGGTGAACGGCGCCAGCTTGACGGCGCCGTCCTTAATGCCGAGCCAGACATTGTCGGGCTTCCAGGTGCCGTCGAGCGCCGCCTGGACGCGGCTGATGTAGTAGGGACCCCACTCGTCGGTCAGCGCGGTCAGCTGCGCGTGCGGCGCGAACTTGATCATGTCGGAGGACTGCCCGAAGCCGTGCAGCTTGCGCTCCTCCGCCACCTGCAAGGCAGCGGTCGAGTCGGTGTGCTGGACGATGATATCGGCGCCCTGGTCGAACAATGCCTTGGCAGCATCGGCCTCCTTGCCCGGATCGAACCAGGAGTTCACCCACACGATCTTCGCCTTGAAGTTCGGGTTGATCGACTGTGCGCCGAGCATAAAGGAATTTATGCCCATCACCACTTCCGGGATCGGGAAGGAAACGATGTAGCCGGCGACGCCCGACTTCGATTGCTTGGCGGCGATCTGGCCAAGCACGTAGCGGCCTTCGTAGAAACGCGCATTGTAGATGCCGAGATTTTCGGCCGTCTTGTAGCCGGTGGCGTGCTCGAACATCACCTTGGGGAATTTCTTGGCGATCTTTACTTCCGGGTCCATGAAGCCGAAGGACGTGCCGAAAATGATCTTGCATCCCTCGCGCGCCAGGCGCTCGAAGGCGCGGTCGGCATCGGGGCCTTCGGAGACGTTTTCGAGATAGGCGGTCTCGACCTTGTCGCCGAGTGCCTTTTCCACCTCGAGGCGGCCTTGGTCGTGCTGGTAGGAGTAGCCGAAATCGCCGATCGGGCCGGTGTAGACCCAGCACGCCTTCAGCTTGTCCGCCGCCTCGGCTGATGCCGCCAGCGACAATGCGGCCGTCGCCGCCATCAGGGCAATAAGCAGTTTTTTCATTGTGTTACCTCTCTGAGTTAAGCCTTGGAGCTTCCGTCTTTTTGTTGTCAACGATCCGGAACGAATGGCTGGCCCAAGGAGGCCGGCGTGTTCATCATCGTCAAACGCTTGTTGCGCGAGATTAGAACGAGAACCACGACGGTTGCCAGATAGGGCAGCGAAGAAAGCAGTTGCGAGGGAAACGATTTTAAGAACGCAATTAACTTGTAGAGCAACCAGGGCGCGTCGACGAAGTCCTGCAGATTTATGGCTTGGACGTGAAGCTGGCCAACCCAGATCGCGCCGAAAATATAGGCGCCGGCCAGCACCCGCCATGGCCGCCAGGAGGCGAAGACGACCAGAGCCAGCGCGATCCAGCCGCGGCCGGCGGTCATGTTCTCCACCCATTGCGGTGTGTAGACCAGCGATAGGTGACCGCCGGCGAGGCCGGCACAAGCGCCGCCGAAAATCACTGAGAGATAGCGGTAGCGGATGACGTGGATGCCAAGCGCATGGGCGGATGCATGGCTGTCGCCGATCGAGCGCAGCGTGAGCCCGGTGCGGGTCTTGAACAGGAACCACATGACGGCGGCGGTCAGCGCGATCGAGATGTAGAAGATTGGATCCTGGCCGAACAGCAGCCTGCCAACGACCGGGATTGCGGTCAGGCCGGGAATATCGAGGTTTGGCAGCCTTTCGCCGGGCTGACCGACAAAATTCGTTCCCATCATGCCGGAAAGGCCGAGGCCGAGCAGTGTCAGCGACAGGCCGGTGGCCACCTGATTGGTGGCCAGCGACAGCGTCATGACGGCGAACAGCAGCGAGAACACTGCCCCCATGGTGATTGCCGCCAACAGCCCTATCCAAGGCGAGCCGGTGAGATAGCCGGCGCCGAAACCGCCGACGGCACCCATGATCATCATTCCTTCGACGCCGAGATTGAGCACACCCGAACGTTCGACCACCAGTTCGCCGATCGCCGCGATCAGCAGCGGCGTCGCCGCCGTCGCGATGGTCAAGAGGATGTTGACGGTGATGTCCATCAGCGGGCTTCCTCCAGCTTCGGCCCTGCCTCGAGCTTCGGCGCGGAAAAGCCGGTCAGGCGAATGCGGTAATGGATGAGCGTGTCGCAGCCGAGCACGAAGAACAAAAGCATGCCCTGGAACACGCGCGCCACCTTGTCGGAGATGCCGAGCGCGCTTTGCACTGCCTCGCCGCCCAGATAGGTCAGCGCCAGCACAAGGCCTGCGGCGACGATGCCGAGCGGATTGAGCCGGCCGAGAAATGCCACGATGATAGCGGTAAATCCGTAGCCGGGCGAGATCACCGGCTGCAATTGTCCGATGGCTCCCGAGACCTCCGAAATCCCTGCAAGTCCGGCCAGTGCGCCCGACAGCAGGAAGGCAAAGAAGACCATGCGGTTAAGGCCAAACCCGGCGAAGCGCCCTGCCCTTGGGCTTGAGCCGAGCACGCGGACCTCGAAGCCTTTCAGCATACGGCTCATCAGGATCCAGATCAGTATCGCCGCGATCAGCGCGAAGACAAATCCCCAGTTTGCCCGGCCGGATTCCGGGAGGAGTTCCGGCAGTATGGCCGAGTCGTTGAACTGGATGGTCTGCGGGAAACCGTGGCCCTGCGGATCGCGCCACGGCCCGCGTACGAGCCAATCGAGGAAGAGCTGGGCGACATAGACCAGCATCAGGCTGGTCAGGATCTCGTTGGTGTTGAAGCGCGTCTTCAGCAGTGCCGGGATTGCAGCATAGGCGGCCCCACCGACCATGCCGAGCAGAAGCATCAGCGGCAGCACCAATGGGCCTTCGAACTGCGGAAACAGCACGGGGATGATCGAGCCGACAATGCCGCCCAGGATGAACTGGCCTTCGGCGCCGATGTTCCAGATGTTGGCCTTGTAGCAGACCGACAGTCCGACCGCGATCAGGATCAGGGGGGCGGCCTTGATCGCCAGCTCATGCAACTGCCAGACCTGGCTGATCGGTTCGATGAAGTAGATGCGGAACGCGGTCAACGGGTTGACGCCGAGCAGCGCGAACATGATGGCACCGGCAATGATCGTCAAAACGAAAGCGATGAAAGGCGAGAGTGCCGAAAACAGCATCGAGCGCTGCGGGCGTTTTACAAGTTCGAGGCGCATCAGGCCGTCTCCAGCGTATGTTCGGCATGACCGGGTTCGGCGCCGCCCATCAGCAGCCCGATTTTCTCGAACGTCGCTTCAGCTATCGGCAGCGGCTTCGACAGTTCGCCATTGTGCATGACCGTGATCGCATCGGAAATCTCGAACAGCTCGTCGAGGTCCTGGCTGATCACCAGCACCGCCGAGCCGCTGCGCGCCAGTTCGATCAGCGCCTGGCGGATGTGGGCCGCCGCACCCGCGTCGACCCCCCAGGTCGGCTGATTGACCACCAAGACGCTCGGCCGGCGGTCGAGTTCGCGGCCAACGATGAATTTCTGCAGATTGCCGCCCGAAAGAGCCGCAGCCTCCGGATCCGGCGCGCTCTTGCGCACGTCCATTGCCTTTATGATGCGCTGGGCAGCGGTATGGATCGCATCGGCCTTGACCATTCCACCGGCGCCGACAAACATCTTGCCATCGGTGGCGTGGCGCGACAGAAGCAGGTTCTCCGAAAGCTTCATGCGCGGTGCTGCGCCATGGCCGAGCCGCTCTTCCGGGACGAAGGCAGCGCCCATCAGACGCCTGCCGGTGATGGTGAGGCCGCCGGCATCCTTGCCGCGGATGCGGACCGAGCCGGCATCCTGCTGCAGCACCTCGCCGGAAACGGATTCGAAGAATTCGCCCTGGCCGTTGCCGGCCACACCGGCAATGCCGATCACCTCGCCGGCGCGGACCTCGAGATTGATGTTCCTGAGCGGGATCGAGAACGGGGTCGCTGGCTTGCGGGTGAGTTCGCGGATTTGAAGCAGCACCGGCGCGGTCTCGATACCCTCGGCCGGCGCCCGCACCACGGCCAGCACTTCGTTGCCGACCATCATCCGCGCCAACGAAGACGCGGTTTCCTGGCGCGGATTGCAATGGCCGACCACCTTGCCGTGACGCAGCACGGTGGCGCGGTCGCAGATCCGTTTGACCTCTTCCAGCCGGTGCGAAATGTAGAGGATGGACTTTCCTTCCGAACGCAGCCGTTCGAGCGTCTCGAACAACTTATCGGCCTCCTGCGGCGTCAGCACCGAAGTTGGTTCGTCGAGGATGATGAGTTGCGGCGTCTGCAGCAGGCAGCGGATGATTTCGATACGCTGACGCTCGCCGACCGACAGATCACCGACCAGCGATAGCGGATCGAGAGGCAGGCCGTAACTGTAGGAGAGCGCCCTCGCCTTGGCCGCGATCGTGCTGATCGGCGAGCCGTCATCCAGCGACAGCGCGATGTTCTCCGCCGCCGTCAGCGCTTCGAACAGGGAAAAATGCTGGAAAACCATGCCGATGCCGAGCTTTTTTGCGGTGCCGGGGCTGGTGATCCTGACCGCCTGGCCATTCCAGAAAATCTCGCCGGAATTCGGTTCCAGCGATCCAAACAGCATTTTCACCAGGGTCGACTTGCCGGCGCCGTTCTCACCAAGCAACGCATGGATCTCGCCCTTGGCGATGTTGAGATCGACATGGTCGCACGCCGTCAACGTGCCGAATATCTTTGTGAGGCCGCGAACCTCAAGCAGGTTTGCGCCGTCCTGATCTGCACTCACGGTGCCTCCATCTGGTTTGCCAGACATGTTCTGTGTTCCCGCAACCATCGTATGCGCGGGCTGCTCTCTACGGTAAGCGCCTCACGACTTGAAAGAGCTTCAAGAATTTCAGCGGAAACTCAAGCGGTAAAGAGCAGTTCGCAAGAACGGCGGCGTCGGCGGCCCGAAACTGCGGGCGCCTAAGGGATAAGTATTGTTGTCCCGGTGGTCCGGCGCCCTTCGAGATCGGAATGCGCTTTGCCGGCCTCGCTGAGCGCGTAACGCTGGTTGATCTTGATCTTGACGGCGCCGCTGAGCACCACACCGAACAAGGCGGCGGCGGAAGCCTCGAGGTCTTCGCGCCTGGCATTATAGACGAACAGCGTCGGCCGCGTTGCGAACAGCGAGCCCTTCTGCGCCAGCAACGAGATGCTGAAGGGCGGGATCGGCCCAGACGATTGACCGAAGCTGACGAAAGTGCCGAGCGGCCGCAGGCAATCGAGCGAGGCTGGAAATGTGTCGTTGCCGACTGAATCGTAGACAACGTCGCATTTCTTGCCACCGGTGACAGCGGCAACGCCGGCCACGAAATCCTGTTCGCGATAGTTAATCACGTGGTCGAAGCCATGCGCCTTGGCGAGCTCGATCTTGTCGGTGGAACTCGCCGTGCCGATCACTGTCGCGCCGAGATGCTTGGCCCATTGGCCGAGGATCAGCCCGACACCGCCGGCCGCCGCATGAAACAGGATCGTGTCGCCGGCTTTCACCTTGAATGTACGGCGCAACAGATATTCGGCGGTCATGCCCTTTAGCATCATGGCTGCGGCCTGTTCGTCGCTGATGCCGTCCGGCACCTTCACCACGCGGTCGGCGGCGATCACGCGCTGCCCGGCATAGGCGCCGGTCGTCACGGCGTAGGCGATGCGATCGCCGGGTTTGAGCCAGTCGACATCCGAGCCGACATCCAAGACCACGCCGGCCGCCTCGCCGCCAGGGACCAGCGGAAATCCGCCCTGCGGCGGATAAAGGCCAGAGCGATAATAGACGTCGATGAAATTGAGACCGATCGCGGTATGCTTGACCAGGATCTGTCCCGAGCCCGGCTGCCCGGGATCGGCATCCTCATAGGTCAGGACCTCCGGGCCGCCATGGGCATGGATGCGGATCGCTTTGGACATTTTCTGGCTCTCTTGGGATCAGGCTTTCTTATCCGGCTTGGCGCCGAGATTTGGGAAGAACTGCATGATAGCGCCGATGCAGGCGAGGTAAAGCCCGGTGAACGTAATCCCGAACTTGATGAAATCGCTGACCTGCTCGCCCAGCACGCCGATCTGGTCGTAGAAGGAGGCAAGTGCGGCCTGCGCCAGCGCCAGCGCGCCGAAAGCGCACCAAAGCAGCGTCATGCCGAGATTGATTGGCCGCAGCCGCTTCACCCGCACCGGATGGATGAAATTGATCGGCACGAAGGTGAGAATGGCGGCCACCACGACCACCGCGAAAGAAACCCATTGTCCGGGCTCGATGACGAACAGCGTGAACACCACCATGTTCCAGACGACCGGAAAGCCCTTGAAGAAATTCTCCTTCGTCTTCATGCCGGTATCGGCATAGTAGATTGCGCTCGACACCACGATGATCGCCGCCGACAGGAACGACAGGCGCTCGCCCATGAAGCCGCGCTGATAGAGCGCGAAGGCCGGAATCAACACGTAGGTCACGTAGTCGATGATGTTGTCGAGCAGTTCGCCCGACCAAGTCGGCAGGATTTCCTTGACATCGAGCTTCCTGGCGATCGGCCCGTCGATGCCGTCGACGAAAAGCGCCAGCCCCAGCCACCAGAACATCGCCGTCCAGCGCTGCTCGCTTGCTGCCACTAGCGACAGAAACGCCAGGAATGAGCCCGACGCGGTCAAGAGATGGACCGAGAACGCCCGCGCCTGAGGCCATGTGACTTTCTTCTTCGGCCGCGGAATCCGGTCGGCGATTTTCCTGGCCGTCGTCTTCTTGCTCACGGGCCCCGCCAGTCCAGCTTGCAGATTTCGGCCGAACGGCCAGCAAAGTTCCAGTTGCGGCCAAAGGCCCGCATTTTGCTCTTGTCGGATTTGGCGACGATGATTTCCGGCGCAATCCAGTATTCCGAATTGCTGATGACCGTATCCTTGTCGCGATCCTTGCCGGTGATTGGCGTCACCGCACCATCGATGATCTTCGGTATCTGAAAGATGCGTGTTTTCTCACGCGTCTCGTAGGTGATCGGCACCTGCTCGGCGCCGAGGAACTGTCCGACCAGGATGGAGAGCAGCGATGTGGTTCCACCGGCCTTGCCGGTGAATATCTTCGTCAGTCCCTTCACAGCGTAAACCGAGGCGCGCTTGTCGATGAACAGGCCCGCCGTCCAGTTGCCGCGGCTCATATAACCGGGGATTTCCATGACCAGCCCAAGATTGAGGCCGGACAGGTCGACCTCGCCGAAATGGCCGGCATCGATCCGGAACCCCGCCCAGGTTTGGCAATAGCCTTCCGTAGGCGGATGATTGCCGAGCGACAGAACGCAAGGGCAAAAAACCGTGCAATTGCAGGAAAGTATGAGCTCTCCCTTCATTGCCCAGTTTTGATCTGTCATCGAATTCTCCCCCCTCATGCCGAGACTACTAGTAGCGCGGCTGCCCAGACAAGCAGTATCGCACCGCCCAACCGCGTCGGCAGATTGCCTGCCGTCTGTTTTTCGACCAGGCTGAACAAGCCGATCAGCGCCATCCAGAACACGTTCATCACACCGACGGCAAACATTACCAGCATCAGCGCCCAGCAGCATCCAAGGCACCACAGGCCCTGCTCCATACCGAGCCGGAAAATGCGAATGGGCTTGGCGCTCCAGTTGGCGAACAGGACCGAGAACGGATTTCTGCACTTCTCCAGACAGGCTTCCTTCAGCCAGCTGAACTGATAGAGACCAGCGATCGACAGCGCGGCTGCTCCGGCAATTCCAAGCAGCGGATCGAGCATCTGCCCGGATGACACGAATGCATGGACTGCGAGCGTCAGGGCAGCGAATATTGCCGAGGCGGCAAGCCAGACGCTCAAATATCCAGCGACAAGGATCAGCGGATGGGCAACAGGTTCCCCCTTGATCCTGGCGGTATCTGCGATCTCGCAATAGGTGCGGATCATCGGCGCCGCGGAGGGCAGCATGGTCGCGATGGCCATCAACAGCCACATCGCGGTGAGTGCCCCGCCTTGCGCCCCTACGCTTGCGCGAAGCGGCGCCGGCGCCAGGCAAAGGGCGAAGAAACGCGCAAGGAAATCCGGCAGCGGCAGTTGCGGCAGGTATTCCAGCACGGCGTCGCCGGGTACATCGGCGCCCGGGAGCCGGCTCACCGCCCCCCGAACTGCCATTGCGCCGAGAAGGAGCCAGGCAACGGCGATGCCCATGCCGGCAACGACGCCCACCGTCAGTCGAGGGCTACATGCAACGCTCGCCATCGCGCGGCCGGTGCCGTCGAGGTGGCTGAAATCGTCTTGTTGGCCGGTCATGGCAACCGAATGGGCCGAATCGCCGCGTTGATCAAGCCGCATCACCTGACCTATATGGACCAGCAGGTCGGACGGGCCTCACCTCGCAATCCGGAAGCCGAATTTGAACCATCGGGAAACAGCACGGATACTGGTCGCCGGCAGCGGCCCTGCGGGGCTGATCGCGGCGCTTGGCTTTGCCGAGGCGGGCTTTCCCGTGACGCTCGTCGGACCCGAGGCAGCCGGCCTCGACGGCCGGACGACAGCCTTGATGAACCCTGCCCTGAAGATGTTCGAACGGCTAGGGATCTTCGACGGAATCAGGCCGCACGCAGCGCCGCTCAAGGTGATGCGTATCGTTGACGCAACCAACCGGCTGATCCGCAGCCCGACAGTGACCTTTCGCGCCAGCGAGATCAACGAAGAGCAATTCGGGCTGAACTTGCCCAACAGCGTTCTCAACCGCACGCTAGCCGAGGCCGTCGCGCATTCGGGCATCGAATGGCGAAAGTCGATGGTGGAGGCATGGCGCCTCGATGCCGACCATGCCCATGCCGTTCTCGCCGACGGCAGCGAGGTTGAGGCATCGTTGGCAGTTGCCGCCGATGGCCGTCAGTCGCCGGCCCGCGAGGCAGCCGGCATCCGCACCTCGATCCGATCCTATCCGCAGGCGGCGTTGGTGCTCAATTTCGGTCACCGCAGCGACCATGCCTTCACCTCGACCGAATTCCACACCGAGACCGGTCCGTTCACACAGGTTCCCCTGCCCGGCAACCGGTCCAGCCTTGTCTGGGTGCTCGAACCCGATATCGCCAAGGACCTTGCAGCACTCGACGACGCCGAGCTTTCGACGCGGGTCGAACAGCGGATGCAATCGATGTTGGGCCGCGTGTCGGTTGAGCCCGGCCGGCAGGTCTACCCCCTTTCAGCGGTGAGCCCGTGGCGGTTTGCGCATCGCCGCGTGGCACTTGTCGGTGAAGCCGCCCACGTGTTTCCCCCAATTGGCGCGCAGGGCCTCAATCTCGGCATCCGGGACATCGACGACCTGATTGGTGCCGCAAGCAGAAACCGCTCGGACCCGGGCGCCCCCAAGGCGCTTGCAGCCTATGATTTCAAGCGGCGGCCGGACATTCTGGCGCGCAGCAGCGCGGTCAACCTGCTCAACATGTCGTTGCTTTCCGACATACTGCCGGCTCAGATGGTGCGCAGCGCTGGCCTTGGCGCGCTTGAGGGGTTTGCGCCGTTACGGGCGTTTTTCATGCGCGAGGGTCTTCGACCCGGCAGCGGTTTTGCGGCGTTTTTTGGCGGATTGCGAAAACCGGCTGAGCGATAGCGATCTTGGCCACCGCCCTTGATCCGCATCTCGCGATGCTCAACCCGGCATCACGGGGATCGGGATTGAATTGACGCGGCGTCTGCGCCAAATAATGACGATGTCGACCTTAAGGTCTGGGCCAATCTTTGCCGGACCGGTGCGTAAGAATCTAAAGTCCTGGAGCGTTCCTTGCGTGTTCCAGGATGCGTGGCGTTCAAGAAGTTCAAGTGGTGAGTGCGATGAAGACAGCCAAATTCTCGATCGGACAGGTGGTTCGGCACCGGCTGTTTCCGTTCCGCGGCGTCATTTTCGACGTCGATCCGCAATTCGCCAATACTGACGAATGGTACGAGGCGATCCCCGCTGACGTGCGGCCGCGCAAGGACCAGCCTTTCTATCATCTGCTCGCCGAGAATTCCGAAACGGAATACATCGCCTATGTGTCCGAGCAGAATTTACTCGAGGACCGGTCGGGCGAACCGGTCCGGCATCCGCAGATTGGTGAAATGTTCGACAAGAAGCCTGACGGGCGCTACGAGCCGAAGTACCAATTGAGACATTGACTTAGCCGGGATCTGGCTGGACTGGGACAGGCTTGAGACATGGCTGGACCCGACAAACAGCCGGTCCAAACGAAAAAAGCGGGGCATGAACCCCGCTTTTTTGTTGGTTCGAAAACCCGTCGATCAGTTGGCGGCCTTCGCCTTTTCCTGCTCTTCCTTGAGCTTCTTGGCAAAATCCTGATTGTTCTTGGCGACGAACTCCTGGAGCTTCTTCTGTCGGTCCTCGATGTCCGACTGCTGCAGCGGCGGGCCGTCGAAGGCGCCGCTGAAGCCGGTCAGCGCAATCTTGATCGGGTTCGGCTGGTTCTGGAAATTGACCGAGGTGAGCGTCAGCGCCGATCCCTTCTTGAAGGATGCGACAAGCTGATCGCTCAGCGGCACTTCCGCCACGCAGCGATCCGGAAAACAGATCACATAGTCGAGCTTCTGCGCCTTGCCGCCGTCGATCTGGAGGCCGATGCCGGGAGGAACGAGACGGCCGGTCGGAACCGTCACCTGGAACACCTTGCGGTTCACCTTGCCCTTCAATTCGATCAGGCTGACGCCGGTGATGAGCTGGCCGTTGCCGGCGGTGGTGATGTTCTGGACATTGCAGATGTCGACGTCTTCCTGCTTGGTGCAGGCCTTGAACCAGCCTTGCGGAATCTGCTGTTGCTGCTGCGCGGAAGCAGCGGGAATCCCGGCGCCCAGAATGCCGACCACGCCAGCGGCCATGACCGACAGGCGGTACGCGTTGCTGTTCAGGCTCGTCATGTCGTGCATTCCTCTCAAATGATCCCGGAACCGGCTTTTTTCATGCCGTGTGGTCCAGCTACCTGTTGCCGAAATGAGGCAACAGAATGACTTCGGACGGCGTGTTACACTGCAAGCGGTGCCGAATCCAGCCCGGGTCTCGCGAATCTTGGCCAAGGGATAGGCTCAAGGGGTTGGCCGGTGCACGACCGGCTCATGTATGCTGCGCATCGAATCGGGAAGGAGACGGTCATGGGCCGCGTTGTCGTTTGGCTGATCGCCGCAATGTTGTTTGTCGGCCTTTCCCTGCAGCCGGCCCTGTCGGAACCGAAGCACGCGCTTGCCATGCAGGGCGAGCCGGCGCTGCCGGCCGACTATAAGCATTTCAACTACGTCAACCCCGACGCGCCGAAAGGCGGCAGCATTACCTATTGCGTCGTCGGCAGCTTCGACAATCTCAATCCGTTCATCCTGAGAAGCCTGCGCACCACCGCGCGCGGCATGATGGATCAAGCCTTTGGCAATCTTGTCTTCGAGCCGTTGATGCAGCGCAACTACGACGAGGCCTTCAGTCTCTACGGCCTGCTCGCCGATACCGCCGACATGGATCCCGAGCGCAAGAGCATCGAATTCCACCTCGATCCCAACGCCAAATGGTCGGACGGCGAGCCGGTGACGCCGGAAGACGTGTTGTTTACCTATGACGTCTTCACCGAGAAGGGCCGCCCACCTTACAGCCAGCGAATGAAAGCGATTGCCAAGCTCGAAAAGACCGGCGACCGCAGTGTGCGCTTCACCTTCAACGACAAGGCGGACCGCGAATTTCCCCTGATCATTGCGCTGACGCCGATCATCCCGAAACACGCCTTCAACAAGGACACCTTCGACAGGACGACGCTAAAGCCTGTGATCGGCAGCGGGCCTTACACGGTGGCGCAAGTCGTGCCCGGTCAGCGCATCGTGTTCAAGCGCAATCCGGACTATTGGGGCAAGGACGTGCCGTCCAAGCGCGGCTTCGACAATTACGACCAGATCACCATCGAATATTTCCTCAACGCCAACGCCAAGCAGGAAGCGTTCAAGAAAGGCATCTGCGCCATCGACGACGACAGCGACCCGGTCAAACGCGAGCGCGATCTCGATTTTCCGGCCTTCCACAGGGGCGAGGTCATCGCCGAAACTTTCGATACCGGCATTCCGCCGGTGGTCAACGGTTTCCTGTTTAACACGCGGCTGCCGAAATTTTCCAATACGGTCGTGCGGCGCGCGCTCGGCATGCTCTACGATTTCGAATGGGCCAACAAGAATCTGTTCGGCGGCAAATACACGCGCACGATGAGCTTTTGGCAGAATTCCGAGCTGTCCGCGCTCGGCCACCCGGCCAGCGAAAAGGAAAAGGCCCTGCTGGCCCCCTACCCCGGCCGCGTGCCCGCAGATGTCATGGACGGCACCTACAGGCCGCCCGTTACCGACGGCTCCGGCCAGGACCGCAAGGTGCTGAAGGCGGCATTCGAGCTGCTGAAGAGCGCGGGCTATACGGTGCAGGACGGCGCGATGCTCGATCCCGAGGGAAAGCCGTTCGGTTTCGAGATCCTGACCGCCTCGCAGGACGAAGAGCGACTTGCCGCTATCTATCAGCGCACCCTTGAGAAGCTCGGCATCGATGTCGGCATCCGCAGCCTCGACGGTGATCAGATCCAGTCGCGCAAGCAGCGTTTCGATTTCGAGGTGCTGGTCGGCTCGACCGGTTTCAACAACTCGCTGTCGCCCGGTATCGAGCAAACCGGGCGCTGGGGATCCGCTGCCGCCAAGGCCGAAGGCTCGTTCAACCTGGCGGGTGTCGCCGACCCCGCAGTGGATGCGGCGATCGAGGCGATGCTGAGAGCTCGTTCGAAGGAGGACTATGTAGCGGCCGTCCGCGTTCTCGACCGGCTGCTGATCTCCGGCAATTACATGGTGCCGACGCAGCACAACAACCAGCAATGGCTCGCTTATTGGAACTATCTGGAACATCCGCAAAAGACGCCCATGTACGGTTATCAGTTGCCGACCTGGTGGCGCAAACCGAAGTGACCTCTTCACAACAGGAGATCAAGATGAACGACGAGAGCTCGATTACCGTCGATGTGGTCTCCGACGTCGTGTGTCCCTGGTGCTTTATCGGCCAGAAACGGCTCGACAAGGCGATTGCCGCCGTCGATATCGACGTTCACATACGCTGGCGGCCCTTCCAACTCGACCCAACAATCCCGCCCGAAGGCAAGAACCGCCGCGACTATATGGTGGCGAAATTCGGCAGCGAGCATCGCATCCGCGAAATCCATGCCCGGATCGAACCGCTGGGCGAGGCTGAAGGCATCTCCTTCGCATTCGACGCCATCAAGGTCGCGCCCAATACGCTGGATGCGCACCGTCTCATTCGCTGGGCCGGCACGGCCGGCGAGGCCATTCAGAACCGGCTGGTGCGCCGGCTGTTCCAGCTGAATTTCGAGGAAGGCGCCAATCTCGGCGATCATGCCGTGCTGATCGAAGCCGCCCGCGAGGCCGGCATGGATGCGTCCGTGGTCGAAACGCTTCTGCCGACCGACGCCGATGTCGAGGCGGTGCGCACCGAAATCGCCACCGCTTCGCGCATGGGCGTATCGGGTGTGCCGTGCTTTCTGCTTGAAGGCAAATATGCGGTGATGGGTGCCCAGGACGCCGATACGCTCGCCGATGCACTCCGCCAGGTCGCCGCGGCCAAGGCACGCGGCGAACTGGAGACGGCGAACTGAGTCGGACTATTTCCTATTTCACCGTCACCTTGGCCTTGCTGACGAAAAAGCCATGGCCATGCTTGCCGGTGCAGGTCAATCCCTTGGCGGATGACTGGCAGGAAAACGGCCCCTTGCTCCAGCTGTTGCCGTACGCCAGCGTGGTGACGTCGCCGCAGCAGCCTTGCTCGCCCGGATTCTTGATCAGCGTCGCCGGACCTTTCGGGCCGAGGATGACGGTGACGTAGCTGGGCTCGACGCGCGAACAGCTCAACTCCGGTCCGCCATCCTGCGGCTCGTAGGTGCTGGTGCCGCCGTTTGGCGTGTAGATGCAGCCAATATTGCCGGACGGCGTGTTGAACTCGATCTGTCCCTCGGCGTTTGCGGGAACGGTCTGGCTGCCGGCATATGTTTGCGGCAGCCAGGCAAACATCGCGAGCATCGCCACAAACAATGTCCGTGCAAGCATGGCGAACTTCCCCCCGGTTCAAACCTGGATGCGTCCGGCAGGTTCGATCCGAAGCGCGTGTTTGTCAAACGCGGTTTGTGCGCGCTCTTAAAAAGGCACTGGCTAACTGATATTGATCTTCATCCTGGACTGTGTCGGCAAGTCATTTCTTGGCCGATTACGGGTTCCTGACAAGGCGGCTTCAAACACGAATCATACGGTCACGTCCTGCCCGCCGACGAGGCCGGACTGGCCGTGAAGGCGGTTCAGGCTGTGAAGATCGGCCGCTGGAAGGCGCTTCTATGTTCACAAAGCTGTGTGAAGACCTTCCCTTGGGGAAGATCTCTACTTGCTCGGGCGCAGGCAAGTAACTATTTGAAATTGCGTTGGTATTCCGCCCTTCGAAACGTGACGGCACAGCGCCGTGATCATTCATTCTGTTGCTCCACTGCAACGGCCGGCAAGCTAAGCCACCTGCGACTGGTGAAAAGCTAATGGAAAATGATCAATTGGTGTTACTGTCCGTAACAAAAGAAAAATCGTTTGGGCGGGATAGTGATTCGGGTCGATAGACCAACGCGACATTCAATATCGGAAAAATGGCTCCGCGGTGCCGCAAGGCAGTCGCCCCTGACGCCCGTATCTTCGATGCGCAGCTTCTGGGGGCTGATGCGGGTCTACTGGTTCTCGGACCGCTGGAGGGAAGCCTGGACGCTGACGCTGGTGATCGCGCTGATCATCGCGCTGTCCAGCAAAGCCGACGTCTGGTTTACGGTGGCTGGGGCCGAGCTGGCGGCTTCGATCGCTTTTTTCCACGATGCCGCGAACACGACGCCACTTAAGACAATACTGACCAACGCCGGTTGGCTGGTGCTGCTGGTCGTGCTCAAGGACTTGGTTATTGCCGGCATTCGCAACCTTGTTTCCAAGACATTGCATCGCAAATGGCGTGGCTGGCTGGATAGCCGATTCAACGAGGCCTTGCTCGACTCCAATCATTCGCATTTCCATGCCCAGCATGGCTCTTCCGGGAATGCAGCTCCCGACAATATCGACCAGCGCGTGCAGGAATCCATCAAGGCCATGACCGGTGGAGCCATCGGGCTTGCTTCGGGTGTGCTAGGCGTCTTCGCTTCGTTCTACTTTCTCGGCGGCGAATTGCTGAAAAACTCTGTCGAGGTGAAGGGGCTGGAGTTTCTCGGCAGCTACGGCAGCGCCGTCCTTGCTCTCCTGGCAATCGCTGTCTATGTGCCGTTCAACACCTGGATCGCGTTGAAACTCGGCCGAATGCTGGAGTGGCTAAACGTCAGAATGCAGCAGGCCGAAGGCAATTACCGCAGCGAGTTGATCACGTTCCTGCGCCGCAGTTTTCATGTCGCCGCATCGCAGGGCGAGAATGTGCAGAAGACTGTACACAGCCAGCGTTATGCAGACATTGACCGTACCTGGGCCAGACTGAACATCGTCAATACCGGCTACACCTCGTTCGAGCTGATCTATAATTTCATCGGTGCCAAGATTGTCGCTTTCGGGCCCGGGCTGGTGCCCTTCATCCACAACGGCCTCGACCTCAAGGGTTATCTGACAGCTTCCGGCCAGGTCGATAAGCTGATCAGCAACTGTTCGTGGTTCATCCATGTGATGCCGGAGATCGCCACCTTGCGCGCCAACAGCCAGCGCGTCATCGAATTGGCGCAGGCAATCGAAAACGTCCAGCACCCGCAGGAATTCTATCAGCAGACCGGCCGATCCGAGTTCCGCTACGACCACCAGAACCCGGTGTTCGGCCTGACCATCCAGAAGCTCGAACTGGCGCATCAGGGCGAGGACGCAACGCCCTTCCTGAGTGCCGCGAACTTGCGCTTCCGGCGTGGCGAGTGGACTTTCCTCAAGGGCGAATCCGGTTGCGGCAAGACCTCGCTGATCAAGGCGATCAACGGCCTGTGGCCTTATGGCCGCGGCACCATCGTCTTCCCGGAAGGGGTCAGGAGTTTCTACGCCGCTCAGGAGGTGAAGCTGCAGCAGGTTTCGCTGAAGCAACTGGTCTGCCTGCCCGGTTCCGAGCATGATTACGCCGACGTGCAGGTCGCATCCGCCCTGCACAAGGCCGGTCTCGGCGACTTCATCGAGCATCTGGCTGATGAGAGCCGTGAAGGAAAGATCTGGGATCAGGTTCTCTCGGGTGGGCAGAAGCAGAAGCTGGTTGTCGCCCGCATCGTGCTGCAGCAGCCGGGATTGCTGTTCCTCGATGAAGCCACCGGCGCGCTCGATCCCGAAGGACGGATCGCCTTCCATCAGGCGATCAAGGACAATTGCCCTGATGCAACGGTGATCTCGATCATGCATGAGGCGACGCCGCCGAGATCGCTCGCGGGCACCGAATTCTACCACAGCGTGGTTGCGATCGCCGACGGCGTCGCTACCAAGAAGCCGCTGGTTCCGAGCTTGCCGGTCGAGCTCACCACCATCCTCACGCAGCCGACACGGCCGGCCGAGGACAAATGGCTGCGCTTTCCCCGCCGGCTGAAGCAGAGATAGCCGCGGGCACCATTGCCAGCGTCCAGCCAGCCTGCCACGTCGCCCGATCACAGTCTCGCGATCCGCCGGTTTGCCGCCGTTTTAACCCGCTCTCGCGATTGACTCGGCAAGGCGCGCTCCTATGTTGCGCCGGCTTGCAGAATCTCAACTCGAACCCGCGAGCAGAAAGGTCACCGCGCCATGCCTGGCGACAGTCACAGTCGAACGCAACCGCCGTCCGCTTGACGTGGCCTGACAGGCTCACGTCCTGCCGGACGGCAAGGAGTGAGCCATGAACGAGTTTTCCCCTGTCGCGGGCGGCGATGCCATCGCCATCGCTCGCGTACTTGCCAACGAACACGTCGCCGACATCGTCGAGGCCTTGAACCAGGAGCCCCGCGAGACGGCATCGGAGCTGCTTTGCGAAGTGCCGTTCGAGCGGCTGGTCGAGATCTTCGACCAGCCTGAACTCGACGGCGCATCCGAACTGGTCGAGGCGCTGCCCCGCATCAAGGCAGGCAGACTGCTTGCCGCCATGTCGGTCGACCGCGCCGCCGACATACTGCGCGATCTGAACGAGCCGGCTCGTTCCGAACTGCTTGGTGGCCTGGCGCCACCGCTGCGCGCGACGCTGCTTGCCATTCTCGGCTATCCCGAAGGCAGCGCCGCCTCGCTCATGACGACCGAATATGTCAGCGTGCCGCCGGACTGGAGCGTGGCCCGCACGCTGGATTATATCCGCAAGGTGGAGCGGACGCGCGAAACCGTCTACGCGATCTACATCGTCGATCCGCAAACGCATGTCCTGTTGCGCTCGACCAGCCTGCGTCGACTTATCGCTGGCGGGCCCGACGAGCTGATCATGGCAATCGCGCCGGATCGTGCGCCTATCACCGTTTCACCGCTGACCGATAGTGAAAAGGTTGCTCAGTTGATCTCGAAATATGATCTGCTCGCCGTTCCGGTCGTGGACAACGGCAAACTGCTCGGCATCGTTACCATCGACGATATTATCGACACGATGATCGACGAAACGACGGAGGATGTGCATCGTTTCGGCGGCATGGAGGCTCTCGACGAGCCCTATATGAAGATGGGCTTTCTGGCGATGATCCAGAAACGCGCCGGCTGGCTGTGCGCGCTGTTTATCAGCGAGATGCTGACCGCAAACGCGATGCAGAGCTACGAGGGCGAGCTGGAAAAGGCGATCGTGCTGACGTTATTTATTCCATTGATCATGAGCTCCGGCGGCAATTCCGGCTCGCAGGCGACCTCGCTCGTCATCCGGGCGCTGGCGCTGCGCGAGATCGGCCTTGGCGACTGGTGGCGGGTGGCATTGCGCGAGCTGCCCACCGGCCTGGTGCTTGGCTCGATTCTTGGCGTGGTCGGCGTCTGCCGCATCGCGCTCTGGCAGTATCTCGGCTTCTACGACTACGGCCCGCACTGGCCGCTGATCGCAATGACCATCGGCGCCACGCTGGTTGGCATCGTCACCTTCGGCTCGTTGTCTGGATCGATGCTGCCGTTCGCCCTGAAGCGCATGGGCTTCGACCCGGCCAGCGCATCGGCCCCGTTCGTCGCCACGCTGGTCGACGTCACCGGGCTGGTGATCTATTTTTCTGTGGCGCTGGTGATCCTGCGCGGAACGTTGCTGTAAGAAAACGCACGCACTGCCATCGCGGCAATTTCGTTGCCGCGATGGGTTGTCGTCGCGTCAGACGCGCTCACCATCTCTCACCCGGTAAGTCGGCTTGTACATGGTGACGAGTTCTTCCGCGGCGGTCGGATGCACCGCCATGGTGCGATCGAAATCATCCTTGGTCAGGCCGGCCTTCAGCGGTATGCCGAGAAGCTGCGCCATTTCGCCGGCATCCGGCCCGAGAATGTGGGCGCCGAGGACCCTTTTCGAGGCGCCATCGACGACCAGCTTCATCAGCATCTTTTCGTCGCGGCCGGAAAGTGTGTGCCGCATCGGCCGGAAGGTGGCGCGGTAGATTTCAACATTCGAAAAGCGCTTTGCCGCCTCATCCTCCGACAGGCCGACCGTACCGATCTCGGGCTGCGAAAAGACTGCGGTAGCGATCGTGTCATGGTCGGGCGCCGTCGGCTTGTCCTTGAAGGCGGTCTCGACGAAGCACATCGCCTCGTGGATTGCCACCGGCGTCAATTGCACGCGATGGGTGACGTCACCGATTGCCCAGATGTTGTCGATGTTCGTGCGGGAGTATTCGTCGACGTGGATTGCCCCGGTTTTGGTCATCTCGATGCCGACGCCTTCCAGGCCCATGTTCTCGGTATTGGGAATGCGGCCGATGGCGAGCATGACCTGGTCGCCCGTCAGCACCGTGCCGCCGGTGACAAGCGCGTCGAGCCGGCCGTCAGGCCGCTTCCTGACCCACTCGGACACGGCGTGGCAGAGGATTTTTATCCCTTTCTTTTCCATCGTGTCGTGCAGCATGCGTCTGAGGTCCATGTCGAAACGGCTGAGGATCTCCTTGCCGCGGTAGACCAGCGTCGTGTCGACGCCGAGGCCGTGAAAGATGTTGGCGAATTCGACGGCGATATAGCCGCCGCCCTCGATCATGATTGCCTTCGGCAGTTCCTTGAGGTCGAAGGCCTCGTTGGAAAAGATGCAGTGCTCATGGCCGGGCAATGCCGGATGCGGCGCCGGTCGCCCGCCGGTAGCGATCAGGATCTGGTCGGCGGTAACGGTGCGATCCTCACCGAGAAGATGCACCACATGCCGATCGACCAGGGTGGCGCGCGAATGAAAGACCTCGCCGCCGGCGCCCTGCACGTTCTTCTTGTAGATGGCCTCCAGCCGGCTGATTTCGCGGTCCTTGTTGGCGACCAGCGTCTGCCAGTCGAAACGCGCCTCAGGCACCGTCCAGCCATAACCGGCGGCGTCGGCGAAATGCTCGGGGAATTGCGAGGCGTAGACATAGAGCTTCTTCGGCACGCAGCCACGGATCACGCATGTGCCGCCATAGCGGTATTCCTCGGCAATGCCGACACGCTTGCCGAGTGCGGCCGCGACGCGCGCCGCCCTCACCCCGCCGGAGCCGCCGCCGATGACGAAAAGATCGTAGTCGTAACCGGCCATGGCTGAACTCCTTGCCCCTCAAACCCCGAGACAGGTAGGCTGCCGACTATCAAAAGAAAAGCCCGGACTTGCCGGGCTTTTGGTCCAGTGGCGGTCAGGCGGCTCGGAAGTCCGCAATCAATTCGGTGTAGCGTCCGCGGGAGCTGCGCCATCGGCCGGAGCGGTACCGTCGGCAGGTGCAGCCGGCGCCTTGGCATTCGCCGCTGCACCCAGGGTCTCGCCGACCTGCTGGGCGAGATCGCGAGCCAGGCCGTTCTGCCAGATCTCGGCAGCCTTCACCAGTTCGCGCGTCACGATCGGGCCGTTGTCGAGCAGCTTCTTGCCGGAATCGGAATTGTAGAAGGCGGCGATTTCATTGAGTTCCTTTTCCGAGAACACCTTTGCATAGGCGAGCGCCGCTTCCTTTTCCAGGTCGGCGCGGCGCGATGCCAAGGCCATCGCCTTCTCGTTGATCGTCTTGGCGATCAGTTCCTGCATGTCCGGGTTCTTCTGGATCAGCTGCTGCTCCAGTGCCGCGGCCGCTTGCGGCAGGATGCTGTCGAACGTATCCGTCGCATGGATCGCCGCGACGGCGGCGCGCGCCGCCTTCAAATGCGCATCGGTGACGTCCTGCGAAGACGCAGGCGACGAAAACGCGAAAACGGCCGAGGCCGCCAGAATGGCAAAAAAGCGGCCAACCCGGTTATGCAACGTCATGATCGGTAAAACTCCCTGATTTTCGGGCGGCATGGACGGTTTGGATGCCGTCGCCGCCGGCTATGATGGCCGTTGATGCCAGCCCGATGAAAAGACCATGCTCGACCACGCCCGGAATGGCGTGGAGAGCATTCGAAAGCGCTCTTGTATCCGGAATGCGGCCAAAAGATGCATCGAGGATAAAATGGCCGCCGTCTGTAACAAATGGCTGGCTCCCCGTCATCCTCAATGTAACAGGGCCGGAAAGGCCAAGGTTTGCAGCCGCCGCGCCGACCGCAATTTCGGTGGCGCGCAGGCCAAACCGGTTGACTTCGATGGGCAGCGGAAAACGGCCGATCATCTCGACCATCTTGGAGCTGTCGGCGATGACGATCATGCGGGCGGAGGCCGCCGCGACGATCTTTTCGCGCAGCAGCGCGCCGCCCCCGCCCTTGACCAACGTCAGCGCCGGATCGATCTCGTCGGCGCCGTCGATGGTGAGGTCGAGCTCGGGGGTTTCCTCGAGGGTGGACAGCGGCACACCAAGCTCGGTGCAAAGGACGGCGGTGCGCTCCGAGGTCGGCACGCCGATGACAGTCAGGCCGATGGCGACCTTGTCGGCG
The DNA here is from genome assembly GCF_040318155.1 of Mesorhizobium sp. M1307. Taxonomy (NCBI): domain Bacteria; kingdom Pseudomonadati; phylum Pseudomonadota; class Alphaproteobacteria; order Hyphomicrobiales; family Phyllobacteriaceae; genus Mesorhizobium; species Mesorhizobium sp. M1307. Next base: position 278,441 of record NZ_JAMYLR010000001.1, on the reverse strand, counting down.
AGCAGCCGCACGAACTCGTCCGCCGTCGTGCCGGTGCCGATGCCGAGCCGCATGCCATCCGTGACATGGGCAAGCGCTGCCCGCGCGGCCTCAACCTTCAATTGCCTCGCATCCATGCCGGGTCCCGAGATTTGTTTCGGCGCTCGTAGCATTTTTGCCGGGCTGGTCAAAGGACCTTGCCCGCGGTGGATAAGCCGGCTTGCCTGAACGGGCCGCAGCGTTTATCGCCTGCCGGCAATCAAATTGTCACAGGACAGGCCATGACCCGACCGATCATCGTGTTCGACCTCGACGGGACGCTGATCGACACGGCGCCGGACCTGCTCGACAGTCTCAACCACAGCCTTGCCGCCAGCCAGCTCGCGGCCGTCGACGAAGCCGGCTTCAAGCGCTTCGTCGGCCATGGCGGCCGGGTGATGATCGAGCGCGCTCACGCAGCGCAGCATAGGTCGCTGGCAGTGGAGGAGCACGACCGCCTGCTCAAGCTGTTTCTGGACCATTACACCGTTAACATCCCCGGCAAATCGCGCCCCTACCCCGGCGTCCCCGAGGCGATCGCACGGTTCGAGGCAGCCGGTTACCTGCTGGCCATCTGCACCAATAAATACGAGGCCAATTCGGTGGCGCTGATCGAGGCGCTCGGTATGACCAGGCATTTCGCGGCGATCTGCGGTCAGGATAGTTTTCCGTTCCGCAAGCCCGACCCGCGCCATCTCACGCAGACCATCGCGCGCGCCGGCGGCGACCCGCACCGTGCACTGATGGTCGGTGATTCGCAGACCGACATCGACACGGCGAAAGCCGCCGGGATTCCGGTGGTGGCAGTCGATTTCGGCTACACCGACCGTCATGTGCGAGAGTTCGAACCGTCGGCGGTGATCTCGCATTTCGATTCGCTGACGCTCGATCTGGTACAAGGGCTGATGGCCGCGGCAGAAGGCTGAAAGCTGCCCATCGGGCGGACCGCCAGATGCCGACCGACAAGTGGTTGACTTAGCAGGCCGGCCTCCCTTATATCGCGGCGCGCTTGGCCTTCGGGCAACGAGCGGGCGATTAGCTCAGCGGGAGAGCACACCCTTCACACGGGTGGGGTCGCAGGTTCAATCCCTGCATCGCCCACCATCTAACCCACTAAAAAGGTTAGATGAATTGGCCCTCACAGAAACCCACGAAAAACGGCACTGGCGCGTAACTGGCGCGTTGGTTTTTATGGCGGGCTTGGCGCTCGCGAGATAACGTGCCCGTCATGGATGACTACAGAGACTTTGCCGCGATCGATCACTCAGAAATCTCGGGGCATAGTAGTTCCGCGCCGTTGGTTCGTGTGTTCCTCCAGCGAGACCCGGGCAATTGAAATTGTGTGCAAGGCGGCGAATATCGGAGCGGAAGTGCGGATAACGGTGGGGGAGATCGTAGGCGGCCTAGATACCCGCCTCAAACTCTCGCCGGACACGGCTGTCTGCGGACTGATTTTTTCTCAACCTCGGCCTAGTGCAGAATCTTGGCCGGATTAGCTCGACGCTCCCAGGTTCTCCACTGCGCCCTATTGGGTGGGCGGGAATGGGGGTGCGAAGCACGGGCGCTGATAAATGTATCCCTACGAAAAAAGCCCCCTGCTCCACAGAAGGGGTCGATTACAGGAAAGCTGTGATTTAAAACGTAGGCTCTTGCACAGAGGGCCAATTTTCCCCACGGTAGCTTTACCGCGGAAATGGGGCTGGCTTTCACCAGCCCCACCCCTCCGGGGAGCCAGCTGTTGGGGAGGTTTGCGGTTCCGGCCAAGGAATGTCCGCAAATCCCCCTTCAGCCTCTCCACCCTGCTCATCGCCGTGATTTCGTGCAACCCTCACGCGGGTCTAAAGGGTCTTTATCCCGTGGTGATTTGGCCGGTTGCTGCTGCTTGCGCATCGCGGTGTTCGGCAAGCGCTTTAGCGGCTGTCCTCCGGAACAGACTGATAACGTCGTGGTTCTCTGCGCCTGTTCGAGTTTGGTCGTAGTCGATAATGCTTTACAGTGCATCCACCAGCATCTTGTCTGCCGGTGCTACGGAGCGTGGATTGCCTTCTAACTCGTGCATATGGTCAACGAGCGTACCGCAGTCTCGCGCCAGGCTCTCTGCTATCTGCTTCCAATCGACCGGAAACCCAACGGCCTCCAAGCTTGCCTGCGTGGCCGTTATTACAATCCCCTGAAGGGCGTCGGTGACGTAGCTGGGACGGTCCCGTTCCGCAACGTTCATCGGATTAGGCGTGTTTTTCGTTAGCATCTCCGTATCTTTCGTTTCGTAGGTCATGCATCCTCACTTGCTCGCGTAGCCAATCCACCCGGTCGGGTTGAGGCAAATCCTGTGATTTCAGCCCGGCGGCCAAAATCTCCAGTTTAGTCAGCGGCGCAGCTTCCACTCGTTTCGGCTGTAGGGCTGAAAGGAAAGACATCTGCTCCATGTCAGGCCATCGACGCTGCATTAATTGCCGGGGGATTGGGTAGTTTGTGACCTTCCTGGACGACAGAGCCGTCTATCCTGCTCGTGACACGATAATCGTCAGAGAGTTCAACATCAGCCCAAGCGTTGGTTCGGCCTACGGCAATCTGTGTCCACCTAAAGCCATGGAATGTGCCGCAATTTCTCTGCCCCTGGCCTCTGGGGATAGTGTAAGGCTCTCGGCGTTCCAGCTGGAAGTCCACATCTGCGCCTCCGAAAGCCCCTTCCCGTGCAACCCCTGCAGCAACCCTTCTCCAACATCTTGAAGCAAGCGGAGGCATCCCGCCGGCAGAATGGGGAGAGTGGGCTCACACCACCTTCGGCTGGGATACCGACCGCATCAGCTTCGAATGGGACGACTTCTCTGATTACTGGACTAGCGGCAATGCCAAGGCCGGAGGCCGTCAAGTCCGACTGGGCCGCAACCTGGCGGAGCCATTGCCGTCGCGTCTCCCACCTCGGCAATCGAGGCTACCGAGCTGGCGGAAAGGCTTGTAGCGGACTTGCTGCCGCCTTCGCTTCAAGCGTGGCTGCACGATATGGAATCGTACGCTCTGACGGTGGCGTCAACGGGGGGGCGACCGCCGAAGGCGCCGGAGAAAACACCCGAACTCGTCGCGACCGTCTCCCAAACGGTGAGATCCCTTTCTGAGGTTCTCATTCCGGCAAGGGAGCGTGGTCCCGAGCTGGAGGGGCAAATCCTGAAAATGTTCGCCGCCTTCAACCTCTACACCGGTGACCAGGGGAAGATAAACGGCATGGTGGAGGTCTGGGCTGATGAATTGGAGGAATACCCGCTGTACGCCATCCGCAAGGCCTACAAGTGGGCTATCCGCGGCGAAGGCAAGCTGCCGTCCCTCGCTTCTTTCATCCGTGACGTGAAGCTGGCGATTGGGAGCAACGTGCTGGCGCGGAAGAAGCTGCTCGAACGGTGGCTGGCTCTCTAGGCCGTATCCGAATCCCCAAATTGTGAGGTATGGGATACGGCAGCGGGGGGGGACGGTCGAATGCAATATGAAAAATGGGAAGTTCTGACGCGCGGTCAAAAACGGCTGCGCAAGGCGGTCATTGCCGTGCCGGTTGTGCTGGTGCTGGTTGCCGGGGTGGGGGCCTCCATCCTGACGCGCATCGGCCTTGAAAAAGTTCCAACCGCCCTCATCTTCGTGGATGTGGCGGTCGCGCTGCTCGGGGTCATTGCCACCTTCATCCTGCTCTGCATCAAGGCCTATTGGCTGCGCGAACACCGCCGCTGGATGTACGGGCTGCTTGAAGTGGCCTTTGCCGTCGTGGTGGTTGTCGTCACCTCCTACAACTGGATAGGCTCGGCGCCCGGTGCGCCGCCCGGCTGGTCGTTTCCCCTCGTATCTACATGCGCCCAATACGCGGCCGGTCTGTACGTGATGGTGCGGGGCTTGGATAACATCGGCCAAGGCGTAAAGGACGATCCGGTCTGGGGACGCCGCTGGCGGTGGTTTGCTCTCCACCAAGTCGACCCGCCGAAATAGCCCGCCCTTGACTCTCGCCCGGTGGTGCGGAATATATTCCTACACCCTGCGAGAGGTCACCATGCCCGCCCGCCACAAGGGAATCCACACGGATTCCTACCTAGACCGCTTTTGGCCGTATCACGCCGTCATCCCGTGGGAGCGGTGTTGCGAAAAGGCTTACCAGCCCGCCCATGGCCGAGCGGCGGAGATGGGAACCGCCGAGCGCCGCGTGTTCGTTGGCCGGTTCTACCCGCAGGAGTATCGGAGTATCTGATTTTCCGCTTCAAGGAGCCTGAGCAGGCGGAGACGATGGCGCGGGAGTTTGGCGGCGAAACGTACTATGCGCTCGATCGCGGCAAAGGCAGCGGCTGGGAGAAGTGGCGGAAGAAGCGTGTCTGATTACAGCCAAAGGCCCTTGCGCTTTCCGCCATCATCCCAAAATTTTTGTACGGCCGCCATGAACGCGGTGAAATTTGCCACTGACCAGCAAACTTGTTGGCCATCGCGAACAAGAAAGTGAATTCCGTTAGCACACATCAATTTGTCGCGCTCTGCCTGCCTAAGGGAATTCATGCACTGGTTGAACGTTTCCTGGAGGCTTCCTGAAAAGCAATAATCAGGGGCGTTTGTAAGCAGGCCTTCTAAATAATATGACGGCGCCACTCCCTTCTGGAGAAATCCCTCCTCAATCATCTTGTTGCGCATGTTTTTGAACATGCGCACCGCAGGCTTCAATCGATTGCCGGTCGCTTGATGCTTCTTTGTGCAATTTTCGGAATGCTGCTTTGGGTAATTGACGATCTTGGTTCCCTCTCCTGTCCAAAAGACAACACCTTCCCACATGGCGGGGGCGCCGCTGGCGGGATAGGTGTAGTAAGCGCGATGGAGAGCGCACGGGAGCACATCGGCGTCGCGCCTATTTCCGCTGCCCGGCACGAAAATGGCTTTGTTGCCAGGCTTTACGCTTTTGCCAACCTTGCTAAGCAGCCATGCTCCGACCTCTTCCTTGAATTTGGCCAGCGAATAGTCAGCTTTTGTGAAATTTCGGTCGTAGTTAGTCTTGTCATCGGCCGACAAGTGGCTGGTGTCCGAGTAATAGACGGAATCAAGCCGGATAACCACGTCGACATCGCTGTCGGCGTAGATGTTGGTATCGTTGCCGTATGAGCCTTGCAGAAAGATTTCGAAATTCTTTGGATAGTACGGAGACTGTGAATCATTCAGGGCTGTGCGTATGGTCTGATAAGTGGCCGCGGACTGCTGGACTGATCCTTGCGCGGTCCAGGTGCTGAGTTGTGCTTCCGGAATTGCCATTACGGCCTCTTGCTAAACGAGAAACTCTCTAAGGGTGGCTTCATTCTTCGCGAACGACTCTCGACCGCGCTGTCTGAGAATGTTGAGCTTGTCCAAATTGTGCTCGAATAAGTCGGTTGCCATTTCCGGCTGCTCGAACGTGTCGCTTATTCGCACCGTTGGGACATCCTTGAAGAGAATAACCCGGAGCTGATCCATCGATTGCGTATTGATCTCAAGGGTCTTCTGAAGGAGCTGGACACTCAGCAAATACTTTTTTGCCCAATACATCTTATTCCAAACCGTGATTTTCGGCTCGGGATAGACCCCGACGCCAACACTAACAACTCGCAGCCGGTCATGCGGAACGTTTAAAGCTCTGGTAGCATCCGCGATGGCGTAAAGCGTAGGGTTATTCGCGCAATAGCCGCCATCCACCAACTTCACGTCGTCGCCGGCGCCAGTCGTCACTGTCTTTGGGTCGAAGAAAGGAAATGCCGAGCAGGATGCCTGGACGGCATCCCCTATGGTTACTCCGAAGCCGGGTAGAAACGTTCCCCTGCGACCGTGCGCCTGGGCGATGCTGCCCTTGAATATCATGGGGCGTTCGATAACCCATTTTGTAGTGACGATCCCCACGGCGGTTCGGACTTCATCAAACTTCTGATCACCAAAAATCTGCTTGGCTAATTCCGCCAGCTTGGCAGACTTATCTTGCGCGTTTTTCAGGCGCATTATTTCGGGGACGTACTTCTTGTAGTTTGTGTGAATCTCATCGACTGACATGCCAAGGGCAATCATCGCAGCGATGATGGCGCCGGTGCTGGTACCAAATACAAGGTCGAAACGCTCGTGAAGGCGGCAGCCAATAAGCCCCTCGATTTCTGCGAGTACCCCGAGAGTGTAGAAGCCCTTGGCGCCCCCGCCATCCAAGCTCAGAATCCGATAGGGTTTGTCTTTAGTCTGTCGTTTCGGCATTGCGCCCCCGCAGGCATGCCTATTTTGTTAGCAGAAGACAGGGCTGGCAGTTGAAGATTGTGTCACTATCCCCCGAAATAAACGTAAGCCCAATTCCTGGAATTTGTTCTGCCCTACAAGACGCCTCCGTGTCCCCGGCCGAGGATTACACGCTGGGGCGTGCATTATCCCAAGACATACACCGCCTGGAAGAAGCAGGCTGAAGCTGACCTTAGGAAGCAAGTCTCCGGACAATTCGTGGGGCGCCTGAGCGTTACGATTGAATGTGTGGAACTGCCACCCAAGAGCGATACCAAAAAGCAACGTGAGGAGCGCCTGTCGAGCGGCTGGCCCCGCGGCGATGTCGACAACCTAGCGAAGTCGGTCCTCGATGCGATGACGGCTGCCGGTGTGTGGCTGGATGATAGTCAGGTGGTCGACCTGACGTGCCGCAAGGGATATGGCGCTGCGGACGGTGTTACGGTGCGAGTGGCGGCTGTTTAGGGCGTGCGAAGCCTGAAAGCGCCCACAACAAGGCGCCGCCTAGAGCGAAGATCACGGCGATTGGTATGAGAGCCACCATGAGCGCCATTTCCACCTTGTCCCGCCGCTTTGCGTCGATTTCCGCCTGCCGTGGCTCGACGTACTCGATCAGAAATCGGGGAACCCTCGCCTGCATCTTTTCGTCGGGGGTGGTCAACCCAGTGAACAAACTCACGTTGTGTGGAAAGGTGACCTCCGTCATCGTTTTCCGCATTTCATACCGGCTATTGAAGTCTGGGATTTTAACAATCTCCTCGGCGCCCTCGACGTATAAATAATTGTTTTCCTGAAGGTAGGGCGACCGGATCTCGTCAAAGAACATGAGGCCGACCACGATCGCCCAAATAGCCGACAGCACCATCCACAGCCTGAAAAGCCCTCGCCTGACGTTCATTGGCGCCTCCCCCTAAGCACGGCATACCACAAACGCGGTGGTGGCGTTAGGCTCGGCCGGGCTGGAAGTAATCGGCACGGGACTTGTGGGCCAGCAACGCTCGTCGTAGTTTCTTCTGCTTGGAGAAGGCGCGCCCTTTTTGTGTCTGGCTCAACTCGACACCATGCGCTGGTAGCGTAGCGGCATACCCTCTGCTGAAGCCGGCGTACTCCAGTGGTCCGCACTGGTGGCGCCCTAGCTCTAACTCGGCCTTTAACTGCTGCGCCTTGGCGCCAGATGGCATGACGCATTTGCATGTAGACCCCCGAATGACCACCGGCACTATTACGGCCGCGATGTTGAGGCGACGCATCATGATTTTAAGCAGTCGCCGTGTTCTTTCGGCAGCCATAAATCAGGCACGGCCGGCGCCTCCTTGTAGCGCAACCCTCCGCGATCCCGGAACAAACCTCCATGGACGTGAGTTTCTGCTGATCGAGATGTGAGGGAAAGCCATGTCCAGACTTGTTTTGGCGGCCGCCGTGCTGCTTGTCGGCGGATCGGCCTTTGCCGCGGACGAAAATCCGGTGCCGCCGCAGAATGCCAAGAAGCTGTCGGAAATCATCGCCAAGGTCGAGCAGCGCGACGACTTCCGCTACATCAAGGAAATCGATTGGGACAGCGATGGCTACACCGTCATTTATTACACGAGCGACAAGGCCAAAGTTGAAATCACCTATGATCCGGTGACAGCCGCGCCGAAATGAAGCTGGCCGCCAACAGATTCTAAAAAATGGCGCGCCTCGAAGGCCCCCGGCCTTCGGCACACGCTTGCGTAGATATGACTTTGATGGCTGACTGGGTGGTATCATTGCGCGCGGGGGTGGGCATGGCGACGGTAAAGCACGTATTGAAACGCTTTCTGATGATGCTCGCGGGCTATTTCATAGCGGTACTGGTTGGGCTGATCGCGGTGGCAGCGATCTATGGCGGGCTGAGTTCGCTGCCAAATGCGCCGAATTATTTCGACGTCATGGGTGTCACCCCCATTGCGGTGCTGCTGTTGCCGCCGCTCGGCATGTTCATCTATTTTCTGACGATCGTGCTGACCGGCCTGCAGACGCTGATCTTCGCACTGATTGCCGAGTTTTTCTCGCTGCGCAGTTTTTGGCTGCATATGGTCTTCGGCGCGGCGGCCGCTGTTGGCGGCTTCGCCTTGATCTGGCCCAGTGTACCGGATGACACGAACCCGGAGCGCTGGGCCGATATCGGCATCATTGCCGCCGCAGGCATTGTCGCGGGCCTGGTCTATTGGCTCATCGCCGGACGCGATGCCGGTTTCCGGCGTCCGCTGTTTCAGCGCTAGAACCGCATTCGTCAGCTTGCCGGCGAACGCACCGCTTCAGTGCTGTCGAGCGCCTGCTGCAGCCTTGTATCGCGGCCGTAGACGTCGTTGAAGTATTCGACCTTGCCGGACAGGTCCGGCCACGCGGTGAAATAGGCGACATAGACCGGGATCTTGCGTGTTACGTCCTCGGTCGAATGTCCGTGTTTCAGTTTGTCCTCGATGTAGTCGACCGAGGTGCCGAGCACGGCAGCGGCCATGCCGCGCGGATCCTGCAAGCGAACGCAGCCATGGCTGAGCGCACGCATGTCGCGCTGGAAAAACGACTTCTGCGGCGTATCGTGCATGTAGATTGCATGCTTGTTGGGGAACAGTATCTTCAGCTCGCCCAGCGCATTGGCCTCGCTGGGCAGCTGGCGCACGCCGTAGGGTATCTTTGCGCCGTAGGCGCCCCAATTGACCGAGGACGAGGGAATGCGCTTGCCGCGGGCATTGACCACCTCGTAGCCGGCGCGGTCGAGATAGCCAGGATCCCGGCGCAGCCGCGGCAGCATCTCGTTGACCAGGATCGACTGCGGCACGCCCCAATAGGGATGGAAGTCGACCTGCTCTATCTGGTCATAGAAGAAAGCAGTCTGGTTGGTGGGCCTGCCAACCACGGCGCGGGTCTTCAGCTTCTCCTCGCCATCATCGATATAGCTCGCGGTGAAAGCCGGCTGGTTGATGAAGACGCGCGGGCTGCCAAGGTCGGAAGGCAACCAGCGCAACTCTTCGAGCGCAACCCGAACCTTCTGAATTTTGTCGGCCTTGGACGTTCCGGCCAACGATGCAACGGTACGCGGGCCGATGACGCCGTCGCCTTTCATGCCGGCCCGTTTTTGCACCGCCCTGATCACCGGCACCAGCTCCGGATCGTAGACCTCGCTGGTAGCGAGCCTCGCCAGGACCTCGCCATAGGCGCCGCCCATCTCGTCATCGAGATTGCGCGCGATCTTTGTCAAAAGCTTCGGCAGCTCGGGGCTGGTCTGCCCCGGCTTCAACAGCAGGTTGGGATCGATGTTGATTTCGTCTTCGGCGCTGGCCTGGAGCGCTTCCAGTTCGACGCGCAGCGCCTGATACTCGGAATTCTGTGGATGCCGCGACTCGAGATAAGTGCGCACTTGCTGGGTATGGGCCAGCGTCTTCAGCACCCCTTCCATGTCGAGCGGCTTCGGCGGAAAATCGTAGTAGCCGGTCATGCGGTTGGGATCGACGCGGCCGCTTTGTGCGTCACGGGCGTAGCGCAGGACACGCGCCGACAGCGCCATCTCGAAGCGGACCAGCTCTTTCAGGCGTTCATCGACATTGCCCGCCGATGTGCCTGCTGCCGGAACTTCCACGGTGTAGTCGGCGGGCGTCAGGCCGTAGCTCGCGGCCTCGCCCAGCACCCGCACGGCATCCTGGGCACGGCTGCTGGGACTGGTTCCCGTCACCCAGATGAAATCCGGATTGGCCGAGTAATAGGCGATCAGCGCCTTGGCGATGTCCTTCTCGGCGTAGAGGTCATAGCCGTCGAGGCCGGCAATGGCTTCGCGGAATGCAGCCCCGGTGGCCGCCGGCTCGAAAGCAGCGTCCTGAGGCGTTGCTGGTTCAGGCGCTGCCGACAGTGCCGAAAAATCGACGCGCACCAGCGGATCGCTCTTGTAGGTATAATAGGACGGGCTGCTGATTTGCGCACCACCACCGGAAGCGGCCGGCGCCCTGGGCTTCGGCTTGTATTTTGACGGTGGCGGCGGAAAGTCACTTTTCGGCGGTGCGTGTTTGACGCCGCCGCCGAAAAGCATGTCGAAGAACCCTTGCGCTTCAGCCTTCGGCGCCCCGAAGGCCAGCATTGCCGCGGCCACCGCAAACGGCAGCACGGTTGCTTTGTTTCCAAGGAGTTTCATGGATCACCCGCTCCGGTTGAACCGGATCCCGTTCCGCACCGCTTTCACGGTCTCGCCCACCGCATGGCGGATGTAAGGCGTGACTACACTGATTCATACTGATTTCGTTAAGCTTTCATAAATTTCGGAACGTCTGTTGCAGAACGGTTTCACAAGATCGTGACGGGTCGAGTCAATCCGTCATCGCCCCCGTTAATGATAGCGCCCGTGAGCCAAGCCTCAAGCGTTGGCGCCGCCGTCGATGGTCAATGCCGTGCCTGTCACGAAGCGCCCTTCGGGACCGGCAAGCCAGGCGACCATGCCGGCGATCTCGTCGGCCGTGCCGAAGCGAGGCATCGCCATCTTCTGGCGCTGATGCTCGGCGTGCGGGCCGGCTGCCGGATTCATGTCGGTATCGGTCGACCCCGGATGGACGACATTGGCGGTGATTCCGCGCAGACCGAGATCGCGTGCAAAGGCCTTGGTCAGGCCAACCAAGGCAGCCTTGCTGGCCGAGTAGGCGCTCAGGCCGGCGTCCGTGGCACGCTCGGCCAGATTGCTGCCGATCGAGATGATCCGGCCACCCTCGCCCATATGCGCTGCTGCCGCCTTGGCGGCGACGAACGGGGCTCTGAGGTTGACCTCCATCGTCTCGTCGAAATCGGCAAGCGACAGGGCATCGATCGGCGCAGCGCGCCAGATGCCGGCGCTGTTGACCAGGATGTCGAGCCGTCCGAAGGCTGTTGCTGCCTCATCGACCGCCGCCTCGATCGCCCCAGCATCGCGATTGTCGGCCTTGATGGCAAAGGCCCGGCCGCCGCCCGCCTCGATTTCCCTGACCACCGCACGCGCCCCTTCCTCGCCATTCACATAGGTGATCACCACGCCTGCGCCGTCGGCCGCCAGCCTTCTTGCGATCGCCGCACCAATGCCGCGGCTGCCGCCGGTGACGAGGGCGGCCTTGCCGTTCAAGGTTCTGGATGACATCTGCTTCTCCATTTTGTAGCGATTGATACATAAATATCTGCCAGCCTTGCTGAACCACGTCAACCGAATTATGTATCGATCAATACAGAAAGGATGCCATGCCGGAACGAGGCCGCCCCCGCACCTTCGATCGAGCCGCCGCCTTGCGACGCGCAATGGAAGTGTTTTGGGCCAAGGGTTATGAGGGCGCGTCGATAAGCGACCTGACCGCTGCAATGGGCATCAACTCACCCAGCCTCTATGCCGCCTTCGGCAGCAAGGAAGCGCTGTTTCTCGAGGCAACCGAGCTTTACACGCGGGTCGAGGGAACCGAGATCTGGTCCGCGCTGGAAAAGGCGCCGACCGCGCGCCAGGCGGTCGAGCGGTTCCTGCGGCAGACGGCCAGGGCCTATTCACAGACCGGTCGCCCGCAAGGCTGCCTTATCGCGCTCGGCGCTTTGCACCAGGATTCAAGCCGCGGCGCCATCTGCGATGATCTGCGCCGTCGCCGCGCCGAAAACCGCGAAGCCTTGCTGAGACGGCTCGAGCGTGGCGTGGCCGAGGGGGAGTTGCCGGCCGATTTCGACTGCGGTACGGCCGCGACCTTCTACGCGACCGTGCAGCACGGCATGTCGATCCAGGCGCGCGACGGCGCGTCGCGCTCGGCTCTTCTGGCGACGGTGGCCGGGGCAATGGCAGCTTGGATAGCGATGGCCAGCACCGGGGCAGCGTGACGGTCGAACCCGGCTGACAAGAACGATATTCAGGTCACTGCAGAGACGGCTCCAGCCTGCCGGCAACGAAGCCAACGGCACGCTCCACCACACCCCTATCGGCGAGAATGCGGCGGTGGCCGAGCCCGTCGGCCCAGTAAAGCCGCACGTGGTCTCCGGCGCGCGTGTAGAGCCTTGCATGCTCGGCGGACACTTCGCGGTCGTCCGGCGCGTGGATCACCAGCGTCGGCAGCGGCGTGCTTGCGAGCTGGCGGTCACCGGTGAACTCGTGCAACGGCCGGCCGGCGATGCGCTCGACCCGGTCGGCCATGGCGGCCTGCGAGCGCGAGCCGACATTCAGCATGCGGCTGAAATCAGCGAAGATCGCCGGCAGCGAGCTCGGCGCGGCGATAAGCACCAGCCGCCCGGCCGCCAATCGCGGGATGTTCCTGATCGAACCGGCGACGGCGTTGGCGGCAACGGCACCACCAAAGGAATGGCCGACAATGGCCGCGAACGGCCCGAACCATTCGCCGGCAACCCGTGCCGCATCGACCGCACTGACCAGGGTAAGCCGGCGGCCCTGCGACTGGCCGTGGCCCGGCAGATCGAGCGAGACCACCTTGTAGCCGGCATCGCGATAGGCTTCGATCAGCGTGCGCATGTATTCGGTGCGCGAACGCCAACCATGGATGACGAGCACGGTGCCGGCAGTCGCCCTGCCCGGCTCGGGCCGGAATTCATGCACCATGACGCAGCCGGTTCTGGTCTTTAGCCGGTGATGGCGTGCCTGGGTCATGAAATCGGCGGCGCGATCAATTGCGCGGCGCTCGCCTTTGCTCAAGCTCTTCTCGTGCGGCGTGCGGCAGAACAGCTCGAATGCAGCACGCCCGGTGAGTCGCGGTGCCACATGCTCGGCCACGCCGAACGTGCCGCGGATGACCTTCAGTCCAAATGATGCCATAGTGGCGATCCATTCATTGGTTCAAGCATGAACATAATAGTTCAAACATGAACATTAAGCAAGACCTGCCCTGGGACAACCCGCGTTTTCGCAACTGGGTCGCGGTGGCGCGCGCCTGCCATGTGGTGGAACGCACCCTGGCGGTGAAGCTTGCGCCGCTCGACCTGAAGCCGGCGCAGCTCGACGTGCTGATGAACCTCTACCGTCATCCCGGCATGTCGCAGCACGACCTTGCTCGTCGGCTGCTGGTCGGCCGCTCCAACATCACCATGCTTTTGCCTCAGCTGGAGACCCGTGGCCTGCTGCGCCGCGAGGGCGACGAGAAGGACAAGCGCGTGCTGAGGCTGACCTTGACAGAGGCCGGCGAGGCACTGCTGATGCAGGCGCTGAAGGTCCATATGGCGCTGATCGAGAAGGCGATGAGCCAGTCGACGCCGGAACAATGTGACATGATCGGCGAACAGATGCGTAGGATTGCCGAGGTTTTGAAGACCGCCTGACAGCCCAGTGCTCCACCACCAAATGCTTCACCACATCGATTTTTTCGCGCGCTCGGGCCATTCCTTGTCGTAGACCTCGCCGTCAATGTTCTTGCGGCTGGTGATTTCCAGGATTTGGCCGGGAGTCGGCAGCGATCTCGGGTCGACATGCCTTGCCAGATTCCACAGTTCCGATCGGTGGATGGCGCGGGCGCACTGGAAATAAACCGCATCGATCTCGATGATCGTCACCGAGCGCGCCGGCTTGCCCTCGACGGCGAACGAGGCGCAGAGCCCGGTATCGGTGGTGATGTGGGCGCGGCCATTGACGCGCAGTGTCGTGCCGGAACCCGGCACGAGGAACAGAAGCGCGACGCGCGGATCGCGAAGGATGTTCCTTAGCGAATCGGCACGGTTGTTGCCGCGCCGGTCCGGCATCATCAGCGTTTTCGGATCGTGGATGCGGACGAAGCCGGCGAGATCGCCGCGCGGCGAGCAGTCCAGCCCTTCTGGCCCGCAGGTTGCGAGCGCGGCAAACGGCGAAGCCTCGATGATAGCTGCGTATTCGCGAATCAGCTGGTCGAGTTCCTTGACCACCGATGCCTCGCCGGGCAGGCCATAGAGCGCTTCAAGCTGTTCGATGCTGGTGATCATGGACATGTTTTCGTCTCCAAAGCTTTGCCGGCGCTACTCCAGATGGATGACGTTTTCACGACAAGTGCCCGTTTGCCGGTCATCAGGAAACGGGTGTCGCGGCAACGCAAACAAGGGCAAACCGCTTTACCTGCATGATCGTGCCAAGGGATACGGAGGTCAAAATGGATAAACCGCTCGACCGGCGACGCACCGCCATGGAACTTATTGAAAACATGTTCAATGTTGAAATGCGTTTCCTGCAATCAGGGTCGGAGAGCCTCGATGTGCTTGCCGGCGCATTTCATACCGAGATTGTCGTGCATGAGCCGCGCTCCCTGCCCTATGCCGGTGACTGGAGCGGCCTCGACGGCGTTGGCGCCCTTTTCCGCAAAATGCGGGAAATCTGGAGCGACGTGGCGGTGGAGGACCTTCAGGTCGCCCAAAACGATGACACGGTGTTCATGAGCTGCTCGCTTTCGCTGACATCGCGGGCCAATGGTGCAACCATCAAACAGCCGTTTGCCGAAGTCTTGCGCTTCAAGGATGACCGGCTGATCGAAGGCACGCCGTTTTATCACGACACCAGCGAGATACTGGCGATCCTGCGTTGACCTGAGAGTCCTGCGGGATCCATTCAACGGTCGCGGCTCAGCCCCTTCTCTTCCAGTTCGGCGAGATAGGCGGCCCAGCGTGCATCCTTCTCATGACCCAGCGTATGCAGGTAATTCCAGGTGAAGATGCCGGTGTCGTGGAAATCGTCGAAGGTGATGCGCACGGCATAATTGCCGACCGGCTCGATCTTCAGAATCGCTACATTGCGCTTGCCGGGAACGGTGACGCGCTGTTCGGGCGAATGGCCCTGCACCTCGGCCGATGGCGAGGCGACACGCAGCAGCTCGGCCGACAATTCGAACGGCTGATGGCCCGGAAAGGTGACGGAAAGCAGCTTGCGGTCCTTCGAGACCCTGAGTTCTTTTGGCGCTGTCATGGTGGTGGATCCTGCGGAGAACTGCCCTTCCCTACGCCGCTTCGCGTCAAGGGAAAAGGCCGCATGGAAAGTTCCGACATGATCTGTCGGCGTCGGAATGTTACCGAAGATCGCGAGCTTCTATCTTGAATGCCACGTTGGCTCGTATCACATAGCCATATATAACGAAGCCGTTCACGGCCACGGGAAGCGCACAAGCATGGATATGATCGATCCTTTCGGTCGCACGATCACCTACCTGCGCGTATCGGTCACCGACCGCTGCGATTTCCGCTGCACCTATTGCATGGCCGAGGACATGACGTTCCTGCCGAAGAAGGACCTGCTGTCGCTGGAAGAGCTCGACCGGCTCTGCACGGTCTTCATCGAAAAGGGTGTGCGCAAGCTCCGCCTCACCGGCGGTGAGCCGCTTGTGCGCAAGAACATCATGCACCTGGTACGCCAGCTTTCGCGGCATCTCGAGAGTGGTGCACTGGAAGAGCTGACGCTGACCACCAACGGATCGCAGCTTTCCCGCTTTGCCACCGAGCTCGCCGACTGCGGCGTCAAGCGCATTAACGTCTCGCTCGATACCCTCGATGCCGCCAAATTCCGCCAGATCACCCGCTGGGGCAATCTGGACAAGGTCATGGACGGCATCGACGCCGCGCAGGCGGCCGGGCTAAAGGTAAAGCTCAACGCCGTGGCGTTGAAGGACTTCAATGACGCCGAATTGCCGGAAATGCTGCGCTGGGCGCATGGCCGCGGCATGGATCTGACGGTCATCGAAACCATGCCGATGGGCGAGATCGACGCCGACCGCACCGACCAGTATTTGCCGCTGTCGCTGTTGCGCGCGGCTCTCGAACGCCAGTTCACGCTAGGCGACATTCCCTACAAGACCGGTGGCCCGGCCCGCTATGTCCAAGTCGCCGAGACCGGCGGACGGCTGGGCTTCATCACGCCGATGACGCATAATTTCTGCGAAAGCTGTAACCGGGTCCGGCTGACCTGCACCGGCACCCTTTACATGTGCCTCGGCCAGGAAGATGCGGCCGACCTGCGCGCGCCGCTGCGTGCGTCGGAAGGCAACGAGCTGGTCGCCGATGCCATCGACGAAGCAATCGGCCGCAAGCCCAAAGGCCACGACTTCATCATCGATCGCCGCACCAACCGTCCGTCGGTGTCGCGGCATATGAGCGTCACCGGCGGCTAATTTTTCGCCGATTTCGTGCAAGAATAATCGCCTTGGTATCGGCGCGAGGCAAAGCGTGCAGCGGTTTTTTGCAGTCCTGACGTTTTTCGGAGTGATGGCGGGGACCACGGCAGTTGCCGCGCCATTTACCTACACGAACGAGCGCTTCGGTACCATCTGCACCTTTCCGGATGAAATCTTCACTCTTCGCCAGCCCGAGCCGGACAATGGCGATGGACAACAATGGCTCACTGCCGATGGCGCCAGCCTGATCTGTTCGGGTATCCTCAACATCGATGATGACACCCCTACAGCCTTCGTCTCCGCCGAGAGGGCCAGCAAGGAACCTGGCTACAGGATCACCTACAGCAAGACCGGCAAGGACTGGGCGGTGCTGTCGGGCATCAAAGGCGGGAACATCTTCTATGAACGCCGCCTGTTCGGAAAAGACGGTGTCATCCGCACGGTCTGGATCGACTACCCGCCAGCCCTGAAATCGAAATACGACCCGCTCGTCGATGCGATCGCCGGCAGCCTCAGGGGACCGTGAGCATCCGGCGACGTCAGAACTTATTGGCAGCCTATTGTTTTTGCTAGCGAGTCACGGTTGTTGGCGCGTGTAGTCATATCGTACGGCAAGCCATTTTTTGCCGCTGCCATTGGCCTGGAGGAAATGTTGCTCGGCCACTTCGTGATTGTCGCCGTCCCTGGAAATGACGAAATCGGAGGCCGTGAACCGCCCTTCGACCTCAGGGCCGAAGCCGACGAAACCAAGCGGCTGGAACAGCAGTGAAATCTTGCCGTCCTCCTCGCCACCAAAACTCCAGGCGGGCATGATCCCTGCCGGGAAACGGGTGTCCATGGAGACATACTTCCAGCGGCCCTCCACCCGGTCATAGCTCAAATAGGCTATCCGCTGGAAGTCCGGCATTTTCGACCCGGGCGCCGGGCGCATCACCTCCTGCATGAAGGGACCGATCATCGTGCGCTCGGCCACCAGCCCCGTCATCACGATCGGCTGGGCGCCGGGCGTTGGCCAGATCGTGTTGACGACGGACCATTTCCCGACGCGGCGAGCGAGCTCATCCGCTTCGTGACCCGGCGTGGACATCCGTTCGACTGCCGACGCCGAAGCACCGTTATCGGCGAACGCAGGCGCTATCGCCATGAGGATAACCGCCAGGGCAGAAGAGAACCGGAAAGCCGACGAAACATGCCGCCTGCTGCCTGTGCCAAGCCAGTCCGCATTGCCTCGTGCATTCATCATGGACCATCTCCCCAACACGATCAAAAGCTTACAATGACCAATTTGGTGAATCTTGCCGAGCAAATTTGATCTCATCGAAAAATTTTCCTCGAGCCGCAGTGTGATAAATTTGCCCTCCGAACCCATCCTTTAGAACGGCACCTTTTTTGGGGTCACACCCAGAAAAGGTCTTGTCCGCAAACGGTCACCGGATTTACCGCAAGCCCATTCGGGCCTAGCCTCTGCTCTGGAGCGGTTCTTCGCCCAGTGGGGGAATACGATATGCGCAAACTCATTCTTTCTCTTGCATTGCTCAGCCTCGCGGCCCTGCCCGCGGCGGCTCAGTCGATCGGCGGCACCTATGCCGTGGCCGGCACCAATTTCGATGGGTCGTCCTATGGTGGCGACGCGACGATCACGCTGACCAGCGAGACGACCTGCACGATCCATTGGGAGACAGGCGGCTCGTCCTCGGACGGTATCTGCATGCGCAACGACGATGCCTTCTCCGCCGGCTATGTCATGGGCAAGGCGGTCGGTCTAGTCGTCTACAAAGTGCAGGAAGACGGCTCGCTGCATGGCCTGTGGACGATTGCCGGCAAGGAAGGCAACGGCACCGAGGTACTGACGCCCAAATAAGCCCTGCCGCTCTTGCGCGGCAGATGTCACGGGCCACAGAAAGGCTGTGGCCCAGCCCTTTGACGTTGCTGTCTTGTGGGTGCCTGCTAGACGCTTGCTGCAGGACTCACCCGGTAATCGCCTTGCCTCTTTCGCCAAACCTCCGCGGCGCGTTGTTCATGATGGTGGCCATGGCTGGTTTCACTCTCAACGACGCGATCACCAAATTCTTATCGGAATCGATGAACATGGCGCAGGTCATGCTGATCCGCGGCGCCTTCGCTTCGCTTTTCGTTGGCCTGCTTGCGTGGCAACGGGGCGCGCTTGCCCGGCCCGGTTCGATGCTGCAGCCGACCGTTGCGCTGCGCGTCGCCGGCGAGGCCGGCGCCACCGTGTCGTTCCTGGTTGCTCTGGCACATCTTCCGATCGCCAATGTCTCCGCCGTGCTGCAGGCGCTGCCGCTGGCGGTGACGATGGGCGCCGCGCTTGTGTTCAACGAGGGCGTCGGCTGGCGGCGCTGGCTGGCCATTGCCGCCGGTTTTGCCGGCGTGCTGATCATCGTGCGGCCCGGCTTCGAAGGGTTCAGCGTCTTTTCACTGCTGGCGCTGGCCAGCGTCGCATGCTGCGCGGTGCGCGATCTCGCTACCAAGCGGATACCGCAGGCAATTCCGACATTGCTGGTGTCGAGCGCCACCGCCCTTGCCATGACGTTTCTGGGCGCGGCACTGCTTTCGCCGATGGGCGGCTGGAAACCGATGACAGGACAAAGCACGGCGTTCCTGGCGTTGGCGGCGGTGCTCGTGCTCATCGGCTATCACTTCATCATCACGGCGATGCGGGTGGGCGATATCTCCTTCATCGCGCCGTTTCGCTACACCGCCCTGCTCTGGTCGATCTTGCTTGGCTTCACGATCTTCGGCGATGTCCCCGATCTGCCGATGATCCTCGGTGCCACGATCATCATCGCGTCAGGCCTCTATGCACTCTACCGCGAACGGATCGTTGGACGGCGAAAAACAGCCGCCGAAAGCACTGGACCGGACATGGCGCCGGACGGCATATAGAGTGACTGTCGACGACTGTCTGATTTGAAAACTGGATTTTGGGTCTAGGCAGCAAACCATGGGCCGACATATTGCAGGGATCATTCTGGCCGGCGGCAGGTCGAGCCGGATGGGCGGCGGCGACAAGACGCTGCTTGCGCTTGGCGACGGCACCCTGCTCGACCGTGTCGTTTCGCGCCTTGGCCCGCAGGTTGGACCGCTTGCGCTAAACGCCAATGGCGATCCGGCACGGTTTGCCGCGACGGGGCTTCCGGTGCTTGCCGACACTGTCAAAGGTTATGCCGGGCCGCTTGCCGGGATCCTGACCGGCCTCGAATGGGCTTCCGACACGACCTGCCAGGCGCTGGTCACGGCTGCCGGCGATACGCCTTTCCTGCCCAGGGATATGGTCGAGCGGCTGCTCGCGGCAGCCGACGAACGCCCCGGCTCGATTGCGGTCGCCTGTTCCGGCGGCAAACGGCATCCGACCTTTGCACTCTGGCCGCTAGGGTTAGATCAGGTCTTGCGACAATTTCTCGTCGAGGAAGACAACCGGCGCGTTGCGGCGTTCATCGACCGGCACGGTTTTGTCGAGGTGGAATTTCCCATCCTGAAATCCGGCGGGGCCGAGATCGATCCGTTCTTCAACATCAACACTCCCGACGACCTTGCCCAGGCCGTGCATCTGTTGCAGAGCATCGAGCCATGAAAAGACGTATTTTCGGCATCACCGGCTGGAAGAACTCCGGCAAGACGACATTGACCGAAAAGCTGGTAGCCGAACTCGTCCGGCGCGGCTGGAAAGTGTCGACGGTAAAACACGCCCATCATGATTTCGACATCGACAAACCCGGAGCGGACAGCTTTCGCCACCGGCAGGCGGGAGCGATGGAGGTCGCGGTCGTGTCGGGCAGGCGCTGGGCGCTGATGCACGAATTGCGCGGCGAGGACGAGCCGACGCTGGACGCGATCCTGTCACGGCTGGCACCGTGCGACATCGTGTTGGTCGAGGGTTACAAGCGCGAAGCGCACAAGAAAATCGAGACGCGACGGCTCGAGGCCAAGGACCGGACACCGCTCTCGGCAGGCGATCCACACATTGTCGCCATCGCCTCCGACTTCCCCATTGTCGGCGAAGACCTGCCGGCCTTCGATCTCGACGACACGAATTCGATAGCTGACTTCATCGAGCGCGCCACAAGCCTGTCGCGCTGAAAATGCGGCAGAAGACAGTTTCCGCCCACTTGCTTTCCAATTTAGGCGTCTGACCCAGCGTCATCGCTTTCTGAACATGACCTTCCCTCAAGCGACGGTTTTGCAGTTGCTTTTTCTTGGGAAAGAATGGGAGTATCGCATCAGCGGGCGGTCAAAAGCACCGCCCACAGAGCCGTTCGGGAACGACGGCCGGGACCAACAGAGAGGACCATTATGCGTATTGCACTGCGTATCGCGCTTGCCGCTTCGGCTGCGCTGCTGACGCTTGGCGTTGCCCAGGCCCAGGAAAAGACCTTGAGGATCGGCACCGAGGGAGCCTATCCCCCATTCAACAATCTGACAGCCGACGGCCAGCTCGTAGGCTTCGATATCGACATTGCCAAGGCGCTCTGCGACGAGATGAAGGTGAAGTGCACCTTTGTCGCGCAGGACTGGGACGGCATCATTCCCGCCCTTCAGGCAGGCAAGTTCGACGCCATCGTCGCGTCGATGTCGATCACGCCGGAACGCGCCGAGAAGGTCGACTTCACCCACAAATATTACAATACGCCGCCGGCGATCGCCGCCCCCAAGGACACCGACATCAAGGGTGTCACCAAGGAAGATTTGGCCGGCAAGACGATCGGCGTGCAGGCGTCCACCACGCATTTCAACTATTCGACCAAGACTTATGCCGACAGCACCGTCAAGCCGTACCCGACCGCACAGGAATACCAGCTCGATCTGGCCAATGGCCGGCTCGATGCCGCCAATGACGACATCGTCGTGCTGCAGCAATGGCTGGATTCGCCGGACGGCGCCTGCTGCAAGCTGGTCGGCACAATCAAGCCGGTTATCGAAATCCACGGTCCGGGCGCCGGCATTGCCGTGCGCAAGGGCGAGACCGATCTGGTCAACCAGTTCAATGCGGCGATCGACGCCATCCGAGCAAACGGAAAGTACAAGGAAATCAACGACAAATACTTCAAATATGACGTTTATGGCGGCGAGTCCTGATCGACCGACATAGGAGGACGTGAACGGCGGGAGATTCCCGCCGTTCTTATAAGGATGCCGCGCACGAGGGGTGACGCGGCACGGGTCTCAAAGAGCCTTAAGGAGAACAGGCAGGCGGATGCAGAGCGCACTGACGCTTCTCAGTTGGGGACCCGAAGGCTGGCTCGACGACATCGCCGCGGGTGTGTTTGTCACAGTATGTCTTGCGCTGGCCACTCTGCCCTTCGGGCTGACGCTCGGCTTTTTCGTGGCGCTGGCCAAACAGTCGGAAGAGCCGTCGCTGAGACTGGCCGGGAACATCTACACCACGATTTTTCGCGGAATACCCGAGCTGCTCACCCTGTTTCTGATCTTCTTCGGCATCCCATTGATCCTGCAGTACATTGTCCGGCTGGTGAGCCCCGGCACCTCCGCCGACGTCAACAGCTTCGTCGCCGGCATGATCGCGCTCTGCTTCATTTTTTCCTCTTATTCCAGCGAGGTGTTTTTATCCGCCTTCCGCGCCATTCCAAAAGGGCAATATGAGGGAGGCTATTCGGTTGGCCTGTCCAGCGGCCAGACGATGCGGCTGATCGTGCTGCCGCAGTTGATCCGCATCGCGTTGCCCGGACTTGCCAATCTCTGGCTTATCCTGCTCAAGGACACCGCGCTCGTCTCGGCCGTCGGCCTCAACGAGATCCTCCGGCAGAGCGGGGTTGCCGCGCGCGTCACCAAGCATGCCTTCCTGTTTTACGGTTTTGCCGGCCTCATCTATCTCCTGCTGGCGATCGTCTCCTCCTTCGGCATCAAGGCGATCGAACGAGCGGTCGGCGGCAGCGAGGTCAAGAGATGAGCCTTGCCACCGACACGCTGAAGGTCGACCGGCCGCCGCCGCCCGCACGCGGCTGGTCGCGCCAACGCATCCTCGGCCATGTCCTGGTCGGCCTGTGGATCGCTCTCGGCATTGGCATGGTCGTCTACCTGGTCGCTGCGTGGAACCCGGAGTTCTTCCAGAAATATGCACCCGGCTACATATCCGGCCTCGGCATCACCCTGTTGCTGGTTGCCATCTCGATTGTGCTTGGCGCGATCCTGTCGGTGCCGATCGCCTATGCACGCATGTCGAAGAACCCGATCCTTTCGGGGTTCGCCTATGCCTATGTCTATTTCTTTCGCGGCACGCCGCTGTTGGCGCAGACCTTCCTGGTCTACTATGGGGTCGGCTCCTTCCGGCCGGAGCTCGAGATGGTCGGACTGTGGGGCTTCTTCCGCGAAGCGTTCAACTGCGCGATCTTCGCCTTTTCGCTGAATACGGCCGCGTACCAGGCCGAGATTTTGCGTGGCGCAATCGAGAGCGTGCCGAGGGGCCAGTGGGAAGGTGCCGCCTCGCTCGGCCTGCACAAACTGCAGACGATGTGGAAGATCATCCTGCCGCAGGCGCTGATCGTCGCGTTGCGCCCGTATGGCAACGAGATCATCCTGATGATCAAGGGCTCGGCAATCGTCGCCATCATCACGGTCTACGATTTGATGGGCATCACCCGGCTCACCTATGCGCGCACCTTCGACTTTCAGTCGTATATCTGGGCGGCGATCATCTATCTGATCATCGTGGAAACATTGCGCCACGGCGTCGAGTGGATCGAACGGCGCATCACCATCCATCTACACCGCTGACTCCCATCGCCTTGCCTGATCCGGTAAGAAGACCGCAAAGCAGGCTTCTAAGGGATTCGAAAACATGGCTTCGGTGGCATTTCTTGGTCTTGGCGTCATGGGCTATTCGATGGCCGGACATCTCAAGAACAAGGGCGGTCACGACGTCACCGTCTACAACCGCACCAGGGCCAAGGCCGAGCAGTGGGTCGCCCAGCATGGCGGCAGCTTCGCCGCGACACCAGCAGAGGCGGCCGCGGGCAAGGACTTCGTCTTTTCCTGCGTCGGCAATGACGACGATCTGCGCTCGGTGACGACCGGTGCCGAAGGCGCCTTCAATTCCATGAAGAAAGGCGCCATCTTCATCGACAACACAACGGCATCGGCCGAGGTCGCGCGCGAACTGGCACAGCACGCGCAAGCGCTCGGGTTTTCGTTCCTCGACGCCCCGGTCTCCGGCGGTCAGGCAGGCGCCGAGAACGGCATGCTGACCGTGATGGTCGGCGGCGAGCCTGACGCCTTCGACAGGGCCAAGCCAGTCATAGATGCTTATGCCCGCATGGTCGGGTTGATGGGACCGGCAGGGGCTGGCCAGCTCACCAAGATGATCAACCAGATCTGCATCGCCGGCCTCGTTCAGGGACTGGCCGAAGGTATCCACTTCGGCAAGCAGGCCGGGCTCGACATCGAAAAGGTAATCGAGGTTATCTCCAAGGGCGCCGCCGGTTCCTGGCAGATGGAGAACCGCCACAAGACGATGAATGCCGGCAAATATGATTTCGGCTTCGCCGTCGACTGGATGCGCAAGGATCTTGGCATCTGCCTCGCCGAGGCCGACCGCAACGGCGCCAAACTGCCGGTGACGGCACTTGTCGACCAGTTCTACAAGGACGTGCAGGCGATGGGCGGCAAGCGCTGGGACACGTCCTCGCTGCTGGCGCGGCTGGAGAAATAGGATTTCACCGTGGCCGAGCTTTCGCCTCAATCCAGCGCCGATGAAATCGTCGCTCATCTGCGCTCGATCGCCTCAGAGGAAAATCGACTTGGCATGCTGCGCTACGGCATCAAGATCGAACGTGCGCTCGGTATCTCGCATGGCGTGCAGCGGCAGATTGCCAAGAAAATCAAGCGCAACCATGAGCGTGCCTTCGAGCTTTGGCAGACAGGCATCATGGAGGCGCAGTTCATCGCTTCCGTGACAGCCGATCCGGAGCGGTTCTCCGCCGCGGATGCAAGACGATGGGCGGCGACTTTCGACTCGTGGGATATCGTCGACGGGGTCTCCGATCTCTTTGTCGATACGGATTGCTGGAAGGAATTGATCGCCGAATTCGCGGTCGACGAACGGGAATTCGTTCGACGCACGGCTTTTGCGATGATGGCCTGGTCGGTGGTCCACCGGAAGAAGGAACCCGAGACGACCTTCCTCGAATTCCTGCCGATCATCGAAGCGCATGCGACCGACGGCCGCAATTTTGTGAAGAAGGCCGTGAACTGGGCGCTTCGTTCGATCGGCAAGCGATCGATGAATTTGCACGGCCCTGCCCTTGCCGTGGCGCTAAAACTGGCGGCCTCGACAGACAGGACCGCACGCTGGATCGGCAAGGACGCCGTGAAGGAACTTTCCGATGCCAAGACGCTCGAGCGGCTCGCCGCCAGAAAAGCTTGACCTGAGCGAAGTGCGCTTCACGGAGGTGACGCAATCGACGCGCGCCGATTTCGAAAACCTGTTCGAGCAACCCGGCGGGCCGAAATACTGCTGGTGTATGGCTTGGCGCAATCTCGACCGCCGCGAGCACGTCGAGAACGACGAGAAGAAACGCGCGATGATGACGCTGATCGACGCCGGCACGCCAGTCGGCATTGTCGCCCAGATCGATGGCCGGACCGTCGGCTGGTGCTCGATCGCGCCGCGGGAGACCTACCGCAAGCTGTCACGGCAGCAGGACGATAGCGAGATGGGCATCTGGTCGATCGTCTGCTTCTTTGTGCCGAGAGCGTTGCGCGGCGGCGGGCTGGCAAGCGCATTGCTCGACGCGGCCATCGATCACGCCTTTGCCAAAGGCGCCAGGACGATCGAAGCCTATCCCGTCGACCAGGCTTCGCCGAGCTACAGCTTCATGGGTTTTCGCGACATGTTCGTCGCCCGCGGCTTTCGCGAGATCGGCATGACCGGCTCGCGCCGGCATGTGATGCGGCTTGAGCGTTGACCTGTGAGGCAGCGGCAGCTTTACTTGATGTTCGCAGATCAAGGCTCAACGGCGGAGCAGCGATGAGCAACCGTTTTAAATCAGGCACGATCATAGCAACTGCCTTGTTGGCGTCCGCGATCGCGGCAAGCGCTTCCGCCGGAACCATGCACATTTTCTGGAAGGATCTGCGCCCGGCTACCCAGGCAGCCGCCGAAAGCGTCGGACTGCCGATGATCGCGGCCAAAATGCCGGATCGTGGCGAGACGCTCTCACTCGACTTGCAGGACAAGACCGTGCAGCTCGCAGGCTATGCGCTGCCAGTCGACCGCGATGGTGATCTCGTCTACCAATTCCTGCTGGTGCCGTGGACGGGAGCCTGCAGCCACATGCCGACGCCGCCGCCCAACCAGATCGTCCTCGTCACGCCTGCACACCCTTACAGGATGTCCGAGGCCTACCAGCCGGTTTCGGTGACCGGCGCCTTGCAACCGGGTATGGAGAAGAGCCAGCTTTTCATCCTTGACGGCGTCAGCGTCATCCAGTCAGGTTACACCGTGCACAAGGCCGAGGTGGTCAACGTCGATACGGTGCCGGACACGATCACGCTGCCGGTCAACTCGCCATGGACTTTCCTGAACAAAAAGAAGAACTAAACAGAAGAATCTCAGGCGGCGTTGGCGCCGGACTCCTTGTCGAGCATCATGTAATCCAGCGGCATCTCGGTCGTGTATTTGATCTGCTCCATGGCGAAGGAAGACGACACGTCGCGGATCTCGATCTTGGCGATCAGCCGCTTGTAGAAGGCGTCGTAGGCGGCGATATCGGGCACCACGACGCGCAAGAGATAGTCGACGTCGCCGCTCATGCGATAGAATTCGACCACTTCCGGGAATTCCTGGATGACCTCCGAAAAGCGCCGCAGCCATTCATGGCTGTGCGAATTGGTGCGGATCGAGACGAACACCGTGACCCGCACATTGACCTTTTCATGATCGAGGATGGCGACGCGCCGCTTGATGACGCCCTCTTCCTCGAGCTTCTGGATGCGCCGCCAGCACGGCGTCGTCGACAGGCCGACCTTCTTGGCGACGTCGGCGACTGCAAGCGTCGCATCCTCCTGCAGCAGGCGGAGAATTTTTCTATCAAGGCGGTCCATTGGATGCTCCCCTGATGCAAGTCGTCCAAGTGCGCAGCGGCCTTGGCACAACGACATGCATAAAAACAAGAATTTAACGCGCGTCCCCTCATGCGCGGCGCGCTTCGAGGAATGGATTACCATAATCCCTCTTGTCATGGCCTTTTACAAGAAAGAAATTCTGTTGGATAGCGCGAAAGCGAGTGATTTCTTGCTGAATGCCTAGCCGAGGCGATAGCGGATTTCCGATCTCAGAAAGGGCAGCAAATCCATTTCAAACCATGGATTGCGCTTCAGCCAGCCGGTGTTGCGCCAGGACGGGTGCGGCAGCGGCAGGACTTTCGGGTCGGTCGCCGCCGCCCAGATGGCACGCCAGTCCATGACCGTTTCCGTCAGCGAGGGACGGCGCGCCGCGCCCATATGCCAGCTTTGCGCGTAGATGCCGATCGTCAGCACCATATCGACTTGCGGCATCAGCGCCATCAGCGATGTGCGCCATGCCGGCGCACATTCGCGGCGCGGCGGCAGGTCGGCGCCCTTGGCGTCCTGACCGGGAAAGCAAAAGCCCATCGGCACGATGGCAAACTTGTCCGTGTCATAGAATTCCTCGCTGCCGACGCCCAGCCAGCTTCGCAGCCGGTCGCCGGAGGCGTCGGTGAACGGCATGCCTGTGATGTGAACCTTGGTACCCGGCGCCTGGCTGGCGATCAGGATACGCGCACTCGAAGATGGCCTGAGCACGGGCCGCGGTTGGTGCGGCAGCGGCCTGGCGGCCGGCTTATCGACGCAGATGCGGCAGGCGCGTACCCTCGCCGCCAGGGCTTCCAACTCTTCGGTCATTCGGAACTCATTGTCAGGCGGCGGCACTCGGCCGGCTGGAGATTTCTCGATACCAGCGCAGCACGTTGGTGCACTCTTCGGGTACCTTGATGCGAGCCGGCTTCATGAAGTCGATGGCGACCAGCCCGGTGATGTCGGCGATCGAATAGGCATCGCCGGCGACGAATTCCCTGCTGGCGAGCTCAGTGTCCAGAAATCTCAGGAATTCGATCGCCTTCGGCTTGTTGACCTCGCCCCATTCGGGGATTTGCGGGATCTCCCATTCCCTCATTGCGGGGTGGATATGCCGGAACGCCGCGGCGACGCAGCCGAACAGATTGAACTCCACACGTCTTTGCCACATCTCGACGATTGCCTTGCCGAGCGCCCCATGCCCGAACAAAGCCGGCTCGGGGTGCAGTTCCTCGAAGTAACGACAGATTGCGACGGATTCGGTGATGACTGTGCCATCATCGAGCTCGAGCACCGGCAGACGCTTCAGCGGATTGCGCGAGCTGACCGGCTGCTCTTTGTGCTCCAGCGCGCCCATGTCGACGGGCACCAGCGGAACCTGAAGTCCCTTTTCGGCCAGAAAAATCCGAACCCGGCGTGGATTGGGCGCGCGCCCGCCGTCGAACAGCTTCATCTCTATCCTCCTCGTCCGTCTCGACGAACTATAGGCACAGCTCACCAGAAGCGAAAAATTTCGCGCAAGGCGTCGCCGATCGACGCCAAGGTACCGTGCTTTCTTTCAACCAGCTCGTGGCCGTGGCTCTCGCGCCAGTTCTTCGGCTCGTCGAAAGTTCCGCCCCAGATGCCGGCTTTGCCCGCGCGCGCAGCAGCTTCCTCGGTCTCGAAATCGCCAAAGGCGACCGCCCAGCCGGCCTCGACTTGTGCGCGGTTGAGATCCTTGCCGCCGGCCTTGCAGTCGCCGAGTAGCCTGCCGTAGCGGTCGCGCTGCCAGCCGCTGCAGGAGACCGCTTTGCCGGCGATCAACCGCACCAGGGACTGCCGCGCGAGCTTGCCGCAAGGATAGTCGGCACCGTCCTTGCGGCAGATTTGCGAATATTCCGGCGCGTCGATGCCACGCATGCGGATACGCTCGCCGCCGAGCGTGATGCTATCGCCGTCATTGACGGTGGCCGCGCCCTCCGTCTTGCGCGTCTCCACCCGGTCGAGGCGCGCCGCCAGGAGGATCGCCAGGCCGAGCACGATGAGTGTCAGCCCATAGTCCATCAGTCGGCGCCACAGGCTTCGCGGACGCGGCGCATAGTATCGCTGGCGCGGCCATCGCGACCACGAACGGCTCATATGGCAAACCGTTGGTTAATCATTCGAACGTAGCTTAACGATTTGAAATTGCTGCCCGCGTAAATTGAAGACTTCATGCCCCTGCAACGCTCGACCACGGCGGACAAGTTTATTGTGGACCGCAGGAAACGCCATCGCAACAGCGATGTCGCGCGCGCGGTCCGCAAGACGCGCGACCGTCTTTCGCAGCAAGCCGGAAATCCCGACTTCGACCGCGAGCTGTTGAAGCTCCACGCGCTGTCGATGACCGGCGGCGTGATCGTCATTCCGCTGCTCGTTCTGGCAACGGCCGCGGCAGGCTTGTTCGCGGGCATCGGCAAGGAGATCGGCGTCTGGGCGCTGTTCACATTCATCTGCTATACCATCGTTGCATTCATGGCCAGACGCGTCACTCAAGCGTCCGAACTCAACCCGCTGGAAACGCATAGGGATTTCCTGATCGGCCATTTTCTGTGCGGGCTTGGCTGGGCCTGGTTCGCATGGCTCG
Source organism: Mesorhizobium sp. M1307 (assembly GCF_040318155.1). NCBI lineage: Bacteria > Pseudomonadati > Pseudomonadota > Alphaproteobacteria > Hyphomicrobiales > Phyllobacteriaceae > Mesorhizobium > Mesorhizobium sp. M1307. The sequence goes on along the minus strand of NZ_JAMYLR010000001.1, from coordinate 249,440 downwards.
GCTGCGAAACTTGCCAAACGGATCAGTTCCAGGTCGCCAAGGCGGTGGTGCTGCTGCTCGCCATGTCGGCAACCGCGATCCTGGCCTCGTCCCTGCGCGGTGCGCTGTTGGCGACCTTCGCCCTCCCGGTCGCCATCTATGCTTATGCCAGTGCGAAATTATGGATGCCGGTCGAAGTGATCATGGCAGGCTTGCTGATCGCCTCGTTGCCTTTCTTCGCCTATGTAGCGCGCCAGCTCAACCGTTCCTCGCTGATGCTGCTGTCGTTCCGCTCCGAAAAGGATGCGCTGATTGCCGAACTGGAGACGGCGAAATCGATGTCGGACGAGGCACGGCGGCGGGCGGAAGACGCCAATCTGGCGAAATCGCGTTTCCTGGCCTCGATGAGCCACGAGCTGCGCACACCGCTCAACGCCATTCTCGGCTTTTCCGAAGTGATGGCCAACGAGGTGCTCGGCCCGATGAGCAACCCGACCTATCGCGACTATGCCCGTGACGTGCACGACTCCGGACAGCATCTGCTCGACCTGATCAACGAAATTCTCGATTTGTCGCGCATCGAAGCGGGCCGCTACCAGCTCAACGAGGAGCCGATGATGCTGCTCTCCGTCGTCGAGGATTGCTGCCACATGATGGAGCTGAAGGCGCGCAACAAGGACATCCGCATCGTCCAGCATTTCGAAAACGCCTTGCCGCGCTTGTTCGCCGACGAACGCGCGGTGCGGCAGATTGCGCTCAATCTGTTGTCCAATGCCATCAAGTTCACCGCCACCGGCGGCGAAATCCGCGTGCGCGTCGGCTGGACGGCGGGCGGCGGGCAATATCTCTCCGTCAAGGACAATGGGCCGGGCATACCGGAAGACGAGATTCCGATCGTGCTTTCGGCCTTCGGCCAGGGCTCGATCGCCATCAAGAGCGCCGAACAGGGCACCGGGCTTGGCCTGCCGATCGTGCAAGGCTTGCTGGCCATGCATGGTGGCGAATTCCAGCTCCATTCCAGGCTACGCGAAGGCACCGAGGCGATCGCCATCTTCCCGCTGAGCCGGGTGATGGAGGAACTGCCGGCGCTGCCGACCAAGGCGGTTGCCTCGCGCCGGCGCTGAATGCTTAACCGCGGACCGCGGCTGCCATGCCGGCGCTGGTCAGCGCGGCGGCCTTGACCAGCCCAGCGGCAAGCGCCGCCCCTACCCCCTCGCCTTGACTGACGCCCAGATCGAGCAGCGGGCGAAGGCCGAGGCGCTCGGCGGCCTTGGCATGGCCAGACTCCGGCGACAGGCTTGCGAGGAGACAATGATCGAGCGCCGCGGGGTTGGCGGTATGTAGGACACCAGCGGCGGCAGTCACCGCAAACCCATCGAGCAGCACCGGGATCTTCTGCATCCGCGCCGCCAGAATGGCGCCGCAGATCGCGGCGAATTCCCGCCCGCCGACCCGGCGCAGCGCTTCCAGCGGGTCCTTGAGGCTCGCGCCGTGCAACGCGACCGCGGCATCGACCACCTCCGCCTTGCGCTTCTGCATCGCCGCGTCCGCCCCTGATCCAGGGCCGACCCAGTCGGCGCTGGTGCCGCCGAACAGTGCCGTGCAAAGGGCCGCGGCGACAGTCGAATTGCCGACGCCGAGGTCGCCAAGGCAAAGCAGGTCGGTGCCGCCGGCAATCGCTTCCATGCCGAAGGCCATGGTAGCGGCACAACCGCGCTGGTCCAGTGCCGCATCCTCGGTAATGTCGGCTGTCGGAATGTGCAGAGCCAGATCGAACACCTTCAAGCCGAGATCGTTGGCGATGCAGATCTGGTTGATTGCTGCACCGCCGGCGGCGCAGAGCTCGACTGCATTTGCCGTGGCGGCGGCGGGGCGCGGCGAAATGCCGTGGCGGGTGACGCCATGATTGCCGGCAAAGATCGCCACCAATGGCCGCGTCACCGCCGGCGGCGCGCGGCCGCTCCACCCGGCAAGCCAGGCGGCGATGTCCTCGATGCGGCCAAGCGAGCCTTTGGGCTTGTCTGCCTTGGCAAACAACTGGCGCACGCGGGCCTTGGCCGCCATATCTGCCGGCGGCAGGCTCACCAGAAGGTCGCGAAAATCGTCGAAAGGCAGCGCGCTGGTCATGTCGATGGCAATCGTCCGTGTGAATTGGTGAGCGGCATAGCCGCCTTGGCCAGCCGGCACAACCTCAAGCCGGCACAACCTCCAGGCCTGGTACAACTTGGCGGTATTGACGCGAAAGCATTCGTTGGCGGCGCTTCCCGGAGGGCTTGCATTGACTTTGTCGTTGCACCATGTGGAGGCTAGCCAAGGAAATCCTTATGACGGCCATTGAATCCCCGTGCATCCTGGTCTGCTCGATCGATATGAAAACCGGCTTCTGTTTCGGTTGCGGGCGCACGCGCGAGGAAATCGCCGCCTGGATCGACATGACCCCGCAAACCCGCCGCAGCGTCATGGCCGAGCTGCCGGCAAGGCTGGAAACGGTCGAGCGACGCCCCCGCCGGGAAACCCGTCGCAGCCGCATGGCACGCGAACGCGACGCCCTCTCGTGAACCGGCCGCAGAGATGAACCGACTGTTGTGGATTCTGATCGTCGCGATCGGGGCGGGTGTGCTCCTGCTCATGCTCAACGATTCCGCCGGCAGTACGTTCGGCATTGAGAATTACGATTTCAGCCAGTTGATCTGGCTTGGCGCCTTAGCGGCACTCGTCGGCGCCGGCCTGCTCAGATCGGGCAGGCCGTTGGGCACCATGGCCCGCAGCCTCGGCGCCTGGGGTGCCATCGTGCTGGCGCTGATCGCCGGCTATCAGTACCGCCATGAGTTGCAGGATTTCGCCAGCCGCGTCACCGCCGGCCTTGTTCCCGGCAGTCCGCTGGCGCTGGGCGTGGAAGAAGGCCATGCCACCGTCACCCTGGACAAGGCCGGCAGCGGCCATTTCGAAGCGCGCGTCACGATCAACGGCACGCCGATCCTGACGGTTGTCGATACCGGCGCGACCAGCACCGTGCTGACCGCCGAGGACGCTCTGGCGGTCGGGTTCAATTCGGCGGCTCTCCGCTTCACCATACCGATCTCTACCGCCAACGGCATGACACGCGCGGCGGCGGTGCGAACCGACGAACTGTCGATCGGCGGCATCGTGCGCAAGGACATGCCCATCATGATCGCCGCACCAGGCACGCTCGGCCAGAGCCTTCTCGGCATGAATTTCATCGGCTCGCTATCGGGCTTCGACGTCCGTGGCGATCGCATGATTTTGCGGGATTAAGTTTTTCCTCAGGCCGCCTCTGCGGTCCGGCCGAAATCGACCTCTGCGAAGGCTGACTTCAGCACCTCCGCTCCGGCACCCGGCCGTGTCGCCTTGGTGGAGAGGATCTGCCGGTAGCGGCGTGCACCGGGCAGGCCGTGAAACAGCCCGACCATGTGCCGGGTGACATGCCCGAGGCGTCCGCCCTGCTCGATATGGCGTGACGCGTAATCCGCCATGGCATCGATCAGTGCGGCAAAATCGAACGACTCAGCTGTGCTGCCGTAAAACGCGGCATCGATGCCGGTCAGTATCCCTGGCGTGTGATAGGCGGCGCGGCCGAGCATGGCGCCATCGACATGGTCGAGGTGCGTCAGCGCCTCTGCGAGAGATTGAATGCCGCCATTGATGCCGATGAATTTGTTTTGTTTTCTGGCTTTCAGCCGATAGACGCGGCCATAGTCGAGCGGTGGGATGTCACGATTTTCCTTTGGGCTCAGTCCTTCCAGCCAGGCCTTGCGGGCGTGCACCCACAGCGCGTCGGCGCCGGCCGCGAAAACACCATCGGCCAACGCATCGAGTGCCGGTTCCGGATCCTGCTCATCGACGCCGATGCGGCACTTGACGGTAACCGGTATTTTCACCGCCGCCTTCATTGCCGCGACGCAATCCGCGACGAGCACGGGCGTCTTCATCAGGCAGGCGCCGAAGGTGCCCGACTGGACGCGGTCGGACGGGCAGCCGATATTGAGGTTGATTTCATTATAGCCGAAGGCTTCGCCGATGCGCGCCGCCTCGGCCAGCTTTCCCGGATCGGCGCCGCCGAGTTGCAGCGCCACCGGACGTTCGCTGTCGTCGAAGCCGAGCAGCCGCTCGCGTGCGCCGTGGATGACCGCATCGGCCACCACCATCTCGGTGTAGAGCAGCGCCTCGCGCGTCAGCTGGCGATGGAAGAACCGGCAGTGCCGGTCCGTCCAATCCATCATCGGCGCCACGGCAACTTTGTGGCGTAAGATATTCATTTTACTATTTTTTCTGTCTCAGTCCGTCCGATACTCCGTTCGAATGACAGAGCAATTTGGCAAGAGATGCACACCCAGCTAACCCGATATACGATTTTGCCGCCGCAACTGAAAGCAAATTGGCATGTTACACATGTCACTGTACGCACCAGTTAGATGCCTTGCCGTGGAACGATGGACCGCCGGCGGCATACCAGTCAGCCAAGGCGAAGCGTGTTGCGGGCGATCTGCCACGCGGATTCGACATGCCGCCGCGCCGCCTCCTCCGCCTCGTCCGGCCTGCGCGACCGGATTGCATCCATGATTTCGGTCATTTCGGCGATCGCCGGCTCGCGGCGGTTCTCCGACGCGATCGTCATTGAGCGGAGCTGGTTGATGCGGACATTCAGCCCCGTCACGATTTCCCAGGCAATGCGCTTGTCCGCCGCCTCGAACAGCGTTTCGTAGAACTTGGTCGTTGCCCGCATCACCTCGACAGGCGCACCGGACGCCCACGCCTCAAGCAGGTTCGTCAAGGCGGCATCGAGCAAAGCGATCTGCGCGTCCGTGGCCGTTAAGGCGCAAGCCCGCGCCGCGATACCCTCGAGCAGCGCCCGCAATTCATAGATTTCGTCGGTGCGGCCGAGATCCGGCTTGGCCACGGCGGGTCCGTGGCCCGGTATCATCTGCACCAGGCCTTCCGCCTCCAGCTGCCGCAGCACCTCGCGCACGACGGAACGGCTCACCCCGAGCTGATCGCATAGCGGCCGCTCGACCAGCCTTTCACCAGGCTGGAAATGGAAGCCCATGATCGCTTCACGCATGCGCTCCAGCGCCAGCGTCCTCAGCGTCTTGGCAGAGCGGTCGATCCGCAGCGTATCGCCTGACATTTTCTCTCCCCATCCAATCCGGCCACAAAACAGATTCCATAGCCGATTGACAAGACTTCTGGTGCTCCATAGTATGGTATACCATAAGATGGCGTAAAGATTTCGGCGCTGCACAGCGCCGTGGCGACCGAGGACTTCATGAAACCAGCCATTCGAAAGATCGTCACTTACATCGAGAACACGTTAATCGAGGGCGGCAAGGAAGCCCCAAAACCGTTGCGCCTGATCGGCGTCGCCGCCGTGCTGACAAACCCTTGGGCGGGCCGCGGTTTCACCGACGACCTGTCGCCGGAGATCCGCGTCATTGCTCCCGTCTTCGGCGAACTGCTGACCCGCGAGATTATCGCCGTTGCCGGCTCCGGCGAGGCGATAGAGGGTTATGGCAAGGCCGCGGTCTGCGGCACGGCGGGCGAGATCGAGCATGCATCGGCGCTGATCCATACGCTGCATTTCGGCAACCATTACCGTCGCGCGGTCGGCGCCAAGACCTATCTCGCCTTCACCAATCTGCGCGGAGGGCCGAACACCCCGATCATGATCCCGCTGATGGACAAGAACGACGAAGGCCGCCGCTCCCACTATCTGACCGTACATTTCCAGATCGGCGACGCGCCCGCGCCCGACGAGCTGGTGGTGGCGCTTGGCGCTTCGATTGGCGGCCGCCCGCACCATCGTATCGGCGATCGCTATCAGGACCTCAAGGAGGTCGGAGACCTGCATGGCTGACGTCGCTGCCGCCGCATGGGTCCGAGACACGGCTCCGGACGGCACCGGCTTCATCCGCGCCGGCTCCGGCGCGCCGGTTCTGCTCATTCACGGTGTCGGCATGAACGCCGCGATCTGGCACGATCAGATCGCGGCGATGAAAGACCATCATGACCTGATCGCCATCGACATGCTCGGCCACGGCGTTTCACCGCTGCCGCCGGAAGAAGCCAGCCTGTCGGATTTCGCCGATCAGGCGGTTCGCCTTCTCGACCATCTTGGCGTGGCGTCGGTGTCGATCGTTGGCCATTCGATGGGCGCGCTGGTCGCTCTGGAGATCGCCCTTCGCACCCCTTCGCGCGTTCGCTCCATCGTCTGTCTCAATGCGGTATTCCGCCGCCCCGCGGCCTTGGCGCAGGCCGTACGCCAGCGTGCGGCCGCGCTCGGCACCCATGGCAACCCTTCCGCCATTGCGGCTACGCTTGCCCGCTGGTTCGGCGACCCGCTGCCGGCGAACCTTATCGGGGCGGCCACCACAGCGCGCGCCGCCCTTGAAAGGGTCGACCCCGAAGGCTACGCGCGCACCTATCGCCTCTTTGCCCATGCCGATGCTGAGCACGCCGATGCTCTCCCCGGTCTTGCCGCGCCGGCCCTGTTCATGACCGGGTCGCAAGACAGCAATTCGACCCCGGTCATGTCGGCGGCGATGGCGAGGCTAGCGCCGCACGGCCAATGCCTCGTGCTCAATGGAGAAAGGCACATGATGGCAATGGTTTCTCCTGAAAAAGTGACCAAACACATCATGGAGTTTCTCGACACGGAAGGAGACGCTGGCGTGAAGCCGGAGACGGATGCAGTCTTTGATAGAGGCGAATTCCGGCGCGCACTCGGCTCGTTCCTGACCGGCGTCACCATCGTCACCACGATCAGCGCGGAAGGCGAACCGCGCGGCTTCACCGCCAACTCCTTCACCTCGGTCTCGCTCGAGCCGCCGTTGGTGCTTGTCTGCATCGCCAAGAGGGCGCTGGGGCACAGTGCTTTTTCGACGTCGAGAGGTTTTGCCATCAACATCCTGTCAGAGGACCAGAAGGCCCATTCCGGCATCTTCGCTTCCAAAGCAGCGGACAAGTTCGCGGCCGTGAGCTGGCAACCGGGCCGGACCGGCAATCCGCTGATCGACGGCTCCGTTGCGGTGTTCGATTGCGGCATGGAGCAGCTGGTCGATGCTGGCGATCACTCGATCCTCATCGGCCGCGTCCGCGACTTCAGCCACAACGGAGCCCAGCCCCTCGGTTATTGCAGAGGCACCTACGTCACGCCTGGCCTCAGCCAGGAGGCGCTGGCGGCGGCGCCCCCCGATACGGAGGTCGGCGCCATTCTCGAGAACGAGGGCCGTGTGCTGTTCGTCGAAACGGCCGACGGGATTTATGAATTGCCTGCGGGGCGCGGACTGGGCACGCCCAACGATGCGCGCAGCCTCAAGGGGCGCCTTGCCGCCAGGGCCATAGACGCCCAGCTCGGCTTCCTGTTCGCGGTGTGGGACGATGCCGCCGAGCCTTGGCGCACGCATGTTTATTATCGCGGAACGGTCGAGGGATCCTATTCCGACGATCGCCAGATGCGGCTTGTCGACATCGAGCAGATCGCCGATCTGAAGATCGCCGATCCCGCGGTGCGTTCGATGCTTGCCCGCTATGCGCGCGAACGTACGGAAGATGCATTCGGCGTCTATGTCGGCAACGAGGTCGAAGGCGAAGTCCGGCCGCTCGCCAAGCCCTCGCCTTCTCAAATTCCTCTTTCCGGCCGCGGGTGAAACCGATGAAGTTTTCGCTTTTCGTGCACATGGAGCGATCGGATCCGGCCAAGCGGCATTCCGAGCTTGTCGGCGAGCTGGAGGACCTGGTTGTCCAGGCCGAAGAGGCAGGGTTCGAGACTGCCTGGATCGGCGAGCATCACGGGATGGAATTCACCATCTCGCCAAACCCGTTCATCAACATCGCCTGGCTCGCCGCCAAAACCAGGCGCATCCGGCTCGGAACCGGAACCATCGTCGCGCCGTTCTGGCACCCGATCAAGCTTGCCGGCGAAGCGGCGATGGCCGACGTCGTCACCGGCGGCCGTCTCGACATCGGCATTGCGCGCGGCGCCTACGCTTACGAATACCAGCGACTTTTCCCAGGCCTCGAGGCCTGGGGTGCCGGCCAGCGTATGCGCGAGATGGTGCCGGCGATCCGCGGCCTGTGGGATGGAGATTTCGAACTCGCCGGCGAGTTCTGGTCGTTTCCTTCAACCACCTCGTCGCCCAAGCCGCTGCAAAAGCCTTATCCGCCGATCTGGGTGGCCGCACGCGATCCGAACTCGCACGACTTTGCGGTTTCCAGCAAATGCAACGTCCAGGTGACGCCGCTTGCCTCCGGCGATGGCGAAGTGACCAGCCTGATGGAGCGTTTCAACGCGGCGTGTAATGCCCACCCCGACGTACCAAGGCCGGAGATCATGCTGCTGATGCATACTTTCGTCGCCGAGGATGCCGCGGAGGCTGACCGGCTCGCGCAGGATCTGTCGCAGTTCTACTGCCAGTTCGGCGCCTGGTTCCAGAACAAGAAGCCGGTGCACCAGGGCATAATGGAAGCGCTGACCGAAGACGAGATCGCGGCCATGCCGCAATATGCGCCTGACAAGATCAAGCAGAACCTGGTCATTGGCGAAGCCGACGAGGTGATCGCCAGGCTGAAGGCCTACGAAGCGCTCGGCTACGATCAGTATTCGATCTGGATCGACAGCGGCCTTTCCCATCGGCGCAAGAAGAAATCGCTGCAGCTCTTCATCGACAGGGTGATGCCGGCCTTTTCCGAGCCGAAAGCTGGATTGCGATGAGCACCACTCAATTCAGGAACTATATTGACGGCAGCTTCGTCGAAGTGGCGGCGACCTTCGACAGCATCGATCCCTCGACGGGCGCGCCATGGGCGAAGATGCCCGCTGCATCGTCTGATGACGTCGACCGCGCCGTCGAAGCTGCTCACCGGGCGCTTGGCTCCGGCACGTGGCCGGCAATGACGGCAACGGCACGCGGCAAGCTTCTGGTGCGGCTCGGCGATCTGGTGGTCGCCAATGCCGACCGGCTGGCGGAACTCGAGACGCGCGATACCGGCAAGATCATCCGCGAGACCCGCGCCCAGATCGCCTATGTCGGCGACTATTACCGCTATTATGGCGGGCTGGCCGACAAGCACGAGGGCTCGTTTGTTCCCATCGACAAGGCCGACATGGAAGTGACCATCCGGCCGGAGCCAATTGGCGTCGTAGCCGCCATTGTGCCGTGGAATTCGCAGCTCTTCCTGTCCGCCGTCAAGCTCGGGCCGGCGCTGGCGGCCGGCTGCACCATCGTTCTGAAAGCATCGGAAGACGGCCCTGCCCCGTTGCTGGCCTTCGCCGAACTCGTCCATGAGGCGGGATTTCCCGCCGGGACCGTGAACATCCTGACCGGCTTCGGCCACGATTGCGGTCACCGGCTGACCAGTCATCCGCTCGTCGCCCGCGTCGCCTTCACCGGCGGTCCCTCGACCGCTCGGCAGATCGTCAGGAATACGGCGGAAAACCTCGCCTTCACGACGCTCGAGCTCGGCGGCAAAAGCCCGGTCGTGGTGTTTGCCGATGCCGATCTGGACAGCGCCGCCAACGCGGTCGTTGCAGGCATCTTCGCTGCCACCGGCCAGAGCTGCGTCGCCGGCTCGCGGCTGCTGGTCCAGCGCTCCGTGAAGGACGAATTCCTCGCCCGGCTCAAGCGCAAGGCCGAGGCGATCAGGATTGGCGATCCGCAGGATCCCGCGATCGAAATGGGACCGCTCGCCACCTCGCGCCAGCGCGAATGGATAGAGAAGATCATTGCTGAAAGCCTGGCCGCGGGCGGGCAACTGGTCACCGGCGGCATCCGCCCCGCGGGCATGGCGGACGGCTTCTATTACGCGCCGACGATTATCGACGCGCCTGATCAGACCCTTGCCTGCGTGCGCGAAGAGCTCTTCGGCCCGGTGCTCTGTGTGCTAGCCTTCGACAGCGAAGCTGAAGCGCTTTCGCTCGCCAACGACACGAAGTTCGGCCTGGCGTCCGGCGTGTTCACCACCAATCTGGCAAAAGCCCACCGCATGGCGCGCGGCATCCATGCCGGCGTGGTCTGGATCAACACCTATCGGGCGGTCTCGCCGCTGGTTCCGTTTGGCGGCTACGGCCAATCCGGGCTCGGCCGCGAGGGCGGCCTCGATGCGATCGGCGACTACACGCGTTCGAAATCGGTGTGGATACGCACCTCCGACGACCCGATTCCCGATCCTTTTGTCATGCGGTAGCCGCCGCTGGCCGGAGATGCGCGATCAAGGCGAAAACGACCGATCGCGAACAGACAACAACGAAAACAACAGAGGAGAACGACATGAAACTGATCATCACCGGCTTCCTTGCCGGATTTATTGCAACGACAGTTCTGGCAACGACGGCCGCAAAGGCCGAGGACATGGTGTTCACCAGCTGGGGCGGGACGACCCAGGAAGCGCAGACCAAATCCTGGGCCGAGCCGTTCACCGCTGCATCCGGCATCAAGGTCATGCAGGACGGCCCGACCGACTACGGCAAGCTGAAGGCGATGGTCGACAGCGGCAGTGTCAACTGGGACGTCGTCGACGTCGAGATGGATTTCGCCATCAAGGCGGCCAAGGACGGTCTGCTCGAGCCGATCGACTTCAAGACCGTGCCGAAGGCCGACCTCGATCCGCGCTTCACCACCGATCACGCCGTCGGCAGTTTCTACTATTCCTTCGTGCTCGCCTGGAACAAGGGCGCCGTTTCGGGTGAACCGGCCGGCTGGGCCGACATGTTCGACCTGACGAAATTCCCGGGCAAGCGGACCTTCTACAAATGGTCGGCGCCCGGTGTCATCGAGATCGCGCTGCTGGCCGATGGTGTTCCGGCGGACAAGCTCTATCCGCTGGATCTCGATCGCGCCTTCAAGAAACTCGACACCATCAAGTCGGACATCGTCTGGTGGGGCGGCGGGGCGGAGTCGCAGCAATTGATCGCATCCGGCGAAGCAACGTTCGGCCAGTTGTGGAACGGCCGCGTCTTCGCACTGGACAAGGATGGCGCCGATGTCGGCGTCTCCTGGAACCAGAACCTGACCGCAGCCGACGTTCTGGTGGTACCGAAGGGTGCCAAGAACAAGGATACGGCGATGAAATTCCTCGCCGCGGCGAGCAGCCCCGCCGGCCAGGCCAAATTTGCCGAAGCCAGCGGTTATGCGCCGATCAACACCAAGGCCAAGGCAGAGATGCCGGCCGATGCCGTGAAATCGCTGCCGGACGCTCATGTCGACGGACAGATCAATCTCGACATGAACTACTGGGCCGCCAATCGCGACACCATCGCCGCGCGCTGGTATGCCTGGCAGGCGAAATAAGCCCGCCCTTGAACCGCAATGGACGAGACGGTTCGCGCCGTCTCGTCCCGTAGCCGGGTCGCTGTCATGTCGGTCGAAACACGCCGGAACTTTGGAACGGTGCGGGTGCCGGCAGGTCTCAATGGCCTGCTGCCGGCCCTGATTCTGATTATGCTGTTCTTCGTCGTCCCCGTGCTGGCGCTGCTTTTGCGCAGTGTCACGGAGCCCGAGCCAGGCTTGCAGAACTATGCTGCCCTGCTTGGTGACGGCACCTATGCGCGGGTGTTCTTCAACACATTCCTGGTCGCGGCGTTGGTCACCATCGTCACGGTCCTTGTCGCCTTTCCGGTCGCCTGGATGCTGGCGATCATGCCTTCGGGACTGGCCTCGATCATCTTCGGCATCATCATTCTGTCGATGTGGACGAACCTGCTCACCCGCACCTATGCCTGGATGGTGCTCCTGCAGCGTACCGGCGTGATCAACCGGACGCTGATGACCATCGGCGTCATCGACCAGCCGCTGCCACTCATCAACAATCTCACCGGAGTCACTATCGGCATGGTCTATATCATGCTGCCCTTCATGATCCTGCCGCTGGTCGGCACGTTACGGGCGATCGATCCGATGACGCTGCGTGCGGCGTCGCTGTGCGGCGCAAGCCCTTTCCAGGCGTTCCGCCGCATCCTCGTGCCGCTGTCGCTGCCCGGTGTCGCGGCCGGCGGCCTGATGGTCTTCGTCATGTCGCTCGGCTACTTCGTAACGCCGGCACTGCTCGGCGGCACGTCGAACATGATGCTTGCCGAAATGATCGCGCAGATGGTCCAGTCGCTGCTCAACTGGGGGCTCGGCAGCGCCGCTGCCTTCATCCTGCTTGTCGTCACCATGGTTCTCTACGCACTGCAGCTGCGCCTTGTCGGTGCCAGGCGCACGAGCGGAGGCATCTGAGATGCTGCTCGACTATGACCGCATGGGTTGGCTGCGGGTTGCCCTGCTCGGCTTCACCGCGCTGGTCGCTGGCTTTCTTCTGTTGCCGGTGGTCTTCATTGTCCTGCTCTCCTTCGGCTCGTCGCGCTGGCTGGCTTTTCCGCCGCCCAGCTGGACGCTCAAATGGTACCAGGAGCTTTTTGCCGATCCGGCCTGGCTCGACGCCGCGCTGACCAGCGCTCGGATCGCCACCATGACGGCGATCCTGGCAGTAGCGATCGGCCTGCTCGCCTCCTTTGCCCTGGTTCGCGGAAGGTTTGCCGGACGTGAGATCCTGCGCGGCCTGCTGCTGACGCCGATGGTGCTGCCCGTCGTTGTCTTCGCCATCGCCATCTACGCCTTCTTCCTTCGCCTTGGCCTCGGCGGCACCACCATCGGCTTCGTCATCGCCCACACCGTGCTGGCGCTGCCCTTCGCCATCATTCCGATCGCCACCGCGCTCGAAGGGTTCGACAAGTCGATCGAGGACGCGGCAATCGTCTGCGGGGCAAGCCCGCTCGAGGCCAGGCTCAGGATCACCTTGCCGTCGATCCGGATCGGCATCTTCTCCGCCGCGATCTTTTCCTTCCTCGCCTCGTGGGACGAAGTCGTGGTGGCGATCTTCATGGCCAGCCCCAGCTTGCAAACCTTGCCCGTCAAGATCTGGGGCAGTCTGCGGTCGGACCTCAGTCCGGTGATCGCCGCTGCCTCCAGCCTGCTGGTCGGGCTGACGCTTGCCCTGATGGTGATGACGGCGCTGCTGCAGCGAAAGTTCCGGACATGACCCACCCTTTCCTCTCCATCCGCAATCTGCGCAAGGCGTTTGGGGCGATCGTCGCCGTGCACGACGTCACGCTGGACATTCCCAGGGGCGAGTTCCTGACCTTCCTCGGGCCCTCCGGTTCGGGAAAATCGACGACGCTCTACGCGATCGCCGGCTTTCAGGACCCGACTTCCGGCGATGTCTTGCTGGAAGGAAAGTCGCTGCTTGCAGTGCCTTCGCACAAGCGCAACATCGGCATGGTCTTCCAGCGCTACACGCTGTTTCCGCATCTGACGGTGGCCGAAAACGTCGCTTTTCCGCTGCGGGTTCGCCGCCGGCCGGACGCCGAGGTGAAGAAAAAGGTCGCCGACATGCTGGCCTTGGTGCGGCTCGAAAGCTTTGCCGGACGCTTACCCGGTGCGCTGTCGGGCGGCCAGCAGCAGCGCGTCGCGCTGGCCCGGGCGCTGGCCTACGATCCTCCGATCCTTTTGATGGACGAGCCATTGTCGGCGCTCGACAAGAAGCTGCGCGAGGAAATCCAGGGCGAAATCCGCCGCATCCATCGCCAGACCGGCGTCACCATTCTCTACGTCACCCACGATCAGGAAGAGGCGCTGCATCTGTCGGACCGAATCGCCCTGTTCAAGGATGGCCGCATCGAGCAGACCGGCACCGGCGAGGATCTCTATCTCAGGCCGGCGACCGATTTCGTCGCCGGCTTCATCGGCAATTCGAATTTCCTCGCCGCCGAACATCTCGGCACCACCAACGGCACGACAACGATCCGCATGACAGACGGTTCGGTCATATCCGGAGTCAGGGCCAACGGCACGTTCGGCAAAGGCCAGAAGACCAGGCTGATGATCCGGCCCGAAGCCTTTAGCATGGAGCGGAGCCCGGCGAGCGCGGAACTGAATGTCGAGATCGTCGACATCGCATTTTACGGCGAGCGCCGGCGGATCGTCGCGCGCATCGCCGCTGGACAGGAGGTTGACATCAGGCCGACCTCCGCCGCTATGCAATCGCAGGATGTGTGGCCCTGCAGCCGACAGATCTTTTTCGATCCCGCTGCTGCATTCCTGTTTCCGGCCTGACCAAGCCGCGGTGGATCGCCGCCCTTCAACGCTTCGCAGCGATGGAAGCGTGCTTGGGGACAAGCTGTGGTTAGGTCCATCATCAGCTTCGGTCAGCAACGCGCAACGTGATCGACGCTGCAGTCGGCTGATTGGATGGCGGGCGCAAGTCCCGTATCCATTGACAGTCGTCATGCTCGGTTGGAAGATGAAGAAGGTCAGCGGCGATAGCCATACGGGAAGGCAATGGTCCAACCGCCAGATACCGGACACCATCCTGGCAGCGTCGTCGCGGTCATCGTCATTTGTTTGATCATCGTTGCTTTGTTCTTCATAGGCTTCAGATACTCAAGGCCAGGCCAGGGTACCCTCGTTATTCCTGGCGGTACGCTGCAGCAACCGTGAATCCGACCCCTTGGCGCTGACGCGGAGCCGTTCTCAGGCTGCCAAAAGTGCCCCGGCGGGACTGGGGGACGCCGCAGAATGGGCCGGCGGTTCGCAGCCGGTCTTTTGCTTCCCGCCGCGGCATTCCTTTCCCACCTAAACAACCAAGCCTGACCGGTGTGAGGTCGACCATACTAGGAGACGACGAGCGCCCAGCCACTAGGCGCTAGACGGCCCTGATCAGCCGGAGCAGAGAAAGCGCTTCGAAAAAGGTCCCCTTGCGAAAGGCAAGATAGGTCGGCTCTTCGACACCATGGAACCGGCGCTTGAAGGCCGCCTGCCCCTGCAGATTGAAGCGGGTGCGATTGACCCAGGGGGAGTCATAGGCACGCTGGAAGGCGTGCCGCCAGAAATCGCTTTCGGCAAACCCGCCAGGTCCGATTTCGACAAGCGGCGACAGGCCTAGGGTGACGACGGAAGCACCTTCATCGCGAAAGCGGTCGACCGCGAATTTGGTCAGGCCGATCTCGGCATGCGCCGAGGCATCGATGTGCTTGCGCTTGAACGAGGTGGTGTAGCCGATGACCTTGCCGTCGCTGAACAGCGGATCGAAATCCAGCAAGGCCACGAGCTCCCCATCCGGACCGTGCAGGACGAAACGGCGCATATCGACGCCAAGGTGATCGGCAAACGGCCTGTTGAGAAATCTCATCTCCCAGCGCCTGACGATGCGGTCGGCCCGCCAATTCTGGGAGAGCCTGGCAATCTCGTCGAGGAAGACAGTCCCGTTGTCCTCCGCGAAGGAAAAACCCTTCTTCAAGAGCCAGCGTTCGGAATAGCGCACTGTCTCATTGCGCTTTCCGGAAAAGTCGTGTCTGGGCAGGACAAGCCTGGTGTCGACGCCGAGGCGGTTGACGTGATAGCCAAGCCCGGCAAGCACGCGCGCCGTCTGGTCGCCGATCTGCACGAACCACGGGCTGCCGGCAACCTCGATGAAACGTCTGATATAGTCGCGCCGATCGGCCGGGGCAGCCACTGGATCACCGAGCGCGAAATGATGTCGCGTTTTGCTGCCGTAAGCGATGTAGCCCTGGGCATCGCCGAAGTAGTGAAGCCCCTTCTGCACGGCGGTCGAATAGGCAAGGGAAAAATCACCATGGCGACGGACCAGCGCCAGGCGCTCGACATGGTTCAGCTGCAGCCGCGGTATTTTAGGCCCGCGGTTCTCCAGGAAACGATCGAGGCGTCTTCGCAGTGACGGCATGGTCGACTTTCGCGTGCCGGCTAGGCCGATGAAAGAGCTGACGGACCCAAAAAACCGATCATATTGCCGCGAGCTGATCCTTATCTCAGCGCGGCATGTTTACCCGGCCGGAGCCGCCAGATTCGTAGGCGCAATCTGCCCCGGTCCCGCCCCCAGGCGGCAACACGCATTGTTGTCGACGCCCCGCGCCTGACGGCTGGTTGCTGCGCCCTTGGCGACACGAAAATCAATGCCACTTTCGGAAGCGCCCAGGTCACCTGCCAAACACGATGTTCTTATCGAACGGCGCTCTGAGAAGATTCCGCTTGATCGGAAGCCAGGAACTCGTCGCGTTCTGCTATCCACAAATCGGCGTAGTCGACATTCTGCCATTCGGCAAACCACGGGCCGCCGCTGGTATAGTGGACCGCCTTAGGTGTGCCGACCGCAGGCTTTTCATTCCAACCTTCGAGCCAATTCCACTCTACCGGCAATGAGCCCAAATCTTTGTCGGCAACCCACTGCATTCGGTGAAGATAGGCGCCACTTTCCTGATTCACGACCTCTGGCGTGAGCGATCTGACCGAAGGATGCGCGCAATTGAACAGCATCAGCGACGACCAGTTTTTCCGAGGATAGGACGTCTGGACCACACCATCCATCTTGGTTGTGGCCTTCGGCGTATAGTCATGCTGGACGCAATAGACCGCCTTGTCCGAGTCCGTATATTTCAGCAGGCCTGCGACGTCACCAAGCCACAGGAAATCACAATCGCAAAACAGGGCCCAACCCGTGTAGTCGGCGAGAAAGGGCGTGAGGAAGCGCGTGTAGGTGAACTCCGTTGAGGCGAGCGGATCTTTTTCCCGCCAATAGAGCCCGCGGGCACGCATCTCGTCCTGTTTGATCGGAATGACGGAGACAGGCGCCGACGCATGTTTGAGCAGCGAGTGTCGCGCGACGTCGTACGCGATCGGCTCACGGCTGTCCCATCCGATAAATACCCTAAACGCATCAGTCATATTCACTACCCTGGCTTTCGATTTTTACGGTCGTACACTAACTAGTTGGCGATGGCTCGGCAACAATTGCGGTCAACCAAGCCGGTTTCTCACAGATTTGTCCTGGCCTCAGCGTTGCTTTTTTGGGTGGACCGGGCCTCGCATTCCCAATGCGACACGGGCCCATTTCTGATAGGTGTAGCTGGCCGAATACGCGGCCACCATCGCACCAATGGAACCGTCCAGAAATCCCAGCCGGAAAATATAGCTGCGCACATAGGCCCAGACCGAGCGCAAAACCGCCTTGCCTATCGAGCTTTTTTTGCCCTCGGCAAGCAGTTGCACGGCGGACGCTTCTGCGTACCGGCCGATCTTGTCGTGGGCATCTGCCAAGTCGGTAATGGAATCGTGCTCGATCGGCTGGGACAATCGGCTGACCTTCCCGTTCACCAATACCTTCTCGTGCACGGTGTCGTCGCTGAACCGCCCGGAGCGGCGACGGAAGAGCCTGAGCACCAGATCGGGCGACCAGCCGCTATGGCGGACAATGTGCCCGCAAAAGCGCGATCTTCTTGGTATTTCGAAGCCGTCATTGGCTTTTGGGTTGGCGATTGCGGCCCTTATTTCCGCGCCGAGCGGCGCCTCCACCCACTCATCGGCATCCAGCGACAGGATCCAATCCCCCGTTGCCGCGGCCAGCGCACGGTTTTTTTGCGCGCCAAAACCGGGCCAATCGACGGTCATCAGAACCTTTGCCCCCAGAGCACCGGCAATCTCCCTGGTCCTGTCGCTGCTGTTGTTGTCGAGGACGACGATCTCATCGGCAAAATGGACCGACCGAAGGCATTGCGCGATGGACGCCTCCTCGTTGCGGGTGATGATAATGACCGAGAGCGCCGGCACGGTCAGAATGCTCCGGCATCAAAGCTGCCACTGTCATTCGAATGCATCTGCAGCATCGGCTCCCGGCCCGTTAGCACACTGAGGGTACTAACCTAATTCAACAAAGTCGAAAATCATTTCAGATCAAGGCTTTCATACAGCGCCATCATTCGCTTGATCATGACATTGAAATCATAGTGTTCGGCCGCCGCTCTCACCCGGGCCGCGGTGTCAGGTCGTGACGACAACCGCAGCGCGTGCGCGAGCGCTGCAGCGAGGTCGCTTTCGCTGGCCGCATCGCAAACGAGCGTCGGCTCGAACCGCTCGACAAGCTCGCGCGCTCCACAGCCGGTGCTTACCACGGCGGGCAAGCCGCTGGCCATCGCTTCGATGACCACTGTGCCGAAAGGATCATAGATGGAAGGCAGCACGGCAATATCGGCCGCGCCGTACCACGGCAGCATGTCTTTCTGCGGCCCCAGCATCTTGAGCCGTGCGCCGAGACCGAGCCTGTCACCGGCCTGCCTGAAGGCGTTGGCGCGCGAATCTTGGCCGATGACCCACAATTCAGGCTCGCCATCGAGCCTGGCGACCGCCTTCATCAGTGCAAGAAGTCCTTTTCGCGCAAAGCCCGAGCCGACAAACAGGACGACCGGCCTGTTTTCGTCGACGTCGAGCCGCGCGCGGATTGTCGCCCGATGCTGCTGGCGCAGCTGCGGGTTGAAGCGGTCGAGATCACCCCCGTTGGGAATATGGTGTACATTTTCCGCCGGATAATCGTAGTGACGGACAATGTCCTCTGCCACCATCTTCGAAATGGCAATGACAGCTTTGAGCCTCGGGCTGGCGTAGGTTGCACGTTCAAGGCGCAGCGTCTGGCGGTGAAAGGGGCTCAGCGCCATTGCCGCCCTGCCAAGCCGCGTCTCGAAACGCCGCCGCTCGGCAAGATAGGCGGCATGAACGCCCTCCCCGGCCCGGAAGACATCGCAGCACGGGAGACGATCGTTGCTCTGCACCAGTGCCGGCGGCATCTCGGCGATCTTGCGGCAGGCGGCTTGAGCAAAGGACGTCGCCCGCAGCGAACGCGGAAACCGGCGGCCGGCACAATGGATGAACTCGATGCCTTCATAACGCGGCCAGTCGCCGGACAGCACGGCCACCCGCCGCTGACGCGCGGCGAATGCGGCCATGATGTTTTCCAACATGATCTCGCCTCCACCGAAAGGCGCATAACGCTGGCGCACGAACAGGAGCGGCCTGTCGAATTGATTTTCGGTGCCACGAATGCCGGCGTGCATGGGGTCTGGGCTCCGGCCTTGTTGCCATCTGACGATGTCTATAGAGGCCAGCTCGCATCGGCAACACTTGGAAAGCTCACCCGCCGGAACTCAGAACAGGCCTGTGTCCATTGTCCGCAACTGCTTGCGATTTGCCTAACGGTGCTGCATGTAGAAATTAACTGCAAACAGCGGATCAGCGCCAGCTCCAGCCGGGCGGTGACCGCCATGAGGGGAATCGATGGCTTGAGCAAAGCAACCTGGCCCGCCATTGTCCGCCGGACGATTACCGACACCGCCATATATCGGCTGAGACACACCTTCGGAAGACGGGCAGAAGTGTCATCGCTGCGGCCGATAACGCCCCTTAAAGCGAATGACCTGCCCTTGATCCTCGTCATCCGCAACGAGGCGGACAGGCTACGCCCGTTCCTGAAGCACTATCGCGAACTCGGCGTCACCAGATTCGCCGTCCTTGATGATCGCTCGACAGACGGAACAGCTGAGCTTCTGGCCGAGCAGCCAGATGTCGATCTATTCAGCTCGCCGATCACCTATTCGCAGTCGGACTTGGGAAACCTTTGGCGTCAGCGGATTGTGCAGATCTATGGTCAGCCTCGCTGGTATCTAACCGTGGATGCGGACGAATATCTTGTCTATGACGGTATGGATCAGCATCCGCTCGGTGCGATGGCCGACTGGCTCAAGCGGCGCGGAATGACACGCCTGCTGGCGCCGATGATCGACATGTATCCGAGCGGAAACATCTGGGACGTACCCTTCGATCCCATCGTGCCGCCATGGCAAGTTGCGGACCATTTCGACGGCAGCGGCTATGAGGTGACGAGGAGCCCCCGGCATCTCAAGATCACAGGCGGCCCGAGAACCCGGCTTTTCGCCAGGCAGCACAAGTTGACCAAGTTTCCTCTGATATATGTTGATCGCCAGACGATTTTTACGTCGATTCACTCACCGCTGCCCTACTGGCGAAACTATATAAAGGGATTGGCTGGCCTGCTTCATTTCAAGTTCTTCGCCGATTTCAACGACAAGGCGCAGGTCGCGGTGGCGGAAGGTCAGTATTGGAACGGCGCTTCCAAATATCGCCAGTATCATGAGGTATCGAGCGGTAAAGCCGCTCTCAGCGCGATGAGCGAACAGTCAATGCTGTACGAAGGAGCTCACAGCCTGTTCAAAACGGGTTTGATCGACAAAATTGATTGGTAGACGGCATTTCAAGCAGATGCCGATCATGCATAACCGAATGCTTTCATAAGCTGGGCACCTCGTCCTTGTACCAGGTCCTGTAGCTCGGCGTTTCCAAGTTCGGAGCGCCATCTTCCGCTCCCGTCATAGATCGGCTGATTGACCTGTTGGTTCCGGAGCACCGCATGTGGCGTCTCGCCGCTGGCGTCGGTCGGCTTGAACCACTGCTGCGGGTTCTTGTGATAATCGAGGAGATCCGGGCTGAAGGTTACATCGAGAAAGCCGCATATCTGCTCGACGACTTTGGCCGGATTCTCGACCAGGTCCTCATAGCGATAGATCAGCACATCCGGCTTTCCCCGTTCCGCAAGAACCAGCGCATTGTCGTTGATCCAGCGGTCGAGAGCCTCCGCTGGGTCGCCAAGTCGTTTGATCAGGGACGCTACGACGTCGCGCCCATCTCGCACCGGCATGACGAAACGCGCGCCGGGCACGAGCCGGCGAATGCGGGCGACACGGCGGATATGCCGCGGTGTTTTTTCAAGCAGCACGTTCTTTCCAGCATCGAGCGCCGCCCGCTTCAGTTTCCAGAAGCGGAACATGGCCAGTGGCGTCCACTTGAAGAAAATGTTGGTTTCCTGGAGCGGCAGGTAGACGTCGGGATGCGACGCAAGGATCGTCGCAATCAACGTCGTCCCGCTATGGCCGCAGCCGCAAATGAATCCGGTCCGCATCACCATGTCGGCAATGCTCCCTAACCCAAGGCGACCCGGGCGCGGTTATCGACGCGAGCGTAGCACAAGCCGTTCGTGCTAAAAACCTTGTCCAGCTTCTCCCAATATTCGAACTTAGCCAACTGCTCGTCACAAAAGGCCACGTCGTCCTCGGAAAGATATTCGCCGTAACCGCCTATCTTGCCCTTGCGCACCTTGAAGCTTTCGGGATCATTCGCATCGCGCGGCTGTAGTATCTTGCCGTATCGATCGGACAGATCACCGGTCGATTCACTCACTTTCATCTTGTCGAACGTTCGGTTGTTCGCCACCTCGACAAGCGTCCGATCGTCAGCCTGCTGGTTCAGGAATCCAAGGATCGCGCGAAGGACACCAGCCGTATCCCGATGCATATCTTCATATTGAAGATACCGGATTTCGCGCATCCGGGGCATGGCCGCGAACCAATGCAGATTAAATCTGATGATCTTTTCAATCCCATGATTGTCGCTTCTGATAAAATCGCTGAACGATCCCGCTGGAAGCATGTGGCGCTTCTGAACCTGAAAGTACCCTGAGACCACCGTATCTCTTGGGTCGCGAACAAGCATTATTGTTCTTCTCTTCTTGTATCGAGATTTATTCTCCTTTAGGCCCGATATCGGTCGAAGTAACTTGTGGTCGGTTCCGTCGTGAATGTATTGAACTTCAACTCCGAGATCGTCCAGCATGACACGTAGCCACGTGCGCCCCGATTTTGGAAAGGATACGATAAGAGGAAGAGGCGGCGCTTTGGCCTGGAAAAATTTTAGAAAGGACATGTTTAGAAAGGACATGGAGAGACCTCCTTTAGATTATCAGAGCTGGCGCCCGAACCGCTGCCGGCCAGACCAACCCCATTACTGGGCGCCTAAGCCTACGGCTGATTCGAACACAAGGCAGAAATGCCGGCAAGAATTGCGATCCTCTGCGGGGCGAATTGGCCTTTACTATATCCCGGTTCGGAATGCCTTATGTTTTTTGGCCTGTTGCGACGACTGTTCGACGCGGGCGCTCCGTTCCGCGATCCGGCGGCCGAATCCTTAATGCGCATCGCGTCGAAGCGTATTCAGTGACGCGCTTTCGGACGACATGCATTAGCCACTTACTTTTGTGATCCATGGCGCCAGGATGGCCTCGGCCTCGCCCATCACCACGGACCAGGGGCGTTCCCGTTTCGAGACCAGCACGGCCGATGGATAGTAGGGCGTGCGGTCGCCCTCGACCGGCCAGGAGCGTTTGAAGCCGTCGCCCAGAATGAAAACCGAGGGGATGCCGAGCGCGCCGGCCAGATGCGCTCCGGTATTGCTGATGGTCACCACGGCGTCCATCGCGGCAACCTGCGCGGCGAAAAGATCCATGTCGACGAGCTGATCGACCGATCTGTCATGAAGAATGCGCTCCGGCTCACCGTCGGTCAGGATCTTCAGATCGGTCTCGATCTGGCCGTACTGCAGCGAGACGAACCGGAGGTCCGGTCGGCCGATCAGGTTTCGCCAGGCGGCAAGCGGCGGCAGGTCTTTGCCGGGATTGGAGCTGCCCCATGCGATACCGACCAACGGCCGTCCTTCCTTCCGGTAGCGGGCGCGAAGTTCAGCGACCCGGGCCGGATCCGGCTTAAGGGGCACGAAATGCTCGCGGATCGTCGCCTCGTCGGTTTCGAAAACGGCAGTCAGATGCTGGACGCCGGCGAAGGCCTGCGCCTCGGCATAGGCGGCCTTGCCGCCAGCGCCGACCGGCCGCACGTCGGCGGTCGGAAAAGTGCGCTGAAAGAGCGGTACCAGGCGGCGCTCGACCAGCACGATGGAGCGGGCGGCGCGCGCCAGGGCACAGCCGACGGAACTCGCATGATGGATCGCGGTGGCCAGACCCTGCTTTTCGGTTTCCATCAGATCGATCAGCAGTGTCTGGCCAGAAATATCCTGGCCCAGCCACTCGCCATCGACGCGGCCGTTGACGATGTGGCGTCGGGCGATCCTGAGTTCGGCGGCTGCGCCATAAGCGCCCATCCGCATCAGCGCCTTGCTGAGCTCGTCGATCAGGTGGACCTCGCCCTTCGACTTCGCAATGGATCCAAGAGCCAGGGCTTTCGGCAGTGCCGCCGGCCAATCGCGGGACTCGACGCTTCGCCGATAATCCGCCATCTGATCGGCAATGTCGCCGTCGCGCCAGCGAAGGAAGAGCTGCCGGCGGTGACGTCGGAACCAGACCTTGTATTTGTAGCCTGCAAGCGCGACAGCGCGGCGCAACCGGCCGAGAAGTAGGCTACCTTCCATCGCCAACTCCGCTGATGATTTGCATGACCCGTCCGCCTGCTTCCTGCACTGCCGACGCCCAGGCTCGGCCGCCTTTTCGGACCAGTCGAACGCTCGGATATACGGCGACGGTCTCACCGAAGGCAGGCCAGGACAGTCGAAACCCGTCGTCGAGCATGACAATCGTCGGCACGCCGAGCGCTCCGGCCAGGTTGGCGCCGGTATTGCTGATCGTCACCACCGCGTCGAGCGCCGCAATTTGGGCGGCAAAGCGGTCCATGTCCGTCAACTGGTCGACGGTAGCGTCATGGATGATGCGCCCCGGCGCGTGGCGCTCGAACTCGGAGAGGGCCGGCCCGACATCGCCATATTGCAAGCTGACGAGGCGCCCCGGCAGGCTGCTGAACAGCGTCCGCCAATCGTCCAGGGCCGGCAGATCCTTGCTCTTGTTGAGGCTTCCCCAGGCAAATCCGATCAGGGGACCTGGGCCGCCATCGAGATAGGTGCCGCGCAGCTCGGCAACCAGTCGGCGGTCCGGCTCCAGCGGAACGAAGGGCGCGCGTGCCGCCGGGTCGTCCGGCCAGAAATGCTTTGCGAGTGTCTCGAAACCGGCAACGACATCGGCGTCCACCGCCGCCATGTCCTCTTCCCCTTCAATCCTGACATCGAGCGCAGGATATGTTCTGCGATAAAGCGGTGCCAGTCGCGGCTCGACGAAGACGATGCATCGACCCGCAGCCGCAGCTGCTGGACCAAGCAAAGACGCGAACTGGAAAAAGATCGCCAGGTCGCCTTCGCGACGATCGACGAGAAGCGTGCGACCCGCAAGATCACTGCCATCCCAATCGGGCCTGCCGCGCAGCTGCTTGCTCGCCGCCATCAACTGCCAGATGCGATTTCCTCCGTCGAGACGCCTCAGTCCACGCCCCGCTTTCTTGATCAGGCCGAGATCGCCAAGCTGCTCGCCAAGCACGCCAAGCGCCAGTGCATGGTCGCGAGCAGTTTGCCAATCACCACGCTGCACGCTTTCCTCCATCAGCCTCATATGCCGTTCGGCGCTTTCGTCGGCGTGGCGCGAGGGACGTCTAAGAAGTTCCTTTGCCCGCTCGAGGACCTTCTGCAGCCGCTTGCCGACGGCGCCTTGCGGGCGCAGATCGGCGGTTTTTGCCTTCTGAAGGATGGTTCGTCTGTTCTGCACGGCGATGTTCTATCGTCCTCGGGGAGCGTCGGAAAGCGTCGTCAGGATCGACGAGAGCCGCCGGCCGGCCTCGTCGAGCACCAGCGACCAAGGGCGCCCCTCCTTGCGAATGACAATGCCCTTCGGATACCAAGGTGTCCGGTCGCCGGTCACCGGCCATGCCGTCTGAAAATTATCGTCGATGAGGAAAACAGTCGGCACGCCAATGGCTCCGGCAAGATGGGCCGCCGTATTGCTGATCGTCACGACAGCATCGAGTGCGGCGACCTGTGCGGCGAAACGGTCCATGTCGACCATCTGGTCGACGCTGTCGTCAAAGATCAGACGCGCGTCGTTGCCGTTGCGAAGGCGCCGCAACGCCGGCTTGATCTGCCCGTACTGGAGCGAAACGAATGTCGCTGGCGTCTGGGCGATGAACCGTGCCCATTCAGGAAAATCAGGCACGTCCTTGGTATGGGACTTGCTGCCCCAGGAGAGGCCGACCAGCGGCAGATCCGTCATCGAGCGATAGCGCTTGCGGAATGTCTCGACGAGTTCAGGATCTGCCCGCAGCGGTACGAAGTCGGCAGCAAGCTTTTCGGCGTCGCGTCCGAACACCCAGGCGAGATCTTCGAAAGTCGCGTGTTTGTCGCCGACCACATCCCGCTGCGCCGGGACCACGGTCGCCTTCGGGAACGTTCGCTGCAGAATTGATACCAGGCGCGGCTCGACCCGAATTGTTGCGCTTTGGGCATAGGCAGCGGCAGCGCCGGCCAGTCGCGCGTGGCGGATAACCCGGCCAAGGCTGCGCGGGTCATCCTCCACAAGATCGATCAGCAGTGTATCCGATCCGAGATTCTCGCCGGTCCACTCGTTGGCGCTTTTCCCTTTCCGCAGCCGGCGAGCGGAAAGCCGAAGCTCAGCTGCCCGCGCAAAGTTGCCAAGGCGTTCGAACGCCTGGCCCGCCTTCTGCATCAGCTCCGGGTCGCGATTATGATCGGCCGTGACAGCCATCTCGTTGGTACCGGCTTCAAGGCCTTTCCAGTCCCTGCGCACGATCAGGGCCTCAACCTTGGCCTGCAGCTCAAGAATGGAACGAGGCTGCTTGGGACTGAAAAACAACCTGCGCACCGCCTTTTTGTACCGGCGCACCTGAAGGCCCAGTCCACCAATCACATACCGGACATAGGAACCGTGATAAAAGCTGGTCATCGGCCTTCAGCGCAATACGCTCTGCCGCAGCTTTTTGCCGCTTTCGACCATCGGATCGGGCGTCTCCAGGTGGAATATCGAACGATATATCTCGCTGTGCTTGGCAAGCTGGTCATGCGTTCCAGCATCGACAAGCTGTCCGGCGTCAAACACGAGAATACGATCGGCCGCCTTGATTGTAGACAGCCTGTGCGCAATGCAGATCACCGTGCGCTGAAATGTGTTGTCGAAGGCTGCCTCCATAACCGCCCGTTCGTTTTCACCGTCAAGCGCCGATGTCGCTTCGTCATAGACGATTACCGCAGCATTCTTGAGCAGGGCGCGCGCGATGGCAACGCGTTGTTTCTGGCCGCCGGACAGGTTGGTGCCGCTTGGCCCGACAAGCGTGTCGAGCCCGTTTTCGAGCGCCGAAGCAAAGCTGGTGACCCGGGCGAGGTTCGCAGCGGACTCGATTTCCTGATCCGTGGCATTCGGGCGGCCGTCGCGAATGTTGTCGCGGATCGAGCCTTCGAACAGGAAGACGTCCTGGGATACCAGTGCGATGTTATCGCGAACGTCGGCCAGGCTGATCTTCGAAATGTCCTTTCCGTCGATCAGGATCCTGCCCTTGTCCGGCTCCATCAGGCGCAGGATCAGATTAACGATGGTGGTCTTGCCGGCGCCGGAGCGGCCGACGATCGCCAGCTTCTCACGAGGTCGCACGTCGAAGGAAACACCCTCGAGCGCGGGGCTGTTGCCGTCATAGGAAAAGGCCACATCTTCAAAGCGGATACCACCATCGACGTCGGTCAGACGCTCGCCCGCGATCGCGAGTCGCCGCTGCTCGGGCGTGTCGATCAAATCATACATCTGCTCGACGGCGACCATTTGCTTCTGGATGTCGACATTGACCCGGGCCAACCTCTTGGCAGGCTCATAGGCAAGCAGGAACGCGGTAATGAAGGCCATGAATTCGCCGGGCGTCTTGCCGTTGCCGAGCGTCTGCCAGCTGGCGTACATAACGAAAAGCCCGATGATCACGCCGCCGCCGGTCTCCATCAATGGGCTCATCAATGCTGACGTCCGATTGATCTGGATGCCACGTCTTTCCATCTTGCGGACGGCCTTTGCAAAGCTGGCGACGGCCTTGTCCTCGAGCTGGAAGGACTTGATGGTGCGGATGCCTTCGACGGCTTCCGTGCCGATCGACTGGACTTGTGCGGCCAATTCCGTCTCGCCCCTCGCCAGCGCCTTGAGCTTCCTTGTTATCGCGCCGACTGACAGGAACAGCATCGGCAGAACCGCCACGGATATCAGCGACATCACCGGGTCCTGCTTGACCATGACGCTGGCCAAGGCAATCAGGGTCAGCAGATCAGAGACGGCGCTGCTCGTGAGGGTGAGAATAACGGTCGCCCCGGCGCGCGCGTTGAACATGATTTTGGAGATGAATTTTGCCGGATGCTGGTTCGCGAAACGGCTGATGTCGAAATACACCATTCGGGAAAATTGCCGGTTTTGCAGGTCCGAAACGATAGCCCGGCGAATCTTTCCCGTCGTGATGGTCTGGCAGTAGGCAGCTATGCCCTTGACCAGGAAAATGCCGATGATGACGGCGCTGATACCCGATACAGCGGCAGCGTCTCGCTCGACATAGATGGTGTTGATCATGACTTTCATGATCCAGGCCGCCGCGCCGGTCGCCGCAGCAGCGGCGATCGAGCACAGCAAACCTGTCACATACAGCATCTTGTGCGGCGGCAGATTTTCGCCAATCAGACGCTTGATCAGCGGATATGCTGGGGCCGTTGACACTCGTTTCTTTGTAATCATCTCGTCGCCGCCCGTTGCGATCCCGTCCGGTCTTCGCGTTATCTTGAAGCGCGAGACGGTTTCGATCACCTGTCTGTGGCTTCGTTCCCGAGCGCAGTCAATGCCGAACCGGATCCTTGCACGTCATCGGCTTATGACCGTCGGTTCCTCGCATGCGAGCATAGCGGACCCCAGCCACGCGGCTCTTGCGCCATTCGTCGTCGGCCGCGCTATGCCTGGTCAGTGTTTCGCGAGGACCATGAGATGGCTTCCAAGAGGCGATGTGTGATTGCTTTTGATTGAAAAGCCCACATCCGAAAGCACCGCGATCATCTCGTTATCCTTGCCAGGAGGGACGCGGGCAACGATCGTTTGAGCACGCCCGGCGATGTCGCACAGCACGCGTCGCGCCTTGTCCGCGCCGAGGCTCCACTGCATGTGATGGTAGACCGCCAGCAGCATGACAATGTCGTACTGCGGTTGGAGAACATTTTGCAGCTTCCGGCTGCCAAGATCGAGACAATCGAACCGGCTTTGGACCGGACAACCCAGGAAGATCATCCTGGCCGTCTCGATATGCGGCTTGAGAATGTCGATCCCATGGATCGCACTCGGTCCTAGCTTGGATATCTCATAGGCGACAACACCCATGTTGCAGCCAACATCGAGAATGGATTTCCCGGCGTAGTCGACCTCTGCTGAGAATAGGCCGTCCAGTCTGTCGTCCCACGTTCCCTTGAATCTCTTTTGCTTATTTGACCACCACAAATCATTGTTCTCCAAAAACGGCGCCGAACTAGTTTTCCTTGACGGAGGGGGACCGTGCGCCCGGCCTAACTCGGTCCAGTTGCTGGCGCGCAAACGACACTGTCCTGAGCGTCCTGTAAACGCAACCGCGGGAGAAAGGAACTCCTGATCACAGCATCCTGCGAAGACGTTTCGGTAAGTTGACGAACACCCGGCCCCGACAAATCGACATACTGGTTGGAAATGGCAACGTCGCTTGGCGCCCCCTACCCGTGCCTGCCCTCGAGTTCCTGAAACGCACGATAGCCCGGGCCGGCACACGCAGGGACATAAGTAATGGCCCGTCGGCAAGGCAAGCCATATTTGTTCTTGCTTTGTGCCGGCAGCTATGCTACTAATTTGCCTATGGTGCTGATTTGCACCAACGACCGTCTTGCCACGACATGCGGTTTTTCAGCCAGGCTCGATCAAAGCCCGCATCGCCGGGCTTTTTGGCCAATCAAGGTCGAGCGCCGGCCTTTTCGGCAGCTTCCGAGAATGGAAATCGGAAAAGCAGCTTCCGGTTCTCGTCGCAGATTTCGAAGGAAAGGCCTGTCAGGACTGGGCCGCCGCTGAGCAGACCCTCGGCCAGGATTTCCTTGGCCGAAGCCATTGCGTTATCCTGAGCCGCGGACAAACCGTCCAACTCCTGACCTTCGAAATCTTCCGTCAAGCGGCCCTCATTGTTTCGGAAATGGAAAAAATATCTCGGCATGGCTGCTCCGGTCGGTCGGTTTCTCTAATGCATGTCGCGCAAAACTGTGCAGCGGTTTAGCGGCAACGACATGCACAAAAACAAGCACTTAAAGCGCGTCGCATGAGGCCGATCGACGCGATGCGCATTAGTGGCGAGCGCCTCAGGAACAGCGTCGGATTTGTGCACGACAGCACCGTGCGATTTTGGCGTTCGGATTCATGGCGTTTAGGCCTTCATGCGTCAGGTTGATCGAACAGCACCCCCAGCCCGTGTTCGAACGCACATGCCGCAATCATGTCGTCCAGGGCTTTTCCGGAGACCGGGCAATTCGGCATGACAGCCCTGATCGCGATCTCAGCCGCTGCGGTGGAAACCGCATCGTGGCGCCTCTTCCTGGTCTCCATGTATTGCTCGAGCAGAATTTTCAGGCGCCGCGCGGCAATCTCGTCAACGACCATCGTTCTCCCTCGATTCGGCACAATGTCCGTCTTCCGGGTCTGTCCTCCGGATGAAGGTCCGCTGCCATTGGGTAGCAGCGGACCACTCGGCTGGGTGAGCCAATGACCCGAGGCGGGGTGTCTCGGACCGCCACCACAATAGCTTCGGCAGGCCACTCGTTCCACAGAACGCTGTCGTTGGTAATTTTCGTACACTGAGCATTGGCACAGACAGTCTGCGACCGTGGGATTTTTGCGCTATGCCCGTACCTGATAACCGGATCAGCTTCGGCTTCGATCGACATAGCTGTAGATGCCCGCGCCGATCGCGACCGCTCCTAGAGTGATCAGAATCGATGGCACACCCATCGACGTGGCGATGATTCCCCAGACAATGGCGACGGCAATTGCGCCGGCCGTTCCCAGCACCAGTCTAAGCCGTTTCGACATTTTCCATTCCCCCAAAAGTGCATCTTTGGCCTTTTCCGGTCGAAATACCGCAATGCGGCACCATTGTCTGCGCTTCGTCCAACTTTTTATGCCGCCCCTGAGCCCCGACCGCTGAGGCGTAAGCGATCCGTATGCGGGCTTGTCGCAAACACCCACTCGACAACGAGGACGCTTGGGCGTGAGCCCGAGAAGCGAGGCGTCAGAAAGCGAGGTATCTATGCAAATTTTCGGAATTTACTCCGGTTCACAATCATGGCCATGGCAGCCACGACAACCGCACTAGTCATCACGGGCCTTACCCCCGTGACAACCGAAGCGACTTTGATTTGCCATGGGTCGGTCTGCCAGAAGGCGAGCAATGAAGGCAGTGCCTTCGGCACCAAATATCAGCGCAAGTGCACCTGCGAAAATGTAAACGAGGGCGCTAACAACCATCCCTCCCCACGCAACGTCAACAAGAGGCCCATCGGCGGCTCAAGCAGCGGCGGATCGAGCGGCGCCAGCAGCTCAAGCGGCACTACTGGATAGTGCCGGAATACCGGTGTGAGTTTTACGCCCCCTACTGGGCAGCGCTCTACGACACCTTGCCGGCGTTGCTCGTCGGTCGCCGATCGGGTGCTCCGGCTGAATGCCATCCTTGCTCGGACGATCTGCGGCAGTCGGTGCTATCGCCTCAAGGCGTGATCGCGATGCCGATCCTCGCCGCTCATCGGTAACGGCCGATCGCCCTCGAGCAGGCGGGTGATCCGGGCGAAGCCGGCAAAAGCCTTTCGCGCTTCCTCGGCCGACATCCGGCCGGCCATGGCCGCAGCGCAGCAATTCACGGCGCACTGGTAAACCGGCCCGCGCCGCCCGGCCGGCCATTTTCGCAAGAATGCCATTGCTTCGGCAACGCTGTCGATCTCCTCCACGGGCTGTCCCTGTCCGCGCAAAATCCGCACGGGCGAAAAGAATTGCAAGCGGTCCATCATTTCCTCCCCGTCGACCGGATGCGTGCGATCGAACCCCACTAAACTCGCGAACCCGACTTTGGTTCCCGGCAAAAGAGGGCTTGGCCTGAAAAATGTTGGCTGGACGAGACGAGCAGCGGTGGAAGCGCCCGGCAGCTTCAATTGGGTGACATCTTGCCCCAATTGGGTGACATCTTGCCATTGTACGGGAACGTTAGCGCGGCTGATGCATTTCGATGCCACGAGCAGTCTTTTTGAGGGAAATGCCAAAACATGAGAATAGCCCATGTGGCGCCGCTCCATGAATCCGTGCCACCCCGGTTCTATGGAGGGACGGAGCGCATCGTCTCCTATCTGACCGAAGGATTGCTCGAGCTTGGCCATGACGTGACCCTGTTCGCCAGCGGCGATACCAAGACGTCGGCGAAATTGGTGGCGTGTCGCGAGCGCGCGCTCCGTCTCGATCCACGCCCGCACAAATCCGAAACCGCGGCGCATCTCTCGATGCTCGCCGAGGTGAGGAGCCGTGCGCAACAGTTCGACATCATCCATTTCCATCTCAGCCACTTCCTGCATTTTCCTTTCTTCGAACACATGCCCGACCGGACGGTGACGACACCGCATGGCAGGCTCGACTATGTCGACCTGGCCCCGGCCTACGAACATTTTCCGCGCTTTCCGATGATCTCGATTTCGCGCAGCCAGAGAACCGGGCTACCCAGGGCCAATTGGCTGGCGACCATCCATCACGGGCTACCGATCAATATGTACAAGCCGACTTTCGAGACGGAGGTGGACGAGCCGTATCTGGCCTTTCTCGGCCGGCTGTCGCGCGACAAGCGCCCAGAGCGTGCCATTGAGATCGCCTTGCGCTCCGGGCTGAAACTGAAGCTTGCGGCAAAGATCGGCCACGACGACCGCGCTTTTTTCCACGACACGGTCGAGCCGCTGATCGACGGCGACCGTGTCGACTATATCGGCGAGATCGAAGAGGACAGAAAAGCGGAATTCCTCGGCAAGGCGGCCGGCCTGCTGTTTCCGATCGATTGGCCGGAGCCGTTCGGTCTTGCCGCGATAGAGGCTATGGCCTGTGGCACGCCGGTAATCGCCTGGAAATGCGGTGCCCTGCCGGAGATCATCGACCACGGCGTGACCGGTTTCCTTGTCGATACGGTCGATGCCGCGGTCACCTCGATACCGGAATTGCTGCGCCTCGACAGGCGACAGGTGAGAGCCGTGTTCGAAAACCGTTTTTCTGCCACGAGAATGGCCCACGACTATGTGGCTGCCTATGCGCGCCTGATCGGTACTCCCGGTGAAGCGAGAGCGTCCTGATCGGCGTCATTGTGGACGTTGGAACGAAACGACAGAGCTTGTGACGTATGAATCAACTCGACGAGCGTAAGCTTGATCCCGCCGTAGCCCTTGCCTCCCTCGACGAGGTTGCGCCCCGGGAGCCGCACCGGCTGTTCGCCCTCAAGCAAGCCGACTGCTTCGCGGTGGCCGACGCCTATGGCGACATCCGCGGCGCCGGCGATGGCTTTTTCCGAGACGACACGCGTGTGCTTTCGGAATTCCGGCTGACGGTCGGTGGCCGGCAAATGTCGTTGCTCGGCGCCTCGCTCAGCCAGGATAATGTGCTTTTCACCTCGAACCTGACCAATCTGCCGATCCAGAGTGTCGGTGGTCGCGACATTCCGCAGGGCGCGATCCACATAGAACGCGTCAGGCTGCTTTGGCAGGACCGGCTGTTCGAGCGCATCACCCTTTCCAACTACAGCCAGGAATCGTCGGCCATTCGGGTTTCCTTGCATTTCGCAGCAGATTTCCGCGACATGTTCGAGGTGCGCGGTTCGACCCGGCTCAAGCGCGGAATAGCCCACGCCGCCGAGACCAGTCCGACATCCGTGGTGCTTCGATATGACGGGCTGGACCAGCTCGTGCGCCTGTCAGCGATCTCGTTCTCGCAGGCGCCGGACAATTTGACCGCCAGCCGCGCGGATTTCCTGGTTGCGGTGACGAAGCGCAGCAGCGAGGTCCTCTATATCGAGGTCGGCCCGGAAGTGGCGGAGACACCCGACCGCGACCGTTTTCGGGCTGCCGCCGCCCGCGCTCGCTTCGGCATGCGCGCCAAACGCCGCCACGGCGCGACGGTGCACAGCTCCGGCCGCGTCTTCAACGACTGGATCGAACGCGCGCGCGCGGACGTGGCGTTGCTGACCACCGAGCTTTCAACCGGACCCTACCCCTATGCCGGCATACCCTGGTTCTCGACGGCATTTGGCCGCGACGGGGTGATTTCCGCATTGCAGATGCTGTGGTTGAATCCAGGGCTGGCGCGCGGCGTACTCGCCTTTCTCGCCCAGCATCAGGCGACCGAAACGTCGCCGTTCAGCGATTCGCAGCCGGGCAAGATCATGCACGAGACCCGCAAGGGCGAGATGGCGGCACTGCGGGAGCTCCCGTTCGGCCGCTATTACGGCGGCGTCGATACCACGCCGCTCTACATTCATCTCGCTTGCGCCTATGCGGATCGTACCGGCGACATGGCGTTCGTCGACAGCCTGTGGCCATCGCTCTGTGCAGCGGCCGAATGGACGGAGGAGACAAGCCGCGCGACCGGCTTCGTTACCTACCAGCGCGGCGCCGAGACCGGCCTTGCCAACCAGGGCTGGAAGGACAGTTTCGATTCCGTCTTCCATGCCGATGGCCGCATGCCCAAGGGGCCGATCGCCCTGGTCGAGGTGCAAGGCTACGTCTTTGCCGCGTTCCGTGGGCTGGCGGCGCTCGCCCGCCGCCGCGGCGAGGACGACAAGGCCGATCATTGGGAGGAACGCGCCGAAACCATGCGCGCCGCGGTGGAACGCCATTTCTGGATGGACGATCTCAATTTCTATGCACTGGCGATCGATGGTGCAGGCGAGCTCTGCAAGGTACGGACGTCGAATGCCGGCCATCTTCTCTTTGTCGGGCTGCCCGAGCCGGAACGGGCGCAGATGGTCGCCGATCAGCTGCTCTCTGCGTCGTTCCACTCTGGTTGGGGAGTGAGGACGCTGGCCGACGATGCGATATTCTTCAATCCGATGTCCTACCACAATGGTTCGATCTGGCCGCACGACACCGCCATGTGCGGTGCCGGCCTGGCACGTTATGGCGTGCGCGACAGTGTGGTCCGGCTGATGAGCGGCACGTTCGAATCGGCTGTCCATTTCAACATGCGGCTGCCGGAACTGTTCTGCGGCTTTACCCGGTCGCCGGGCGAAGCGCCCATCGCCTATCCCGTCGCGTGCCTGCCGCAGGCCTGGTCGGCGGGATCGGCCTTCATGCTGATGCAGGCCTGCCTTGGGCTCGAAATCGACGGCTGGAACAGCGAAATCCGGGTCACCCGCCCAAGGCTGCCGATCGGCATCGACACGCTGACATTGCGGCATCTAGGTGTCGGCTCGACAGTGGTCGACCTCACATTCCAGCGTGTCGGCGACCGGGTCGTTGCCTTTCTCGCCGATCGGTATGAGGGGATGGTGCCGCTCATCGTGCGCACTTGATGCCGCCGCGCTGCGGCGCATTGAAAATGACGTGCGGCATTGCAATCGTCCCGGAACCGATAGCCTCTTTGTGCGTTGCAAAAATGGGCGGGGCGGGGATGGTGTTGCTGTCATATGGCGGCGAACCAGAAAACAAATAAAAAACGGCTATCGGCCGGCCGGAGGCGAGATCACATTCCATGTCAGATTATACTGTAAACCTGCTCTGGGTTTTGCTGATTGCAAGTTTTGGCTTTTCTGCTTTTGCCATTCTCCTGTCGATATCCCGCCAGCGTCGCGGCCGCGCAACGGCGGCCGCATACACGCCGAGCGAGGATGTCGCGTCGGAAGCGGCACGCAAGGTGCTGCGCGAGTTCGAAAAGAACGGCCAGTCGGCCGATGCGGCACTGGTCACATGGTCGCCCGACACGTTGCGCAAGATCCTGGCCGACGACCTGCCGGACGCACAGGTCATCGTGGTGTCCAACCGCGAACCCTACATCCACAACATCAAGGACGACGGGGTCCAACTTTTGGTGCCGGCCAGCGGGCTGGTTTCGGCACTCGAGCCCATCACCCGCGCCTGTGCCGGCACCTGGATCGCCTATGGCGGCGGCACGGCAGACCGCCTCACCGTCGACAAGGACGACCGGGTGCAGGTGCCGCCAGGCAATCCGTCCTACACGCTGCGCAGGGTCTGGCTGACGGAGGAGGAATATCAGGGCTATTATCTGGGCTTCGCTAATGAGGGCCTATGGCCGCTTTGCCATATCGCCTTCACCCGCCCCGTGTTTCGCGCCTCGGACTGGGACGCCTACGAGGCCGTCAACCGCAAATTCGCCGATACGGTGGTTGCCGAAGCCCGCAACGAACGGCCGATCGTGCTGGTGCAGGACTACCATTTCGCGCTGCTGCCGCGCATGATCCGCCAGCGCCTGCCGGACGCGATAGTCATCACCTTCTGGCATATCCCTTGGCCCAATTCGGAAGTATTTAGCATCTGTCCGTGGCGTGAGCGGATCCTGGAAGGACTGCTCGGCAGTTCGATCATCGGCTTTCATACCCAATTCCATGCCAACAACTTCACCGAAAGTGTCGACCGCTTTCTGGAGAGCCGGATCGAACGGGCAGACGCGGCAATCTCCTATGGTGGGCAGACCACATTGGTCCACGCCTATCCCATTTCCATAGAATGGCCGGCCCAATTGCTGGCAAAACTGCCGTCTGTGGAGGAGTGCCGCGCCAGCGTGCGCGACAGATTCGGCCTGTCTGCGGATACCAAACTATGCGTTGGCGTCGAGCGCCTCGACTACACGAAAGGCATTCTCGATCGCTTCCATGCCTTGGACGAATTGTTCACGAGATATCCCGAATGGATAGGCAAGGTGGTTTTCCTGCAGATCGCCGCGCCGAGCCGGGGGACATTGCCCGCCTACCAGCAACTCCACGACGAATGCCGCCGCTGTGCCGAGGAGCTCAACCGGCGCTATGGCAGCGAGACATACAGCCCTATCCTGATGGTCGCCGAACATCATCGGCAGGAGCAGGTCTACGAGGTCTATCGCGCCGCCGACATCTGTATGGTCACCAGTCTGCATGACGGCATGAACCTTGTCGCCAAGGAATTCGTCGCAGCGCGCGACGACGAACAGGGCGTGCTTTTGCTCAGCACCTTCGCCGGTGCCTCGCGCGAACTGCTGGAAGCACTGATCGTCAACCCCTACGATGCGGCCATGATGAGCGAGGCGCTGTTGCAGGCGCTGACGATGACGCCGGAAGAGCAGCGCGAACGTTTGCGGCCGATGCGCGAGATGGTCCGCGACAACAATGTCTACCGCTGGGCCGGCAGTATGCTGCTGGACGCCGCGCGCCTGCGAAAACGCGGCGATCTCGACAGGGTGACCGGAACCGGCGAGCGCCCGCCATCGAACACCAACAACGTCATCTCGATGTTCGAGCGGGCTCGGAAGGCAGCGTCGTGAAAAGCTTTGAACAACCGCCGGCGTTGAACCTGTCGGAAGGGCAATGGGCGCTGTTCCTCGATATCGACGGAACCCTGCTGGAACACGCTGCCCATCCCGACGCGGTGTTCGTCGGCGAGGAATTGCGCAATCTGCTCGAACGCATCGAGCGGCGGCTGGATGGTGCGGTCGCCTTCATCACCGGCCGATCGATTCCCGCCGTGGACAAACTGTTCCATCCGCTGAAGCTGCGGATCGCCGGACTGTATGGGCTGGAGCACCGGCTGACGCCGAGCGGTCCGATCGATGCCGCCGACGCGCCGGCCGACATCGCCGCCCTTGCGGACGAGATCGAGGCCGAACTGGGCAGCGGCAAGGTCTATGTCGAGCGCAAGGGGCCGGTCCTTGCCGTTCATACAAGAGCAGCACCGCAACTGCTTGCACCCGCAATCCAGCTCGTCGAACAGGCATTGGCCCGGCTTCCGAAGGGTTATCGGGTGCTTCCGGGAAACGCCGGCGTCGAGCTCATGCCTTTGGAAGCCGTCAAAGGTGCTGCCATCCGGCGTTTCATGGACATTCCGCCCTTTGTCGGCGGGCGGCCGATATTCCTCGGAGACGATACATCGGACGAACACGGTTTCGAGGCGATCAATAAAATTGGCGGCATCTCCATCCGCGTGAAGCCGAACGGACCGACGACCGCAAACTATGCCCTCGACGACGTGACCGGCGCAATAGCCTGGCTCGAGGCCAATTTCGAGGCCTTGCCGGTCTCTTGATCATCTGAATATCAACACGCCTTATTCGATCTTGCCGTCCACGATGTGAATGCGGCGATCCATGCGCGCCGCCATGTCGAGATCGTGCGTAACCGCCACGACGGTCTTGCCGCGCTCGCGCACCAGATTCTGCAGGATCGTGAAGACCTGCTCGGAGCTCTTGCTGTCGAGGCTCCCCGTCGGCTCATCGGCGAGGATAAGCGGCGGGTCGTTGGCGAGCGAACGTGCCACCGCGACGCGCTGACGCTGGCCGCCGGAGAGCTGGTCAGGCCGCTTGTCGAGATGCTCGCCGAGTCCAAGGGATGACAGCAACTCGCCCGCCCGTTCGCGCATCACGGGTCGGGCCAGCCGACCAAGCTTGCGCATCGGGATTTCGACATTTTCGCGCGCCGTGAATTCCGGCAGAAGGAAATGAAACTGGAAGACGAAGCCCAGCGTCGAAAGCCGTGTCTGCGCGCGCTCCCTTTCATTCATAGGCTCGCTATCGCGTCCGCCTATCCTCAAGGTCCCGCCTGTCGGCCGGTCGAGCAACCCAAGCAGATAGAGCAGCGAGGACTTACCGGAGCCGGAGGGACCGGTCACGGTGACGAATTCGTTGTCGTTGATCGTGAGCGTGATGTCCTTGACCAGCGTAACGGGGACCGTCTCGGGCAAGATGCGGGTCAGTCTCTCGGTCTCGATGAGTGCGCTCATGACGCGCCTCGGATAATCTCGACGGGGTTCAGGCGCGCCGCACGGCGCGCCGGCAGGTAGCCGGCCACTGCCGCCGAGCCCAGCGCGAAAGCCGACGCGATGACGTAGTGCATCAAGCTCCAAGCGATCGGCAGCCGGGTCATCTCCTGGCCAGTCGCGGCGATCTCGAAACGCACCAGCGACAGTGCATAGGTCATGGAGAAGCCAAGCACCCCGCCGAGCACAGAGCCGGCAGCGCCGATCGCCACGCCTTCCAGCAAAAAGAGCCGGCGCATGTCGGACTCCGGGAAGCCAAGCGACTTCATGATGGCGATGTCGCGCGCCTTCTCGTGCGTGATGGTGGAGATGATGTTGTAGATGCCGAAGCCAGCAACCAGCATGATCGCGCCGACGACGGTGTACATGATGACGTTGCGCACGACGAGTGCTTCGAGGATCGATTCATTGGCCTCCTGCCACGCCACGGCCTTGTAGCCCAGTTCGGCCTCTGCACGATGCGCCACCGCCGGAGCGCGGTTGGGGTCGTCGAGCTTGATGCGGATCTCGTTGATGGCGTTTGGCCGCGCTGAGAGAATCTGCGCGTTCTTCAAAAGCACATAAGCTTCGCCTTCGTCGCGCGCGGTGGTGCCGGTGTGGAAAAGGCCGGCGATCTTGAAATTGCGCGTGAGCCCTTCCGAGGAGACCGCCGTTATCGTATCGCCGAACCCGGCACCGAGCCGGCTCGCCATCGTGTTGCCGATCAGCACGTTGTTGCCGCCCGCGGCAAGTTCCGAAAAGCTGCCTTCGACGAACTCTCCGACGATCGGTGAAACGCCGGTCTCGCGCTGCGGATCGACCCCGATGATAGCTGCGCCCACTTCGCGGCTGGAATAGCGGATCACGCCCTGCGTCTTGAGGCTTGCTGCGAACCGGCCGGGAATCCAGCTCTCCAGCCAAGAGGTCGCGGCGGTCGGGTTGATAATGCCGCGTCGATCGTCGCGTGGCCGGAGCCCCGAGATGGCGGCGGTCTCGAAGTAGTCCTCGGCCGGCTGCCGGCGGGCGGTGCGCTGCTCGTCGGTGATGTCGACATGCGGCATCGTGTCGACGAGCTGCCTGACGAAATCGTCCTGCCCGCCCTGCATCAGCGCCGCCATCGCAATTGAGAAGCCGACACCCACCGCGACGCCGACTATGGCGACCAGCGTCTGGCGGCCGCGGCCGGCGATATGCGTTACGGCAATGTCGACGATCAGCGCCATCGTTGCCTATCTCTCCTGCGCGGCGGCGATGCTCACGCGCGCACCGTCGCCGAGGTCAGCGGGATAGGGCGAGACGATGCTGGCCTTCTCGTCGATGCCTGACCGTACCTCGACGCCATTGGTGCCACGAATGCCCGTGCGGATTTCACGGCGCCCGGCCTTGCCGCCCTCGACCATGAACACATTGTTCCCTTCGATCGCGACGGACGGGATCAGCAGCGCGTTTTTCGAGACGCGGATGACGATGTTCACGTCGGTCGACATGCCTATGCGAAGCAGCGTATTGTCCGGCAGGCGGAAGCGGACGCGATAGGTCTTCGTCACCGGATCGCCCTTGGGCGTGATGCTGTCGACCACCGCTTCCAGATTCTGCCGAGGGAACGCGTCGGATTTAAGCAGCGCGCGCTGGCCGATCTCGACCCGTGGAATGTCCTCCTCGTTGACCTCGGCGACCACCAGGAGCGGCTTCGGCTCGCCGACCCAGAACAACACCGTGCCGAGTTCGGCGACCTCACCCACCTCCCCGTCCTGCCTGAGCACGACGCCGGCGCTCGGCGCTCGTAAGACGTAGGTGTCGAGCCGCGCTTTCTGTCCGGCAACCAGCGCTTCGATCTGGCCAAGCTCGCTTTGCGCGCGATCGAGCGCCTGCTGGCTTGCCGCACGCCTTTCGGCAAGCACGGTCAGCCTCCGGAGCTCTTCCTGGGCAAGTGCTTGACGCGCCTCGAGTTCGCCAAGCGCCGCCCGCGCTTCACTGTCGTCGAGCCTGGCGAGTACGTCGCCCTGCCTAACTCGCGACCCCTCGCAATTGCATTGCTCGACGATCCGCTCGCGAACCACGGGAGCCACCTTGGCCCAGGTTCGCGGCTCGACGGAGCCGCTCGCATAGACAATTTCCGCCGCGTCGCCGCGTTGTGGCGTCACGACCGAAACCTTGGCCGGCTGCAACACATACCAAGCGCCGAAAGCAGCAGTCGCCGCGACAAGAACGATGCCGACAGTCCAACGTATCCGTCGCAAGAAGCTCTCCCTCCACCATCGAATGCGAACGTCGGAGCGGTGGCAGACATAGCATTAGACCGACCGTCGGTCTATAAAAGTTGCATAAAGAAACGGTTCGTGCTCCTCTTGCCCCCTGTACTTTTTGAGGTTGATTTTGCCCCGAGTAATAAAGCCGCCGGAGATACGATCCGCCGAGCTCCTCGACTGTGCCCAGCGGCTTTTCTTCGAGCATGGCTACGACAACACGACGGTGAACGACATCATCCGCGAGGCCGGCTTGTCGAAGGGTGCGTTCTATCACTATTTCGCGTCGAAGGAGGCCCTGCTGGAGGCGCTCGCCAGACGTCTCGCACGTGACAGCCTTGCCGAGCTGCAACCCCTCCTCGACGACCCGTCACTCGATGGGATTGGCCGGCTCAATGCGCTCTTTGCCGGCTCGCGACGGCTGAACATCGAGCTTGCCCCGCAATTGCGAAAAACGTTCTTCGTCGTGTTCCGGCCCGAGAACCTTGCCCTCTTCCATCGGGTCGACCAGGCGGCCAGGGAACTGGCCGAGCCGATAATCACAAATCTGCTCAGGAAGGGAAGCGAGGAAGGCATTCTCGACGTGCCCGACCCGCAAGCTTTTGCCGAGATGTTCCTGCAACTCCGGCTGACCTTTCGGGACGTGATGCACCGCGCCCTGCTACAGGCCGAACAGGGTAATATCGACGAAGCAGCGCGGCTGCTCGAGGGCCGATTGCGGTTCTACGGCATCGCAATCGACCGGCTTTTGAAGTTGCCCGATGGAACGATAGAAGCCGTGCAGCCCGGTTTTGCCCGGGCTTTTCTCGAAGCCGGACCGTAAGCCGCTGACAGCGATGGAGGAGAGTTGATGAGTAGGAAATCGCGCGCTTCGACCGATGCCGTTCTCAAGGA
This sequence comes from Mesorhizobium sp. M1307, assembly GCF_040318155.1. Classification (NCBI taxonomy): domain Bacteria; kingdom Pseudomonadati; phylum Pseudomonadota; class Alphaproteobacteria; order Hyphomicrobiales; family Phyllobacteriaceae; genus Mesorhizobium; species Mesorhizobium sp. M1307. The sequence continues at coordinate 208,768 of NZ_JAMYLR010000001.1, read as the reverse complement.
ACTGCGCGCCTTCGGCCTCACCTATCCGGGCGCCGAGACAAAGAGTCCGTGGCCTGGTCACGACGATCTCGCGGTGAAAGGCAAGACCTTTGCTTATTTGAGCCTGGAAGGCGAACCGTTCAGCATCTCCCTCAAACTCCCCTACAGCGGCGACGAGGCGAGAAAGCTCCACTATGCGTCGCCGGCGGAGTACGGCCTTGGCAAGAGCGGATGGGTGACATTCGAACCAGCACCGGACGAACTGCCACCGATCGGACAACTGAAGTCATGGCTCGATGAGAGTTATCGCGCACAAGCGCCCAAAAAGCTTGCCGCCCTGATCACGTACAAGGTGGACTCGGGAGCTTAGGTCGAGCGATCGGTGTCACCCCCCGAATCGTCGGCGCTAGAAGCTCAACGACGCCACGCCGATAAGCGCGTTTCTCATTGAATGACTTTAAGCCCAACGCCGGCAAATCGTCTGCTTGCCGGTTCCCCTGCGTCAGGCTTAACCTGCGTGCCATGCGTGGAGGCGCGTGCGGTAACAAGGGGAGGACATAGCAATGACCATACAAGACGCATCACCGGACCTGTACAATGAGGATCTCGCACCGGCGAAGGTTCGAAACTGGGGACCGTTCTCGATCTTCAACGTCTGGACGTCGGACGTCCACAGCCTGTGGGGCTACTATCTCGCTGCCAGCCTGTTCCTGTTCTGCGGCGGCTTCGTCAACTTCATCATCGCCATCGGTATCGGCTCGCTGATCATCTATGCGTTAATGAACATGGTCGGCTATGCCGGCGTGAAGACCGGGGTGCCCTACCCTGTCCTGGCGCGTGCCTCCTTCGGCATCTGGGGCGCCAACATACCGGCGCTGGTGCGCGCCATCGTCGCCTGCTTCTGGTACGGCGCGCAGACGGCGGCCGCCTCCGGGGCGATCGTAGCCCTGCTGATCCGCTCGCAATGGTTCGCCGACTTCAACCAGAGCACCCATTTCCTCGGCCACTCCGGGCTCGAGGTGATCTGCTTCGCCGTCATCTGGGCGCTGCAGCTCCTGATCATCCAGAGAGGCATGGAAACGGTGCGCCGCTTCCAGGATTGGGCCGGACCGGCGGTGTGGGTGATGATGCTGATCCTGGCGATCTATCTTTGCATCAAGGCAGGCACTTTCGCTTTCACCAGCGACATCCCGATGGATGTGCTGCTGGAAAAGACAAAGGACGCGGGCGTGCCGGGCACGCCGGGCTCCTGGACCTCGCTGTTTGCGGTGGCCGCAATCTGGGTGACCTATTTCTCCGCGCTCTATCTCAACTTCTGCGATTTCGCGCGCTACGCCCCGGACAAGGCATCGCTGCGCAAGGGCAACATCTGGGGCCTGCCGGTCAATCTTATCCTGTTCTCGCTGGTCGCAGGCGTTACCACGATCGCCGCCTTCGACGTCTATGGCGAGGTGCTGCTGCATCCCGACCAGATTTCGGCGAAATTCGACAGCTGGTTCCTGGCGGCGCTCGCAGCCCTGACCTTTGCGGTGGCGACGCTCGGCATCAATGTGGTGGCGAACTTCGTGTCGCCGGCCTTCGACTTTTCCAATGTCTTTCCACGCCAGATCGACTTCAAGAAGGGCGGCTACATCGCGGCGCTGATCGCGCTGGTGCTCTATCCATTCGCGCCCTGGGAAGGCAGTGCCGCCTCCTTCGTCAACATCATTGGCGCGACGATGGGGCCGATCTTCGGCGTGATGATGGTCGACTATTACCTGATCCGGAAGGGCGAGGTCGACGTCGAGGCGCTCTACAGGGAGAATGGCGAATTCCGCTTTCAGGGCGGCTGGCATGTCAATGCCTTCATCGCCGCCGGTATCGGCGCGGTCTTCTCCTCGATCCTGCCCAACTTCACCAGCCTGCTGCCGTCCTGGTGGGGCGTCTATGGCTGGTTCTTCGGCGTGGCAATTGCCGGCGTCATCTATTACGTGCTGCGCACGATGGCACTCGGTGCCAGAGCCAGGATAGCCAAGGCCTGAACGGAGTCGGGGCGGCGCGAGCCGCCCCGTTCATTCTGCGATCATTTCGGCCAGGCGGCGCACGGTATTCCAGTTGCGCGAGGTGCCGATGCCGAGACGTTTGTGGCTCACCGCCGCAAGCAGCCGCGAACTCGGCATCTCGCGGGAAAAGACGATCCAGATGTCGCCGCCGACAATCCGCAGCTTCTCGTCCTTGCCGGCATATGCCTCAAGCGCCACGGCGGTCTCGGCGGGAACGGGCGCTCGCATCACGCGCACCGCCACCTGGTCCGCGGTCTCAGCCGATTCAGCTGGGAACGGATTGCCGGCCGCCAGCCTTAGCCAGCCGTCGGCGCGGCGCACGATGATGTCGACGTGGCGGCCGAAAGTCTTTGCGAACGCCGCCTCCAGCCGCTGCTCCAACGTCGCAAGTTCTGTTTCTTGCGCCTCGAAGACCAGATTGCCGGTCGCTACCAGCGTGCGCGGGTTATTCAGACCCAGGCCTTCGGCCATCGCCTTCAGATCGGACATGACGACCCGCTGCCCCTCGCCCAGGACAATGCTGTAGAGCAGCGCGACGTAAGTTTGCATGGGCGGCTAGTCTAGACCAGCCGCGACTGCTCTACCGCCGCCTCGATGAAGCTGGCAAACAGCGGGTGCGGATCGAGCGGCCGGCTTTTCAACTCGGGATGGTACTGCACGCCGATGAACCAGGGGTGGTCGGGATATTCGACCGTTTCCGGTAGCACGCCGTCCGGCGACATGCCGGCAAACACCAAGCCGCAATCCTCGAGCCGCTCCTTGTAGTCGACATTGACCTCGTAGCGGTGGCGATGGCGTTCGGAAATCTGCGTATCGCCATAGATCTCGGCGATCTTCGATCCCTTGGCGAGGTCGGCCTGGTAGGCACCGAGCCGCATGGTACCACCAAGGTCGCCGGTTTCCCTGCGCTTTTCCAGCATGTTGCCCTTCAGCCATTCGGTCATCAAGCCGACGACCGGCTCCTCGGTTGGACCGAACTCGGTCGATGATGCGCGCTCGACGCCAGCCAGCGAACGCGCCGCCTCGATGCAGGCCATCTGCATGCCGAAGCAGATGCCGAAATACGGCACCTTGCGCTCGCGCGCGAACTTCGCCGCCAGGATCTTGCCCTCCGAGCCGCGCTCGCCAAAACCGCCGGGGACGAGAATGCCATGGACCTTCTCCAGCCACGGCGCCGGGTCTTCCTTCTCGAATATCTCGCTTTCGATCCAGTCGAGCTTGACCTTGACCCGGTTGGCGAGGCCGCCATGCGACAGCGCCTCGATCAGCGATTTGTAGGCGTCCTTGAGGCCGGTATATTTGCCGACGACGGCAATGGTCACTTCGCCTTCCGGATTGTGGATGCGGTTGGACACCGCTTGCCACCGTTCCATGCGCGGCTTCGGCGCGGGATCGATGCCGAAGGCCGCCAGCACTTCCGAATCCAGCCCTTCATTGTGATAGGCCATCGGCACGTCGTAGATATGCGGGACGTCGAGCGCCTGGATGACGGCGCTTTCGCGGACATTGCAGAACAGCGACAGCTTTCTGCGCTCTTCCTTGGGGATCGGCCGGTCGGCGCGGACCAGCAGTATGTCGGGTGCAATGCCGATGCCGCGCAACTCCTTGACCGAATGCTGCGTCGGCTTGGTCTTCAGTTCGCCCGCCGTCGGAATGTAAGGCATCAAGGTCAGGTGGACGTAGACGGCGTTGTTGCGCGGCAGGTCGTTGCCGAGCTGGCGGATCGCCTCCAGGAACGGCATCGCTTCGATGTCGCCGACGGTGCCGCCGATCTCGCACAGCACGAAATCGTAGTCGTCATTGCCGTTGAGGACGAAATTCTTGATCTCGTCGGTGACGTGCGGAATGACCTGCACGGTAGCGCCGAGATAGTCGCCGCGCCGCTCGCGCTCGATGATGTTCTTATAGATCCGGCCGGTGGTGATGTTGTCTTGCTGGTTGGCCGAGCGGCCGGTGAAGCGCTCATAATGGCCAAGATCGAGATCGGTCTCGGCCCCGTCATCGGTCACGAAGACTTCGCCGTGCTGATAGGGCGACATCGTGCCGGGATCGACATTGAGATAGGGATCGAGCTTTTTGATGCGTGCGCGATAGCCCCGCGCCTGCAAGAGAGCCCCAAGGGCCGCTGCAGCAATGCCTTTTCCAAGTGAGGAAACCACGCCGCCTGTGATGAATACATATCGCGCCATGGGAGTCATCGCTTAACGCGGCCGAATTGATTCCGCCAGAGAAAAAACCGCCGCGAAGGCTTTTTCCCAAGAAGGCGCTCTGGTCGTTGGCGTATCAAAACAAAAGGGCCGGCGAGGCCGGCCCTTTTGGCACGATCTGTCAAAGCGTCAGATAATGACGACTTTGGTGCCTACTTTCACCCGGCGGTAAAGGTCCATGACGTGCTCGTTGATCATGCGGAAGCAGCCATTGGAGGCGCTGGTTCCGATCGACTGCGGCGCGATGGTGCCGTGAATGCGCAGGTGGGTATCTTTCTTGCCGTCGTAAAGATAGATGGCGCGCGCACCGAGCGGATTGTCGCCGCCGCCGGGCATGCCGTCCTTGTACTGGCCATAGTGCTTGGGTTCGCGCTTTTGCATATCCAGCGTCGGAATCCAGCGCGGCCATTCCTGCTTGTCGCCGACGGCAACCGTACCCTTGAACTGCAGGCCTTCCCGGCCGACCGCGATGGCATAACGGCGGGCGGTTGACGATGATTCGACGAGGTAGAGACGACGGGCGCTGGTGTCGATGACGATGGTGCCGGGGTTGTAGCCGGTGAATTCGACCTCCTGCGGCACGAATTCCGCCTTGACCTTGAACTGCCGCTTGGCCTGCTTCCTTTCGAGCGCGGCGTCGAGCGCGCGTGTTTCCGGAAGCAGCGACATCGACGAAGAGGATGTGCCGCCGAACAGTCCCGCGAAAAGCCCGACGCTCTGAGGCTTCTGCCCGACCGGTTCGCTGCGCAACTCGCCATTGTTGCCGGTCAGCGCAACGTTCATGGCCTCGGCCGGGATCGGCTCGGCCGACTGGATCGGCGCAATGGGCGTAATCGGTTCGATGATGTTGACGGTCTTCTTCTTGGCCGGCGTGGCGTCAGCCACCTTGGCCGTTGCGAGCGGCTGGCTCTTCTTGGCAAGGAACGCCTGCCGTTCCGCATCGGCTTTGGCTTTCGCCGCCTCACGCATCGCCAGCTTCCTGGCTTCGAGTGCCTTGGCGCGAGCGGCTTCCTTGTCGGCTGCGATCTTGGCTTCGATCTTGCGGATCTGCGCAAGGTCGTCCGGCGTCGGATCTTTCTTCTTCTTGAGAAGCTTCAATTGCGCTGCATCGCTTTTGGCAGCGACCTTGACGACGTCGGTTGTTGTCGCGGCTTTGTGGGCCGAGTTTGCCGTCGGCATGGCCGCGTAAGCGGGCGCACCTAGGCTGAGCACGGCACAAAGGCCGGCAAAAATGAAGCTGCGAAGCTGCATGGGGAAGATCCGATCGTTCAATGCTTGTTGCCCACGGCGTCGCCCGGCGCCCCCCAAGGACGCCGAGAATGCCGCGTGCAACGTATAATCGATTAGCCGGAAGCGCCTCAAGCGTGAGGCGCAGTCGAATCTTCGTGATCATGCGGCATTTGCCGCGACTGTGTTCAAACGACAACAGATCGCGGCATAAGTTGCCCTATTACTGGTTGGGGACCTGCGGCGTGGCCGGCGCGGTGGCGCCGTTTGTCGCTGGCGGCGTCGCCGGAGCGGTTGCCGGCGGCGTCGTTGCCGCGCCATTGCCGGACGGCGGGGTCGGCGCCGTGGTGCCCGAAGGCGGCGTCGGCGTCGTGGTTCCAGGCAATTGGTTGAGTACGCCCTTGCCTGCTCCGTCCGAGGTCGCCGGCACGCGATCGAGAATGTCGATCGGCTTCTCGCCATAGCGCGCAACGATCGACAGTGTCAGCGAAGTGACGAAGAAAGCGGCAGCCAGGATCGCCGTCGCCCGCGTCAGCGCATTGGCGGCGCCACGCGCGGTCATGAAGCCCGATCCGCCGCCGATGCCGAGGCCGCCGCCTTCGGAGCGCTGCAGCAGCACCACGCCGACAAGCGCGAGCACGACCATGAGGTGGACGACGATCAGTACGGTTTCCATAATTTACCCTGGCAAGGCCTTGTGCGGCCGCTGATTTGGAGGCGGCTCAATACAATGCTTTGACGGCATTTCCAAGCCCGTGGCCGGAATATGGGAAGCAATGCGTCCTTTGCAACGATTTCGGCGCCGGCCGTCCGCTCAAATGCAGCAAGCAGTCCTTGTATCAAGCGATGTTTCGATAGGCTTCCGCGATGCCGAGGAAGTCCGCCGCCTTCAGGCTGGCGCCGCCGACCAGCGCGCCATCGACATTCCTGACGCCGAGCAACTCGACGGCGTTGGACGGCTTGACCGAGCCGCCGTAGAGAATGCGCATCTTGGCCGCCGTATTGCCGAGCTTCCGTGCCAGTTCTTCGCGGATATGCGCATGTGCCTCAGCGACGTCGGCGGCGGTCGGGGTCAAGCCGGTCCCAATCGCCCATATTGGCTCATAGGCAATGACGGTGTTGGAAACCGTGGCGTTTGGCGGGACCGAGCCAGCGACCTGGCGCGACAGCACGTCGAGCGTGGCTCCTGCTTCTCGTTCGGCTCTTGTCTCACCAATGCAGATGATGGCCACCAGCCCGGCGCGCCATGCGGCGGAGGCCTTGGCCTGGACCAAGGCATCGTCCTCCTTGCGATCGGCGCGGCATTCGGAATGGCCGACGATGACATGGCTGGCACCTGCATCCTTCAGCATCTCGGCCGAAATGCAGCCGGTGTAGGCGCCGCTTTCCTCGGTGTGGCAATCCTCTCCGCCGGCCCGCACCGGCGTGCGCGACAGAATCTCGGCGGCGTGCGCAAGCAAGGTCGCCGGCACGCAGACCACCGCTTCGGTCTCGGCGTCGAGCCCACTCATGAAGCCGTTGCCGATCATCCTGAGCTCGTTGAGCGAGGCGCTGGTGCCGTTCATTTTCCAGTTGCCGGCGACGAGCGGGCGGATTCCAGGCGTCATGGGATTTGTTTCTCCGGGCAATTTCCAGCTGGCCCTCACTATCAAAATCAGGCCACAAAGCAATCGACAGTGGGCAGGAAGGGCGCTATTGCGCTTGTTTCAGACTCGGCGCATGCGAAATGCGCAAAAATCGGAAGTACTCATGCTTGGTATGTTGAGAAGCGCGGCGGGGACCTGGGTCGCTAAACTGCTGCTGTCATTGTTGGTGTTGAGCTTCGCCGTCTGGGGCATCTCGGGCCGCCTGATGGGCGGTCTTGCCGGCCATGATGCCGTGATCACGGCCGGAGGCACCAAGGTCTCGATCAACGAATACCGCCTCGCCTACGATCGCCAGCTCAGCGTCATGTCGCAGCAATTCGGCCAGCGCATCAGCCGTGAGCAAGCGACGGCGCTCGGCATCGACAACCAGGTGCTGGCGCAACTCGTGTCGGGCGCCGTCCTCGACGAGCAGGCCCGCAAGCTCGGACTCGGCCTGTCAAAGGACCGGCTCGCCGAACTGACGCGTGAAGACCCGGCGTTCAAAGGGCCTGCCGGAAGCTTCGACAGGAGAACCTTCGAGTACCTGCTTCGGCAGATCGGAATGCGGCCGGAAGACTATTTGAAGAACCGCGCCCAGGTCGCGGTCCGCCAGCAGATCGTCGAGGCGGTTTCGGACGGCCTCAAGGCCCCGGATACTTTCTTCAAGGCGGTCGCGCTCTATCGCGGCGAAGATCGCACCATCGACTACCTGACCTTGCCGAAATCGCTGGTCGAACCGATAGAAGCGCCGTCCGACAGCGCGCTTTCGGCCTATTTCGAGGAAAACAAGAAAACCTACGCCGCGCCCGAATACCGTAAGTTCTCCTATGTCAGGCTCGAACCGGAAGACATCATGGATTTGAGCGCGGTGACCGACCAACAGGTCAGCGACGACTACAATAAGAACAAGGCGCGCTACACCACACCGGAGATGCGCACCATCGAGCAGCTTGTGTTCAAGACACCTGATGCCGCAAAGGCGGCGCTCGATTCGCTCAGGACCGGCGCGACCTTCGACAAGATCGTCGCTGCCGAAGGCAAGACGCCGGCCGACACGCTGCTCGGCACGCTGGCCAAGGACAAGATCGCCGACAAGGCGGTCGCCGACGCTGCCTTCAAACTAAACGTCAATGAGGTCAGCCCGGTCGTACAAGGCGCATTTGGTCCCGTTCTGCTGCGCGTCACCGAGATCAAGCCGGAAGTGGTGAAGCCGCTGGCTGAAGTATCCGAGCAGATCCGCAAGGACCTGGCACTGGGCGAGGCAAGCCGCATCTTGCTGGACGTGCACGACAATTACGAGGATACGCGCGCCTCGGGCAGTTCGCTCGCCGAGGCAGCCGCCAAATTGAAGCTGAAGGTCGTCACCATCGATGCCATCGATCGCACCGGCCAACGGCCGGATGGAAGCATCGTCAAAGACCTGCCGGAATCGCCGGCACTCATCAAGGCGGTGTTCGAATCCGAACCCGGAACCGACAATGAAGGCCTCACCACCGCCGATAACGGCTTCGTCTTCTACGACGTGAGCGCGATCACGCCTGCCCGCGACCGCACATTGGACGAAGTCCGCCAGAAGGTCGTGGCCGACTGGACCGCGGCGGACACCACCAAACGGCTCACCGCAAAAGCACAGGAGCTCGAGAAGCGTCTCAAGGCTGGCGCCACGCTCGAGGTGATCGCCGGTGAGCTCAAGCTCGAAAAGCAGACCAAGCGCGGCGTCAAGCGCGATGCTGACGACGTCGATTTCGGCAAGGAAGGCGCCGCCGCGATGTTCGGCGTCGGCGAAGGCGGCACCGGGCTGATCCCCTCGCCCACGGGCGACGGACAGATCCTGTTCAAGGTTGCCGAGGTATTCGAGCCCGCCGGGGCCGACGCCAGCTCAGTACCCGAGGACGCACAGAAGTCCTTCACATCCGGCATGTCCGACGACCTGCTCGACCAGTTGGTAGCGCAGTTGCAGACGCAATATGACGTCCGCATCGATCAGACGGCCGTAACCCAAGCCCTGGCCAGATGAGCGCGCTGAAGATCCACATCGCCAAGGTCGCCGCCGGCAGCGCTCTTTCCTTCGAGGAGGCGCGCGAGGCCTTCGACATTATCATGTCGGGCGATGCTACCCCCGGCCAGATCGGCGGCTTCTTGATGGCATTGCGCGTGCGCGGTGAGACCGTCAGCGAGATCGCCGGCGCCGTCGCCACCATGCGCGCCAAGATGCTGCGTGTCGAAGCCCCCGAGGGCGCCATCGACATTGTCGGCACCGGCGGCGACAATTCGCACAGCGTCAACATTTCGACCGCATCCGCTTTCGTCATCGCCGGCAGCGGCGTGCCCGTCGCCAAGCACGGCAATCGCGGACTGTCCTCGCTGACCGGCGCCGCCGATGTGCTGATCGCATTGGGCGTCAAGATCGACATCCCTCCGGAGACGATCGGCCGCTGCATTCACGAGGCCGGCGTTGGCTTCATGTTCGCGCCGGCGCATCACCCGGCGATGAAGCATGTCGGCCCGACCCGGGTCGAGCTCGGAACCCGCACCATCTTCAACCTGCTGGGCCCGCTTTCCAATCCGGCGAGTGTCAGACGGCAGATGGTCGGCGTGTTCCTGCCCGAATGGATCATGCCGGTGGCAGAAACGTTGAAGGAACTTGGTGCCGACCATGCCTGGATCGTCCATGGCGACGGCTATGACGAGATCACCACCACCGGCGAGACACTTGTCGCCGAACTGGCCGGCGGCGAGATCCGCAGCTTTACGCTGACCCCGGAAGCCGTCGGACTGAAGCGGCACACCAAGGACGAGTTGCGCGGCGGCGACGCCGCCCACAACGCCCAGGCACTGCGCGACATGCTGGCCGGCGCAGCCGGCGCCTTTCGCGATACGGTGCTGATGAATGCCGGCGCCGGGCTGGTGGTGGCCGGCAAAGCGACGACGCTTGCCGACGGCATAGTAACGGCGGCGCAGGCCATCGACAGCGGCCGCGCGCTGAAAGTGCTCGACAGGCTGATCGAGATTTCGAACGGTTAAAACCATGTCCGACATCCTGCGCAAGATCGAGGCTTACAAGCGCGACGAGATCACGGCGGCCAAGGCACGCGTGTCATTGGCCGAGATCAAGGCACGGGCGACGGATGCCGACGCGCCGCGCGGCTTTCTTTCCGCCCTTGAAGCAACGCGCAAATCCGGCAGGTTCGCGCTGATTGCCGAAATCAAGAAGGCTAGTCCATCCAAAGGCCTGATCCGCGCCGATTTCGATCCGCCGACGCTGGCCTGGGCCTATGCGAAGGGCGGTGCCGCCTGCCTTTCGGTGCTGACCGACGCACCCTCCTTCCAAGGCGCGCCCGAATTCCTCACCACTGCGCGCGCTGCCGTCGAGCTGCCTGCATTGCGCAAGGATTTCCTGTTCGACCCCTATCAGGTCTACGAGGCCAGGGCATGGGGCGCCGATGCCATCCTGATCATCATGGCCAGCGTCGACGACGCGTTGGCAAGAGAACTCGAAGCGACAGCGTTCGGGCTCGGCATGGACGCGCTGGTCGAAGTGCATGACGAGGCTGAAATGGAACGCGCGCTGCAGCTGTCGTCGCGGCTGATCGGAATCAACAACCGCAATCTCCGGACCTTCGAAACCAGCCTACAGACCTCGGAGCGGCTGGTAGCGATGGTGCCGGCCGACCGCCATCTGGTCAGCGAGAGCGGTATCTTTTCGCACGACGATTGCCGCCGGCTGGAGCAGAGCGGCATTGCGACTTTCCTGGTCGGCGAGAGCCTGATGCGCCAGCAGGACGTGGCCGCGGCAACGCGCCTGCTGTTGACGGGCAAGGCGCCGGCAGAGGTCGTTTGAGGATGGCGGCCGCCCTCACCCATCTTGGCGCGCAGGGCGAAGCCAACATGGTCGATGTCGGCGACAAGGCTGAGACGGTGCGCACGGCAGTCGCAGAAGGTTTTGTCGCGATGCGGCCCGAGACGCTGGACATGATCCTCGCCGGCGACGCCAAGAAGGGCGACGTGCTGGGCACCGCGCGCATTGCCGGCATCATGGCGGCCAAGAAGACGCATGAACTGATCCCGCTTTGCCATCCGCTGCTGCTGACCAGGATATCTGTCGATATCGAGGCGGACGCCGCGCTGCCCGGCCTGAAGGTGACAGCATTGACCCGCGTCACCGGCAAGACCGGCGTTGAGATGGAGGCTCTGAGTGCCGTCTCGGTCGCTTGCCTGACCATCTACGACATGGCCAAGGCGGTCGACCGCGCCATGGTCATCTCCGGCATCAGGCTGGTTGAAAAGACCGGCGGCAAATCCGGCGACTACAAGATCACCGGAGACGAGGCCACCGAGGCAGGCCGATAATGGCGCTGGTCCCAGTTGCCGAGGCGCTCGAGCGCCTGCTGGACGGCGCAGCAGCGCTACCGGGTGAACGCGTCGCACTGCTGGATGCCGCAGACCGCGTGTTGGCGGAGCCGGTCGTGGCGCTCCGAACCCAGCCGCCGTTCAATGCCTCCGCCATGGACGGCTATGCCGTGCGGGCGGCCGATATCGCGTCCGTACCGGCAAGGCTTTCGGTGGTCGGCATGGCGCCGGCCGGACGCGGCTTTGCCGGAACGGTGCAGCAGCGGCAGGCCGTGCGCATCTTTACCGGCGCGCCGCTTCCCGAAGGCGCCGACACCATCGTCATCCAGGAGAACGTCCGCGATCTCGGCGGCGGCAGCGTCGAAGTGACGGAACCGACGGTGCAGGGGCGCAACATCCGCCGCCTCGGGCTCGATTTCGCCAAGAGCGATGTCCTGCTGCCCAAAGGCCGCCTGCTCGACCCGGCGGCCTTGTCGCTGGCGGCATCGGCCAATCACCCCGAGGTGCGCGTGGTCAAACGGCCGCTGGTCGCCATCATCGCCACCGGCGACGAATTGCTGCCGCCGGGCAGCGATCTTGGCCCCGACCAGATCATCTCCTCCAACGCCTATGGTGTCGCCGCTGCCGCACAGTCGGTCGGTGCGCGCGCGCTCGACCTTGGCATCGCGCCGGACCGCAGGGAGGCGATCGCTGCGCTGGTTGAAAAGGCCGTGAAGGCTGGCGCGAACGTCATCGTCACGCTGGGCGGTGCCTCGGTCGGTGACCACGACTTCGTCCATGACGTGCTGACCGGGCAAGGCATGACGCTCGATTTCTGGAAGATCGCCATGCGGCCGGGCAAGCCGCTGATGTTCGGGCGGCTGGGAGACATTCGCTGCATCGGCCTGCCCGGCAATCCGGTGGCAAGCCTGGTCTGCACTCAGCTCTTCCTGAAGCCGCTGCTGGCGCGGCTCGGCGGCCGCGCCTTTCAGCAGGATATACGTCGGGCACGGCTCGGTGCTGCCATGCCGGCCAACGATCTCAGGCAAGATTATGTGCGGGCTGTTGTCATAGATGACGCCGGTACGCTCGTGGCGACGCCGTTCGGCATCCAGGACTCCTCGATGCTGAAAATGCTGGCCGATGCCGACGGGCTGATCGTTCGCGCGCCGTTCGCTCCTGCCGCGGCGGCGGGCTCCCCCTGCGACGTACTGATGCTACGCTGAACCCTGCCTCACTCCGAAATCAAGGTCCGGGTCAGCGGGTGATCTGGATCGGCCAAACCGTCGATGATGTTGAAATGATGCCGGTCAGGCTCGACCACCAAGCTGGTCGCGGTACCCAGGCCGATCCAGATGTTGGCCAGCAACGCGCTCTGACGCAGGAATTCGGCGCGCTCGCCGCCGCCGGCCCAGCAGGTCAGGCGGGCCTTGTCCATCGGGCGCAGCAGCACTGGGCTTTCGGCCTGCGCCTCGGCCTCATCGATCGCCAGCGTCTCGTTCATGCCGGTGCGCATGATCGGGCGCAAATCGTGCACCCCCGAGATCGACACCACATGACGAACGCGCCGGACCACTTCGGGCGCCAGCGGCGTCGTCGCCGTAACCATCCGGCTAACAAGATGGCCGCCGGCCGAGTGCCCGGTCAGCATTAGCGGCCCTGCGACCATCGCCGCCGCCTTGCCGATCGCCGCGCCGACTTCCTTGACGATGCCGCCAATGCGTATCTGCGGACAGAGCGTGTAGGACGGCATCGCCACCGCATAGCCGCGATCAACAGAGCCAGTGGCAAGATGCGACCAGAAATTCTTGTTGAATTCCATCCAGTAGCCGCCATGAACGAACACCACGAGTCCCTTGGGCTTGATGGCCGGCAGGAAAAGATCGAGCCGGTTGCGTGGGTTGTCGCCATAGGCCATGTCGAGCCGCGCCCTGCCCTCGGTCGAAAGCACGTCGCGGAAAACCCGCGCGGGCTCGATCCAGGCCGCCGGCCACCGATCGCTGCCGGCTATGTTGGCGCTGTTGGCATAGGCGTTGTCCCAATCGGCAATGTGACGTTCGAACACCCTGCGCCTCCCTGGCAATATGGCCTTGCAACGTAGCCGTGAGCATCGCGCGGCGCGTCGTCGCCAGCCTCACGATTCCAGCTCTCGCATCAATCTCAAGTGACAGCTGCTTTGATGGCGAAGCGCGCATCCTTCCACGCACCGGTGCGCAGGATGTCCTCAAGCACTTTGACGGCCTGCCAGACATCGGCATAGCCGACATAGAGCGGGGTGAAGCCGAAGCGCATGGTCAATGGCGCGCGAAAATCGCCAATCACGCCACGTTCGATCAGCGCGCGCATGACCTGGTAGCCATACTCATGCATGAATGAAATCTGGCTGCCGCGTTTTCCCCATCGCGCGTGCTTTCGAGCGTGAGCCCGTAAGTGCCGCACTTTGCCTCGACAAGCTCGATGAACAGATCCGCCAGCGCGATGCTCTTCTTGCGCACCGCCGTCATGTCGACATCGTTCCAGATGTCGAGCGCGCCCTTCAGCGTGCGCATCGACAGGACCGGCTGCGTGCCGCACAGAAACCGGCGGATGCCGGTGCCGGCCGCATAGCCTGGCTCGAAGGCGAAGGGCCGTGCATGGCCCCACCAGCCGGTGAGCGGCTGCTGGATGTAGGAAAGATGCCGCTCAGCCGCATAGATGAAGGCAGGCGCGCCCGGGCCGCCATTCAGATATTTGTAGGTGCAGCCAACGGCAAAATCGGCGTTTGCCTTGTCGAGCTCGACTGGCATCGCGCCGGGGGTGTGGCAGAGATCCCAGACGATCATCGCCCCGGCTTCCTGAGCCCTGCGCGTCAGCGCCGGCATGTCGCGCAGTTCGCCCGACTTATAGTTGACGTGGTTGACCAGCACCACGGCGGTGCGTTCGTCGATCAGCTCTTCGATGGTCGGCGCGTCGACCCCCGAGAGGCGCAGCAGCGTATCTTTTCGCGTCGAAACCACACCCTCGGCCATGTAGAGGTCCGTCGGAAAACTATCGCCCTCGGCGACGATGACCTGCCGCTCCGGTCGCATGGCCATGGCGGCGTGCAGCAGCTTGTAGATGTTAGCCGATGTCGTGTCGCAGACCACCGTCTGGCCGGCCGCGGCACCGATCAGGCGCCCGAGCTGGTCGCCAAGTTCAAGCGGCATGTTGAACCAGCCGGCCGTGTTCCATGCGCGGATGAGATCATGTGACCATTCTTCGGTCGCGGCCTTGTGCAGTTCATCGAAAGCGGCACGTGAAGCAGCTCCTAGCGAATTGCCGTCGAGATAGATCACTCCTTGCGGCAACACAAAGCGGTCGCGCATCGCGCGCAGCGGATCCGCGGCATCCATCGCCTTTATGGCCACGAGATCGGGAATTCCTGTCATGATTTGTCTGCTCCCCAGGATCCAACGCAACGCCGGACACGCATCGACTGTTCTTCCATTACCTGGTTGCGCGCAGCAAGGCTCCACCGGCGAGAAGCAGCCTGACCAGGCGGTGGAAACCGGGACTTAACCCGAGGTTGGCGTTTTGAGTTCGTTTCGTTCACGGTGCATTGACCAAACCGTACAGTCGATACGGGTTCAATTCCGTGCCTTTTGCCGACCGACGGCCGATGCCAGTGCCGCCTTCTAGGATGCCAGAAGGGCGCAAACGAAAGCAGAATCAAGGCGATGAGGCTCGCGGCGGTGAAAATGCGATACGCCGGTAGGGGACGTCGTTTGTTTCCCGAGCCTTAACGCATTCATTAAACTTTAAACAGTTGCGGAACACAACTGGAACAGATAGTGTTTGTTCTGGGTTTGTTTTTCTGATTCTGTTGGGGGTCGCTATGCTGACACGCAAACAACACGAACTGCTTATGTTCATCCACGAAAGGTTGAAGGAAAGCGGTATCCCGCCTTCCTTCGACGAGATGAAGGAAGCGCTCGACCTGGCTTCCAAATCCGGAATCCACCGGCTGATTACGGCGCTGGAGGAGCGCGGCTTCATTCGCCGTTTGCCCAACCGGGCCCGTGCGCTGGAGGTGCTGCGCCTGCCTGACTCGATCGCCCCCGGCCTCAATGCGGCACGCAAGTTCTCGCCGAGTGTCATCCAGGGCAGTCTTGGGCAAGGCGGTCCTCGGCAAGGCAAGCCGACATCGTCGCGCGTGCCCGCAGCCGGAAATGACGACGATGTCGTCGCCGCCGTTTCGATCCCGGTGATGGGCCGCATCGCCGCCGGTGTGCCGATCGACGCCATCCAGCACCAGACGCATTCGATTTCGGTGCCGCCGGATATGATCATGGGCGGCGAGCATTATGCGCTCGAGGTCAAAGGCGATTCGATGATCGAGGCCGGCATTTTCGACGGCGACACGGTGATCATCCGCAATGCCGATACGGCGAGCCCCGGTGAGATCGTGGTGGCACTGGTCGACGAGGAGGAAGCGACGCTGAAGCGGTTCCGCCGCAAGGGCGCCTCGATCGCCCTGGAAGCCGCCAATCCGGCCTACGAGACGCGCATCTTCGGACCAGACAGGGTCAAGGTGCAGGGCAAGCTCGTCGGACTGATCCGCCGCTACTGAGCCCCGCCCTTGGCGCCGGCTTTGGGGTTGTCGGCCCTGCGGTATGGCGGCAGGCCCCGTGCCGCGCGTGAAAATTTCCGCTGCACGTGCCAGGGCCGGTATGATTTTTCGACCGCGAAACGGATTTCGGCGCGCGTTGCCGCTTGTGGATCGAAGTAGACGGCGGCACTTCCCGCGCGCGCCAGTTGCCGTTTGGTGACGACGAGGACCAGCCGGTCGTAGTAGCAGGGGTTATGGGCGGTGGCGTCGTCGATGACGATCAAGCTGGCAAAGGCGCAGGCTGGCCGCGCAGTATCGCGGTCCTTGGCTTGCGCGATGATCGCGCCGGATGGATGCCTGGCAAGGCAGAGGCCGTCCGTGCAAATGAACGGCATGCCCGGCGGTAGGTCGGCCGGATCGGCAATGTCGAATTGCGGGTCGTTCTGTCCAGGTGTTTCCGGCGCGACGATAGCCTCTGATGTGAGCGCGCGTTTCCAGTTGTCGATGGTGAACTCATTCGGGCGTGCCCGGTTGACCGCGAGTTCACCGCTGCCGATCGGCAGCGCGACCAGCCGTGCGTCCTCCGAGACCAATACGTCGGGTATGCGTGTCTGCGTTGTCGTCAGCAAGCCGGCGAGCGCAAAAGGAAGTGCCGCCAGCCGCAACCAGGTCGTCGCCATGCTGGCAATGACGAGGGCGATCGTCACCAGAAGGACGGATCTCAGCGAAATCAGCCCGACCGCATCGATCGGCGAGCGCTCCGAGATCCACCCGGACAGGGCGATCATCGCCGTCAGCCCCTTGCCCATGACATAGAGGAAAGGGCCATCCGCACCGAACGGCATCGCCAGCGCGCTGAGAACGGCGAAGGGCATGACGACCAGTGACACGATGGGCATGATGGCCAGATTGGCGAACAGGCTGAGCGGCGCCACGCGCTGGAAATGCCATATGGCGAAAAGCGCCGTGGCGCTCCCTGCAATGATCGAGGTCATCGCCAGACCGCACATGCCCAGCAGGACCTTTCGCGTGGCAAAGCGTAGCGGCGACAGCCGCGGCGGCGGCATGGTGGCCCTGCCGGCGCGGTAATCGGACCAGCCTGCTAGGCGCCGACAAGGGCCGCCGTCGCGGCGAAGGACATCTGGAAACTCGGACCGACCACCTCGTGCGGCGACACCAGGATGACCGCGATGGCCGAGATCGCCAGGTTGCGCATGGTGAGCGCGGCCCGGTCGAACAGCACGGCGATAAGCATCACCGCCAGCATGATGAAGCTGCGTTCGGCCGCCACGACAATGCCGGAAAAGACGAGGTAGGCCGCAATCGAAAAAAGCGCGGCGGCCGCGGCATATTTCTTGACCGGCCGTCGCGATGAGAAATCGGGAAACAGCGCGAAGGCACCCCGCAGCAGCGCCATGATGGTGCCGGCGACCAACGCCATATGCAGCCCCGAGATGGAGATGATGTGGTAGATGCCGGTGCGCCGCATCGCTTCGTTGATCTCCTCGGGAATGCCGGCGCGCACGCCGACGATCAGCGCAGCAGCAATCTCGCCCTCGGCACCGCCGATGCGGCTGCGGATATGGTCGGCGATGGATTCGCGCGCGTCTTCGATCGCGGAAGAAAGCTGCGCGGCAAGCGGCATGCTGCCCGACGACACGACTTTCGGATTGCCGAGAAAAAAGCCGCTGCCGCCGATACCGGCGAAATAGCTGTCGAAGGAGAAATCATAGCTGTCGGGCCGCACCGGGCCGGTCGGCGGCAGCAGCCGCACATAGCCCGTGATCTCGGAACCGGCGGTCAGCTCAGCCGGTATCTTCATCGCCGAAACGCGGACCCGTTCCGGCATGTAGCGCAGTGTCGGCCTGGCCGTTGAGATCACATCGATTGTCAGCCTGATGCGGCCGCTCGCCATGGGCTCGTACGATACGACGCGACCCGTCAGCCGCGTCGAGATTTCGGAGCCGAGCATATGCGTTCCGACACGCCATGTCTCGAACTTGGCGGCAAGTACGCCAAGCGCGCAGAGCAGCGCCACCATGAAGCACAGGCGCGTCCTGGGCCATGACCGCGAGACGACGGCACAAAGGGTCGCGAGGAGCGCGATTGCGATCGGCTGTGGAAAGGCCGGCTCCACCGACAGCCCGAAATAAACGACCACCCCGCATGCGAGGAACACCGGCACCAGCAGGAAGGCGATGCCGCGGTCGAGTTCCAGGCCGGCTGCCGTGGTTACGCTGTTGCGGATACGGGACGGTGACGGGAGGCGGAAACGCCTGGGCAGGCGTACGATGGGCTCGCCCGCGGGCACGAGAACCGCTGCTGGGTCGCTGGCCGGCAGCGACGGAGCATCGAAGCGCGGA
The DNA here is from genome assembly GCF_040318155.1 of Mesorhizobium sp. M1307. Classification (NCBI taxonomy): domain Bacteria; kingdom Pseudomonadati; phylum Pseudomonadota; class Alphaproteobacteria; order Hyphomicrobiales; family Phyllobacteriaceae; genus Mesorhizobium; species Mesorhizobium sp. M1307. The sequence goes on along the minus strand of NZ_JAMYLR010000001.1, from coordinate 190,429 downwards.
GCAGGTAGCAATGCCGGTGCCGGCAGGACGGGCGGGGGAGCGGCAAACAGCAAGCGTTCGCTGACGCCGCTGCCAACGTCCTCGCCCTTGCCCGCACCACGGCCTCGCACAGCCATCGGGTCTGCCCCTTGCGCCCTCGACCTCCTATGCTACATGAACGCGCAACGCGCGAAAGTCCGCAAACCCACTTCCTTCGCCCGCCTGAGAGTTCCATGCCCGATAAGGTCGTCACCCGTTTTGCCCCCTCGCCCACCGGCTATCTGCACATTGGCGGCGCGCGCACGGCGCTGTTCAACTGGCTGTACGCCAAGCACACGGGCGGCACGATGCTGCTGCGCATCGAGGATACCGACCGTGAGCGGTCGACGGATGCGGCGACGGCAGCCATTCTCGACGGGCTTTCCTGGCTCGGACTCACCTGGGACGGCGCGCCTGTCTCGCAGTTCGAGCGTGCGCCGCGCCATCGCGAGGTGGCCGAGGAGCTCGTTCGTATGGGCAAGGCCTATTATTGTTATGCGACGCCTGCCGAACTAGAGGCAATGCGCGAGAGCGCACGCGCCAAGGGGCTGCCTCCCCGCTATGATGGACGCTGGCGCGACCGCGACCCGTCGGAGGCGCCGCCCGGCGCCAAGGGGGCGATCCGCATCAAGGCGCCGACAGACGGCGAGACGGTGGTGCATGACCGCGTCCAGGGCGACGTGCGCTTTCCCAACAAGGATCTCGACGATTTCATTATTCTGCGCTCGGACGGCAATCCCACCTACATGCATGCCGTCGTCGTCGACGATCACGACATGGGCATCACCCACATCATCCGCGGCGACGATCATTTGACCAACGCCGCACGCCAGACCGTAATCTATCAGGCCATGGGCTGGAAGGTGCCGTCGATGTCGCATATCCCGCTGATCCACGGTGCCGACGGCGCCAAGCTGTCGAAGCGGCACGGTGCGCTTGGCGTCGAAGCCTATCGCGCCATGGGCTACCTGCCGGAGGCGCTGCTCAACTATCTTGCGAGGCTTGGCTGGAGCCACGGCGACGATGAGATCATGTCGATCGCCGACATGATTGCATGGTTCGACATTGGCGACGTCAACAAGGGCGCCGCCCGTTTCGACTTCGCCAAGCTCGAGGCGCTTAACGGCGTGCATATGCGCCGGATGAACGACGCGGCGCTGCTCGACATCTTCATCGCCACTCTGCCCTATCTTGAAGGCGGCCCGGCAATCGCCGCGCGCCTCGACGACAGACGCAGGGCGCAACTGCTTGCCGCTTTGCCGGGCCTGAAGGAGCGCGCCAAGACGCTGGTCGAACTTGTTGAAGGGGCTGCATTCCTTTTCGTCGAGCGGCCGCTGCCGGTCGACGAGAAGGCGGCGGCGCTGCTCAGCGGTGAGGCGCGCGCGATCCTGCGGGGCGCTCATGCGGCACTAGCCACGGTTTCGGAGTGGTCTGCCGCCTCAGCCGAAGCCGCGATCCGCGACTATGCGCAGGCCGCCAGCCATAAACTCGGCGCCGTGGCCCAACCTTTGCGCGCCGCGCTCACCGGCAAAAGTACCTCGCCAGGTGTCTTTGATGTGCTTGCCGTGCTTGGCCGCGAGGAAAGCCTGGCGCGGATCGCTGATCAAATCGATTAGCAAACTGGCCCAAGAAGATTGGCATTGAAAGGTGTGTTTCGCAGTGCAACATTGGGTCTTGGCCTAATCTGCCGCGCAGATTCAATTGCGGGCGCAAATGTGCGTATTCCGATGCTTTTGACGTGTTGGGTTCAGATATTTTGCCTTTGCCGGCCTGAGGAAACAAAAAGGAGTTTGCTATGACCGAACCTGCGACAAAAATGGAATTTGGCGGCAAAACCCAGGCATCGACGGCCAAGCTGGAACTCGGCGGCAAAACCCATGAATTCAAGATACGAAGTGGTTCGGTAGGACCTGACGTCATCGACATCGGTTCGCTCTACAACACCGCCGGCGTCTTTACCTACGATCCCGGTTTTACGTCGACGGCGAGCTGCGAATCGGAAATCACCTTCATCGATGGCGATGCCGGCATTCTTTTGCACCGCGGCTACCCGATCGACCAATTGGCCGAGCACGGCGACTTCCTCGAAGTCTGCTATCTCTTGCTCTATGGTGAACTCCCGACCAAGGCGCAGAAGGACGATTTCGACTACCGGGTGACGCGCCACACCATGGTGCATGAGCAGATGTCGCGCTTTTTCACCGGCTTCCGCCGTGATGCGCATCCGATGGCGGTGATGTGCGGCGTGGTCGGCGCGCTGTCGGCCTTCTATCACGATTCCACCGATATCTCGGACCCCTATCAACGCATGGTCGCGTCAATGCGGCTGATCGCCAAGATGCCGACGATCGCGGCGATGGCCTATAAATACCACATCGGCCAGCCATTCATTTACCCGAAGAACGAGCTGAATTTCGCAGCCAATTTCCTGCATATGTGCTTCGCCGTGCCTTGCGAGGAATACAAGATCAATCCGGTGCTGGCCCGCGCGATGGAGCGCATCTTCATCCTGCACGCCGATCACGAACAGAACGCCTCGACTTCGACCGTCCGCCTGGCCGGCTCGTCGGGCGCCAATCCTTTTGCCTGTATCGCTGCCGGCATCGCCTGCCTGTGGGGTCCCGCACATGGCGGCGCCAACGAGGCAGCCCTGAACATGCTGGGCGAGATCGGTCATGTCGATCACATCCCGGAATTCATTGCGCGCGCCAAGGATAAGAACGATCCGTTCCGATTGATGGGATTTGGCCACCGCGTTTACAAGAATTACGATCCGCGCGCCAAGATCATGCAGAAGACCGCGCACGAGGTCCTGGGCGAGCTCGGCATCAAGGACGATCCACTGCTCGACATCGCCATGGAGCTGGAAAGGATCGCACTGACCGATTCCTATTTCATCGAGAAGAAGCTCTATCCGAACGTCGATTTCTATTCCGGCATCACGCTGAAGGCGCTGGGCTTTCCCACCACCATGTTCACCGTGCTGTTCGCGGTCGCCCGCACCGTCGGCTGGATCGCGCAGTGGAAGGAGATGATCGAGGATCCGCACCAGAAGATCGGTCGCCCGCGCCAGCTCTATACCGGCGCGCCGGAACGGGACTACGTGCCAATCGCGAAGCGGTGAAGGTGGTGAATGGTGAATGGTGAATGGTGAATGGTGAATGGTGAATGGTGAATGGGAGTAGCGAAGCGTCGCTCCCTGTCCATAGAAACCGCTATTCACAATTCACTATTCACAATTCATAATTCACTCACTTCCTCACCATCCCCATCACCACCCCCGCGGCAATCTCGCCTGACGGCTTGGCGGTTGCCATACGCCCGGCAATGTCGGCAAAACCATGCTTCTGCCAGGTGCGGTAGGCGGTATCGGAGCACAGCGCTTCCAACTGCCGCGCCAGATAATGCGGCCGCACATATTGATTGTAGTGTTCCGGCACAACCGGCCGGTCGGCAATGAGATTGGGCAAGGCTGCGCTCCATACTTTGATCAGCGGCTGCGCCATGCGCATGACCGGATCGAGCCGGTAGCAGGAGATCATTGGCACACCCGCCAGTGCCAGTTCCAGCGATACCGTCCCCGACGCGATCAGCGCCGCATCCGCCTTGCCGAAGGCCTGCCATTTGCGTTCGGCATCAAGGATGATCTCCGGCTTCTCGTCCCAGCTCGCGACCGAGGTCCTGACCAGGTCGGCGACGTGCGGCACCGTCGGCAACAGCAGGCGCAAGCGGTGCCCGCGCGCCCGCAGGATCGACAGCGTTTCGCCGAACGGCCCAACCAGGCGCCGCACCTCGCCGCGACGCGAACCGGGCAATACAAGCAACGTTTTCACACGGTCAGCGGCGAGGTTACGCGGCTGCGCCTGCGCCCTTGCGGCACTGACTATGCCCGGATCGTGTGTAAGGCGATGCCCGACATAGGTGCCGGGCGGCCCGCCCAGGCGAGCGAGTTCCTTCACCTCGAACGGCAGGATGCAAAGAATGTGATCGACATATGGCTTCATCGCCGCCGCCCTGCCCGGCCGCCAAGCCCACACGCTCGGGCAGACATAGTGGACGATCGGGATAGTCGGATCGGCGGCACGCACCTTCTTGGCGACGCGCAGCGAGAAGTCCGGACTGTCGATGGTGATAAGGCAATCGGGCTTTTCACCGGCAATCGCGTTAGCCGTCTGGCCGATCCGCCGTATCAAGCGCGGCAGGTCGCGCAGGATGGCGCTAAGCCCGATCAGTGCGATCTCGCTGCCGTCGAACAATGGCGCCAGGCCGAGCGCCTGCAAATGGCGGCCGCCGATGCCGACAAGCCGAACTTCGCGCCCGGTCATGCGCTTGAGCGCCTGCACAAGGTCGGCGCCAAGCAGGTCGCCGGACTCCTCGCCGGCGACGATGGCTATCTTCAACGGCCGCTCATTCGCCATGCGCCGGCTCCGCAGCAGGCAGGCCGATCACGAACAGGCCGAGCGCATTGGCACGTCCGATGGTGGCGGGACCTTCGAGCACTAGCGAGCGACCGGCTTCGACGGCAATGCCGGCCAGTCCGGCGGCATGCGCGGCCTCGACTGTCAGCGGGCCGATGGAGGGCAGATCGGCACGCAGTTCCTGACCGGGCTTGGCGCATTTGACCAGAACACCGCGGCTCCCGCCGGCCAGCCTGCCGTGCCCGCGCAACTCCCTTGTCCGCTCGAGCAGCCCGTCGGTGCCTTCGACGCCTTCCAACGCAATGGCGCGGCCGCCGACCGCAACAGCCGCTTGGCCGATATCCAGCGCGCCGATGGCTTTTGCCGCCGCGTGCGCCGCCTCGATGTCACGCCAGTCGGATTTGCGTGGCGCCGCCTTGGTCAGCAGGCCTTCGGCGGCGACCAGCTCCGGCACGATCTCGTGAGCGCCGACGACCTTGATGCCGCTGCGCTCGATCCTGCGCACGAACAGTTTCAGCACCGTATCGTCCCCCCGGGTTACACCGACGAAGAGGCTGGGTAGCCACGCGAGCAGGCCCAAATTGAGGCGCATGGCGCTCAGCCTGGGGCGGCGCGTGATATGACCCGCGGTTACGAGATGCGTGACGTGGTGCCGCTTAAGGATCGGCAGCAGCGAGCCGACGTCTTCCAGCCTCAAGGTTGCCTGCTCATAGGGCTCGAAATCGGCTATGCGATCGACCTCGCCGGCCGCCATCACGACGAAGGGCAATTTGCCTTGCCGGGCGAGCGCTCGGGCAATTTCGACCGGGAGACTGCCGCCGCCGGCGATGATGCCGACCTTGGCATCTGGCGCGAGATCAAGGCCTTTTCCGGCAGCCTCAATCTTCGTCATCTGCCCTCAGTCTTCATCATCGGTATCGTCGCCGTCGCTACCCTTGAGGGACGGCACGGCGTAGTGCCGCTTGCCGCGACCGGCGATGAAGTCGACGATCTTCATGGCAGTCGGCGACGAGGCGAATTCCGCCTTGGCAAATTCGATGTTTTCGCCGACGGTCCGGGAGCGATCGAAGATCGTCTTGTAGGCTTTGCGCAGCAAGTGGATCTCCGAACGCGGCAGGCCGGCGCGCTTCAGGCCAATGATGTTGAGGCCGCGAAGGCTGGCACGGTTGCCAACGGCGATGGCGTAAGGAATGACGTCGCCGACGATCGCCGAGCAACCGCCGAGAAAGGCGTTATCGCCGATGCGGACAAACTGATGAACTGCGGTAAGGCCGCCGATGTAGACATTGTCACCGACTTCGCAATGCCCGCCTAACGTCGCTTGATTGGCGAAGGTGGCGTTCTTGCCGACCACGCAGTCATGGGCAATATGGGCATAGGCAAGGAAATTGCCGTTGTCGCCGATCGTCGTCTCGCCGCGGCTGGAATCGGTGCCGACATGCATGGTGACACCTTCGCGGATCGTGCAGTTCTCGCCGATCACCAGCGTGGTACGGCCGCCCTTGTGCTTGGTGTTCTGCGGCGGCCCGCCCAGTATCGCCATCGGATAGACCTTGGTCGATGCACCGATCGTGGTCGCGCCAATCACCGAGACATGGCTGACCAGTTCGACGCGGTCGCCGATCACGGCGTTTGGGCCGACGTGACAGAAGGGCCCGATGCGGGCGCCTTCGCCGATTTGGGCGCCTGCCTCGATGACCGAGGATGGATGGATGACTGTCTGGATTTTCATTAGCATTCGTTTGTCAGCCGCTTGCGACCATCATCGCCGAGATCTCGGCTTCCGCCGCCTTGGCGCCATCGACGAGGGCCTCGCAAGCGAATTTGAGAAGATTGCCGCGTTTCTTGATTTTCTTCACATGAATTTTCAGCTGGTCGCCTGGAACGACCGGCTTGCGGAACTTGGCATTGTCGATGGTCAGGAAATAAACCAGCGACGGCTTTTCCGTACCAAGGCTGCGGATGCAGATCGCGCCGGCCGTCTGCGCCATCGCCTCGATGATCAGCACGCCGGGCATGACCGGCTGGTCGGGGAAATGACCTTGGAAATGCGGCTCGTTTATGGTGACGTTCTTGATGCCGATGGCGGATTCGTCGCCATCTATGTCGACAATACGGTCGATCATCAAGAACGGATAGCGGTGCGGCAGGAGCTTCATCAGCCGCATTATGTCAACCGCTTCGAGCGTCGCCGCTGCGATGTCAGCCATTTCCCCCCTCACCCTGTTTGCGCGTCCGTGCAAGTCTGCGCAAGGCCGCTATCTCGCGCATGGCTTCCGCCATCGGCTGCGCCGGATATCCTCCCCAAATCTCACCGGCAGGCACATTGCTCATAAACCCGCTTCTTGCCGCAAGCTTGGCCCCGGACCCGATGGTCAAATGATCCGCAAGGCCGACACCGCCACCCATGGTGACGTTGTCGCCTACCGTCACGGAACCGGAAATACCCGAAAGCCCGGCTATTATGCAATTGCGGCCGATGCGAACGTTGTGCGCGATCTGCACCAGATTGTCGATCTTGGTGCCCTGGCCGATGATCGTGTCGGACATGGCGCCGCGATCGACGGTCGTATTCGACCCGATCTCGACGTCGTCCTGGATGATGACGCGGCCGATCTGCGGAACCCGCTCCGGACCCTTGGCGCCGGCCACGAAACCGAAGCCATCCTGGCCGATCCTGGCACCGCCATGGATGATGACGCGATTGCCAATCAACGCATATTGCACGCTGGCACTTGGACCGACATAGCCGTCGCGGCCAATCTGCGAAGACGGACCGATGACCGCATGCGGGGCAATGACGGTCCCGCTGCCGATGGCAGCGCGAGGTCCGATGATCGCACCCGCTTCGATGATCGCGCCGGCCTCGACATGGGCGGTCGCATCGATATGGGCGTGCGGCGAGATACCGGTTTCGCCGGTCATCGGTCCAGGCGTTGCAGCCGCCGGAAAAAGCAGACGCCCGACCATTGCGAAGGCCTGCTGCGGGCGCGGATGCACCAGCACCGCGATGCCCGCCGGCGCCTTGCCGGCAAATTCGGCAGGGCAGAGAACCGCCGCCGCCCGCAGTGACTGCATCAGGGCGAAATTGCGCCTGCCATCGACGAAGACAAGGGCGTTCTCGCCGCCTTCGTTGGCGGGCGCCAGAGCCTCGATCGATACGTCGGAGAGACCGGAATCAACAAGCGTCGAGCCGGTCAGATTCGCGACTTCGCCGGCCGTATACCGGCGTGAGGGCGCGAAGAACACCGGATCGGTCATTCCAGAAGCAATATCCAGCTAGCGCATGACCCGAAAATCGGAAATCGACCCTCGGAAAGGATCATGCGCAAATCAAAATGCTACAACGTCCTTTGCGCGTCCGATAGGACGCGCTGCGCTGTAGTGTCGGATCACTGCCATCCGGATCCAAACGAGCCGGAAGCATCATTGCCCGCACATCAGAAGCGGGTCGATATGCCGAAGTTGAATTCCTGCACGTCGTCGGTCTTTTCCTTCTTGACCGGGATCGCATAGTCGATGCGGATCGGGCCGAAAGGCGATGCCCACATCAAACCGACACCGACGGAAGCGCGCCATTCCATGCCGGTTGTCGAAGAATTGACAAGGCCACTTGCGATTTTGCTGCCGTAGAGCGTTGCCGCATCGGCGAACACAGCGCCACGCAAACCGAAGCTTTCGGGGATGACCGGCAGCGGGAACTGAGCTTCCGCCGAGGCATTGAAGTAGGTGGTGCCGCCGAGATGGTCATTGCTGTTGTCCGAAGCAACCGGGCCGATGCCGCCGTATTCGAAACCGCGGATCATACGGTCGCTGCTCTGGAAATGGTCGAAGACGCGCAGATCGCCGTTGCCATAGCCTTGGACATGGCCGGCGCCGCCCGAAATGAGGCCCACCAGGTCCAATTGTTCGGACAGCGTCTGATAAATGCTGCCGCGCGCCGTGACCTTGATGAACTTGGCATCGCCGCCGACGCCAGCCACTTCGGTGCCGACATTGGCATAAATACCGTCATGCGGGTTCTTCATGTCGTCGATGGTATTGTAGATCAGGCCGAGGCTGACCGAGGACTTGAGCCATGGGCTCTCTTCAACGCCGTTTACGATCGCCTGGGAGACGTCGCAGGTGCCACCATTGATAACGGGAACGCAGCCCTCGTCGAACTCGTACTTCTCTTGCGCAATATTATAAGCCAGCTGCGTTGAGATATTGTCGGTGATCGGCAGACCGAAGCGGACGGTCGCGCCTGTCGTGTCGCTGTCGTAATGGTCGTAGTTTCGGCTCTGCTTGTAGATGTCGAAGCCGGCCGCGATCCGGCGGCCGAGGAAATAGGGTTCGGTGAAAGAGAAGCTGTAGTCGCGCGAGTTCTTGCCACCGCCCGCCGCCACCTTGATGAATTGGCCGCGACCGAGGAAGTTGCGCTCACTGACGGAACCTTCGACGGACGGACCTGACGTTTCACCGCCGCTCGAATAACCGGCGCCGACCGTGAACTCACCGGTCGATTTCTCGACCACATCCACCACCAGAACAACCTGGTCCGGCTCAGAACCCGGAACGGTGGAAATTTCGACTTTTTCAAAATAATCGAGCGCTTCCAGCCGCCTCTTCGCGCGCTGGATGAGCACCTGATTGAAAGCATCGCCTTCGCTGACATCGAACTCGCGGCGAATGACGTAGTCGCGCGTCCGATCGTTGCCGCGAATCTCGATGCGCTCGATATAGGCCTTGGTCCCCTGATCGACCGTATAGACGACCGAGATCGTGTGGTTCTCGAAGTTGCGGTCGCCGCGCGGCGTCACCTGGGCGAAGGCATAGCCGGATCCAGCGACCTTTTCGGTCAAGGCGATGATCGTGTCCTCGACGTTCTTGGCGTTGTAGACATCGCCCTTGTGGGTCTCGACCACCGATTCAAGTGACTTGGCGTCGACCTCGGGGATCGTGCTTTCGACGCTGACATCCCCGAACGTATAACGCTCGCCCTCCTGTACCGTGATGGTGACGGTGTATTTGTTGGTGGTGTCGTCGAGTTCGCCGACAGCCGAGACGACCTGGAAGTCGGCATAGCCGTGATTATAATAGAAGCGGCGCAGCAGCTCCTGGTCGGCGCGCAGCTTGTCCTCGTCATAAACGTCGTCGCGCAGCACGAACGACAGGAAGGACGAACGCTTGGTGGAGATGATGTCCGACAGCCGGCGGCTCGAATAGGCGCTGTTGCCGACGAAATTGATCGCTGCGATCTGGGTGCGGCCGCCTTCGTTGATGTTGAAGACCACGTTTACCCGGTTGTCGCCGAGATCCATGATCTGGGTGGTCACGGCGGCATCGTCGCGGCCGATACGCCGGTATGCGGCCTTGACCGCCTCGACATCGGCATCGAGCTGCTGTTGCGAGAAGGTGCCGCGCGGCTTCAATTGCACCGCGGCCTCAAGCGCGTTGTCCTTGAGCTTCTTGTTGCCCTGGAACAGCACCTGGTTGACGACCTGGTATTCGGACACCTTGATGACCAGCGTCGATCCGACCTGGTTGATCTGCACATCCGAAAACAGCCCGGTGCCAAACAGCGCCTTGACCGCATCGTCGATATCCGAACTGGAAAACGCCTTCCCTGGCTTGATCGTCACGTAATTGCGGATGGTGTCCGCGTCGACACGCTGATTGCCGGTGACTTCGACTCTGGAGACGACAGCCGCCTCGGCGGCCGATGTGGCAACGAACTGCACTGCGAGCGCGCCTGGTACAACCAGAGCGGCGGACATAGCCACCGCGGACGCGGCGCTCAGAAACTTGGATGCTGCCTTCATCGGGCTTTTGTACCTTTTCTCGAAGTCCCCACGGCGAGAAAACCGGACGTGCGGTAATTTCCCCTACCGTATTAACCGGATTTTCCCTACACGCAAGGCTTCTGGTTAATTTGTATTTACTTAACCCTGCGGCGTGGCTTTCGCGTCACGCATATCCCCACGCATGGTAAACGGCGTCTCAACATTGCTCGTGCCGAAGCCAAATTCCTTCATGATTTCAGCACCCAAACAGATCGTTCCAGAAAACAAAGCCCATGAACCCGAGCACCAATATGAGGCCGCTTCGGTAAGCCATTTCCATCATGCGTTCGGACACCGGCCGCCGGATGACAGCCTCCACGCCGTAGAACAGAAGATGCCCTCCGTCGAGGGGGGGAATCGGCAAAAGGTTGAGAATCCCTATCCCGACTGACAGGAATGCAACAAGCTGCACGAGCCATTCAAAGCCGAGCTTTGCCGCCTGACCCGACATCTTGGCGATCTTGATGGGGCCGCCCAGCTGGCACTTGTCCTCGCGACCGACAACGAAACGTTGCAGGAACTGGCCGGTACGCTGGATGACGTGTCCGGTTTCCTGGACCGCTGCCCCGACCGCCCCGGCCGGACTATAGGTGATCAGCCGTGGCTGGCCGAGTTCCTTGTTGTTGACGACGCCGATCACGGCCACCTGGACCTTGTTGCCCAGTGCGTCTTGTTGTTCCATCAAGCGCGGCGTCGCCGTGACGGTGATTTCCTTGCCGCCGCGTAGCATGACGAAGGTGATGCTGTCGCCGGCGCGGCCAGAGACCAGACGCTGGACGTCGGCAAAGGTCTCGACCTTGCTGCCGTCGACGCTGACGAATCGGTCGCCGGGCATAATGCCGGCCGCGGCGGCCGGACTGCCGACGGTGACCTCAGCCACCATCGGCTCCAGCACGGGCCGGCCGTGGACGGAAAACAGCACGGCAAAGACGGCGATCGTCAGCAGGAAGTTGAACAGCGGCCCCGCCACGACGGTCGCCGCCCGCTTCCAGATCGGCTGCGTGTGGAAGGCAACCTTGCGTTCTTCGTCGCTCAGCGCCTCGATCTCCTCCGAGCTGGGCTGGCTCGACGTCGCGTTCATGTCGCCGACGAACTTGACGTAGCCGCCGAGCGGTATGGCGCAAAGCTTCCAGCGCGTGCCGCGGCTATCGTTGAAGCCGATGATCTCTGGGCCGAAACCGATCGAAAAGGCTTTTGCGCCGATACCGCACCAGCGCCCGACGAGGTAATGGCCCATTTCGTGGACAAAAACGACCACGGTCAGCACGAACAGGAAAGGCACCAGCGTGCCGAGGACAAAGCCCTCTGTGCTGAAAACCGCGTGAAAAATCTCGTTCAATTCATGCCCTCAAATTCATCCACGGCACAGATCACGCCGCGACTGTGACATCAATCCAGGCGAATCCATGACGCAGCCCCGCGCCGGCCCACTGACGATGCCGTTCAAACCGGAAACAGCCCCTGTGCCGGATGGTCGGCGGTAGCGGAAATCCAGGCGATGACGTATAGGGCGAAAGCCGCCGCAACAAGCCCATCTACCCGATCCATGATGCCGCCATGGCCGGGTATCAGCGTGCCGGAATCTTTACGGCCGTGGCATCGCTTGACCCATGATTCGAACAGGTCGCCGGCCTGCGCGACAATCGAAAGCACCAGTGCGACCACGCCAAGCACGACGAGGTTGCCCGTTCCGGCTACGGCGGCCAGAAGCAGCCCGGCCACTACGCCGCCGACCACCCCACCGAGCGCCCCGCTCCGCGTCTTGCCCGGCGAGATCGACGGCGCCAGCCTTGGACCACCGATGGAGCGGCCGACGAAATAGGCAAAGATATCGGTCGCCCAAACCACGGCGAATAGGAACAGAATGGCCAGCAGCCCTGAATGGTCGCCGTCACGCAAGAAGGCCAGCGACAAGCCGGACACGGCCGCATAGGCAAGGCCGGATGCTTCCCACGGTCCTGCCCTGCGCATGGAAGAAGCGACGGCAGTGACAGCAACCAGAGCCGCGACGAGCGGCAGCAGCAAAGACGCAGGCAGGCCGGCGACGAGGGCACCAATAAAGACCACGATCAGCGCCTCGGGCAGAAAGCCGAGACCTGCCGTAGCACCAGCACCTGCCGGGGCAACGGGGCGGCTCATCCGCGTCCACTCGTAGAAGATCACCGCCGCCATGGCGGCGCAAAGCAACCGGAAGGACAGTCCGCCGAGCCAGGTCAGGGCAAGCGTGACGATGGCAAGCACGACGGCCGAAATGACCCGGAGTTGGAGGTTGCTCATTCCTCAGCCTGAGGCGACATCTTGGGCGGCAAGTCCGCCGAAGCGGCGCTCGCGGCCGGCGAAATCGCGCAGTGCATCGGACAGGTGCTCGCGACTGAAGTCGGGCCAGTAGCAAGGCAGGAAAACGAGTTCGCTATAGGCGGCCTGCCATAACAGGAAGTTGGACAGCCGAAGCTCGCCGCTGGTGCGGATGACCAGTTCCGGGTCCGGAATGCCCTCTGTATCGAGCGAGCTGGCAAAGGAATCGGCCGTGATCGCCTCGCTCTCGATCTCACCGCGCGCCACCGCCGCTGCGAGCTTGCGCGCGGTGCGCACGATCTCGTCGCGCCCGCCGTAATTGAAGGCAATGACCAGTGTCAGCGCCTCGTTGCCGAGAGTGAGCGTTTCGGCTTCCTCGAGCAGCCCCCTTATGTCGGGCTGCAGCCCTGCCCTGTCACCGATGACCCTGATCCGCACCCCACTCTGGTGCAGCTCGGCGAGGTCACGTCGGATGAAAAGTTTAAGCAGGCCCATGAGGTCGCTGACTTCGGATTTCGGCCGTGACCAGTTTTCCGACGAAAAAGCGTAGACGGTCAGGAAGGAGATGCCGAGGCGGGGGGCGGCGCGCACTGTCTTGCGCAGCGCCTCGACGCCGGCGCGGTGACCGGCCAGCCGCGGTAAGCCGCGCGCCTTGGCCCAGCGTCCGTTTCCGTCCATGATGATCGCGACATGCGCGGGCGTTGCCATATTCTCGCTTCCGGGCCAGGCGTGGCCAGACCCTAGACCTGCATGATTTCCGCTTCCTTGTCGGAAAGCAGGTGGTCGATGGTGCTGATTGTCTCGTCGGTCAGTTTCTGAACCTGGTCGGCCCGTTTGCGGTGGTCGTCCTCACTGATGTCGCCGTCCTTTTCCGCCTTTTTCAGAAAGTCCATGCCGTCCCGGCGAACGTGGCGTGCGGCGACGCGGGCATTCTCGGCATAACCGTGCGAGATCTTGACCAGTTCCTTGCGGCGCTGTTCGTTGAGCTCGGGCAGCGGAATCCTGAGATTGGTACCGTCGACGATAGGATTGAAGCCGAGATTGGCTTCACGGATGGCGCGGTCGACTGCGCTGACCATCGACTTGTCCCAGACCGAAACCGAAATCATGCGCGGTTCCGGCACCGACACTGTTGCCACCTGGTTGATCGGCATGGTGGTGCCATAGGCCTGCACCTGGACGGCATCGAGCAGGTTGCTCGACGCGCGGCCGGTGCGCAGCGAAGCCAGATCATGCTTGAACGCGGCGATCGCCCCGTCCATGCGCCGTTTGAGATCGTCGTACTCGCCACTCATCATCGTCTCCTCGACCCGTTAACCCGGGTTCACTGCTTAGGCCCTGTTCGAGCCTCATCCGCAACCGGTCCCTTTCGGGTTCATGGTCCGGTCAATCGTCTGCGACAACCGTGCAACGGCCGCCGCCCCTCAGGATATCGCCGAAGCCACCCTTCTCGTGGATCGAATAGACGATTATCGGAATGTTGTTTTCGCGCGCAAGTGCAATCGCCGCCGTATCCATGATCGAAAGCCCGCGTTTGATGACTTCGTCATGGCTGATCCGCTCGAAACGTGTCGCATGCGGGTCCTTCTTGGGATCAGCCGAATAGACACCATCGACCTGGGTGCCCTTGAACAGAGCATCGGCGCCGATCTCGGCGGCGCGAAGGGCTGCAGCCGAATCGGTGGTGAAGAACGGATTGCCGGTGCCGCCGGCGAAGATGACGACCTTGCCCTGGTTCATGTAGGCGGTCGCCTGACGCTGCGAAAAACTTTCGCAAAGCTCGGGCATGGCGATCGCCGACAGCACCACGGCGTCGACGCCGATCTTGTTGAGCGAGGTGCGCAGCGCGAGCGAATTGATAACCGTGGCGAGCATGCCCATATGGTCGCCGGTGACGCGGTCTCCGCCTTTTGACGCAACCGCGACGCCACGGAAGATGTTGCCGCCGCCTATGACGACACCGACTTCGATGCCCAATGCGCGGGCCTCGGCGATGTCGGCGGCGATGCGGTCGACCACCGATACGTCGATGCCGAAATGCTGCTCGCCCATCAACGCTTCGCCCGACGCTTTCAGCAAGACACGTCGGTAGAGGGGCTTCACCGTCATCTGGTCCTCGTCATCGTGCGTGTGACGCGTTTCGGTGCGCCCCGAAACACTGGGCGTTCCGATACACGAAGGGCACCGCGATGTCACGCGGCGCCCGAGCCGGAAAGTTGAGATCGTGGACCGGGATAGCCGTCAGCTCACGCCGGCAAAAGTGCCTCGCATGAGCAGATCCGGCAGATAGCTTGCCGGCTTACCGCCAACCGCCTGCCCACCGGTCAGGCCGCCTTGTATTTCAGGGCCGAAGAATGAATACGGAAAGGGCGTGACCGGCCGGCTCACCGCATCGAGCCGTGCCCGAAGATCTTCGGGAATGTCGAAATCAAGCGCGCCGAGATTGTCCTTGAGCTGGTCAAGCCTGGTGGCGCCGACGATGACGGACGCAATGCCTGGCCTGTTTGCCGTCCAGTTCAGGGCGACCTGGGCCATGCTGCGGCCGAGCTGGCCGGCAACCCTCTCCAGTTCGGCGACGATTTGCCAGTTGCGATCGGTGAATTTCTGGAAACCGGGGTTGGTCGAACCACGCATTGTCTCCAGCCGGCCACCATCCTCGACGATTGTATCGAAACGGTATTTTCCGCTGAGCAGGCCGCTGGCCAATGGACTCCAGACCATGATTCCGGCGCCATAGCGCGTGCCGAACGGCACGAACTCGTGCTCGATGTTGCGCTCGGCCAGCGAATATTCGAGCTGAAGCGCCGAAACCGGTTCATAGCCGCGATGCTCGGCGACGGCCTGCGCCCGGCTTGCGTACCAGGCCGGCACGTCGGATAGACCGACATGCCGGATCTTTCCGGCGCGCACCAGATCGTCCAGCGTCCGCATCACCTCCTCCGGCGGCGTCAGCCTGTCCCAGGTATGGAGGATGTAGAGGTCGATGTAGTCGGTGCCGAGCCGCTTCAGCGAACCGTCTACTGCTCGCAGGATGTTCTTGCGGCCGTTGCCCCCGGCGTTCGGGTTGCCCGGTTCGGCGTTGTAGGTGAATTTGGTACTGATCACCGCCTTGTCGCGCAGCCCACGCTCGGCGATGAATTCGCCGAGCCAGGTTTCGGCCGTGCCACCGGTATAGAGATCGGCGGTATCGAAGAAATTGCCACCGGCTTCGACATAGGCATCAACCAAGGCGCGCGCGGTTTCCTTCTCCGCGCCCCAGCCCCATTCCGTGCCGAACGTCATGGTGCCGAGCGCCAGGCGGGTGACACGCAGCCCGCTGTTGCCGAGCGTGTAGTAGGACATGGTCATGGATTTCTCCTGAAGTTTGAAAAGCGGGATTGAGGTCTTGCCTGGGATACGCAGTCAGGCCTTGGCCAGCGCATCGACCACCACCTGGAAGCGGCGCGGATCGAAATAATCGTGGTAGGCGCTGATCAGACCGCTCTTGAAGTGGAAAATCGCGATATTGCTGTTGGTGTATTCAGTGCCGCCGATCAGCACCGCGCGGTTCTTGTACTCGACGACGATCGCGTCCGAATCCGCTGCCGGATAGATGGCTGTCAGCTGCGAATCGAAGGATTCGAAATTACCGAAGAGGCCTCGGAAGGCCGCCAGGATCGCGGCCTTACCATCGATGCTGTTTCCAAATCCTGCCGGCGGGTAGAAGACAAGTATCCGGCCATCTTCAGCCCAAAGGTCGCCCCATGCCTCAATGTCCTTGCGGTGCATCAGATCAAAGAATTTACGCACGGTCTCGAGATTACGGGTTCGTTCGGAATCGAGGTCGGTCATTAGACGTCTCCTTGGCTGCTCGGCGATTGCCGTGTGATGCAGCCAAAGATGCGACCTCCTTTCCCCACCGATAAGATTGCATTATCCGAATGGACTATGCGATATCATGCATGAATGGACCGCGATCTGCTTAGCCACCTACCTATAATCGTTGCCGTCGCGCGGCGTGGCGGCTTCGCGCCGGCAGCCGCCGAGCTCGGCATGAGCCCGTCAGCGGTCAGCCATGCGGTTCGGCTGGTAGAGGAGCGAATCGGCCAGCCGTTGTTTGCCCGCACCACGCGCAGCGTCTCGCTGACCGAGGCTGGCACCGCGCTTGTCGCTGCGGCGGAGCCGGCGCTGGAAGACATTGCCGACCGGATCGAACGTATCCGGTCTGTCAAAGGCCGGGCAAGCGGACTGCTCAGGATCAACGCGCCGCGTTTGGCGCTGCCTCTGGCGCTCATGCCCATCCTGACGGCGATGGCGGAACGTTACCCTGACGTGACGGTGGAGATCGTCACCGACGAACGTCTGAGCGATATCGTCGGCGAGGGTTTCGACGCCGGCATCCGGCTGGGCGAGATGATCGCCGAGGATATGGTGACGGTGCGACTGACAGGGCCTTTCCGCAGCATCATCGTTGCCTCGCCGGCCTATGTCGGCCGGCGCGGGCGGCCATGGGCGTTGGCCGATCTCGCCGCGCACAACTGCATCGGCTATCGGCTGTTGCGATCACGTGCGCTCTATCGCTGGGATCTATCCGATCAGGGCAAGGATATCAGCGTCGAGACACGCGGCAGCGTGGTCGTCAGCGATCCGCTGTCGGCAAGGGAAATGGCGCTTGCCGGCATCGGCCTCGCCTATCTGTTCGAGCCGCTTGTCAAGCCTGACATCGAGGCAGGCCGGCTGGTCGAAGTCCTTGGCGAGGCATCGATCGAGGAACCGGGACTGTTCCTCTATTTCCCGCGCCGCGCCGCGATGGCCCCGAAGCTCCGCGCCTTCATCGACACCGCGCAAGAAATCGGCCGGGCATCCTCGCGGATACCCGGCCGAAAAAAGCCTTTCAAACGAATAGTTACTTCTTGACCGCTGCCGCGACTTCCGCCGCGAAATCGGTCTCTTCCTTCTCGATACCCTCACCGAGCGCGAAGCGCAGATAGGCAGCGATTTTGGCTGGCGCGCCTATTTCGCTCTCGGCATCCTTCAGCGCCTTCTCGACGGTAATGTCGGGATTGAGCACGAAAGCCTGCTTGAGCAGCACGACCTCTTCATAGAACTTGCGCAAACGGCCTTCGACCATCTTCTCGATGATCGCTTCCGGCTTGCCGGACTGGCGCGCCTGGTCGGCGAAGATCGCCTTCTCGCGTTCCACTGCGGCCGGATCGAGCTCTTCGGTGGTCAGGGCCATCGGATTGGTGGCAGCGACATGCATGGCAACCTGACGGGCGAAGGCGTTGGCGGCATGCGCGTTGCCCGTCGTCTCGATGGCCACCAGCACGCCGAGCTTGCCAAGGCCGTCGGCGACCGCATTGTGAACGTAGGTTGCGACAGCGCCGTGCTCGACAGTGAGCTTGGCCGAGCGGCGGAAGCCCAGATTCTCACCGATGGTGCCGACAGCGTCCTTGATGGTCTCGGCGACCGATTTGCCCGAGCCCGGATAGGGAGCGGCGGCAACGGCCTCGGTCTTGCCGCCATAGGCAAGCGCGACCTTCGCGACATTGGCGACGATCTCCTGGAACGCAGCATTGCGGGCAACGAAGTCCGTCTCGGAATTGACCTCGACGATCGCTGCCTCGCGGACGCCGGAATCTACGCCGATCAGGCCTTCGGCAGCGGTACGGCCAGCCTTCTTGTCGGCCTTGGAAATGCCCTTCTTGCGCAGCCAGTCGATGGCTTCTTCCATATTGCCGTTGGTCTCGTTTAACGCCGCCTTGCAGTCCATCATGCCCGCGCCGGTCAAGTCGCGGAGTTCTTTGACCTGTGCAGCCGAAATGCTCATTGTCGCCTCTTTGTCTAAATGCACTGACGCACCATCGATTTTCGATGATGCGCCTGGTGCTGGTAGCGCTTACCGCGCCAACATATTGGAAAGATGAAGGCCGCAGCCGGCCTTCGCTACTATGCTTCCGGGGTCTGGGCTACCGGGCTCTCGGCGGCCGGGGTCTGATCGAGCGCCGGCTCGACCGGAGCCTCGACCGATGCGCCGATATCGACACCGAGCGCGCCCTGCTGACGGGCGATGCCGTCGATAGCTGCCTTGGCGATCAAATCGCAATACAGCTGGATGGCGCGGGCCGCGTCGTCATTGCCGGGGATCGGGAAGTCGATCTTGTCCGGGTCGCAGTTGGAATCGATGATGGCAACGACCGGGATGCCGAGACGCTTGGCCTCGAGAATGGCGATCGCTTCCTTGTTGGTGTCGATCACGAACATCAAATCGGGCGTCGAACCCATATCCTTGATGCCGCCCAGCGCCTTGTCGAGCTTCTCACGCTCGCGGTCGAGGTTGAGGCGCTCCTTCTTGGTCAGGCCCTGAGCCTCGCCGGCCAGCATTTCGTCGAGCTTGCGCAGGCGCTGGATGGAATTCGAGATCGTCTTCCAGTTGGTCAGCATGCCGCCGAGCCAGCGCGAGTTGACATAGTACTGGGCCGAGCGCTGCGCGGCATCGGCGACGATGTCGGAGGCCTGGCGCTTGGTGCCGACGAACAGCACGCGGCCGCCCTTGGCAACAGTGTCGGAAACCTGCTTCAGCGCCTGGTGCAGCAAAGGCACCGTCTGCGAGAGGTCGATGATGTGTATGTTGTTGCGGGCGCCGTAGATATAGGGCGCCATTTTCGGGTTCCAGCGGTGGGTCTGGTGGCCGAAGTGAATACCAGCTTCCAATAGCTGGCGCATGCTGAAATCAGGCAGAGCCATTCTTATTTCCTTTCCGGTTAGCCTCCACGGACACAGGCATTTTTGGACTTTGTCCTCGAACGCCACCGGAGGTTTCAGCCGGATTTCTCCCGGGCAGACACCAAAGTCCGTGTGTGGAATGAGCGCGCATATAGAGGGGAAGCGCGACAAACGCAAGCGTTGTGGCGTCTTGTGTTTCAGCGTGCGGCGATCAGCGCACCGGTGTCATCGCCGCATCTTCCCCTTCGGCACCCGCACACGCCGGAAAACAGCGATGATCTCCTCGCGGGTGCATTCGATGGCGCCTAGCCGCACTGCGCGGTCGCGCTCGAACCCGGTTATGTCATAATGCGGTGCCGATGTCTTCGGCGGTCCTTGGTAGGACGCGCGCTTGATGCCGAGCTGCCCGGCAAAGCGATGCAGCTCGTCGGTGTCGTCTGCCAGCAGATGACACCAGCGGTGGCCGACCCATTTCCAGATCGCCGCATCGACATAGACCGCCATGAGGCTTGCCGCACTCCTTCATCTTGCGCCGACCAACACATCGCTAACGATGATAGAAGGGATTGGCATAGAAAATGAAGCCGCCGCCGGCCTCGAGTTGCGTCATCGTCCTGGTGACGGTCTCCTGCATCCGGTCGTGCAGTTCGGCGAGTGCCTCCTCGACGGAGCCTTGATAGGCGTGCAAACCTAGCGGCTCCGGTACCCGGACATAGGCGCGGCGTGGGCCTGCCGGCTGCGGCACGAAACGGTTGATCGTATCGCGCAGCGTACCCTTGCAATAATCGTTGCGGATCCGCTTCAAATGTTCGGCGATCTCCTCCTGCGTGGTGCGCGGGTTGGCTGAAGCCCACGGCCCGACACGCTGCACGCGCTGGATTGTATCCGCCAGCATTCGGACCTGCTTCTGGCTTCCACTGCCATCCGTGTCTTCCCGCAGCCAGCGCCGCGAACGGCGCAAAAGGTCGGCATTGTCGAGCGTGCCGGCGTCGACCGAGACAAGTTCGGCAAGGCGACGGCCGAGTTGGGTCAGCAGGTCCTTTTGACGTGCGTCATACGAAGCCCGCTCATCGGACCGCAGGCCATATGCAGCCTCATCGCGCGACAGCAACGTCGCATAGATATGATGGATGCGCTCCGGCAGCGAATCGGCGGCACAGCGTTCGATCTTCAAGCTGTGCTCGACATAGGCGCATTCCCTTGCCAGCGCTGCCTCGACATTCCCCGTGAAAGCAAGCTTCCAGATCACGGGCGCGATCCAAACCTTGAAATCCGGATCCGTCAGGCGGCCGCGCTTCAGCGCCTCGAACCCCATTTCGACCGCGCCCGGCAGCAGCGGGGCAATGATGTTGGCATGCCAGCCGACACCGCCTTCGGGATGCAGGAGCACGCCGTGCCCCTTCAGCGCCCAGGCCACCGAATGTTCCTTGGCGGCCGCGCTGTTGCCCGGGATTTGCGCGATCAGATTGTTGGCCAACCAGAATTTCTGCATCAGCCGGCCAAGCCCGTTGACGACGCCGTGCGTGGCCCAGGATGCCGCCAGCGGGCTCACCCGCGAGACGACCTCCTTGTCGATCATCCAGTCGGTAAAGAATTCGGGATGGTTGGGCGTGATGAACGTCGCCTTGCCCGCGCCGCAACAAGCCTTCAGCCTTTGCCGGTCATCCTCTGGAAAATCGATGTGGCGGACGTTGGCGACGCCGCGCAAACCGGCCAGACGGTTGAATGGCAACAGGTCGCGAAAGCCTGGAATGCCGTGCAGCATGACAATCCGGTTGACGAATGTCATGGCGTTGATCAGCGTCGCATTGGGCCGCGGCGCCACAAAAACGTCGATCCTGCTCAACCTGCTCCCCCGCGGCGCATACCGTCATAAGACGTTGATAGGCAATTGCGGCATGCTCAAGTCGATGCGACTTGCCGCGCAAGATTAAGCGCTACTATCCCGGATAGCGGCCGGCGGCTTGCCGTTCACTCGAGCTTATTTAGACGGGCAGGTCTTTGGCTGATCGAACAGTGACAGATTGACCAATTTGCCGGTCATCGAGAACTCGCCATAGTCCATGACGAGATCGCGCGTGATGCCGTTCTTGTGCAGCTTGAAGCTGATCCGGTATTCCGGCACCTCCTCGCCGCCTTTGTCGGCATCATCGAAATAGGCGATGTCGACCGGCCAGTATTTGTCGGTGGCGAGCTTGGCCAGCGCCGGCGCTTCCGGATCGGCATTGTCGGCATCGGCTTGCTTGCCGACGACGACGGTGGTGGTCACCACCTTGTTGGCATCCTCAGAGCCGTCGAACAGGTTGGTTTCGTAGAAACGCTCGCCCTTTTCCGCCTTGCCGATCATTTCGACCATTTGCTGGGTCGGGAACTGGGTCGGCGCGAGTTCCAGGCTGTTCTTCTCGGGCTTGTCGATATCGACCTTGAGACCGTTGGCTTCCTTCGTTGCGGTACCCTTGACCTCCTTGTCGAGGTTCTGGTCGACAAAGGATTTGTTCACGAAGGAGAAGGTCTTGCCCTCGGCATCCTCGAAGGTGGTCATCTGCTGGTCGGTCAGCCTGGTGTTGTCGCTGGTTACGATCTGGGTCACCAAACGAAACTTTACCGTATAGCCCTCGCAAGGCGAGCCGTTGAACTCGTAGACCATGCGGCCGGTGATGCCGGTAATGCCGGAACGGTCTGAAGCCTTGTCGAGTGAAATGTCGTAAACAGCACGATGCGCCTGCAGCGCAGGCACCGCAAAAGCGGGAGCCGCCCAGGAAGCCGCTGTCAAGAGAACGGCGTTGAATGCGAGGCGCGTTGCGCGCATGGGGTGCTCCGATCATCGCGGCTAATGGCAAGCCGCATGGAAAGATGGTCCAGCTTAAAAAAAGTCGTGGCGGAAGCGAGGCAAAAATAGCAATTTCGGCCCGGCCTGCGCGGCACCTTCAAGCAATAGGGAAATAGCATGAGCGAAACAATCGAAAAGCGGCTAAGCGATCTCGGCGTGACGCTGCCGGCCGCCGCCGCGCCCGCCGCCAATTACGTGCCCTATTGCCGGACCGGCAATCTGCTGTTCACCGCCGGGCAGTTGCCGCTCAAGGAGGGCAAGCTCCAGGCGAGCGGACTGCTTGGCCGCGATGTCGACACCGCGACCGGCAAGGAAGCCGCAAAATACTGTGCGATCAACATATTGGCCCAGGCTCAGGCGGCACTTGGCGATCTCGAGAAAATCCGTCGCTTGGTGAAGATCACCGTCTTCGTCGCCTCGGCACCGGATTTTGTCGAACAGCATCTGGTTGCCAACGGCGCCTCGGATTTTCTCGCCGCCGTGCTCGGCGATCGCGGCAAGCACGCTCGCTCCGCCGTCGGCACCGCCTCCCTGCCGCTTAATGCCGCAGTGGAAATCGAAGCGATCTTCGAAGTCGAATGACCGGGACTGCAACCATGACCGATCTTTCCTGGCTGACCGCCCGGCCCGTCGCCCATCGCGGCCTCCACGACATGAACAAGACGCGCTGGGAGAACACCCTTTCCGCCTTCGCTGCGGCGGCCGAGCGCGGCTACGCGATCGAATGCGACGTGCACCTATCATCCGACGGCGTCCCCGTCATCATCCACGATGGCGATCTGCGGCGGCTGACCGGCGAGGACGGCTTCGTCTGGCAGCGTACGGCTGCCGAGATCACGGCGCTGAAGGTCGGCGGCACCGCCGACCATTTGCCGACGCTGCAGCAGGCGCTTGATCTGGTCGACGGCCGTGTGCCGATGGTTGTCGAGCTGAAAGGTGCTGCCGGGCACGACGAAGGCCTGGTCGAAAGCGTCGGCAAGATGCTCAAGCATTACAAGGGCAAGACCGCGATCATGTCGTTCGACCATTGGCTGATCCGCGACTTCCCGAAATATGCACCCGGCATACCCGGCGGGTTGACCGCCTACGGCAACGACAACCACCTGATCGAGGCGCATTTCGCCATGCTGGCGCATGACATCGCCTTCACCTCCTACGCTGCCGGCGACCTGCCGAACCGGTTCGTCTCCTTCGTGCGAGAGAGACTCGGCATGCCGGTGATCACCTGGACCGTGCACGACCAGCCTGCCGTCGACCTGACCTTCAAATATGCCGACCAAATGACGTTCGAAGGATTCGAGCCCGATCTGGTACGGCTCGCCTGAGCGGGCTTGTATGGGTCCGCAGCGAGCTTAAGTAAGCCTCATGGATCAAGGGGACGACTGCGAAAGACAAACGGCGAATGCGGAGCTGTCGATCCGCATCGCCGCAGGCATCGGCGCCTTTACCAGCGCTGAATGGGACAGCCTCGGCGGCACTACACGCGGCGATGCAGAATACGGCTACAACCCACTTGTTTCATTCGCTTTTTTGAGCGCGCTGGAAGATTCCGGCTGCGCTGTTCGGCGCACCGGCTGGCAAGGCCATCACCTCAGGCTGGAAACCGCGCGAGGCAAGCTGCTCGGGGCGGTCCCCTGCTATCTGAAGTCGCACAGCCAGGGCGAATATGTCTTCGACCATGGCTGGTCGGACGCGTTCGAACGCGCCGGCGGGCGCTACTATCCGAAGCTGCAATGCGCGGTGCCGTTCACACCCGTCACCGGCCCTCGCCTGCTGGTCGGCAGGGGCGAGGACAGCCCCACCGTCAAGGCCGGTCTTGCGACCGGCCTGAAGGCGGTGACGGATAAGCTCGGCGTGTCTTCCGCGCATGTTACTTTCGCGCCGGAGGACGACGTCCAGATATTGGCGGCGGCCGGCTTCCTTCATCGCACCGACCAGCAGTTTCACTTCTTCAACGAAGGCTTTTCGAGCTACGACGATTTTCTCGCAACGTTAGCCTCGCGCAAGCGCAAGGCAATGAAGAAAGAGCGGCGCGAGGCCCTCGCCGACGGCATCTCGATCGACTGGCTGACCGGCAAGGATCTGACCGAAAAGGCCTGGGACGACTTTTTCGCGTTCTACATGGATACCGGCAGCAGGAAATGGGGCCGGCCCTACCTCAACCGGGATTTCTTCTCGCTGATCGGCGAACGCATGGCCGACGACATCCTGCTGGTCATGGCCAAACGCAACGGGCGCTACATTGCAGGTGCCATCAACTTCATCGGTTCAGACGCGCTCTACGGCCGCAATTGGGGCTGCATCGAGGACCACCCGTTCCTGCATTTCGAGGTCTGCTACCATCAGGCGATCGATTTCGCCATCTCGCGCAGCCTGAAGGTGGTGGAAGCCGGTGCGCAGGGCGAGCACAAGCTGGCGCGCGGCTACCGGCCCGTGACGATGCATTCGGCGCACTACATCGCCCATCCAGGTCTGCGCAATGCAGTGGCCGACTACCTCCAACGCGAGCGGCGCGAAGTCGAGCGGATGAGCGAATATCTGGAAGAGCACACCCCGTTCCGCAAGGACATGGCGGAGTAGAGTAGCGAGCCCCAATCGCTCAGCCGAGCGGGCCGGCACGGCCGATGTCGACCGATCGTCTTGCCCGCCCGGAACAGCTTCGCTACACGAGACAGCGAGCCAAGAACCGGAGCGCGCGCCATGGCCGAAGCAACCTACGACAGCAGCAACATCTTCGCCAAAATCCTGCGCGGAGAAATCCCTTCGCACCGCGTCTACGAGGATGACGCGGTCATCGTCTTCATGGATGTGATGCCGCAAGGACAGGGTCACACGCTGGTGGTGCCGAAAGCGCCGTCGCGCAACCTGCTTGACGCGGATCCGGCGGTGCTTGGCCCGCTCTTCGCTCACGTCCAGAAAGTTGCGCGGGCCGTAAAGAAGGCCTTCGATGCCGATGGCGTCACGGTTATGCAGTTCAACGAACCAGCTTCGGGGCAGACTATCTTTCACCTTCACGTCCATGTCATTCCGCGCTTCGAGGGCATTCCCCTGAAACCGCACAGCGGACAGATGGAAAAGCCTGAAGTCCTGGCCGAAAACGCCGGCAAGATACGGATGGCGCTGGCAAGCTGAACCGGCGCAAACCGCTCCGGCAGGCGCCGAGTGCTTAACCGGAAGGTGTCACAAAAAAAGCCCCGTTTCCGGGGCTTTTTTACTGGCTGGTTCGTCAGTTCTTACGCGGCAGTTGCGGCACAAGGCTGCGCTTGCCGCCGTCCTTACCCTTGGGCTCCGGCTTCTGCGCCACCGCCTTTTTCGCGGCGGGCTTCTTCGCCACCGCCTTCTTGGCCTTCGGCGCGTCGTCCGGCTCTTCCTTCTTCGGCTTCACCGGCGCCTCGTCGGCGAGCGATTCGAGCTTCAGGCCGGTCTCGCCGGTTTCCTTCTTCTCGACGGTGACACGTACTGTGCCGCCCTTCTTGAGCTTGCCGAACAGCACCTCGTCGGCCAGCGGCTTCTTGATGTGCTCCTGGATGACACGGCCAAGCGGCCGGGCGCCCATGCGCTCGTCATAGCCCTTGTCGGCCAGCCATGCGATCGCCTCCTGCGACAGGTCGAAGGTCACGCCGCGCTCGGAAAGCTGTGCTTCCAGCTGCATGACGAACTTCTGCACCACCTGATGGATGACCGGCACCGGCAGCGAGCCGAACGGAATGATCGCATCGAGACGGTTGCGGAACTCCGGCGTGAACAGCCGGTTGATCGCCTCGACATCGTCGCCTTCGCGCTTGGTCGAACCGAAACCAATGGCCGCGCGCTGCGCGTCGGACGCGCCCGCATTGGTGGTCATGATCAGGATGACATTGCGGAAGTCGATCTGCTTGCCGTTGTGGTCGGTCAGCTTGCCGTGATCCATGACCTGCAACAGGATGTTGAACAGATCCGGATGCGCCTTCTCCACTTCGTCCAGCAACAGCACGCAATGCGGATGCTGGTCGACGCCGTCGGTCAGAAGGCCGCCCTGGTCGAAGCCGACATAGCCGGGAGGCGCGCCGATCAGCCGTGAAACGGTGTGGCGTTCCATATATTCCGACATGTCGAAGCGGATCAGCTCCACGCCGAGCGAGGCGGCGAGCTGCTTGGCCACTTCCGTCTTGCCGACACCGGTCGGACCCGAGAACAGGTACGAGCCGATCGGCTTTTCCGGTTCGCGCAGGCCGGCCCGCGCCAGCTTGATGGCCGAGGTCAGCGCGGTGATCGCGGTGTCCTGGCCGTAGACGACGCGCTTCAACTCGATGTCGAGGCCTTGCAGCACCTTCTCGTCGTCGGCGGAAACTGTCTTCGGCGGGATGCGCGCCATCGTGGCGATCGTCGCTTCGATCTCCTTGATGCCGATGGTCTTCTTGCGCTTGGCTTCCGGCACCAGCATCTGCGAGGCGCCGGTCTCGTCGATCACGTCGATCGCCTTGTCCGGCAGCTTGCGGTCGTTGATGTAACGCGCCGAGAGTTCGACCGAAGCCTTGATCGCCTCGCTCGTGTAGCGGACCTTGTGGAACTCCTCGAAATAGGGCTTGAGGCCCTTCATGATCTCGATGGCGTCCTCGACGGTCGGCTCGTTGACGTCGATCTTCTGGAAGCGCCGCACCAGCGCGCGGTCCTTCTCGAAGAACTGCCGGAACTCCTTGTAGGTGGTCGAGCCGATGCAGCGGATCGCGCCCGAAGACAGCGCCGGCTTCAACAGGTTCGACGCATCCATGGCGCCGCCGGAGGTGGCCCCTGCCCCGATCACGGTGTGGATTTCGTCGATGAACAGCACGGCGCCGGGATAATCCTCGAGCTCCTTGACGACCTGCTTCAGCCGCTCCTCGAAATCGCCGCGATAGCGGGTGCCGGCCAGCAGCGTGCCCATGTCGAGCGCGAAGATGGTGGCATTGTGCAGCACTTCGGGAACGTCGCCCTCGACGATGCGCTTGGCGAGGCCTTCGGCGATTGCCGTCTTGCCGACGCCGGGATCACCGACATAGAGCGGGTTGTTCTTGGAGCGGCGGCACAGCACCTGGATGGTCCGGTTGATCTCGCTCTCGCGACCGATCAATGGATCGATTTTGCCGGCCTTGGCCTTGTTGTTCAGGTTGACGCAATAGGCAGTCAGCGCGTCCTGCTGCTGCTTCTTCTTGCCGCCTTCCTCTTGCGGCTCGGCCCCGCTCTGGCTGCCTTGCTCGTCGTCGGCGCCGCGCGGCGTCCGCGTCTCGGAAGCGCCGGGACGCTTGGCGATGCCATGCGAGATGTAGTTGACCGCGTCGTAGCGGGTCATCTGCTGTTCCTGCAGGAAGTAAGCGGCGTGGCTCTCGCGCTCAGCGAAGATGGCGACGAGCACGTTGGCGCCGGACACCTCCTCGCGGCCTGACGACTGCACATGGATCACCGCGCGCTGGATGACGCGCTGGAAACCGGCAGTCGGCTTGGAATCTTCATCGTAGCCGGTGACGAGGTTGTCGAGCTCGGTGTCGATATAGGTGAGGACCGTATGCTTCAACTCGTCGAGATCGACGTTGCAGGCACGCATGACGGCCGCCGCCTCGGTGTCGTCGATCAGGGCGAGCAGCAAATGTTCAAGGGTTGCATATTCATGGTGCCGCTCATTGGCGAGCGTCAGCGCTTGGTGAAGCGCCTTTTCCAGGCCTTGGGAGAAAGCCGGCATGTTACCTCACTTCTTCTCCATCACGCATTGCAGCGGATGCTGATTCTGTCGGGCGAAATCCATGACCTGAGCCACTTTGGTCTCGGCCACCTCGAATGTATAGACCCCGCACTCGCCCACCCCATGATTGTGAACATGAAGCATTATGCGTGTGGCGGCTTCGCGGTCCTTCTGGAAAAAGCGCTCCAGCACGTGGACCACGAATTCCATGGGTGTGTAGTCGTCGTTAAGAATGAGAACCCGATACAGACTGGGCTTCTTGGTCTTGGTTTTTGTGCGCGTGATGACGGCCGTGCCGCGACCGGCCTCATTGCCGTTGCTGCCGTTCTGCATTCGCACCACGTAGCTCGTGGCAGTCAAACCTGTAGTCACGTAGTCCTGCCTCTTTCGAATCCTCATGCATGCTCGACATGTAGGTGTTCGATGGACGATTTTAAGCCCTTCTGTTTAGCTGACAATATGGCTAGGTGGCCAAACTTGACCGATTTTTCAAATCGTGAAGACCGCAGGCCCCCGATTTCGAGCTGGCATGAAAAAACCCGGCCGCGCGTTCGCGACCGGGTCTGTCTTTGCGAGCCCAGGGGGCCGGCTCGGAATGTTCGTCGAATTTACTTCGCCTTGGCGACGATCGATTCGAACGGCTTGTAGGCTTCCTTGGCGAGTTCGGCATAGAGATCGCCAAGCTTGGTGGCTTCCGTGACGAAGCTCTCATAGGACTGCTTGGCATAGTCGGACTGGATCTCGATCGCCTTGTCCAGCGACTTGGCGGAAAAGAGCTTCTCGACAGCGGCGCTACCGGCTTCGAAGCTTTTCTTGGTGTACTCGCCCGCCTCGGCGGCGATAGCCTGCGCACCCTTGGACAGCGAGGCGAAGCTCTTCAATCCGGTGTCCGCAAATTCCTTGCCGTATTTGCTGAAATCTTCATAGGTCTGGGTCATTTCACGCATTCCTTGAACGGTTGCCTTGGACGATAGACGCGGCTTGTCCGGGCCGCGTTGTGCAATGCGTGTAAATATATTGTGCAGTGCACAAAAGTCAAGATTCCCGCGGCAATGCGCATCGTGAGCTGCCGGCAATCGCTAAGATTCGAATAAAGAGAAGCTCAATCACACAGAAAATGGTGAACGCGGCGGTTACCATAAACGGATTGGTAACGCTGCCCGCGTTAGCGTGGCCGGAGGTGAGGCAGGACCCTTTGCCGCCTCCAAGGCAACGGAAATTCAAAGGAACTATCAGTGCGTAAGGCGTTGTCGGGCTTCGTTTCCAAATCCGCGTCCCCCCTCAAAACGATCATGATCCTCGCTATGGCGATGAGCTTCGTCGTCGCGGACGCGGCCTCATCCATGGCGGCCAAGTCGGCGGCCATCGTCATCGATGCCAAGACCGGCAAGGTGCTTTATTCGTCGGACGCCGATGGCCGGCGCTATCCGGCGTCGCTTACCAAGATGATGACGCTCTATCTGACGTTCGAGGCGTTGGCGAAGGGCAGGATCAGCAAGAATTCCCCGGTCGTGTTCTCGGCCAATGCCGCTGCCGAACCGCCGACGAAGCTCGGCGTCAAGCGGGGCGGCTCGGTCACGGTCGAGACCGCGATCCTGTCGATGGTGACCAAATCGGCAAACGATTCCGCAACAGCGCTTGGCGAGATGCTCGGCGGCAACGAAGCCAATTTCGCCCGCATGATGACCGCCAAGGCGCGGGCGCTGGGCATGAGGGGAACCGTTTTCCGCAACGCCAACGGCTTGCCTGATCCCGGCCAGTTCACGACCGCGCGCGACATGGCGATGCTCGGCATCGCCCTGAGAGAGCATTTCCCGCAATACTACGGTTATTTCTCGCAGCGCTCCTTTCTTTACGGGCGGCAGCGCATCAACGGCCACAATCGTCTGCTCGGACGCATCAAGGGCGTCGACGGCATCAAGACCGGTTACACCCGCGCCTCCGGTTACAATCTGGTCTCCTCGGTCTCGGATGGCGATCGGCGCATCGTAGCGGTGGTCATGGGCGGCAGGTCCGGCGGCAGCCGCGACAGCCAGATGGCCGGGTTGATCAATGCCTACATGCCGCAGGCGTCGTCGCGCGGCGGCGGCGTGCTGATTGCCAAGGCCGGCGGCGGCAATCCGATTTCAGCCTTGGCCAAGGTGCTTCTACCGAAGCATGACGCGCCGACACCGGACGGTAAGCCGGACGACGATGCCGTTGCCTCTCTTGTCGAGGAAAATGCGCCCGTCGTTGAAGAGACCGCTCCGGTCGTCCAGGCCAAGAGGGTCAAGACGACGGCTGTGTCGACGGTGGACGACGTGGCGACAGCCCGGGTCGCCGCAGCCTATGCCGAACCGGCGGCAGAGGTCGATCCGGTCAGCACCGCGTCAGTGCCATCCGGCTGGGCAATACAGGTCGCCTCTTCCCCAAAACAGGCCGAAGCGAAGGCTTTCCTCGACAAGGCGACGAAGCAGGCGCCCTCCGTTCTGACCGATGCCTCCGGTTTCACCGTCGCCTTCGACAAGGACGGTGTCACCTACTACCGCGCCCGGTTCGGTGGTTTCGGTTCGAAGACCGCCGCCTGGAAGGCCTGTAACGCTTTGAAAAAGAAGAAGATCGAGTGCTACGCCGTCCAGCAGTAAGGGCGCGAAACGATATCTTTCCCGAAGGTTCTGCGTCGAAGGAGACTAGTTGTGATTGGAGAGCAAGACGTCCTTGGCTTCATTGATCCGCGCCGCCAGGAAAGACGTGCCACCGATATCGGGGTGCAGGCGCTGCATCAGGCGGCGGTGCGCCTTGCGGACATCCGCCGCGGCAGCCCCCGCTTCAAGACCAAGGATCTTGTAGGCCTCCTCCTTAGTCATGGCGCCAGAACCTGGCGCAACACCCAGCCCTTCGCCACCATTCGCATCAGCGTCTTTGCGCCAGATGGGAAATCTGCCGTCAAGATACGTCTCTAGCAATTGGCGGCTCTCCGGATCGCCGGAGAGTTCGCGATAGAGTTGCTGCAATTCGGCAAGCCCCATCGAGCCAAGCATCTTGCCTTCATGGCGCCCGGCCAGCACAAGGCCTTCGAGGCCGCCGGTATCGTGATCGAGTTCCATCTCAAGCGCCGCCGTACGAACTGTCGAACGCTTGCCTGTTGCCAGTTTGGCTGCCGGCCGATTCATGCGCATGGAGCCGTACCAGGCGAGCGCAGCCGACAGGATCAAGCCGCCGATGCCCTCGCGCCCGACCAGCAGCACGGCGACGCCGACCAGCCCGAGCAGCACAGGTCCAAGCGTCCTCATGCCGCCTGCAAGCTTCGCCGGATCGGCGCGCAGGAAGATGGTGAGCATGCCGAGAAACACCAGAAGCAATGCTACGAAAGCGATAATCGCGCCCATCAGTTTCCGCCGCCCCGCATATGCTCGATCATCAGCCGGTCCTCCGGCCTGCCCCGGGCCTCCAGTGCCTTCAGCCCGCCGGTCGCAAACACGGCGACGGACGAAAGCAGGCCGGCCAACGTCGCGGCAGCCCGCCGATCGAACCGGAACCAGGCCCCTTTCGACAGCCGCGCAATTTCCTTGAACGCCTTTTCCGCAGCGGCATCATGGCCCTCCTGAAAGACGAAGACAGGAACGCCGTGCAGACCGAGGCTGCCGGCCTTTTCGGCCAGATCATCTATGTTTTCTTCCATCGCGTCGCCGATATAGACCAGCGCGTTGACCTTGGCCGCCGCCGTCTGTTTCAGCGCGTGGGCGAGCACCTTGCCGATCTGGGTATGGCCGCTGCGGCAGTTGATGCGCGTCATCAGCTGTTTCAGAGCTGCGGTATCGGTGACGAATGCGGATGAGCGGCACTCGCCAAGGCCGCGAAAATAGACAAGTTGAACCTTGAGCGCCCCGGCCTTGCCGACGGCGTCGAACATCTCGGCCTGCAGCGCACAGGCGAGATCCCAGGTCGGCTGGCGGCTCATTGTCGCGTCGAGGGACAGGATCAGCCTGCCTGAACCGGTGGCGGATGCAGCGAGCGTCCTTGCCTGACGGAGAAACGCGTCGATCTCGCCGGTGCTCGATTGAGACTCGACCGGCGCAGGATTGGCCCTTGCAGGCACGGGCTGCTTCTTGTCGCTCATGACATTCAAGATGTGGCGTTGTTCCCCGGCTTGCAAGCCCAGATGAGGTGACCTGGAGGACCTGTGATGATGGCACCTGCGGACAACGCTTCGGCTGGTGGTCTTGGCGTTGCGTTTCTCGGCGTCAGAGCAGGCCGAGATCGGCAAGCTCACGCCTGAGCTTCGGCGGCATCTCGATCAGCCCGGCTTTGCCCTTGCCGAGATCGGCCGGCGCGTCCGCCGGCTTCAGGTAGCGCCACCCCTGGAATGCACGGCGCGGTTGCCAGTCTGTGCGCACGACCTCGGGATCGAGGATCAGATGGCAACGGCCGATGCCCTCGTCATCGGTGAAGGGCCGGATTTCGGTGATCAGCTGGCGGCATTGGACATTGCCCTTGATCACCCAGTAGAGCGAGCCGCCGTCGGTAATCTCGGCGCCACGCGTCGGCACCATGCGGGTGGTGTGGTAGTGCTCGGCCGGTTCGCCGGCGCGGCGCCGCTCGTCGAGACGGAAGGCAATCCACTCTTCCAGATCCTCGACGCTGTCACAGCCGACGCAAAGCTTTATGAGATTGAGAGACATCGTTTAAGGTTTAGTCCAGCACGCGAACGCGTCAACGGCCTGATCGACTTCTCCACAGTGGTGGTCCATGCCGCCAGATTGGCGCTCAGCACTCCACGACATTGACGGCCAATCCGCCAAGGCTGGTTTCCTTGTACTTTTCGTTCATGTCGAGGCCGGTCTGGCGCATCGTCTCGATCGCGGCATCGAGCGGCACGAAATGAACGCCGTCGCCCTTGATGGCCAGCGAAGCGGCGGTCACCGCCTTGACGGCACCAAGCGCGTTGCGCTCGATACACGGCACCTGCACCAGGCCGCCGACCGGATCGCAGGTCATGCCGAGATGATGTTCCAGCGCGATCTCGGCAGCATTCTCGACCTGCTCGGGCGTGCCGCCCATGACGGCGCACAATCCCGCCGCAGCCATTGCCGAAGCCGAACCGACCTCGCCTTGGCAGCCGACTTCCGCGCCCGAGATCGAAGCATTGGTTTTGATGATGCCGCCGACGGCCGCCGCCGTCAGCAGGAAATCGCGGATGCTGGGCTGGTCGGCTTCGGGATGGAAATGCAACCAGTAGCGCAGCACTGCGGGCAGAGTGCCGGCC
Organism: Mesorhizobium sp. M1307; assembly: GCF_040318155.1. NCBI lineage: Bacteria > Pseudomonadati > Pseudomonadota > Alphaproteobacteria > Hyphomicrobiales > Phyllobacteriaceae > Mesorhizobium > Mesorhizobium sp. M1307. The sequence goes on along the minus strand of NZ_JAMYLR010000001.1, from coordinate 157,398 downwards.
GCCCCATTGGTTGGCGCGGTGACGACACGGCCGCCGGCAGCGTTCTCCTCATTGACCGCCATCGCATAGATCGACAGCCAGTCGTTGGCGAGCAGCGGGTTAGGCCGGTTCTGCTGCCATTGCTCCTGCAGCTTGTCGTGCAGCATCCGGGCACGGCGGCGCACCTTGAGTCCGCCCGGCATGATGCCGTCTTGCGACAGGCCGCGCGCGATGCAGCCCTTCATGGCGCTCCAGATGCCGTCGAGGCCGGCGTCGAGCTCCCCGCGCGACATCTGTGTCTCCTCGTTGACGCGCTTCATCTCGGCAATGGAAAGCCCGCTTTTCGCTGCCATGGACAGCATTTCGACGGCGTTCTTGAACGGATACGGAACCTTCTTGCGTTCGGTTGTCGCCGAGCCCCTTGCTTTCATCCGCTGCAGTTCTTCCTCGGACACTACGAAGCCGCCGCCGATCGAATAATAGACGCGCCTCAGCAGCAACCGGTCGCCGGCATCATGGGCAGAGAAGGCCATGCCGTTGGCGTGACCCGGCAGCGGCGTCCTGCGATCCAGCACAAGATCCGTTGCCGGGTCGAAACGGTAGGACGGATGGCCGGGCGGCGAAATCCGCTTCTCGGCGGCGATGCGAGCGACGATGCCGTCTGCTAGGTCGGGATCCACAGTCTGCGGCGTCTGGCCGGCGAGGCCGAGCACCACGGCACGATCGGAGCCATGGCCGATGCCGGTATAGGCGAGCGAGCCATGCAGGCTGGCCGCGATCCGGTCGACCTTGGCGCCGGCCGGGCGCGGCCAGTCGTCTCCCGCAATCTCGTCGAGAAACCGCCGCGCGGCCGTCATCGGCCCCATCGTGTGCGAACTCGATGGGCCGATGCCGATCTTGAACAAGTCGAAAACCGAAAGGAACACGTGGGCGTTTTCTCCTGGGACCCTGTTGAGATCTACATATAGGAATTCCCATGATGTTTTCCGCTGTTTTAAGGACCGCCGCGCTGCGCCTGCCGACCTCGTTTGCTCCGGCAGCGACATTCCAGCTTCGGCCATCGAAGCGTCCCCTCCGCCTGTGGTAAAAGCAACGCATGAGCGATTCCTTTCATCTATCGATGGCCGACCTTGCGGCGCTGGGGTTCTTCCTTGCCGCGTGGGTGCTGCATACGCTCGCCGCCGACGGAATGCTGGTCAGCCGCATGTCGCTGACGAGGGCTATGAACGCGCAGCGCGAGGCCTGGATGCGGACCATGGCCGAACGCGAGATCCGCATCGTCGACACCGCTATCATGAGCGGGCTACAACAGGGGACCGCCTTCTTTGCCTCCAGTTCGCTGATTGCGATCGGCGGCTGTTTTGCCCTGCTCGGCGCCTCCGATCAGGTTCTGACCGTGCTCAGCGACCTGCCGTTTGGCGCCACGTCCTCACGCGCGGCCTTCCAGACGAAGGTGTTCGGGCTGGTGCTGATCCTGGCCTTTTCCTTCTTCAAGTTCGGCTGGGCTTACCGGCTGTTCAACTATTGCTCGATCCTGATCGGCGCCGTGCCGATTCCACATGGCGAGGCGTCGCGCAATCCGGTCACCGAAACGGCGGTGTGGCGTGCCGCGCGCATGAACATGCTGGCCGGAAAGCATTTCAATTCGGGCCTGCGCGGCGTGTTCTTCTCGATCGGCTATCTCGGTTGGTTCGTCGATCCCACCGTCTTCGTGCTATCGACGCTGCTGCTTCTGGCGGTTCTGGTGCGCCGCCAGTTTTTCTCGGCGGCGCGGCAGGCGGTGCTCGGTCACCCGCCCGGTCCGGGGAAAGGCCGATCGATGCGGCCCGACAGCCAATAGGCGGTGAGCCCTATCCATTCGCGGATCGCAACAGTGGTGACCTCCAGCCAGTCGCCGGGATAAGGCAAGGTGCCGATGCTTTCCTTGCCGGAAGTGCGATAGTCGGCCGGCCACGGAACGGTCGAAAAGCCGGCTTTGTCGAACAGCGCCTTGGCGCGTGGCATATGGAAGGCCGAGGTCACCAGCAACCAGGTTTCGCCCGGTTTCGGCGTCACCAGTTCCCTGGTAAAGACAGCGTTCTCGTAGGTGCTGCGGGATTTGTTCTCGAGGATCAGCCGATCGGCCGCCACGCCGAAAGCGGCAAAAAGACGCGGCGCGGTATCTGCATCGCCTTCGCCGCCGCGGAACGTTTCGATGCTGCCACCGGAGATAACGACTTTCGCTGTCGGAAAGCGCCGCGCCAGCACGACCGCCTCGACCATCCGGTCGCCGCTGGAGTTCATTTCATAGCCGCCACGCACCAGATTGACGGCGCCATCCAGACTGCCGCCAAGCACTATGATACCGTCAACCTTTTCCGGCAGCGGCGGCCTGGGGAAGCGTTCCTCCAGCCGATTGAGCATCATGGGGCCGAGCGGGCTCCATGTCGAAACCGCCAGAATGAGGAAGGCAAGAGCGCTGCCGGCGGTCGCCAACCGTCGCCGCCCGAACATCGCCGCGACCAGCCCCGCCAGCAGCAGGAAGATCGCGAGATTCAACGGCTCGACGAAGAACCCGAGAACCTTGGAGACATAGAAGAACATCCCTCACCCCCCTCAGATGAGAAACGATCTTACCACCATTTTTCCGGCTGAAATGTGCCGGCCGCCTTTTCGATGACATGGGCAGTCTGGAACAGCGTTTCCTCGTCGAAGGGCCGGCCGATCAGCTGCAGGCCGAGCGGCAGCCCCTTGGCGTCGAGCCCAGCCGGAACCGCTATGCCGGGCAGGCCGGCCATGTTCACCGTCACCGTAAAAATGTCGTTGAGATACATCTTGACCGGGTCGGCGGCCATGTCCTCGTCGGCGATGCCGAAGGCGGCGGAAGGCGTTGCCGGCGTCAGGATGACGTCGACGCCTGCTGCAAACACATTTTCGAAGTCACGCTTGATCAGGGTTCGAACCTTCTGCGCCTGTAGATAGTAGGCATCGTAGTAGCCGGCGGAAAGCACATAGGTGCCGATCATGATGCGGCGCTTGACCTCCCGCCCGAAGCCGGCGGCGCGGGTCTTTTCATACATATCGACAATGTCCTTGCCGGGCACGCGCAAGCCATAGCGGACGCCGTCGTAACGGGCGAGGTTGGACGAGGCTTCGGCCGGCGCCACGATGTAATAGGCCGGCAGCGCGTATTTGGTATGCGGCAGCGAGATATCGACGATCTCGGCACCAGCATCCCGCAGCCAGGCAATGCCTTTCTGCCACAGCGCCTCAATCTCCGCGGGCATGTCGTCGACACGATATTCCTTGGGAATGCCGACCTTCATGCCCCTGATCGGGCGGCCGATCGCCGCCTCGTAGTCCGGCACCGGCAGGTCGACGGACGTCGTGTCCTTCGGGTCGACCGAAGCCATCGACTTCAACAGGATCGCGGCATCGCGCACGTCGCGCGCGATCGGCCCGGCCTGGTCGAGCGACGAGGCGAAGGCTACGATCCCCCAGCGCGAGCAGCGGCCATAGGTCGGCTTGATGCCGACTGTGCCAGTGAAGGCGGCGGGCTGGCGGATCGAGCCGCCGGTATCGGTGGCGGTGGCGCCGGCGCACAGGAAGGCCGAGACCGCTGATGCGGAGCCACCGGACGAACCGCCCGGCACCAGTTGGGCATTGTCCAACGTGCGCGCGGTCCTGGTGCCGCCCGCCGAAACGAAGCCGCCCTCGCCCTGATGCGTCGTCGGCATCACCACCGTGTCGAGGCGCGAACGCCGCCACGGGTTGATGACCGGCCCGTAATACGAGGTCTCGTTGGACGAGCCCATGGCGAACTCGTCCATGTTGAGCTTGCCGAGCATGACGGCGCCATCCGCCCACAGATTGGCGGTGACCGTCGATTCGTAGCGCGGCTTGAAGCCGTCCAGCACATGGCTGCAGGCCTGGGTGTGGACGCCTTCGGTGCCGAACAAATCCTTGATGCCGAGCGGGATACCCTCGAGCGACCCGCCCTCGCCCTTGGCCAGTTTCGCGTCGGAGGCCTTGGCCATGTCGCGCGCCTTGTCGTCGGTGACCACCACGTAGGCATTGAGCGCCGGATTGGCTCGCTCGACCGCCGATAGATAAGCCTCGGTGATTTCGGTGGCGGTGATCTCCCTGGAGCGCAATTTGGCGCGGGCCTGCGAAATCGTCAGCTGGGTAAGGTCGCTCATCAGGCAAGGCTCTTTTCGTAAAACACCGACCACTCGGAATCGGGATAATCCAGTACCGGGCCGCAGCGCGAAAAACCGGCGCGTTCGTAGACGGTCCAGGCGGCGGGATGACGGTTGCCCGTCTCCAGCACCAGACGCTTAAGCCCTTCTTGGCGCGCCAGCGCCTCGATACGCTCGACAATCTTCGCGCCGATCTTGTGGCCGCGATGCGAAGGTCGCGTATACATGCGCTTGACCTCGCCGACGACAGCATCGTGGCGCTTCAGTGCGCCGCAACCGATGGCAAGGCCGTTGTCGCGGGCGATGAAGACGGTCGTGTCGCGGTCCGCCATCTGCTCGACCGTCAAATGGTAGCAATGCTCCGGCGGCGTCAGCTCCAGCAATGTGGCGTTGAGCTCCTCGACCAGCCCACGCACATCGTCCTGCAGCGGCGTCTCAGCCGCGATGTCGATTGCCATCGGCCTGCTACTCCACGACCTTCGGCACAAGGAAGAAATTCTCTTCGGTCGCCGGCGCGTTGGCGACGATGTCGGCTGCCTTGCCGCCGTCGGTGACGACGTCCTGGCGCTTTTTCATTGCCATCGGCGTGACCGAGGTCATCGGCTCGACGCCGGAAACATCGACCTCGTTCAACTGCTCGACAAAGCCCAAAATGGCGTTCAATTCGCCGGTCATGCGCTCTGCATCCTCCTCGCTCACCGCAATACGGGCAAGATGCGCGACGCGCTTCACGGTTTTTATATCAACGGACATGTTTGTGCCTCGGGGAAAACCAGCGCTATAGCGGCGCGGCGCGTGCCGCGCAACATGCATCGTGCCTTCAACTGCCCTATGGCATCGCCACGCCGTCGCAGAGGAAATAACTGCCGCCGTTGCCGCTCTGCTCGCCTTCGTCGGCGGCAGGCCGAACCGATACCAGGTCGATCTGCTTCGGGCTCATCTGTGTCAGTGAGAGAACATCGGGAAAGACGTAGCCCGGCTCCTGGCATATAGCGGTCACCGCCCAGCTTGGTGAGCGTGTCGCTTTGGTGATCTGCAGGAATTCACAATTATATTCGATGCTTTCCAGGCCATTTGCCGACAGCACGATATTGCCGCCCTCGATCACCGTCTGCAGCGTATCCTTTTTGGCCTGCGCGCAGAGGTCCTCCGATTGCAGATAGACGCCCTCGATGAAATTTTCCGCGGCCAGCGTCGGCGACGCGGCAACCAGCATGGAAAGGCAAAGAGAATTTCTCAAGCGCATCGTATCGTTCCGGACCGGCTTTCTTTACAGCGTAATCGTCTCGCCGATCTTCGGCAACGCAACTTTCACACCCGATCCATCCAGCCCGGCCACGAATTTGTCGGCGGTCTGATCGATCATCGGAAATGTGCCGAAGTGAGCGGGAACGACCGTCTCGAACTTGAAGAAACGCTGGCAGGCAAGGGCTGCTACCGCGCCACCCATGGTGAAGCGGTCGCCGATCGGCACGATGCCGATCTTCGGTTCGTGCAACTCGTTGATCAGCGCCATGTCGGAAAAAATGTCGGTGTCGCCCATATGATAAAGCGTCTTGTCCTCGGGAAAGTGCAGGACGAGCCCACCCGGATTGCCGAGATAGGTATTCTGGCCACCCTCGCCCGGAAAGGACGATGAATGCAGAGCCTGAACGAAGGTTGTGGTGAAGCCGCCGCAATCGACTGTGCCGCCGATATTGCCGGGATTGATCTGCTTGTCACCGACGCCCTTGCCGACCAGGTACATGAAAATCTCGAAATTGGCGACCAGCATCGCGCCGCTCTTCTTGAGCACTTCGATGGCGCCGCTGATGTGGTCGCTGTGGCCATGGGTGAGCAACACGTGCGTGATCCCTTCGGCCGGCCCTTCCCAGCCGCCCGTCCATGACGGATTGCCGACCAGATAGGGGTCGATGAGGATTTTCGCGCCTTCGATTTCGATTCGGAATGCCGAATGTCCGTACCAGGTCAGTTTCATCAATGCTTTCCTCGATTTTTGCTTCGGTAGAGGATAGAACGCCGACGGCGAAATTAAAGTGCCGCGCACGCTTTGCGCGTATAGGACGTGCGGCGTCGCGGTCAAAGGAAAAGCCGTTGGGCATCATCACCACCGAGGAGTTGCCGGCCCGGCTCGGCGGCGGCAAGACCCTGGCCGGTCTCGACCTCGGCGACAAGACAATCGGCGTGGCGGTTTCCGACCGCGGCTTGTCGTTCGCGCACCCGCGCCCTGTCATCATGCGCAGGAAATTCTCGCTCGATGCCGCAGTGCTGCTCGCTCTGCTGCAGAAGGAAAATGCCGGCGCCGTGGTGATCGGCCTCCCCATCAACATGGACGGCTCCGAGGGCCCGCGCGCCCAAAAATCCCGCGCTTTCGTGCGCAACATGGCTGGATTGACCGATCTGCCCTTCCTCTTTTGGGACGAACGGCTGTCGACGGTGGCGGCCGAGCGGACGCTGATCGAGATGGATTTTTCCCGCAAGAAACGCGCCGGCAAGATCGATTCTGCGGCGGCCGCTTTTATCCTCCAAGGTGTTCTCGACCGGCTTCAGGCGCTCGGCGTCGATGCCTGGTCGAAATAGCGGTTGCGCATCGCCGTGATCCAGCCACCAATCGCCTTGCGGCGGCGAAATGCCCAGAACGCCACCAGCAGCAGCCCATCGAACACGCAAGCTTTCGCCACCATGCCCGGAATAAGCGCCGGATCAACGCCGAGCATCTGTCCATAGAGCTGGAAGACGAGATCGTGTAATTGGCGGCTCAGCATGACATAGCCGAAATTGATGTCGTTGAGCGACAGAAAGAACCAGCCCCAAAACAAGAGGAGCGGAGCCGCCCACAGCGCGAACAAGGTGCGCATCAGCGGTCATCCCTCGAATCCAGCCGGCCGGAAATGCGGGCAAGCGAGGAATTATGCGCCGCTGCCTTGGCCATCACATGCGCGGCCGCTCGGATTTCGCCGGTCCCTGGAACTGCCGCGGCAACGGTCGACCGCCGCTCCGCGAGCATCGCGACATAGGACGCCAGAAGTGCCGCCAATTGCACCGCGACAATCATGAACAGCCCATTGATGCCTTGCGCGGCGCCGCCGATGACGATCAGCGACAGCACGCCCAAGGCGGAAATGAAGGCGATTCGCATGACGCTATCGGCGGGATCCGGGTTGGTCCTGTCGCTGGTCAGTGCTTCAACAAAGGCCCAGCAGAACAGCACCGCGACGACAAGCAGTGCCACGGCGAGCGGCGCCACGACGACGGCGTTTTCGAGATCGGCAGATCGAGTGTTCTGGACGGGAACGCCCAGTACGCCAAGGGCCGTCGCCACGCCTCGATTCCCGTCGATGCAAATGAACGCCAGCAGGGCGAAAACGGCCGCCCAATGCAATGCCAGAAAAGAGCTCAGAATATGCCGCATGACGCTCCTGCTTCGCAGGGCAAAGCCGCTCAAGCTGAACAATCCTTGCCTTAACCATAACACTGGGCTTTGCCACCGGCCGCCGCAACGGAAACCATTCGTTAAGGTTAACGGCCATCCACAGGGTCGCGAGAGCGGCAGCGAATTGGGCGACGGCCCTTAGTTGATCGGCGGGTAGAGCGTATCGATGATCATGCGCGCATCATGGCGGGAATCGATCATGCCATAGGTATTGCGCCACTGGCCGGCGAGGCGCGTTTCGACGAAGGCGTCGGCGATCCGCCCTGCCCCCAGCCTGCGAAGCTCTGCTGCCGCCGCCGACAATGCCAATTGCTCGGTCAAGAGCCGCGCCGAGCCCTCGTCGGTTGCAGCGACCTGCATTGCCGCCTTGAGCACGCCGACGGTGCCGCGTCCGCCGGCGCCGAGATCGCGGTCGATGCCGGCCAGCACGTCATCGAACAGGCCGGGTGCACGCCCCAGCACACGTAGCACATCGAGCGCCATGACGTTGCCGGATCCCTCCCAGATCGCGTTGACCGGAGCTTCGCGATAGTAGCGGGCGAGCGGCCCCTCCTCGACATAGCCATTGCCGCCGAGGCACTCCATCGCTTCATAGAGCAGCGGCGGCGCAATCTTGCAGACCCAGTATTTGACCACCGGCGTCATGGCGCGCGCGAAGGCCGCCTCGCCGCGGTCGCCGGCCGCCTCGTCGAAGGAGCGCGCCAGCCGGAACGACAGCGCGGTAGCGGCGGCAACGTCGAGCGCCATATCGGCCAGCACACGCTGCATCAGCGGCTGCTCGATCAGATTGGTTCCAAACACCTTGCGGTGGCGCGTGTGGTGGACGGCCTCGGCCAGTCCGGCCCGCATGATCGCCGATGAGGCGACGGCACAGTCGAGCCGCGTCAGGGTCACCATGTCCATGATCGTCTTCACGCCCGCGCCCGGCTCGCCGACCATCTCGCCGATGGCGTTGACGAATTCCACCTCCGACGAGGCATTGGAGCGGTTGCCGAGCTTGTCCTTCAGCCGCTGAAAGCGGAAGCCGTTGCCGGATCCGTCGCCGAGCAGGCGGGGTACGAGAAAGCACGACAGTCCCTCCGGCGCCTGTCCGAGCACCAGGAAGGCATCCGACATCGGCGCCGACATGAACCATTTGTGGCCGGTCAGGCGATAAAACCTGCTGCCCGCGCGCTCCGCCCTGGTGACGTTGGCGCGGACATCGGTGCCGCCTTGCTTCTCGGTCATGCCCATGCCGAGTGTCAGCCCGGCTTTTTCGACCGGCGGCTTTTGGCTTTGATCGTATTTGCGCGTCGTCACCCGGGGCGCCCATTCGCGAAACAGCTTCGGGCTGGCCATCAGCGCCGCCAGCGAAGCGCTGGTCATGGTGATCGGGCAGAGATGCCCGGTCTCGAGCTCAGCCGTGAGGTAAAAGCGCGCGGCGCGCACCTGGTGGCGGCGGCCTATCTCGGCATCGCCATTCTCCCAGACCGACGAATGCAGCCCGTTGGCGACCGAGCGGCGCATCAGTGCGTGATAGGCGGGATGGAACTCGACCTGGTCGATGCGCCGACCCTGGCGGTCGTGGGTCCTGAGCTTCGGCGTCTCGACATTGGCAAGACGGGCCAGTTCCTGCGCCTCATGGGTCAGAACGAAACGGCCAAGCCCGTCGAGGTCCTTGCGCACCGGTTCGGAAAAGCGCTCGGCAAGCTGGATCAGCAACGGATCGCCCCGCCAGGCGTTGCCGCCGGCCAGCGGCGGCGGCTGGTTGGTCACGTCGTCAGTCACGCTTCGTCCTTATCACCTGAAGGCAGCGAATCCAAAGCCAAGGCGGTTTATAGCCTATGGCCAGCGGCGCGCGACGAAAATACCGGGGAGAACCAATCCAATCCCAAGCCGGTGCTTGCAGCCGCGGAGCCTCCCCCCTATAGCAGCGACTTGAGATGACCGACGTATCGTCCCTGCCGCTGTATCCCCACCGCCATCTTCTGGGCATCCGCGATCTTTCCCCTGCCGACATCGAGCTTCTGCTCGACCGGGCGGACAGGGCCGTTGCCATCTCGCGGCAGTCGGACAAGAAGACATCGACGCTGCGCGGCCGCACCCAGATCAATCTCTTCTACGAAGCCTCGACCCGTACGCAATCGTCATTCGAGCTGGCCGGCAAACGGCTCGGCGCCGACGTCATGAACATGTCCGTAGCGAGTTCGTCGGTGAAAAAGGGCGAGACGCTGATCGATACGGCGATGACGCTGAATGCCATGCGTCCCGACATATTGATCATCCGCCATCAATCGGCCGGCGCGGCAGCACTTCTTGCCCAAAAAGTCGGCTGTTCGGTGGTCAATGCCGGCGACGGCGCCCATGAGCACCCTACCCAGGCGCTGCTCGACGCACTGACCATCCGCCGCGTCAAGGGTCCGTTGTCGAAGCTGATCGTGGCGATCTGCGGCGACATCCTGCATTCGCGCGTGGCCCGCTCCAACATCATCCTGCTCAACGCGCTTGGTGCCCAGGTCAGGGTCGTCGCCCCTTCGACGCTTTTGCCCGCCGGCATCGAGAAAATGGGCGTCGTCGTCACCCGTTCCATGGCCGAGGGTCTGAAGGACGCCGACGTGGTGATGATGCTGCGCCTGCAGCGCGAACGCATGGAAGGCGCTTTCGTACCGTCGGTGCGCGAATATTTCCGCTATTTCGGCCTCGACGCGGAGAAGCTGAAGGCGGCCAAGGACGGTGCGCTGGTCATGCATCCCGGCCCGATGAACCGCGGCGTCGAGATCGCCTCCGAGATCGCCGACGGCCCGCAAAGCGTTATCCAGGAACAGGTTGAGATGGGCGTCGCCGTGCGCATGGCGGTAATGGAAGCGCTGCTCGACCCCCGTCGAAACCACGAGGGCCGCGCCTGATGAGCATAACGGTCTTCAGCCGGGCCCACATCGTCGACCCGTCGCGCGGCATCGATGAGGTCGGCACCGTCATCGTCGAAGGCCGCAAAATCGTTGCCGCCGGCAAGGCGGCTTTGAACCAGGGCGCGCCCGAAGGCGCCACCATCATCGACTGCGCCGGCAAGACTATCATCCCTGGATTGATCGACGCGCGCGTCTTCATCGGCGAACCCGGCGGCGAACACCGGGAGACCATTGCTTCGGCGAGCATCGCTGCGGCGGCCGGCGGCGTCACCTCAATCGTCATGATGCCCGATACCGACCCGGTGATCGACAATGTCGCACTGGTCGAGTTCGTGCTGCGCACCGCCAAGGACACCGCAATCGTCAACATCTTGCCGGCAGCAGCGATCACCAAGGGGCTGGAAGGCCGCGAGATGACCGAATTCGGCCTGCTGCGCGAGGCCGGCGCGGTCGCCTTCACCGATGGCCGGCATTCGATTGCCAGCGCGCTGGTGATGCGCCGCGCGCTGACCTATGCGCGCGATTTCGGTGGCGTCATCGCGCATGAAACCCAAGACGCCGACCTCGCTTCGGCCGGCGTGATGAACGAAGGCCTTTACGCAAGCTGGCTTGGCCTTGCCGGCATTCCGCGCGAAGCCGAATCGATCCCCCTGGAGCGCGATCTCGCGTTGGCTCGGCTGACCGGCGGCGCCTATCACGCTGCCAAGATTTCGACGGCTATGGCGGCAAGCGCGGTAGCACGCGCGAAAGCCGATGGCGCCAATGTCACATCAGGCGTGTCGATCCACAATCTGTCGCTCAACGAGAATGATGTAGGCGAGTACCGCACCTTCTTCCGGCTGACGCCGCCGCTGCGCGCGGAGGAAGACCGGCTGGCGATGATCGAAGCGATCAAGGACGGCACCATCGATCTCATCGTCTCCTCGCACGACCCGCAGGACGTCGACACCAAGCGCCTTCCCTTTGCCGATGCCGCGGCCGGCGCCATCGGCCTGGAAACGCTGCTAGGCGCAGCGCTGCGGCTCTATCACAATGGCGACGTGACGCTGCTCCGGCTGGTCGAGACACTGTCGACCGCGCCGGCAAGATTGTTCGGCCTGCCCGGCGGCACGCTGAAACCGGGGGCATTGGCCGACCTTTCGCTCGTCGATCTGGACGAGCCATGGGTCGTCAGCGAGAGCGGCATCCGCTCACGCTCGAAAAACACCTGTTTCGAAGGCGCTCGACTGCAAGGCAAGGTCTTGCAAACGATGGTGGCGGGCCGCACAGTGTTTTCGGCCTAGGACGAAAACAGGCGTCACGGCTTAAAATCCGCTCAGCCAAGGAAAGTTCGGGGGAACAATGGCTTACAGTCCCGTCTTGGCATTGGTGTTCGGCTATCTTCTCGGCTCGATCCCGTTTGGCCTGCTGATCACCCGTGCCGCCGGCCTCGGCGACGTGCGCAACATCGGCTCCGGCAACATCGGCGCCACCAATGTGCTACGCACCGGCAACAAGAGCTTGGCCGCGGCCACGCTTCTGCTCGACGCCCTTAAAGGCACCGCGGCGGTGCTGATCGCAGGCCGCTTTGCGCCCGAGCTCGGACTTTGGGCCGGCTTCGGCGCGTTTTTAGGTCATCTCTTTCCGGTCTGGCTCGGCTTCAAGGGGGGCAAGGGTGTCGCCACTTACCTTGGCGTGCTGATCGGCCTTGCCTGGCAGGCGGCGCTGATCTTCGCCGTCGTCTGGCTGGCGGTGGCTTTCCTGTTCCGCTACTCCTCGCTCGCGGCGCTGACGGCAGCAGTTGTGGTGCCCATGGCACTGTATTTCCTGAGCACGCCGCAGATTGCCGGGCTTTTCGCGGCGATGAGCCTAATCGTCATCGTAAAGCACCGCGGCAACATTGCGCGGCTGCTTGCCGGCACCGAGGGTAAGATCGGGGCCAAGGAGTGAGCGAGCCCGACGCCGGGCCGCGCCTCAGCGACCGGCAGCGGCTGAGCTGGCTTCGTCTGATCCGCACGCCGAATGTCGGCCCGGCTTCCTTTCGCGACCTGATCAACCGGTTCGGTTCGGCCGAAGCAGCGCTATCGATGCTGCCCGAGCTGATGATTTCGGGTGGCGCCAAAAAAATCGTCCGCATCCCGTCCATTGCCGAGACCGAGGCGGAGCTGGAGACCGCCCGGCGGGCTGGCGCCCGCTTCGTCGGCATCGGCGAAGCGGATTATCCGCCGCTGATGAAAAGCATGGATCATCCGCCGCCGCTGCTCGCGGTCAGGGGCAATAGCGCGGTGTTCCGCTTGCCAGCGGTCGCCATCGTCGGCGCTCGCAACGCATCGCTGGCCGGCATCAAGATGGCGCGGATGCTGGCGGCGGATCTCGGCCGCGACGGTTATGGCATCGTCTCCGGCCTGGCGCGCGGCATCGATACGGCCGCGCACCATGGCAGCCTTGCGACTGGCACAATCGGCGTGCTCGCCGGCGGCCTCGATTTGCCCTACCCGCCCGAAAATGCCGGCCTGTGCGACGAGATCGCCGAGCGCGGCGGCGCCATCATTTCCGAAATGCCGTTTGGCTGGCAGCCGCGCGCACAGGATTTTCCGCGCCGCAACCGGCTCGTCGCCGGTGCTGCATTGGGATTGGTGGTGGTCGAGGCCGCACAGCGCTCCGGCTCGCTGATCAGCGCCCGGCTTGCCGGCGAGATGGGCCGGCTGGTCTTTGCCGTTCCCGGTTCGCCGCTCGATCCACGCGCCGCCGGCGCCAATGGCCTGCTCAAGGACGGCGCAAGCCTTGTCACCGAGGCCGCCGATATCACCAGTGCGATCGCCCCGCTGGTCGGCGCCTGGGCCCCAAGGACATCGCCGCTTGAGGAGCCGCCCGACTTTTCGGCAACGCCGCCGCCGCGCGAGGACGACCGCGACCGCGTCGTCGAGGCGCTCGGCCCGACGCCGGTAGCAGTCGACGAGATCATCCGCCACACCGGCCTGCATCCCGCCCAGGTGTTCATGGTGCTGCTGGAGCTCGACCTAGCCGGACGGCTCGAGCGCCATGCTGGCGGCAATGTCTCGCTGGTGTTTGGAAATTCTTGAAATTTCTGCCGAGCGCGATGGCACACATTAACTTGGAGATTGGACAGGCCACGTCTTTGCTAGCCGCCATCTTTGTCAGGCTTGGTTACGAAGCTTCCTTTAGGCCGAACTCGACCTGCGCCAGCCTACCCGCACTGCGAACAAATCCAGCGAGTTGTCGCTGTATGCTGGGGGCGTCGCGCATGACGCGCACCCCATTCCATTCCGGCGTAAAAGTCATTCTGACGTAATCCGCAGTTGGCGATATTGAATCTGAGTTTCCAAAGTCCATCATCTTTTGCATAGAATCAAATATCTCTGTCGACAATTTGAACGCTTCCGAGATAGAGAACTCACGGGGGGCGAGTTCTCTTTCGTATCTTGGGGAAAGCCCGCGAGCATACCGCATGCCCAGCGCGATTGTGGAGTTGTCTGGCATTTTGACAGAGTCCCACTCGACATTTCCAGTGCGGTAAAATGTGGTTGCAAGGGGGAACAGAAGCACCAGATCGATAGGGATCGTACTACTCCAAATGGTGGTCACGGTTCGAACAATGTCCAGAACATGCTGCACCTCACGAAGCTCCATGCCATACCGATCGGATGCGATTACAAGGAAATCGGATGGGCTTTGTATTGGAGACCTGAGTTTCTTGACGTCTACGTCAGCTAGTAGGGTCTTAATGAACTCGTCCAGAGAGGGCCTTTCAAACACATAGGTTCTATCGAAGAATCTCTTTAGATAGCGGAACCCGTCAAAGTATTCGCCATACGCGCCCGAAATAGTGTGCTTGAGTTGCTCGCTGTTGTTAGCGAAAACGAAAACGACATTATCAACGTCGAACAGGTGTTTCACCCGCTCCAGAAGAGCGATCGCGTATGATGGTCGGCAACGGTCCAACTCGTCGATCAAGACGAACAATGGAAGCTTGACTTCCGAAAGAGCAACAAGGGCCGTTTCTAACTTGATACGAAAATCCAGGATTGCCTCGTTTTTCCGCTGAAAGATTTCGATTAGCTGTTCGGCGCTTTGATCGATTATACGTTCGATCTCGATTGAGGCAACTTCAGCTGCAGACGAGACAACATCATCTATCAGAGATCCCGCCTTTTCAGCTTTCACGATACCCTCTCTGGTCTCATCGGCTCCAGTAACGTGCTCAAGCAACGCATCCACGCTTTCGCCAGTGTATCGTTTGACTAGCGTCTTCGCCGCGCCTGCAACAACTCGTCCAATTATAGGAGTGGCGCTCTTGTTAACTGCGCTCCAAGTCACTGACGCTTTGTCGGACTTTTTCTTTGTGAACGGAGCAAGCGCAGCATCAATCGAAGTTAGTATAGCCACAAATGGATCATCCATATGATCATCCCGCCAAGCATTCACTGTTGCCACGAGGTGTCCAGATTTTTTTAATTGAGTGGCAAATCGGTCGACAAAGAACGATTTTCCAGCGCCCCACTGAGCGTCGATATCGATGACATACGACCCGGTCTTTCCTGCTGCTTGGCGTTCGGTAACTCGAGCTACCAAAAACTGCTGTAAGAATGATGCATCTTGTTTGCGGCCTAGCAGATCGTCGGCCCAAATTGCTTCAAGTTCTTCTTCATTTATCATATGTTCCCCCAACATTTCAGCGCGGACAATTGTCATCCGTGAGCAAGTGTGTCCAGCCAGAATCCCTGACCGGTGTTATTCTCGTCACCGCCTGCGGCCGCATCTGCATTGCATCGAAAGAAAAACAACGTCTCCACCGTGCTCGCCGGTGAAGGCTCGGCATCAAGGAAGTGACGACGGTCATTTGGCTCGTCTCCTTCATGCATCATGATTTGGGATACTTTGATGATAAGACATGCAGGCTCGAACCACTCCAAAACCCCTTCGGGCCAAAAGTGTTACCCATGTCTCCGGTATAAAATGTAACCTATGTGTCCAGAATAGACCATCGGATTTTGGTGAGCGCGATGGGATTCGAACCCATGACCTACTGATTAAAAGTCAGTTGCTCTACCGGCTGAGCTACGCGCTCCCGCGGGCTCAGAAAGGCCGCCCTCGAAATTGCGCGGAACATAGGGAGAGTGCCTCTGCCGGTCAACCAGAAAAAGACGGCTCGCACACCGGGCTTTCCAGCAGTGTCGTCATGCCTTGCGAAGCGCCTCGGCGTCGAGGGAACGGCCTCCCTCCCGCGCAAGGCCGAAGCTCGCGCTTTTGCGGGACAAGCACAAGCAACGAATCGGAAGAACCTTTGCGGATCAGCAACTTGGGATTTTTGGCGGAACAATTTGCGCAACCTGCCCGTTTCCCGCGATAAGGGACATGCGTTTCAAGGAGAAGACCATGAATAGGATCATGTCGGGCCTGCTGGCGACCACTCTTTCGATCTCATTCGCTGCCGCGGAGATCGTGCCAGTCAACGCTCAGCCCAGCTATGCGCCCCCGGCCCAGGGGCTCACCTCGAATATCCAGACCGTCCAGTACGAGCCGTGGCGGAGGCACCGGAATTTCAATCGCGATTTCTCGCGTCGCGATTTCCGTCGCAATTTTGCGCGTGACGACGGCATGTACTGGCGTGGCCATCGCGGCTATCGCGAATATCGTCGCGGCTATCGCCGTCACGGCGACTTCTGGTTCCCGCTGGCTGCGTTTGCTACCGGAGCGCTGATTACCGGCGCGATCGTCAACCAGAATCGTGTCTATCGTGGCGATGCCCACGTGCAGTGGTGCTATGACCGTTATCGGAGCTATCGCGCTTCTGACAACACTTACCAGCCCAATTACGGTCCGCGCCGGCAGTGCCGGTCGCCTTACTGAGTCCCAGATTAGAGGCTGCAAGCCCGCGCCCGAAACGGCGCGGGTTTTTCATTAGTGCGAATCCCGGGCATCGGGGCATCCCTGCCTATTGCGTACTTAGCGTCCTGCGCACAGCGTGGCGCCAACCGGCCAGCTTGGCCGCACGTGTCGAAGCATCCATGTCCGGCTTGAACCGGCGCTCGAGCGCCCAACTCCTGGCGAATTCCCGCGCCTTCGGCCAGACACCGGCCTTCGAGCCGGCCAGCCATGCCGCACCAAGCGCGGTCGTCTCGAGAATTGTCGGCCGGTCTACCGGCGCATCGAGAATGTCGGCCAGCCGCTGCATGGTCCAGTCCGACGCCACCATGCCGCCATCGACCCTGAGGACGGTCTTGGCCGAGGCGGCCTTCCAGTCCTTGCGCATGGCGTCAAGCAGGTCGCGTGTTTGGAACGCAACGGATTCCAGTGCCGCGCGGGCAAATTCCGCCGGCCCCGAATTGCGGGTCAGCCCGAAGATGGCGCCGCGCGCCTCGGCATCCCAGTGCGGTGCGCCGAGCCCGACGAAAGCCGGCACCAGATAGACGTTCTGCGTTGGATCGGCTTCCGCCGCCAATTTGCCGCTCTGCTCGGCCTTGCCGATCACTTTGATGCCGTCCCGCAGCCATTGCACGGCGGCGCCGGCGATAAAGATCGAGCCCTCCAGCGCATAGGTGGTCTTGCCGTTCAGCCTGTAGGCGATGGTGGTCAAAAGCCGGTTCCTAGAACGCACCAGATCGCTTCCGGTGTTGAGCAGCGCGAAGCAACCGGTGCCGTAGGTGGATTTCATCATGCCCGGTTCGAAACAGGCCTGGCCGATCGCCGCCGCATGCTGGTCGCCGGCCACACCGAGGATTCTGATCTCTGCACCAAACAGGCTTTTGTCGGTGATTCCAAAATCATCGGCACAATCCTTCACCTGCGGCAGCATTCTTGCAGGTATGCCGAAAATGGCCAGCAGCTCGTCGTCCCAAGCGTTTTGTTCGATGTTGTAGACCAGTGTGCGTGAGGCATTGGTGGCGTCAGTGGCGTGGACCCTGCCGCCAGTCAGGCGCCAAATCAGGAAACTGTCGATGGTGCCAGCCAGCAGTTCGCCCTTCTCGGCGCGTTTTCTGGCGCCCTTCACCTTGTCCAGCATCCAGGCGATCTTGGTGCCGGAGAAATAGGGATCGAGCAGCAGGCCGGTCTTTTTCGTGAATTTCTTCTCCAGCCCCAGCTTCTTCAGTTTCTGGCATAGCGGCGCGGTGCGGCGGTCCTGCCAGACAATCGCGTTGTGGATCGGCTTGCCGGTCTCCTTGTCCCAGATGACGACGGTTTCGCGCTGGTTGGTGATGCCGATCGCGGCGACTTCCGCTGCGTTGCGGCCGGCTGTCTTCAGCGCGGCGTTCACCGTTTCCACGACGCTTGCCCATATCTCCTCGGGATTGTGCTCGACCCAGCCGGAGGCCGGATAATATTGGGTGAATTCCTTTTGCCCGCTGCCGACGACCATCATCTTGTCGTCGAACAGGATCGCCCGGCTCGATGTCGTCCCCTGGTCGATTGCAAGGATATATCCGGTCATTCTCTCTCCCGTCGAAGCGACTTCAAGGTGCAACGATGTCTCGACGCCGGATGGCGCGGAGCCGTTCACGCAAACAGGGGAGACGGCAACATGCCGCCTCCCCTGAGCATGGCGATGCGGGCGCGGACGCCCGCATCAAACGGTCCTATTGCTGCCAGCTCTTCACCAGCTCGTCGTAGTTGATGGTGACCGGCTTTTCCTTCTCGTTCTCGATCTTGAGCTGAGGAGCGAGATTGCCCTTCTTGACCGCGTCCGCATTCCAGTAGGCGAGGTCATGCTCTTCGGCCATCTTCGGGCCAATATCGCCCTGGACGCCCGACTTCTCGATGCGGCTCATCACCTTTTCCTGCTCGGCGCAGAGCGAGTCCATTGCTTCTTGCGCGCTCTTGGCGCCCGACGAAGCATCGCCGATCGCCTGCCACCAGAGCTGTGCCAGCTTCGGATAGTCCGGCACGTTGGTGCCGGTCGGCGACCACTGGACGCGTGCCGGCGAGCGGTAGAACTCGATCAAGCCGCCGAGCTTTGGCGCACGTTCGGTGAAGCTCTTGTCGTGGATCGTGCTCTCGCGGATGAAGGTCAGGCCGACATGGCTCTTCTTCACATCGACCGTCTTCGAGGTGACGAACTGCGCGTAGAGCCAGGCGGCCTTGGCGCGGTCGGTCGGCGTCGACTTCATCAGCGTCCAGGAACCGACGTCCTGATAGCCGAGCTTCATGCCGTCCTTCCAGTAGACGCCATGCGGCGACGGCGCCATGCGCCACTTCGGCGTGCCGTCGTCGTTCAGCACCGCCTTGGCGCTGGCGTCGACCATGCTGGCGGTGAAGGCGGTGTACCAGAAGATCTGCTGGGCAACCGCGCCCTGCGCCGGAACTGGCCCCGATTCGGAGAAGGTCATGCCTTGGGCTTCCGCCGGTGCATAGGCCTTCAGCCAATCGAGGTACTTCTGGATGGCATAGACGGAAGCCGGACCATTGGTGTCGCCGCCGCGCGCCGTGCAGGAACCGACCGGACGCGAATTCTCGTCGACCTTGATGCCCCATTCGTCGACGGGCAGACCGTTCGGAATGCCCTTGTCGCCATTGCCGGCCATCGACAGCCAGGCGTCGGTGAACCGCCAGCCGAGCGAGGGGTCCTTCTTGCCATAGTCCATATGGCCGTAGACCTTCTTGCCGTCGATCTCACGCCCGGTGAAGAACGCTGCAATGTCCTCATAGGCCGACCAGTTCACCGGCACGCCAAGGTCGTAGCCGTATTTGGCCTTGAAGTCCGCCTTGTTCTTCTCGTCGTTGAACCAGTCGTAACGGAACCAGTAGAGGTTGGCGAACTGCTGGTCGGGAAGTTGGTAGAGTTTCTTGTCGGGCGCGGTGGTGAACGAAGTGCCGATGAAATCCTTCAGGTCGAGATTCGGGTTGGTGACATCCTTGCCGTCGCCTGCCATCCAGTCGGTCAGGTTGCGCACCTGCTGGTAGCGCCAGTGCGTGCCGATCAGATCGGAATCGTTGACCCAGCCGTCATAGAGGTTCTGGCCGGTCTGCATCTGGGTCTGGATCTTCTCGACGACGTCGCCTTCCTGGATGACGTCATGCGTAACCTTGATGCCGGTGATGGCCGTAAAGGCCGGCGCCAGCACCTGCGATTCATACTGATGCGTGGCGATGGTTTCGGAAACCACCTTGATATCCATGCCGGCGAAAGGTTTCGCGGCATCGATGAACCATTGCATCTCGGCTTCCTGGTCGGCGCGCGAAAGCGTCGAAAGGGGCCCGATTTCCTTATCGAGGAAGGCCTTGGCCTCGTCCATTCCGGCATAGGCATTGCTTGCCCCGAGCAATAGGACAAGCGCAGTTGTTGATGTCAAGAATTGCCGTCGCATGTATTTCCTCCACTGTTAAAGTTCAAAGTGCGATCTGGATCGGCGGCCGGCACGCCGCCGTTCCAACAGTTTCCCCCTCTATACGTAGCGGAACACGCCGACGGCGTAGACCACGGAGAGAGCGAGAGCCCACCACAGATTGGGTCCGACTAGACCCAGCCAAGCGAGATGGATAAAGGCGCTGCCAAGCAGCGACAGGAACAGGCGGTCGCCACGCGTCGTTTCGAACCGCAGCACGCCGACGCGCGGATTGCCGCCCGGCGAGACGTATTCCCACACCGCCATGCCGCAAAGCAGCAGAAAGATGGTTCCAAAGAAGGCCGCGGTCGGCCACGTCCAAGCCATCCACGAAAAATCGAGGTTGGACGAGAGGTTAAATCCCCACAGGCGGATATTAGCCGGATCGCTGAAGCCTACCGTTATTGCCACGAAATCGATTTGAAGTGCCACCCAGGCCACGACGACTATGGCGAGAAGCAGCACGGCCCACCACCATGGGCTTCTGTCGACCTGCTCCATCATACCCTCCCCAGGGCAAAGCCCTTGGCGATGTAGTTGCGCACAAACCAGATGACGAGCGCGCCAGGAATCAGCGTCAGCACGCCGGCTGCGGCGAGCAGCCCCCAATCCATGCCGGCGGCCGAAACGGTGCGGGTCATGGTCGCGGCGATCGGCTTGGCATCGGTTGTCGTCAGCGTACGGGCGATCAAGAGCTCCACCCACGAGAACATGAAGCAGAAGAAGCACGCCACGCCGATGCCGCTCGCAATCAGCGGCATGAAGATCTTGATGAAGAAGCGCGGGAACGAATAGCCGTCGATATAGGCGGTCTCGTCGATCTCCTTGGGTACGCCCGACATGAAGCCTTCGAGGATCCACACCGCCAGCGGCACGTTGAACAGGCAATGCGCCAGAGCCACGGCGATGTGGGTGTCGATAAGGCCGAAGGCCGAATAAAGCTGGAAGAATGGCAGCGCGAACACCGCCGGCGGCGCCATGCGGTTGGTCAGCAGCCAGAAGAACAGATGCTTGTCGCCGAGGAAGCGATAGCGCGAAAAGGCATAGGCAGCAGGCAGTGCCGCAGCCACCGAAATCACCATGTTCATAACCACATAGGTGATCGAGTTGATGTAGCCCGAATACCAGGACGCGTCGGTGAAGATGGTGCGGTAATTCGCCAATGTCGGTGCGTGCGGGTAGAGCGTCAGCGACGAGACGATCTCGCCATTGGTCTTGAAGCTCATATTGATGAGCCAGTAGATCGGCAAAAGCAGAACGATGATGTAGAGCGTCGGCACGATCCACCACCAACGCGACTCCTCGCCGCGACGGCGCATCAGCCGTGCGATCTCGTCCTGCCGTAGCGTGCTGGCGAGCCCTTCCGAAGCTGTCGTCTCGCTCACCCTATCGGCTCTCTCTTCGGTGCGGCTCATCTCAGCGCTCCGCGTCGTAATTGGTCATCACGGTGTAGAACACCCATGACAACAACAGGACGATAAGGAAGTAGACCAGCGACATCGCCGCCGCCGGGCCGAGGTCGAACTGGCCGAGCGCGGTCTTGACGAGATCGATCGAAAGAAAGGTCGTCGAGTTGCCGGGTCCGCCGCCGGTCACCACGAACGGTTCGGTGTAGATCATGAAGCTATCCATAAAGCGCAGCAGCACGGCGATCAGCAGCACGCGGTTCATCTTCGGCAGCTGGATGTAACGGAACACCGCCCAGCGCGAGGCACCGTCGATCTTGGCCGCCTGATAAAAGGCATCCGGGATCGAGACCAGGCCGGCGTAGCAGAGCAGAACGACGAGGCTGGTCCAATGCCAGACGTCCATGATGATGACCGTGACCCAGGCGTCATATGGGTCTTGCACATAATTATAGTCGATGCCGAGCGCGTTGACGTAATAGCCGAGCAGGCCAATGTCGTTGCGCCCGAACACCTGCCAGATGGTGCCGACGACGTTCCACGGGATCAGCAGCGGCAACGCCATCAAAACAAGGCAAACAGGCACGCCCCAACCCTTCTTCGGCATATTGAGCGCAATGAAGATGCCGAGCGGCACTTCGATCGCCAGGATGATGAAGGAGAAGACAAGGTTGCGGATCATCGCCTGCCAGAAGCGGCTGGAGGAAAGCAGTTCCTCGAACCATTCCGTGCCGGCCCAGAAGAAGACGTTATTGCCGAAAGTGTCCTGCACCGAATAATTGACGACCGTCATCAGCGGTATGACCGCCGAGAACGCCACCAGCAGCAGCACCGGCAGCACCAGGAACCAGGCTCTGTTGTTCCAGGTCTTTTCCACTTCAGGCTCCCATCTCGACGCGCCAGGAATCGGCATAGATGTTGATGCCGGCCGGGTCGAACCGCACCTTCGGATCAGCCGGAACTGTCTCGTCCTCGCCGATGACGGCGGCGATCTCGCGTCCTTCGAGATTGGCACGGACCACCTTATGGCGGCCGACGTCCTCGACCTTGCTGACCCGGACGGCCATGCCCTGGCTGCCCAGGCGCACATATTCGGGACGGATGCCGAGCTCGATGGCGCCGCCGCCCGCCTTGGGCACGCCCGGCAGTTCGATCTGCTGCGAGCCCAGCTTCGCTGTCTTGCCGTCGATCGCCACCGGCATGACATTCATGCCGGGCGAGCCGATGAAATAGCCGACAAAAGTGTGGCGCGGGCGCTCGAACAGCTCCGCCGGTGTGCCGATCTGCACGATTTCGCCGTCATACATGACGACCACCCTGTCGGCGAAGGTCAAGGCCTCGGTCTGGTCGTGCGTGACGTAGACCATGGTGTAACCGAAGCGGCGGTGAAGCTGCTTCAACTGCGAGCGCAGCACCCATTTCATATGCGGGTCGATGACGGTCAAAGGCTCGTCGAACAGGATGGCATTGACGTCGGAGCGCACCAGCCCGCGTCCGAGCGAGATTTTCTGCTTCTGGTCGGCGGTCAGTCCGCGCGCCTTTCGTTTGGCCATATCGGCCAGCCCGGTCATCTCCAGCGTCTCGCGCACCTTACGGTCGACGTCGGCCTCCGGCACGCCGCGATTGCGCAGCGGGAACGCCAGATTGTCGTAGACGGTCATCGTGTCGTAGATCACCGGGAACTGGAAGACCTGGGCAATGTTGCGCTCTTGGGTCGACAGATTGGTCACGTCCCTGCCGTTGAACAGCAGCTGGCCGTGCGAGGGATGCAGCAATCCCGAAATGATGTTGAGCAGCGTGGTCTTGCCGCAGCCGGATGGGCCGAGCAGCGCATAAGCGCCGCCATCCTCGAAGGTGTGGTGCACTTCCTTCAGCGCGAAATCGGCATCCGTGCGCGGGTTCTGCAGATAGGAGTGGCGGATATGATTGACGTCGATGCGCGCCATCGCTTCCTCCTAAGCCGCCAGCTTCGGCGCGGCCATCGCGCGGCCGTGCTCGTCGAAGACCATGATGTGGCGCGGGTCGATGAACACCTCGACCTCCTCGTCCGGCTCGAAGTCGCGAATGCCGTGGGTCAGCATGACCCAGCGCGCATCGGCAAAATCGAGATGGATGAAGCTTTCCGATCCGGTGATCTCGGTGATCGTCACCTTTGCGCGCACCGGCACTGCGGCGGCGTTGGGCCGATCGAGGGACAGATGATGCGGCTGGAAGCCGATCGTATAGATCGCATCGGCGACGCCGAAGAGTTCCGCCGGCACCGGCAATTTCACGCCGCCCTCGAGCAGGAAATCCAGGCCCTTCTTGGCAAGCACGATGGTGTTGAGCGGCGGATCGGCGAAGGTTCTCGCCGTCACCAGATCGACCGGTTTGCGGAACACTTCGATGGTCGGCCCGAACTGGGTGATGCTGCCCTCGGAAAGCGTTGCCGTGTTGCCGCCGAGCAGCAAGGCCTCGTGCGGCTCGGTCGTGGCATAAACAAAGATTGTACCGGCGGCCGCGAAGACTTTCGGCAGTTCCGCGCGTAATTCTTCACGCAGCTTATAGTCGAGATTGGCGAGCGGCTCGTCGAGCAGCACGAGGCTGGCATTCTTGACGATGGCGCGGGCCAGCGCGGTGCGCTGCTGCTGGCCGCCCGACAGACTGAGAGGCGTCCGGTCGAGATAGGGCGTTAGTTTGAGAAGGGCGGCAACATTGCGCACCTCCCTGTCGATCGTTGCCTGATCCGTGCCGGCCACCCGCAGCGGTGAGGCGATGTTTTCGTAGACCGTCATCGCCGGATAATTGATGAATTGCTGGTAGACCATGGCGACGTTGCGCTTTTGCACCGGCATGCCGGTGACATCCTTGCCATCAAACCAGACCGAGCCCGAGGTCGGCACGTCGAGGCCCGCCATCAGCCGCATCAGGCTGGTCTTGCCGGAGAGCGTCGGCCCGAGCAGGACGTTGAGCGAGCCGTGCTGAAGCGTCAGCGAGACGTCGCGGATATGTTCCGCCGCACCCACCGTCTTCGTCACGTTTCTCAGTTCAAGCATGATGCCTCCTCCCAGGCTTTCTGCATCAGTCGGCCGTTCCTATTCGGCAGCCGCTACGTGCTGCCGGCTTATTCCGCGCATGAACTCGTCGAGCACTGCCGCCTGCTCACGGCTGAGACGCAGGCCGCGCTTGGTCCGGCGCCACAATACATCCTCGGCAGTCATCGCCCATTCGTTTTCGACGAGGTAGCGCACCTCGGCTTCGTAGAGATCGGCGCCAAAGTTGCGGCCAAGATCGACGTTCGACTTGGCGAGGCCCAGCAGCTTCCTTGCGCGGGTGCCGTAGAGCCGGGTTAACCGGCGGGCCAGCCGGGCGTCGAGGAACGGGTACGCCGTTTTCAGTTTCGCCACCTCGGCATCGAAGCCGGTGACGGGAAAGTCACCGCCGGGCAGCGGCGCGTTTGCCGTCCATGGTTTGCCGCGCTTGCCGAGAAAACCCTCGATCTTCTCAAGCATCGATTCCGACAATCGGCGGTAGGTCGTGATCTTGCCGCCAAAGGCGTTGACAATCGGGGCGGCACCCTCGCCTCCATCGGCCTTCAGCACATAGTCTCGGGTGGCTTCCTGCGCCTTTGAGGCGCCATCGTCGTAGAGCGGTCGCACCGCGGAATAGGTCCAGACGATATCCGACGGCTTGACCGGCTGCGCGAAATATTCGCTTGCCGCAGCGCAGAGATAGTCGATCTCGGCGTCATTGATCCTGACGTTGTGCGGATCGCCGGGATAGTCACGGTCGGTGGTGCCGATGAGCGTGAACTCGTCCTCGTAAGGGATGGCGAAAATGATGCGCCCGTCCTTGTTCTGAAAGAAATAGGCGCGTGGGTCGTCGAATTTCTTGCCCACGACGATGTGGCTGCCTTGTACGAGGCGGACATTGTGCACGTCGTTCAAGCCGACGGTGGCCGACAGCACCTGATCGACCCACGGGCCGGCGGCATTGACCAGCAGCCGCGCCTTGACCTCCTCGGTATCGCCGGTCCGCACATTTTCAAGCCTGACCGTCCAGAGATTGCCTTCGCGGCGTGCGCTGACGACCTTTGTTCGGGTTCGAATGGTTGCGCCGCGCTCGGCAGCGTCGCGGGCGTTCAACACAACCAGCCGGGCATCGTTGACCCAACCGTCCGAATATTCGAACGCCTTTCGAAACAGCGGCTTCAGCGGCTTGCCGGCCGGATCCTTGGCCATGTCCAGCGTTTTCGTCGGCGGCAGCAATTTGCGCCCGCCAATATGGTCGTAGAGGAAAAGCCCGAGCCGGATCAGCCAGGCCGGACGCAGTCCCTTGGCGTATGGCAGCACGAAGCGCATCGGCCAGATGATGTGCGGCGCGTTCCTCCACAGGACCTCGCGTTCCATCAGCGCTTCGCGCACCAGACGGAATTCGTAGAATTCGAGATAGCGCAAGCCGCCGTGGATCAGTTTGGTCGAGCCGGAAGAGGTCCCGCTGGCCAGATCGTTCATCTCGGCAAGAAAAACCGAAAAGCCACGTCCAACGGCATCGCGGGCGATGCCGCAGCCATTGATGCCGCCACCGATGACGAAAATGTCATGAATCGGTGATGCGCTCAAAGAATCCTCCCTCGACTTCGCATTGCAGCATTTTTGGGTTCTTGCGAAACCGTAGCGGAATTATTTCGAAATGATAACGAATGTCAAACGAAATATGATGAGCGGAAGATGCCGCTACGGCATCTCTAGGAGAGCGACGTTTCGATCAGCTGAACTTCTGCCTCCTGGCAGATCTTACGCACCGACGGGATGTCGCAACGATCGGTGATAAAGGTGTTGACCTGCGACAGATGGCCGATGCGGACGGGCGCGGTGCGCTCGAATTTGGTCTGGTCCGACACCAGGATCACATGTCGGGCGTTGGCGATGATCGCCTGAGCCACCTTCACCTCGCGAAAATCGAAGTCGAGCAGTGCGCCGTCATGGTCGATGGCCGAGGCGCCGATCACCGCAAAATCGACCTTGAACTGCCTGATGAAATCGACCGCGGCCTCGCCGACCACACCGCCGTCGGAACCGCGCACGACACCGCCGGCGATCACCACCTCGATCGAAGGATATATGCGCATCCTGTTGGCAACATTGATGTTATTGGTGATGACCATCAGGCCGCTGTGATCGAGCAGCGACTTGCTGACAGCTTCCGTCGTTGTCCCGATATTGATGAACAGAGACGCGTTATCGGGGATCAGCCGGGCTGCTGCGCGGCCGATCGCCTCCTTCTCCTCGGCGGCGATCTTGCGCCGAGCCTCATATTCCATGTTCTCGATGCCGGAGGGGAACAATGCCCCGCCATGGATGCGGGACAAAAGCCGCTGGTCGCAGAGATCGTTGAGATCCTTGCGGATCGTCTGCGGCGTCACGTTGAAATGCGTCGCCAGTTCCTCGACCAGTACGCGGCCATGGTCCTTGGCCATCTGGATGATTTCGGAATGACGCGGCGACAGATACATCTAGCAACCTCTCATTTTCGTTTTTCTCGTCTATAGCTGAAAACGAAAGCCATGAACAGGTATGGGCCGGCTAATGAAAATCGGGCGACTGCAGCGAGAAAAGCTCCGGCGCAATCTCGACGAGGCTATCAACTCAGCCCCCGCGCGATCTCAGTGATGACCTCGAAAGCAGTATCGACGTCCGCCGCAGTCGTTTCGAACTGCCCGACCTGAAAGCGGATCGCCACCTGCCCGTCCACCCGGGTCTGCGTCAGGTAAATGCGGCCGTCATCGTTGATCGCGCTG
Source organism: Mesorhizobium sp. M1307 (assembly GCF_040318155.1). Lineage (NCBI taxonomy): Bacteria > Pseudomonadati > Pseudomonadota > Alphaproteobacteria > Hyphomicrobiales > Phyllobacteriaceae > Mesorhizobium > Mesorhizobium sp. M1307. Next base: position 130,415 of record NZ_JAMYLR010000001.1, on the reverse strand, counting down.
ACCAACCGCAAATTGTGCTCGTCAGAGTCGATGGCCGCAGCCGCGAGATGGCGGAATGAGAATAGCGACAGCATCGGTTCCGTGACGATCTCGAAATCCGGTTCCCGAGCCAGCCGCGCGGCGAGGCTCTCGCTCCAGGCGACATGGTTGCGGATCATGTTCCGCAGATTTTCCAACCCATGCGCACGCAGCAGGAACCAAAGTTTCAGAGCGCGGAACCTCCGTCCGAGCGGCACCGACCATTCGGAGTAGTTGATGACCCCGTCGCGGCCATGCGTTTTCAGGAATTCGGGCTTGATCGCCAGCGTGCGGACCAGGTCTTCCGGCTGGCGGATGAACTGCATCGAGCAATCGAACTGTGCCCCCAACCATTTATGCGGGTTGAAGACGATGGAATCGGCATTTTCGGCGCCGGCCCAGAAATGCCGGAACTCGTGGCAGATCATGGCGGAGCCGGCCCATGCGGCATCAACATGCAGGTAGAGCCCGTGCCGCTTCGCCACCTCGGCAACAGCCGCCACATTGTCGGTGCCGCCGGTACTTGTGCCGCCGACGCTGGCGATGATGCCCGCCGGCAGCATGCCGTTTTCGCGGTCGGTAACGATCGCGGCTTCCAGAGCCGCCGTCTGCATGGCGCGGAAGCGTCCGGCGACCGGAATGCGCACGAGGTTCGCCTCGCCGATGCCCGACACCCAGATCGCCCGGTCGATAGAAGTATGGACTTGGTCGGAAGAATAGATCCGCACGACCGGCTGCCCTTGCAAGCCGTTCTTGTTGCCTTGCCAGTCGAGCGCGCGCTCGCGCATGGTCAGTACGGCGGCAAGCGTCGCCGATGAAGCCGAATCCTGCATGACGCCGGAAAATCCCTCCGGCAAACCAAGCGCCTGCCGCATCCAATCGACGACCCGCGTCTCGAGCTCGGTTGCCGCCGGCGAGGTCTGCCAGAGCATGCATTGCGCGGCCATCGCGGAAACCAGATACTCGGCCACGACGGAGACCGGTGCCGCATTGGCCGGGAAATAGGCGAAGAAACGCGGATGCTGCCAGTGCGTCATGCCAGGCAGGATCTTTTGTTCGAAATCGGCGAAGATTGCCTGCATCGTTTCACCGTCTTCCGGCGGCGCGGCATCGACGCTTTTGAAGATTTCGCCCGGCTCGACAAGCGGCCGCACCGGTCTCTCGCGAAGGCTGTTTCTGTAGTCGACGCCCCATTCAGCCGCTCGCAGCGACCACTCGCGGAATTCGTTGCTATTCATCTTCTTCGCCTCCGTGGCGCCTCATCGAGCCGCGATCAAAGAGCACGAAAAACGAAGGTTTTCATTCGGGAAAATCAGGCAGACTGGCAAAGGCGGTCTTCAGCGCGTTCGACCAGCTATCCGAGATCGTACGATAATATTGATCGTCCTGGGTTATTCGCTTTTTGAGCCCGACCTTGAAAGTGTCCTTTTCATAGAACAGCAGGTCGAGCGGCAGGCCGACCGACAGGTTCGACTTCAGCGTCGAGTCGAACGACACCAGCAGCAATTTCACCGTCTCGGCGAAACTCATCGTCCTTTCATAAGCGCGGATAATGATCGGCTTGCCGTATTTGGTCTCACCAATCTGGAAGAACGGCGTGTCGTCGGTGGATTCGATGAAATTGCCTTCCGGATAGATCATGAACAGGCGCGGCGGACTGCCCTTGATCTGACCGCCGAGGATGAAGGAGGCGTTGAAGTAGGAATCCGCCTTTTCGCCAGCCGGCGACGAACTGGCGATGACCTCCTTGACGGTGTCTCCGACCAACCGGACTGTCTGGTACATGGAGGGCGTTTCGAGCAGCGTGGCACGACGCTCCGCCACTGCCTTGGTGCGTTCGTCGAGCAGGCTGACCACGGCCTGCGTCGTCGCCAGATTGCCGGCCGACATCAAAACGATGACGCGCTCGCCCGGCTCTTCCCAGACATGCATCTTCCTGAAGGTCGAGATCGAATCCATGCCGGCGTTGGTGCGCGTGTCCGACATGAACACGAGCCCGCGATCGATCTTCAGGCCGACGCAATAGGTCATCGAATCTCTTTGGCAATAATCTTGCCGGGGATTACTGCTCCACGGTGACAGTGACCGCAAGCTGTTCTTCCGCCTGTCCCAGCCGAATTCCAGATACCGGCGTGGCGTCGCGATAATCGCGGCCGGTCGCCACCTTCACATAACGCTCGTCCGGAGAAATGCCGTTGGCGACATCGAAGGCGACCCAGCCGAGGCCCGAGACATGCGCCTCGGCCCAGGCGTGGCTTGCCGCCTGCTCGATGGCCGCATCCATCATCAGGTAGCCGCTGATATAGCGGGCCGGAAAATCCATGGCACGCGCCGCGGCAACGAAGATGTGGCTGTGGTCCTGGCAAACGCCGGTCTTGAGCGCCAGGGCCTCTTCGGCCGGCGTCGTCACGTTGGTGGTGTCCGGCGTATAAGCGACGCGCTCGCCGATCACCGCCATCAACCGGTGCAGCCTTTCGATGTCGGTACCCTTGCCGACCGAGGCAGCAAGCTCGCGAATGCCGCTGCCGATCGTCGTCAGCGGCGTTTCCTGGCCGAACAGCCAGAGCGGCGCGAAACCCTGGTGCGGTCCGCAGACGCCAGCGGTGTCGCGCGTCACCACTTCGCCGGCTGCTTCGACGGTGATGAAGTCGCGCTCGCCCTCGACGCTCAACAGCCGGGTATCATTGCCGAAATGGTCGGTGAAGCGCACTTCCTCGCGTGCGCCTTCGATCTCCAGCCCCCAGGACAGTACCGTCTGGGTGCGCCCGTTCACCGGGAGCAGCCGCAAACGCTGCAACAAATAATGCACCGGCGCATCGTAGCGGTATTCCGTCCGGTGGGTGATCTTCAGCCGCATCGCTCTCGTCCCTGGAGCATGAGCTTTTCCGAAAACCGGTCTCCGCTTTTTGGGGTCATGCTCAATAGAACCTGTAATCCTGCGCGATCTCGTCGCCGAGCCTGGTGTTGTCGCGGATGAAATTGGCCAGAAATTCGTGCAGGCCGGCGTCGAAAATATCCTTGATCGACCCGGCGGTCAGCATGGCCTGGGTCTTGGCAGCCGTCGCATGACAGGCGTGGCGCTCCCCATAGTCGTCACCCAGGAATTTGAGATGCTCCGTCAGGAAGCGGTAGCAAAAGGTCAGCGAGCGCGGCATGCGGACGTTGAGGATCAGATAATCGGCGATGTTGCTCGGCTTGTAGTCGGCATCATAGACCCAGCGATAGGAACGGTGCGCCGACACCGAGCGCAGGATCGATTCCCACTGGTAGTTGTCGAGCGTCGAGCCGACCCAGGAGATCGACGGCAACAGCACGTAGTATTTCACATCCAGGATGCGCGCGGTGTTGTCGGCGCGTTCGACATACGTGCCGAGCTGCGAAAAATCGAAAATCTCGTTGCGCAGCATCGTGCCGTAGAACGAGCCGCGGATCAGCGCCGTCTCGCGTTTGATTGCGTCGAGCGCGTTGGGCAGGTCGCGCTCGTCGATCGGCTTGGCCAGCAGCCGCTTCAGCGACATCCAGGCTTCGTTGATGCTTTCCCAGGTTTCACGCGTCAATGCCGTGCGCACCATGCGGGCATTGTTACGGGCCGTTTCGATAGACGACATCGTGCTCGACGGGTTCGATGTGTCGCGCAGCAGATAGTCGGCGACATTGGCGGCGGTGTAGTCGGAATATTTCTGCGTGAAGCTGGCGTCTGAACCGGCGCTGAGCAGCACCGAATTCCACTCCTCCGAAGCGTTCTGGGTACGAGTCAGCGCCATGCGCAAGCCGGCATCCACCAGCCGCGCCATGTTTTCCGCCCGCTCGATATAGCGGTTCATCCAGTAGAGCCCGTTGGCGGTGCGGCCGAGAAGCATGTCAGGCGGTCCTGTGGTGAATAGTGAATGCTGAATGGTGAATGGTGACTGTCCAGATTCTAGGGCACGATGCCGCGCGTTTCACTTCAGGGCATTTCACCAACATTAACGACGCATATCCTTATCTATTCACTATTCACTATTCACTACTCGCTACTTCCACTCTAATCATCCAACACCCACGTATCCTTCGTGCCCCCGCCTTGCGAGGAATTGACGACCAGCGAGCCTTCCTTGAGCGCTACTCGGGTCAGCCCGCCGGGCACGATCTGGATACGGTCGGAAACCAGCACATAGGGGCGCAGATCGACATGGCGCGGCGCCAGCCCCTTGTCCGTCAGGATCGGGCAGGTCGACAGCGCCAGCGTCGGTTGAGCAATGTAGTTCGACGGTTTTGCCGCGAGCTTTTTGGAAAAATCCTCGCACTCCTTCTTGGTCGCCGCCGGACCGACCAGCATGCCGTAACCGCCGGACCCGTGGACCTCTTTGATAACCAATTCATCGATGTGCTCGAGCACGTATTTCAGGCTGTCCGGCTCCGAGCAGCGCCAGGTCGGGATGTTGCCGAGCATCGCCTTGCGGCCGGTGTAGAATTCGACGATCTCGGGCATGTACGAATAGATCGCCTTGTCGTCGGCGATGCCGGTTCCCGGCGCATTGGCGATCGTGATGTTGCCGGCGCGGTAGACGTCCATAATGCCCGGCACGCCAAGTGCCGAGTCGGGGCGGAAGGTCAGCGGATCGAGGAACGAGTCGTCGACACGCCGGTAAAGCACGTCGATCTGCTTGTAGCCCTCGGTGGTGCGCATCGCGACATGGCCATCGACGACGCGCAGATCCTGCCCCTCGACAAGCTGCACGCCCATCTGGTCGGCAAGGAAAGCATGTTCGAAATACGCCGAGTTGAAGCTACCCGGCGTCAGCACGGCAATGGTCGGCGCGCCCTTGGTGCTTTGCGGCCGCACTGCCGCCAGCGACTGGCGCAAGAGCTGCGGGTAATTCTCAACCGGCCGCACCTTGATCTGCTGGAACAGCTCGGGAAAGAGCTGCATCATCGTCTCGCGGTTCTCCAGCATGTAGGAGACGCCGGACGGCGTGCGCGCGTTGTCCTCCAGCACGTAGAACTCGTTCTCGCTAATGCGTACGATGTCGACGCCGATGATGTGGGTATAGACGCCGGCCGGCGGCCGCACCCCGATCATCTCGGGCAGGAACGCCTCGTTCTTGGCGATCAACTCCTTCGGCACCCGGCCGGCGCGCAAGATCTCCTGGCGATGGTAGATGTCGTCGAGAAAGGCGTTCAGCGCCTGGACGCGCTGCTCGATGCCTTGCGTCAGCCGTCGCCATTCATTGCCCGAAATGATGCGCGGAACGATATCGAAGGGTATCAGCCGCTCCGATGCTTCCTGCTCGCCGTAGACGGCGAAAGTGATGCCTGTCTTGCGAAAGACGCGTTCGGCGTCCTGCATCTTCTCGGTAAGTCTGGCCGGGTCCTGTTCCTTCAGCCAGCGATCGTAAGCCGAATACGGTTTTCTCAGCCCGGAAACTTCCGGAAGCATTTCATCGAACGCTGCCAATCGCATACTCCCCTGTGGCGCCATTTCACTGGCCTCGCTGGAGAAAATCAAGCGCAATCGGTGATTTGTTGGGCGCCGGCGATCAGTATATCGCACTTGCCTAAAATTAAGGCAGCACCAATAGGGCCTTGATCAGGCTTTGCCTGGTGTCCGGGCAGATGCCGGATGGGGATCAAAACGCGCGAAAGGTGACGACCGTGAACGTGTCCTTGATGCCGGGAAGAATCTGCACTTTCTCGTTGACGAAGTGGCCGATGTCTTCCTCGTCGTCGACATAGAATTTGGCGAGCAGGTCGTAGTTTCCGGCTGTCGAGTAGATTTCCGAAGCAATCTCGGCATCGGCCAGGGCGCTGGCAACGTCGTAGGCCTTGCCCAGATCGCACTTTATCTGCACGAAAAATGCCTTCATTGCCTGGTCCTGCTCACATCGCACGCTCTAGGTATAATCGAGCGGCCCTTGTGGCAGACTGCCGTTCGCCTTTCAAGCATCGGCAATCGCTCAGGCTGTTCTCGCCTCGACAATGCATCTCGGTCTGGACACGGACTGCCACGCCGAATGTTTGCGCTCGGCTGAAACCCTGAAGCACTGCAAAGCGTATGGTATCATGTACCTTCAGGCAGCGATTTCTCAGGGACAACGGAGACAGGCCATGCGCCGCGCGTTTTTCGCATTCGCAGTCGTTCCATTCATTTTCGCATCCCAGGCCTTTGCTGGCGACGCCGAAGTCAAAGCGGCGCAGACGGTCATCGATGGGCAGTTGAGGGCCTTCATCGCCAATGACGGAATGACGGCCTACAGCTTTGCCGCACCGAATGTGAAACGCGTCTTTCCGACCGTCGATACCTTCATGAACATGGTGACAAAAGGCTATCCGCCGGTGCGCCAACCGCAGACCTACTCCTTCGGCAAGGTTCGCGAGACGAGCCCGACCTCGATCATCCAGCAAGTGCTGATCGTCGGCCCGGATGGCAAGGACTACGAGGCGGTCTACACGCTCGAACTACAGCCTGACGGCAGCTTTCGGATCACCGGCTGCAGCCTGCGTGCGTCCACGTCGCTCAGCACCTAAAGGGTTGTTTCAATCCTGTCGCCGATAGAGCGTCCAACTCAGGCCTGAAAACCCCCAATGCCTCGACGCATCGGCCCGTTCATACGCCAGAGCGCATGCGGCCGTCGGTTGGACATGTTCGGCTTGTTTGTCCACGTCCCCCTCGAGGACCAGCCAGGCGGGCCGTTCGGTGCACATCCCGTCGTCTGGAACCAGCAATGCCCGACGATCCATTCGCGCCGCAAAATAGTCGACGACAATGGGGGTGCGGAAATTGCCGTCGCTGGCATAGGTGGTTGCGCCGTTCCTGGTCATTTCATCGACGATAGCGGCGTAGGAGCCGCGTCCATATTGATAGAGCTGGAGCAGCGACGAAATGCTTCCACTCACCACGATCGCAAGCGCTCCCATCGCAAGTAGCCTTGCAGTCCCGCGAGCATCCAGGCCGCGGCCAATCATCTCGCCGGCCCAGAGCAGCAGCAATGTTCCGCTGATGATGAAATAGCGTGGGAACTCGAGGTTGGGCAGATGCGCCGCCGCCATGAGCAAAGGCAGTCCGATAATCCCGATCGCATGAAGGCTGGCTCGGCGACCGCGCCAGACACCGGCGGAGAGGCCGACAAGACAGCAGGCGGCAACGATGTAGGGCCCGTCGCCGAACCAGGGTGGCAGCCCGAACAGAGAGCGGATCATCCCGCCATAGCCCTGCGCGAAGGCGGCAATCGAGAACGGCGAAACACCACCGACACTGAAGCCGAACAGCCTGCAGCCGACAAACACGCCGACAGCCAGCGGCAGCACGGCAAGCAAGCCCGGCAGGAAGATCGACGCCAGGTCCGCAACGACACGGCCGACCTTCGCCGTACGCTGCCAGGCGAGCCAAGCGGTCCAGATTGCGAGGACCGCCACCATTCCGATCATGGTGAGATGGCACAGGAAGCCGAAAAGGATCGCCGCTGCCAAGGCCGCGCCAGACCACCGTCTATTGTCGAGCCGGCGCTCCAGAAAAACCACCGAAAGCAGCGTGAACAGCACAAGGCCGGCATAGCCGCGCGCCTCCGAGCCGTAATGGACCATTGGGTAGCTCACGGCAAACAACAGGCTTGTGGCGATCATCGCCTGTCGTCCGCGCGATGCGGCGCTCGCTGCCGCCGCAGCGATCGTGGCAACACCTAATGCTATCGACAGACCTCGCTGCATCAGCGGCGAAGCATCGGGGCCAATGAGATAGAGATAGACCGAGTTGAGGAAATGATTGTTGTCGTGATTGACGCGCCAGAATATCTGGTCGATCGAGGTCAGCGGCTCGATCAGCGCAAAGCTCCAGATCTCGTCCAGCCAAAGGTCGCCGCGCGCGCCAAGCGAGCGCAAGACCAGGCCGGTCACGGCGATCATCAGAGCGGCAAGCAACGACCCCGCCGTCCATTGCTGGACAGCCACGGAGGGCGAAGGTGCAGCGATGCCGTTCGTCCGCACCGGCGTGCCAGGAACTGAAACTTGCCCCGAAACGAACAGGTTCTTGATCCTCGCCCGATGTCGTCCGGCAATGCTTATTAGGCAGTCGTTTCAAAACAGTTCATGGCAGGGGCAACTCCTCCCTGGAGCCGGATTCCTGGCGGGCATGCCTACCGGACGGCGAGGTCACCGTTTGCCCATTGCTGCGCGATGATCTCGGCTTGTTCGGCGAACCTGCCAGCCTCGATCGCTTCACGAATGTCGCGCATCAGCTGCTGGTAATAGGACAGATTGTTCCAGGTCAGGAGCATCGCCCCAAGCGCCTCTTGCGAGCGCACCAGATGGTGCAAATAGGCCCGCGAATAGTCGCGTGCGGCCGGGCAGTCGCTTTCTTCATCGAGCGGACGCGGATCGTCGGCATGGCGGGCGTTGCGCAGATTGACCTTGCCGCGCCGTGTGTAGGCAAGGCCGTGGCGCCCTGCCCGCGTCGGCATCACGCAGTCGAACATGTCGATGCCGCGCGCCACCGACTTCAAAATGTCGTCCGGGGTGCCGACGCCCATCAGGTAGCGCGGCCGGTCAGCCGGCAGCTCCGGGCAAGTGATGTCGAGCATCTCCAGCATCACCGCTTGCGGCTCGCCGACAGCCAGCCCGCCGATCGCGTAGCCCTTCAGCTCCATTGCCTTCAGTGCCTGTGCCGAGCGCAGCCGCAGATCCGGCACGTCGCCGCCTTGCACAATGCCGAACATCGCCTTGCCGGGCTGCTCGCCGAATGCCGTCTTGCAACGCTCGGCCCAGCGCAACGACAACTCCATGGCACGCTCGATCTCGTTCTGCTTGGCCGGCAGAGCCGTGCATTCGTCGAGCTGCATCTGGATGTCGGAATCGAGCAGCCCCTGGATCTCTATCGAACGCTCCGGCGACATCTCGTAGGCGCCGCCGTCGATATGCGAACGGAAGGTAACGCCGTTCTCGGTCAGTTTCCGCAGCTTCGACAGCGACATCACCTGGAAGCCGCCGCTGTCGGTCAGGATTGGATGCGGCCAGCGGGCGAATTCATGCAGGCCGCCGAGCCGCGCCACGCGCTCGGCGCCGGGTCTTAGCATCAGGTGGTAGGTGTTGCCGAGGATAATGTCCGAGCCGACGCCGCGCACCTGATCCATATACATGGCCTTCACCGTGCCGCCGGTACCGACCGGCATGAAGGCAGGCGTGCGGATTTCCCCGCGCGGCATGGTGATTGCACCACGCCGCGCCCTGCCGTCGGTCGCCAGCACCTTGAAGGTGAATGCGTCAGTCATTGAATTCCCTAGCCATCGAACTCCTTGTCGAATACCGGCGCGTCCGGGGCCTGCTTGTCGAGTGATTGCCGGTAGCGGATGCAGCCGCGCATGAATTTCGGCCACGGCGGCACGGCAATCGCCGGCTCGGTCTTTTCGGGCAAAAGTGACCAGAGGTCGGGATGATGCCAGCACAGATCATGGCCGGTGGCGTCGCGGTGTTGGCGGATGCCAGCCCGCAGTTTCCTGACCTCGGCGATCAAGGCTTCCCGGTCGAAGGTTTCCAGGTCATCGTCCATCGGTATCCTCCCTGAACAGAAGACTTGCGTCTCCATAGGAATAAAACCTGTAGCGATTCTCGATGGCATGCGCATAGGCCGCCCGCATTGTCTGCAAACCGCAGAAGGCCGAAACCAGCATGAACAGCGTCGAACGCGGCAGATGGAAATTGGTCATCAGCATGTCTGCGGTCTTGAAACGATAGCCGGGCGTGATGAAGATGTCTGTCGGGCCTGACCATGCGGCCAGCCTGCCGTCCTCGCCGGCCGCGCTCTCCAATAAGCGCAGCGATGTCGTGCCGACAGCGATAATGCGCCCTCCTTTTGCTTTCGCCGCATTCAGCGCCTCGGCGGTTTCCGGGCTGACCGAACCGGTTTCGGCGTGCATCTTGTGGTCGGCGGTGTCGTCCGCCTTCACCGGCAGGAACGTACCGGCGCCGACATGCAGCGTGACGAAACGGCGCTCTATGCCCTTGGCGTCGAGCGTCGCAAACAGCTCCGGCGTGAAATGCAGCCCTGCCGTCGGCGCGGCGACCGCGCCCTCCTCCCTCGCATAAATGGTCTGATAATCGCTGCGGTCGCGTTCGTCGTCGTCACGCTTGGAGGCGATGTAGGGCGGCAGCGGGATGTGGCCGACAGCGTGCAGCGCCTCGTCGAGGAACGGACCTGACAGGTCGAAGCCGAGCAGCACCTCGCCGCCTTCCCCCTTCTCGATCACGGTCGCATCGAGTTGGCCGAGAAAGCAGGAATTGGCGTCATGACCGAAATGGATGCGATCGCCGGCGGCGATGCGCTTGCCCGGACGCATGAAGGCGAGCCACCGGTCGGGCGCCATCCGCATATGCAGCGTGGCTTCGACCTGCGCTGCTGCTTCGCCGCGCCGCCTGATGCCCTTCAATTGTGCCGGAATGACCTTGGTGTCGTTGAAGACCAGCACATCACCGGCCTTGAGCAGGGCCGGCAGGTCGCGCACCGTCCGGTCTTCGAGCCCCTCACCCGGCCTGACCACCAGCATCCTGGCACTGTCGCGCGGCTCGGCTGGGCGAAGCGCGATGCGCTCCTCCGGCAGATCGAAGTCGAAAAGGTCGACGCGCAAGAAATCCCCGCCTCAAGGTTCCGGGCAGGTCACCGCCCAGGCGCCGACACTGTCTATGCTCAGCGTACCGCCCATTGCGAAGCTGGACTGCTCGCTGGCCTTGACCAGCCGCAATCTGGCGACGATCGAGCTGAGGCCCTCATCAGTCAGATCGATCAGCATGCGCTCGTCGTCTTCGAATGCCTGTCCAACGATGACTTTCGTTGAGCCTGGCTGTCCGTCCGTGGTCCATGTCTTGCCACCGGCATCCAGCCACACACGCGCCACCGCAATGACGGCCGTGTGTCCCATCAAAACGTCAATCGATGCCGCGCCGCCGTCGGCGCTGCAGACGATCGATTCCGTCGCCAGCGCCGGAGTGGCCGCCGCGACGAGCACAAATGCGATGGCCGCGACAGCCCGGCCGGTCATTTCACGTCGGCCGCGACCTTGAGCGACACGATCTTGTCAGGATCCTGCACCGGTTCGCCGCGCTTGATCTTGTCGACGTTGTCCATGCCTTCGATGACCTGGCCCCATACCGTGTACTGGCGGTTGAGGAAGGCGGCATCGTCGAAGCAGATGAAGAACTGCGAATTGGCCGAGTTCGGGTTCTGCGAGCGCGCCATCGAGCAGGTGCCGCGGCCGTGGTTGGCGTTGGAGAACTCGGCCTTCAGGTCGGGTTTGTCGGAACCGCCAGTGCCGGCGCGCGATGGCGCGAAAGACGGCTTGTTGGAATTGCCGAACTTCACGTCGCCGGTCTGCGCCATGAAGCCGTCGATGACGCGGTGGAAGACCACGCCGTCATAGGCGCCTTCGCGCGCCAGCTCCTTGATACGGCCGACATGGCCGGGCGCCAGATCTGGAAACAATTCGATGACGACCTTGCCCTTGGTCGTGTCCATGATAAGCGCGTTCTCGCGGTCCTTGATTTCGGCCATGTCAGAAATATCCTTTTGAACAATTGGGGTTACTTGCCGTCCGCGGCGATGCGCACCTTGATCATGCGATCGGGGTCGGTCACCGTCCCGTTCTGCGCCTCGTCGCCTTTCTTGATGTGGTCCACCAGCTCCATGCCGCTGACGACATTGCCAACGATGGTGTACTGGCCATCGAGCGGCGGTGCCGGCGCGAACATGATGAAGAATTGCGAATTGGCGGAATTCGGATCGTCGGAGCGGGCCATGCCGACCACGCCGCGCTGGTAGTGCTCGGTGCTGGAGAATTCGGCCGGCAGGTCAGGAAGATCGGAGCCGCCGGTGCCGACAGCGTCGGCATTGAAGCCGCTCTTCATGTTGCCGAACCTGACGTCGCCGGTCTGCGCCATGAAGCCGTCAATGACGCGGTGAAAGGCGACGTTGTCGTAGGCGCCCTGGCGCACCAGCGTTTTGATCTGCGCGACGTGCTTCGGCGCAAGGTCGGGCCTCAGCGCGATGGTCACGTCGCCGTCCTTCAGCGTTACGATCATGGTGTTTTCCGGATCGGCGGCAAAGGCCGACACGGATGCGGTCACAAGACCGGCAAGCACGGCAAGCAAGAAGGCAAGCTTTTTCAGCTGCATGGGATCTTTCTCCGAATATCTTCGTTCATGCATGTCGTTACCCGAAGCCGGGTTCCACTTTTGGGTGACATGCATTTATTTCGCGAATTTGGCGGTGAGCGCGCCGGCCACGGCCGCCGGCACGAAGGGGCGGATGTCGCCTCCCATCGAAGCTATCTGGCGCACAAGTGTGGCGGTAATGGTGCGCACTGAAGGGCTGGCGGGCAGGAACACCGTCTGCAGCTCCGGCGCCATGGTCTCGTTCATGCCGGCCATCTGCATCTCATAGTCAAGATCGGTGCCGTCGCGCAGGCCGCGGATCATGATCGAGGCGCCATGCTTCCTGGCCGCATCGATGACCAACCCGTCGAAGGCGACTACTTTGATACGCGCACCGTCGCTGCCGAATTCCGCCTTCGCGGCCGTTTCGATCAGGCCAACCCGTTCCTCGAAGGAAAACAACGGCTTCTTGCCGGGATGGATGCCGATCGCCGCATAGATTGTATCCGCCACGGCCAGCGACGCCTTCAGCACGTCGAGATGGCCGTTGGTCAGCGGGTCGAAAGAGCCGGCATAAAGGGCGATGCGTTCGGTCATGGCAGGTGCTTCTAGCGAGCCTCTCCCCTAAAGGCAAATCCGATCGCCAGCCCGCCCCATGAACCTTTTGGCCGACGTGAACGACAGATGAATGTGCCGCTCGCAACAGCTTCACGCAGTGTTCACTAAGTTGCAGCTGCAGAAGATGAAACCAAACACCCATCTAATCGTTGTTAGGCGCAGGAGAACACGCACATGCTGATCTACATGCTCGCCACCGCAATGACCGTCGCCATGCTGATCGCTACCGCATTCGGGTTGCATCAGGAAGCACAGCGCGTCCGCGCCAAGGCCAATACCAAGCGGTTCGAAGGCTTCGGCAACCGCAAGCCTTATCGCCACTTCTAGATTGCGGGTGTCTTCACACGCCGGCCCATAGGGCTGGCGTCGTCGTGGCAAACTCACTCGAGGGATGTATCGGGCTCCCTACCTTCGGCATCGGCAACAGCGCCGCTTTCAGCATCGACACTCTCTTCGATCTCTTCATCCGCTTGCGGTTCTGAAATCCGCTCCACCGAAACGACCTTCTCGCCCTCTGCGGTATTGAAGATGGTAACGCCCTTGGTGGCGCGGCTGGCGAAACGAATGCCGTTGACCGGGACGCGGATGACGGTGCCGCCATCCGAAACCAGCATGATCTGATCGTCATTGCCGACCGGGAAGGTCGCCACCAAGCGGCCGATTTCGGCCGTTTTCGAGACGTCGGTGGCGCGAATACCCTTGCCGCCACGGCCAGTCAGGCGGAAATCGTAGGACGATGAACGCTTGCCGTAGCCATATTCCGTCACTGTCAACACGAACTGCTCGTGCGCCTTGAGGAACTCATAGCGGTCGTCGGAAAGCTCCGCCTCTTCGCCGACCTCTTCATTGGTGAGCTGGATTTCTTCCTCCTCGCCGGCCGCGATGTCAGCAGCGAGCCGGCGTTCGGCCACCACCCGCTTGAGGTAGGCGGCACGTTCCGCCGGCGGCGCATCGACATGCTCGATCACCGCCATCGAGATCACCCGGTCGCCATCGGCCATCGCAATGCCGCGCACGCCGACCGAATTGCGGCTCTGGAAGACGCGTACGTCGCTGACCGGAAAGCGGATGCACTGGCCGGAACTTGCCGTCAAAAGCACGTCGTCATTGTCGGTGCAGGTCTCGACGCCGAGGATCTCGTCGCCCTCCTCGTCCAGCTTCATGGCGATCTTGCCGTTGCGGTTGACCTGGACGAAGTCCGACAGCTTGTTGCGACGCACGGTGCCGCGCGTGGTGGCAAACATGACGTCGAGCTCGCCCCAACTCGTCTCATCCTCCGGCAGCGGCATGATCGTGGTGATGCGCTCGCCCTGTTCGAGCGGCAGCATATTGATCAGCGCCTTGCCGCGCGATTGCGGGTTGCCGATCGGCAGGCGCCAGACCTTTTCCTTGTAGACGATGCCGCGCGAGGAGAAGAACAGCACCGGCGTGTGCGTGTTGGCGACGAACAGCCGGGTGACGAAATCCTCTTCCTTGGTCGACATGCCGGAGCGGCCCTTGCCGCCGCGGCGCTGCGCCCGGTAGAGCGACAGCGGCACGCGCTTGATGTAGCCGGAATGGCTGACCGTGACGACCATGTCCTCGCGCTGGATCAGGTCCTCGTCTTCCATGTCCGCCCCGCCCTCGGCGAGCTCGGTGCGGCGCGGCGTGCCGAACTCGTCGCGCACGGCGATGAGCTCGTCCTTGACGATCTGCTGGACGCGGGCGCGGGACGAGAGGATGTCCAGGTAGTCCTTGATCTCGTCGCCGATCGTGTTCAGCTCGTCGGCGATCTCGTCGCGGCCGAGCGCGGTCAGGCGCTGCAGGCGCAGTTCGAGGATGGCGCGCGCCTGCTCCTCGGAGAGATTGTAGGTACCGTCCTCGTTGATGCGATGGCGCGGGTCGTCGATCAGAAGAATCAGCGATTCCACGTCGCCCGAAGGCCAGCGCCGCTCCATCAACTGCTCGCGCGCCGTCTGCGGGTCCGGAGCGCTGCGGATCAGCTTGATGACTTCATCGATGTTGGCAACAGCGATGGCAAGGCCGACCAGCACATGGGCGCGGTCGCGCGCCTTGCGCAGCAGGAATTTCGTGCGCCGGCTGATCACCTCCTCACGGAAGGCGACGAACGCCTTCAGCATGTCGGTCAGAGTCAGCAATTCCGGCTTGCCGCCGTTCAGTGCCACCATGTTGGCGCCGAAGGACGTCTGCAGCGGGGTGAAGCGGTAAAGCTGGTTGAGGATGACATCGGCGACCGCGTCGCGCTTCAGTTCGATGACGACGCGGTAGCCCTGGCGGTCGCTCTCGTCGCGAATGTCGGAAATGCCTTCGATGCGCTTGTCGCGCACCAGCTCGGCCATCTTCTCGATCATCGACGCCTTGTTCACCTGATAGGGAACCTCGGTGATGACGATCGATTCACGATCGTTGCCGCGCGCCTCGACGTTGACGCGGCCGCGCATGACGATGGAGCCGCGGCCGGTCGAATAGGCGCTGTAGATACCGGAGCGGCCGAGCACGATGCCGCCGGTCGGGAAATCCGGCCCCGGAATGATCTCCATCAGCGCCGGAAGGTCGATGGCCGGATTATCGATGAGGGCAATGGCGCCGTTGCAGACCTCGCCCAGATTGTGCGGCGGGATGTTGGTGGCCATGCCGACGGCGATACCGCCGGAGCCGTTGACCAACAGGTTCGGGAAGCGCGCCGGCAGGACTTTCGGTTCGCTGCCCGACGCATCGTAAGTGTCCTGGAAATCGACGGTGTCCTTGTCGATGTCTTCCAGCAACTCATGCGCGACCTTGGTCAGCCGCGATTCCGTGTAGCGCATCGCCGCCGGCGGATCGCCGTCGATCGAGCCGAAATTGCCCTGCCCGTCGATCAGCGGCACGCGCAGCGACCAATCCTGCGCCATGCGCACCAAAGCGTCGTAGATCGAGGCGTCGCCATGCGGATGGTATTTACCCATCACGTCGGCGACCGGGCGTGCCGATTTCACATATTTGCGGTTCCAGTGATAGCCGCTCTCATAGGCGGCGTAGAGGATGCGGCGATGCACCGGCTTGAGGCCATCGCGCACGTCCGGCAGCGCGCGGCTGACGATCACGCTCATGGCGTAATCGAGATAGGAGCGCTGCATCTCCTCGATGATGGATATCGGCTCGATGCCGGTGGGGCCGCCGTCGGCGCCGCGCGGTGTCTTTTGGTCGGTCAAATCGGATCACAATCTAATCAGGAATCACTTGGTGCTTATATAGGAAGCCGGCCCGAAACTCCAACAATCGTGGCAGTTTTCCAGTGTGGTTTTTAGCGGCAAATTCAAAAGGATAAACCAATTGCGACGATATGGCCGTCGCACCCTTTCACGGGCGTCGCCGGCGGGCGCGATAAGTACCCGGCGCCTCGCCCATCAGCCGCCGGAAACGGCGATTGAAGGTTGATAGATCGTTGAACCCCGCCGAAAAGGCAATCGCCGAAATCGCCTGATCCGACGTCCGCAGCCGCACGGCTGCCCTGTGCAGCCGCGCTCTCAGCAGGAACTGGTAGGGCGTCATGCCGGCAACGTGCCGGAAGGTGCGCAGGAAATGGTAAGGGCTGGTGGCGGTCTCGTCGGCGAGTTCGGCAAGCGAGATCGGCCGGTCGGCATCGACTTCGATGCGCCGCACCGCTTCGGCGACACGCTTCTGGTCACGGCGGCTCGGCGTCCGTCCCCGATCCGTAGCGCTGCAAGCCGCTGTTACCGCGGCACCGGCAATGCGCAGGGCGAGTTCCTCGAACGCGCCGGTGTCAGCCATCTCGCGCGCCGCCTCCGCTTCGGCAAGCAGCGGCACCAGCGCCGGCAAGGGCGGCAGGCGCGGCGTGCCGAAATCGAGCGTCCTCGTGCCCGGCACGTCGGCGACGATCCGCTCCATATAGGCCGGCCCGAAATGGAAGGAGAGGCAGCGGTCGCCGGCGCCATGCTCGTGACCGCATTCATAGCATGTGCCGGGATTGCCGAGCAGGAGCGCGCCCGGCGCCAGCATCGCCGTGCCCTCGCGCGTACGATAGCGGAAGGTGCCGTTGGTTACGGCGGCAACGCAGAAATCCCGATGCTCCTCCTCGAATGGCCTGTCGGCGGCGCTGGCGGTGCAGATGACATCCGACACCTGCCAGCCTCGGCCCGACGCCAGCCTGTGCGCGCTCGTCGTCATCGCCGAAACATAGCAACTTTTCCCAAGCGCAGAACCCCTGTCGGCCTCTATGCTTGCCGGTCTCCTGACAAGATGAGAGCGAAGCCATGTCCAATTCCTTTGCCAAGGCCCTGCACAGCGATGGGCCCGTACCGGCCCTTGCCGAGAAACTGAATCTTTATGGCCGCTTCGTCGGCGCCTGGACGTTCGACGCCACGCGCCATCTCGAGGACGGTCAGGTGCTGACCGGGCGCGGCGAAGTGCATTTCGGCTGGGTGCTCGAAGGCCGCGCGATCCAGGACGTATGGATCCTGCCTGCCCGTGACGCCGGCCCCTCGCCCTCGCTCGGCAAATGGACCTTCTATGGCACGACGTTGCGCGTCTACGATCCCGGCGTTGACGCCTGGCACATCTTCTGGAGCGATCCGCGCAATCAGTACTACAGCCGCCAGCTCGGCCGTGCCGAGGACGACACCATTATCCAGCAAGGCGCAGACGGCACCGGATCTGCTGTGCGCTGGAGCTTTTCGCGCATCACCGAACATTCGTTCCGCTGGCTGGGCGAACGCTCACAGGACGACGGCGCCACCTGGCGTCTCGAAGTCGAGTTTCTGGCGCGCCGGGCCGTCAGCCCCTGATCCGCACGGTTTCCACTGGCTCCGCTTTGCTCTACCAATCCCGTTATCCGGCTTTGCCGGCGGGGAGGGTCAGCATGCCGAGCTTCGACAGCCTGTTCAACGCCTTCGTCACCATACTGGTGACGATCGATCCGCCCGGCCTGGCGCCGCTCTTCCTCGCCGTGACCCGCGGCATGAACCGCGAGGAGCGCAACCAGGTCTCCGTGCGCGCCTCGGTCATCGCCTTCCTGGTAATGGCGTTGTTCGCAATCGCCGGCGCGTCGATCCTGTCAGTCTTCGGCATCACTCTGCCGGCCTTCCGCGTCGCCGGCGGCTTTCTGCTGTTCTTCATCGCCTTCGAAATGGTGTTCGAGCGCCGGCAGGACCGCAAGGAGAAGATCGGCGACGTCGCCATCACCAGGGACATGATCCACAACATCGCCGCCTTTCCGCTGGCGATCCCGCTTATTGCCGGTCCCGGCGCGATTTCGGCGACCGTCCTGCTCTCAAGCTCGTTTCAGGGTTTGGGCGCGCAGACAGCCCTTGTCGGCATCATCGCCATCTGCCTCGTCATCACCTACCTGGTGTTCGTGCTGTCAGAGCGCATCGACCGTATCCTCGGCCAAACCGGCCGTTCGATCCTGACAAGGCTGCTCGGCGTCATCCTGGCGGCGCTCGCCGTACAGTTCGTCGCCGACGGCATCAAGGCGCTGATGGCGACGTAGGAACAGCCCTACTTCGCTGTCGTTTCAATGACTTCGAAGTCGTGGGTAATCTCGGCAGTCTTGGCCATCATTGACGAGGCCGAGCAGTATTTGTCGATCGAAAGCCCAATCGCCCGCTTCACCTTGTCGTGTGATAGCGCCCGGCCCTTGACGACAAAATGCATGTGAATGCGGGTGAACACCCTGGGATCGGCTTCTGCACGGTCGGCATCGAGTTCGACCACGCAATCTTCGACCGCCTCGCGCCCCTTTTCGAGGATATGGACCACGTCATAGGCCGAGCAGCCGCCAGTGCCGATCAGCACCAGTTCCATTGGGCTCGGCCCCGGCGTCTTGCCCTCCGGCCCGAACGCAGTGCCTAGCACCAGCTTGTGCCCACTGGCGGACTCGCCAACGAAAGTGCGCTCCTCGACCCACTTGACCCTTGCCTTCACCTGATACGTCCTTTCACCGCTCAAACGCACAACGTCCCGAAAATCCAAGACAGATTTTCGGGACGCCATTTCGTGGCCAAGGTGCCGGCGCTTTTCGTCGCAAGGGCAGTCCGCCCCGAGAAATCAGAACGGGATTTCGTCGTCCAGCTCGCGCGACGAACCGCCGCCGCCGCCCTTGTTGGCGCCACCGCGATTGAAACTTTCGCCCGGGCCGGACTGGCCGAAATCGGAACCGCGGCTCGCACCACCACCGGCATAGTTGCCGACCTGGCCGCCGCCCTCGCCCCGCGCATCGAGCATCTGCAGCTCGCCGCGGAATTTCTGCAACACGATTTCGGTCGTATAGCGGTCATTGCCGGTCTGGTCCTGCCATTTGCGCGTCTGCAGCTGGCCCTCGACATAGACCTTCATGCCCTTCTTCAGATACTGCTCGGCCACCTTGGCGATCTGGTCGTTGAAGATCACGACATTGTGCCACTCGGTCTTTTCCTTGCGCTCTCCGGATGTCTTGTCGCGCCAGCTTTCCGACGTCGCGATGCGGATGTTGACGACCGGGTCACCCGAATTCAGGCGGCGGATTTCAGGGTCCGCCCCGAGGTTGCCCACCAGAATGACCTTGTTGACGCTACCCGCCATGATACTTCTCCGCGCTCATCCGAAACCGAATTTTTGTCGCCGCACCTTACAGGCTATGGACAATCCCTGCCTGCCGTCGCTGCCTTTTCCCACAAGGTTTTTGTTCTCTTTTCGTTCTATAGGAGAGGCCCTGCACTGTCAATAGTTGTCAGTAAGAAGTAGTGTCTTGGCGTCGAATTTCCACAGACCATGGGATCGAGGCGACCGCATGAAGATGGTCGAGCATGACGATCAGCCGCAAGAAGAATGGCGGACGGGAGTAAAGACCCGCATGCATGTCTCTGCCCGCAACGGCGCAACTCAACTTTGCATATTCGAACAGTGGGTCGAACCGGCGGTTGGCGCCCCGACACATTGGCACCCGGTCGAGGAAGTGCTTACCGTCATCGCTGGCAGGGCCGAGATGTGGATCGACGAAGAGCATCTCGTCTTGACTGCGGGACAGTCGCTTGTTGTCGCCGCGCACAGGCAACATGGCTTCCGAAACATCGGCTCCGAATTGCTTCACATCCATGCCGTGCTCGCGTCACCAGTTTTCGAGGCGACGTTCAAGGGATCCCCGGACATGGTGAGACGCTGGCTTCCGGCGAGTTTGTAAAACCTCGCCTGTCTTAAAAAACACCGCCTGTCTTAAAAAACACGGCTTGCCAAACAGATAAGTATTGACTTATGCTTTCGGCATGATCGAAGCAGACATTTTTCGGGCACTAGCGGATCCAACGCGTCGCGCCGTCTATGAGCGGCTCGCCGACGGCGAGATGACGGTGTCGGAACTGCGCACTGGCATACCGGTATCGCAGCCGGCGGTATCGCAACATCTCGCAGTGCTGCGCGGCGCCGGCCTCGTGGTCGAGCGCCGGGCCGGTCGCAACGCCTATTACCGCGTCGATCCGAAGGGGCTTGCGCCACTGCTCGGCTGGATCGAACGCTACCGTGCGTTCTGGCCAGAGCGCATCGAAAGGCTCAAGACGGTTTTGAAGGACATGGACCAATGACCAGCCGAGGCAAAGAACGCGCCGAAATGGCCGCAGACAAGATCGAGTTCGAGTGCGAGCTGCCCGAACCGCCGGAAAAGGTGTGGCGGGCGCTGACGGTGCCGGACCTGCTCGCGGCCTGGATGATGCCGAACGACATCAAGCCCGAAATCGGCAACCGCTTTGCCTTTAAAGCGCCGAATGCGCCGATCGAGTGCGAAATCCTCGACGCGGATCCCGGACGGCTGCTGCGCTATTCCTGGCGGGAGCGGCCGGCGCCCGGCGATACGCAGGTGCCGCCCGGCAGCCCCCTGGACAGCGCAATGAACGACAGCCCAGTGGACAGCATCGTCACCTTTACGCTCGACCGCACCGTTTCCGGCGGCACGCATCTGCGTATCGTCCATGATGGTTTTGCTCGGGCAGCAGTGCCGGAGATCGCGATGGCAGGCGCCGGTTGCCGGCTTTCCTTTGAAGCGCGCACTCCCAGGCACAAGCAGGTCGCCGCAAACACCCCGCGCCTCTTCCTGCGCGCGGCCTGAACGACAACAGTCAACGGAGACAACCGATGAGCGGCCTTGCCAATCTGGTGCCGATGGTGATCGAGCAGTCGAGCCGCGGCGAACGTGCCTTCGACATATTTTCGCGGCTGCTGCGCGAGCGCATCGTCTTCATCAACGGGGCGATCGACGACGGCACCTCGGCGCTGGTCTGCGCCCAGCTTCTGTCGTTGGAATCCGACAATCCCGACAAGGAGGTCTCGCTCTACATCAACTCGCCGGGCGGCGTGGTGACCAGCGGTTTCGCCATCTACGATACGATGCAGTATATCAGCTGCCCGGTCTCCACCGTTTGTATGGGCTTCGCCGCCTCCATGGCCTCGTTCCTTTTGATGGCCGGCACACCGGGGCGGCGCATCGCGCTACCCAACACTAGCATCGTGCTGCATCAGCCTCTCGGCGGCTTCCAGGGCCAAGCCTCCGACATCCAGCGCCATGCCGAGGGCATCCTTCGCACCAAGCGGCGCATGACCGATCTTTACGCCCACCATTGCGGCCGCACCTACGATGAAGTGGAACGCACGCTCGACCGAGACTTTTTCATGACCGCGCAGGAGGCCAAGGATTGGGGCCTCGTCGACCATGTTTTCGGTACTCGCAAACAGGCCGCGTGAGGCACCTTCCAACGGAACTGAGCGATATGAGCGCCGGCAACTTTCAGCGCCGTTGGTCTGGCTTCGGCGCTATCGCCGCACTATAGTCCGGTGATGATCGCGAACCGTTTATCCAGCGTGTTATGCCTTGCCGTCGCCACCGTTGCCGGCACGAACATGCTGGTGGGTATGGCACTTGCCCAAGATAATTCGACGTCTTCGCAAAAGGGCGCCCTGCCCGGTGTGACCAGCGATTATCGCATCGCCGAGCCAGCGCCGCAGCCTGAGCCTGACGACGTGGCTCCAGGCAACGGCAACGGCACCTTCAAGATTGGCGATACCGACGTTCGGATTTCCGGCAGCATCACCATCGATGTCGCTACCGGCGGGATCAGGCCCTCCAGCCGCTAAGTTCGCCTGGTGTGAACCACAAATATTGCGCTTCAAACGAACAGCCCCGCCATTGCTTTTGCAACTGACGGGGCTTCTTGGATCTGAAATCCAAATTGCCGGGAGTGTACTGCCGGCTTTTTATTTCGGATGCTTCGCGGCATTCAGCCGACGATCCGACTAGCAGTCTCTGATTTTATGGGGATCGGCAGGTCCGTTTGGCGGGCAGCGAAAACGCCTGACCCTGGCCACTTATACCTGCCGCGGCTCCAGCGACACGTGGAGCCTCAAGGAACAATCCGGTGGAGTCATGCCTCTGCTCTCCTTCTGTTCGTTGCGACTGTCGTCGAAGCGCTCATCGCATAACCCGCGGCGTCTCGCAGGCTAGCCCCAGGCCGCGAGGCCATCGAAAGACGGCCGGCTTCGTTGACAATTGGATTCTGCCCCCATGACGCGGGGACGTCAACCTTGAATAGCCGGGTTGCCGAAAAATGTGATCGCGAGACGCTTTGTGAAGCCGGCTGCGCGGGCAGCTTTTGTCAGGAGCGTGTTCGGCCTTTGTTCTTTCCGCTTGCCCGTTCGCGCGAAAGGCGGTTAAACGCTTTGGTCGAGAGTTGTGGCGTCTCTCGAAAAGGCGGCGAAATTACCTACATAGGGGATGGTCGGGAAAACCCGCCCATCCCACGAATTCCAGATTCTGAGGCGGCGACCGGCGATGGCCGACCATAAATATCTCTCCATTCGCGGGGCACGCGAACACAATCTGAAGAATGTCGATCTCGACCTGCCGCGTGACAGCCTGATCGTCATGACCGGCCTGTCGGGGTCGGGCAAGTCGTCGCTTGCCTTCGACACCATCTACGCCGAGGGCCAGCGCCGCTACGTCGAGAGCCTTTCGGCCTATGCACGGCAATTCCTCGAAATGATGCAGAAGCCTGACGTCGACCAGATCGACGGCCTGTCGCCGGCCATCTCCATCGAGCAGAAGACCACCTCGAAGAACCCACGTTCGACGGTCGGCACCGTCACCGAGATCTACGATTATATGCGGCTTTTGTTCGCCCGCGTCGGTGTACCCTATTCACCGGCCACCGGCCTGCCGATCGAGAGCCAGACGGTTTCGCAGATGGTCGACCGGGTGCTTGCTGTCGAGGAAGGCACCCGGCTGTTCATTCTGGCGCCGATGGTGCGCGGCCGCAAAGGCGAGTACCGCAAGGAACTGCTGGAGCTGCAGAAGAAGGGTTTTCAGCGCGTCAAAGTCGATGGCGTCTTCTATGAGATCGCCGACGTGCCGGCGCTGGACAAGAAGTACAAGCACGACATCGACGTCGTCGTCGACCGCATCGTCGTGCGCGGCGATCTGGCGACGCGGCTCGCCGATTCCATCGAGACCGCGCTGAAGCTGGCCGACGGGCTGGCAGTGGCGGAATTTGCCGACAAGCCGCTCGACGCCAGCCAGACCGGCGAGGATTCGGTCAACAAATCGAAGAACGAGACGCATGAACGCATGCTGTTCTCGGAAAAGTTCGCCTGCCCGGTATCCGGCTTCACCATTCCCGAGATCGAGCCCAGGCTATTCTCCTTCAACAATCCGTTCGGCGCCTGCCCGACCTGCGACGGGCTCGGCAGCCAACGCGCCATTGATGCCAGCCTGGTCGTGCCCGACGAGAATGTCTCGCTGCGCGCCGGCGCCGTCAGCCCTTGGGCGAAGTCGAGCTCGCCCTACTATGCGCAGACGTTGGAAGCGCTGGGCATTGCCTATGGCTTCAAGCTCGGCGACAAGTTCAAGGATTTGAGCGAGGAGGCAAAGCAAGCCGTCCTGCACGGCACCGGCGAGCGCGAAATCACCTTCCATTATGATGACGGTCTGCGCTCCTACAAAACGACGAAAACCTTCGAGGGCGTCATCCCCAATCTCGAGCGCCGCTGGAAGGAAACCGAATCCGCCTGGATGCGCGAGGAGATCGAGCGCTTCATGTCGGCCACGCCCTGCCCGGCCTGCCGCGGCTATCGGCTGAAGCCCGAGGCGCTCGCGGTCAAGATCGCCGGCAAGCACATTGGCGAGGTCACCGAGCTGTCCATCCGCAAGGCCGACCAGTGGTTCACCGATCTGCCCGCTTCGCTCAACGACAAGCAGAACGAGATTGCGGTGCGCGTGCTCAAGGAAATCCGCGAGCGGCTGCGCTTCCTCAACGATGTCGGTCTCGACTATCTGACGCTGTCGCGCAACTCCGGCACGTTGTCGGGCGGCGAGAGCCAGCGCATCCGGCTGGCTTCGCAGATCGGCTCCGGCCTGACCGGCGTGCTCTATGTGCTCGACGAGCCGTCGATCGGCCTGCACCAGCGCGACAATGCCCGCCTGCTCGACACGCTGAAGCATCTGCGCGACATCGGCAACACGGTCATCGTCGTCGAGCATGACGAGGACGCCATCCTGCATGCCGACTACGTCGTCGATATCGGCCCGGCGGCCGGCATTCATGGCGGCCACATCATCGCCCAGGGCACGCCGCAGCAGATCATGGCGACGCCCGCTTCGATCACCGGTAAATATCTGTCGGGCGAGCTCGAAGTGGCGACGCCGGCAGCGCGGCGTGAGGCCAAGAAGAACCGCCGGCTGAAGGTCGTCGGCGCGCGCGGCAACAATCTGAAGAACGTCACCGCCGAAATCCCGCTCGGCACCTTTACCGCCGTCACCGGCGTATCCGGCGGCGGCAAGTCGACCTTCCTGATCGAGACCTTGTTCAAGGCGGCGTCGCGCCGCATCATGGGCTCGCGCGAGCATCCGGCCGAGCACGACCGCATCGAGGGGCTCGAATTCCTCGACAAGGTCATCGATATCGACCAGTCGCCGATCGGGCGCACCCCGCGCTCCAACCCCGCCACCTACACCGGCGCCTTCACGCCGATCCGCGACTGGTTCGCCGGCCTGCCGGAGGCCAAGGCGCGCGGCTACCAGCCGGGCCGCTTCTCGTTCAACGTCAAGGGCGGCCGCTGCGAGGCTTGCCAGGGCGACGGCGTCATCAAGATCGAGATGCATTTCCTGCCCGACGTCTATGTCACCTGCGACGTCTGCCACGGCAAGCGCTACAACCGCGAGACGCTCGACGTCCTGTTCAAGGGCAAATCAATCGCCGACGTTCTCGACATGACGGTCGAGGAAGGCGTCGATTTCTTCGCCGCCGTGCCCGGTGTGCGCGACAAGCTGGAGACGCTGAAACGGGTCGGCCTCGGCTACATCCATGTTGGCCAGCAGGCAACGACTTTGTCGGGCGGCGAGGCGCAGCGCATCAAGCTTGCCAAGGAACTGTCGCGCAAAGCGACCGGCAAGACGCTCTACATTCTCGATGAGCCAACCACCGGCCTGCATTTCCACGACGTCGCCAAGCTGCTTGAAGTGCTGCACGAGCTGGTCGACCAGGGCAACACGGTCGTCGTCATCGAGCACAATCTAGAGGTGATCAAGACCGCTGACTGGGTGCTCGATCTTGGCCCCGAAGGTGGTGACGGCGGCGGCGAGCTGGTAGCGTCCGGCACGCCTGAGGACATCGGTCGCGAAAAACGCAGCTATACCGGGCAGTTCCTGAGGGAATTGCTGGAGCGGCGCCCCGGAGGCAAGCGCGAAGCGGCGGAGTGATGAGCACAGGAGAGAACGCGCCGGGGGAATTCGTCATTTGGCGGTTTTGACATGAAGTTTACGGCACTCTTTGCCCTCTATCCGCCGATGAAGTTTCACACGAATTTTCACTATGACGTCTATTGTGACACCATTGCTTATCTGTCGACGCCAAGGACAATGAACATCCTGGGCTCTGAGGGGCACCGGGGCAAATCGCTTCGCGTTTGGGTCGAGCAGTGTTCGGCCTCTACAAAACGCCGCTACTTTCAAGACCAATTTGTGTTCAACTCCGGCGATACTGTTTTGCGATTTGAATCAAGTTTCAATTTTCCTGGAAGGGCTGAATTCGATATTAAAAAAAGCGATGGAAGTGAAACATCGTATAGCGACGAAGAACTTAAAAGTATATGGGTATCTGTGATGCCATCTCTTCTCGATTTAGACGTTCAAACATACATCCTTTCGCTGAGCTTGGCATTCCCTGGCGGCTTCAATACCATGAAAAACGTCTGGTTAGTCGATGGAAGACGCCATCACCATTCATCATCATATGTTTCCGTAGTCAACGAATGGGTAGATTATATGGTAGAAAGTGGATTTCCGCCCGATCGTCAAATCAAACCAGAAGCAGCTCTTAATTGGGTTTGTACACAAAACGGCATGTTCTCCGGACGAAGCGATACGCCCGCTTCGAGGGCTTTGAACTACTTCACTAGGCTGTTCGTCAGAACTTTTCGCAATGACGAGATTTCTGATCTGGTTTGGGCTGTTGCGGCTTTGGAGGCGTTACTCGTTGATGCTGGCCGATCCTCGATCGGGCAGTTAAAGGGCAAGCTTGACGCTCTCTTTAGGGGACACGAAAAATGCGACTGGCTCCTCCAGTCCGCCGAGCAGATGTATAGCTATCGTTCAAAGATGATTCACGGGAATAGACAGATAAGATCTGCCTTTAGAGATGACGATGATCAGTCAAATCGACCTAGTGAGGAATATGACAGCCTTAGATTTGCGACAGGAATTTTGATCGTTCTTATACAGCGCCTCATCCGGAGCCACGCAACCAGATATGAATTTGAACTTCTTGCTAAGGAAGTACCTCCTAGAACGCTATGAAAACTGAAGGGTGTGAATGATGACCTTGACCCAACAAGCGGCATATCTCTTGAAGCCCAGAAGCGCTCACCACCCTGACCTGCCTGCCGTCATCTCGCTCACCACCGACGCCTACGCGCCCTACACTGCCCTGTTCGGAGCGCCGCCGATCCCCGTCACCGAGGACTATGCGCCGCGCATAGAACGCGGCGAGGTCTGGCTTTCGGAGCAGGACGGACAGCCGGCCGGCTTGATCGTTCTCGAACGACATGCGGACCATACAATGATCTTCAGCGTCGCCGTTGCGCCCGCCTTTCAGGGCAAGGGTTTCGGCATCGGGCTGCTCGACTGGGCCGAGCAGCAGACGCGCCTGTGGAGCTTGCCTGAAATCCGACTCTACACCAATGCCAGAATGGAACGGAACGTTTCGTTGTATAAGGCCTACGGCTTTCGCGAAACGGGTCGCCGGCCCAATCCATATCGGCCAGGATGGACGGTCGTCGACATGGCGAAAGCCGTCGAGACGACCGCCATCGCGTGATCCTTTTCTGCAAACCGGGAGGACGACCATGACTCAATCAGGAACAATCCGCGCCGGCATGGGCGGCTGGACCTTCGAGCCGTGGGACACGTCCTTCTACCCGGACAAATTGTCGAAGGCCAAGCAACTGCATTATGCCAGCCGGCAGGTGCCCACTATCGAGGTCAACGGCACCTATTATTCGAGCTTCAAGGAGCCGATCTTCGTCAAATGGGCCAACGAGGCGCCGGATGGTTTCGTCTATTCGCTGAAGGGCAACCGCTTCGTCACCAACCGCCGCGTGCTCGGCGAGGCCGGGGAATCGATCATGCGCTTCCTCGGGTCGGGCGTCGCGGCACTTGGCGACAAGCTCGGGCCGATCCTGTGGCAGTTCGCGCCGACCAAGAAATTCGACCCAGACGATTTCGAGGCCTTCCTCAAGCTGTTGCCGGAAAAGCAGGACGGCGTTGCGCTGCGCCACGCGGTCGAGGTGCGCAACGACAGCTTCGTCGTGCCGGAGTTCGCCGCCTTGGCGCGAAAGCACAAGGCCGCCATCGTCTATGCCGACCACGCCAAATATCCGGGGATTGCCGACGTTACCGGCGATTTCATCTATGCGCGGCTGCAGACCGGCAGCGACGACAATCCCGATTGCTATACGCCAAAGGCGCTCGACGAATGGGCGGCGCGCGCAAAAACCTGGGCGGAAGGCAAGGTGCCGGCCGACCTATCGCGCGCCGATCCTTCAACCGACGCGCCGGTCAAGCCACGCGATGTGTTCGTCTACTTCATCACCGAGGGCAAGGTCCGCGCTCCATTCGGCGCCATCGCGCTGATGAAGCGGGTCGCAGGCTGACGCCCCGCTGTCGGTGGTCCGCCTGGCTTGGTCCTAAACTACCGGCTATGCGGCGCGTTCGTCCGGACGCCGATCAACCCTGACGATCTCGTTGAAAGCATCGAGATCGACATAGAAGACCTTGGTGATCTCCGCGATGAGTTCGTCGTGGTCATACCCCTGCGATTTCAGAATGTTGATGGCTGTCAGGATATCGACGCGCTCCGTGAGCCGTCGTTTCTGGTAGTCCTCGACATAGCGCTCCATCGTCTGGCCCTGGCTCCCAAGCACCCGAAATGTTGGACGACAACAGATCGTTGGAACGGCTTGCGCGCAAGCGTGCCGGCGCGGCCCGCGCCTTCCCCTGATCTGCCAAATTGGAACTGGTACGGAAAGCGGCCGACTCACCAAGGCCAAGCAAAATCTAGCACGCAATCTTCGGCGCGCCAGAGTTGCAAACCAATGGAATCAATAAGAATTCAGACAGTCAGGAATTTGCGGACGTCCGCCCGGTCGAGATCCTCGGCGGGGCCGGTATGGACGATCTGGCCGCGGTCCATGATATTGACCTCGTCGGCCAATTCCCGGCAGAAATCGAGATATTGTTCGACCAAAAGCACCGCAATGCCGGCCTGGTCGCGCAGATAGCGGACGGCGCGGCCGATGTCCTTGATGATCGACGGCTGGATGCCTTCGGTCGGCTCGTCGAGCACCAGCAGCTTCGGCCGCATCACCAGCGCCCTGCCGATGGCAAGCTGCTGCTGCTGGCCGCCGGAAAGATCGCCGCCGCGGCGCGCGAGCATCTGCTTCAGCACCGGAAACAATTCGAAGACGTGAGCGGGAATGTTGCGATCGGCGCGCTTCAACGGCGCAAAACCGGATTCGAGATTTTCCCGCACCGTAAGCAGCGGAAATATCTCCCTGCCCTGCGGCACGAATGCGATGCCCGACCGGGCGCGATCATACGCCGCGCTCCGGTCGAGCGCCTTCCCCTCGAAGGCAACGCTTCCGCTCGTCAGCCGGTGATGGCCGACGATCGATCTCATCAAACTGGTCTTGCCGACGCCGTTGCGGCCGAGCACGCAGGTGATCTTGCCGGCGCCGGCCTTCAGCGAGACGCCGCGCAGCGCCTGGGCAGCGCCGTAGTGCAGCGTGGCATTGGAGACTTCGAGCATGGTCAGCGCTTTCTCCAACGCGTGAAGAACGAAAGGTCGAAATGATGGAACGGAACGCGCCAGACCATGTTCATCTCCCCAGATAGACTTCGACGACGCGCTCGTCGGCCGAAACGAAGTCGAGACTGCCCTCGGAAAGCACCGAGCCTTCGTGCAGGCAGGTGACCTTGACGCCGAGCTCGCGCACGAAATGCATGTCGTGCTCGACGACAATGACAGAATGGTCGCGCGCGATGTCCCTGAGCAGCCGCGCGGTTTCCTCGGTCTCGGCGTCGGTCATGCCGGCAACCGGTTCGTCGACCAGCAGCAGCTTCGGATCCTGCGCCAGAAGCATGCCGATCTCGAGCCATTGCTTTTGGCCGTGGCTCAGATTGGCGGCGAGTTCGTCACGCTTGTCGCCAAGCCGAATGATGCCGAGGATGTCGTCGATCTGCCGCACGTCCGCGGCCGAACGACGATGGAACAATGCCGGGAAGATCGAGCGCGGGCCTTTCAGCGCCAGCATCAGATTGTCCTCGATCGTGTGGCTTTCGAAGACGGTCGGCTTCTGGAATTTACGGCCGATGCCCATCATGGCGATTTCGGCCTCGTCGTGTTTGGTTAGGTCGACCTCACCGTTGAAGAAAACCTCACCCGCGTCGGGCCGCGTCTTGCCGGTGACGATGTCCATCATCGTCGTCTTTCCTGCGCCGTTGGGGCCGATGATCGCCCGCATCTCGCCCTTGTCGAGCACCAGCGAAAGGTTGTTGATGGCGCGAAACCCGTCGAAGGAAACCGACACGCCGTCGAGATAGAGGATGGTGTTGCTCTTCGACATCAGGCCATCACTCCGCCGGCTGCGGTTCGGCGCCGGAGGCCGACCAGTCGCCCGGCCTTCTCGCCGCCGAGCGGTCGGTTTTCGGCGGCACCGGCGCATCGGGATCGATGCCGACTTCCTCGGCAACCGAGGCCGCCCGCAGCGCCTTGGCGTTGCCGCGCCAGGAATCCCACATGCCGATGATGCCCTTGGGCAGGAACAGCGTGACGGCGACAAACAGTCCGCCCAGCGCAAACAGCCAGAATTCAGGCAGCACGCCGGTGAACCAGGATTTACCGGCATTGACCAGAAGCGCGCCGATGATCGGCCCGACGATAGTGCCGCGCCCGCCGACGGCCGCCCACACCACCACCTCGATCGAATTGGACGGCTCGAATTCGCCAGGGTTGATGATGCCGACCTGCGGCACGTAAAGCGCACCGGCGATGCCGGCCATCACCGCCGACAGGGTGAATGCGAACAGTTTGACGTTCTCCGCCCGCCAGCCGAGGAAGCGTGTGCGGCTTTCGGCGTCGCGCACCGCCATCAAAAGCTTGCCGTACTTGGAACCGACGATTGCCCAGGTGACGAAGACGGCAAACGCCAGCATGACGGCGCTGGCCGCGAACAGCGCCGAGCGCGTCATGTCGGCCTGCACGTTGAAGCTCAAAATGTCCTTGAAATCAGTCAGGCCGTTATTGCCGCCGAAACCCATGTCGTTGCGGAAAAAGGCAAGCAGCAGCGCATAGGTCATCGCCTGGGTGATGATCGACAGGTAGACGCCGGTGACGCGGCTGCGGAAGGCAAACCAGCCGAAGACGAAGGCGAGCAGGCCGGGCACCGCAAGCACCATGACCGCGGCAAACCAGAAATGGTCGAAACCATACCAGAACCATGGCAATTCCTTGTAGTTAAGGAACACCATGAAATCCGGCAGCAACGGATTGCCGTAGACGCCTCGCGAGCCGATCTGGCGCATCAGATACATGCCCATCGCATAGCCGCCGAGTGCGAAGAAGGCGCCGTGGCCGAGCGAGAGGATGCCGCAATAGCCCCAGACGAGATCGAGCGCCAAGGCGAGCAGTGCATAGCAGAGGTATTTGCCGGTGAGCGCGACGATATAGGACGGCACGTAAAACGCACTTGTCGGCGAGACCGCAAGATTGAGCAGCGGCACGACGATTGCAACCGCCAGTAGGATGAAGATGGTGATGGCGACGCGGCGGTCGGCGCCGGCGGCAAAGAAGCGTCCCGTGATCATGCTTCCACCGACCTGCCCTTTAGCGCGAACAGACCGCGCGGGCGTTTCTGGATGAACAGGATGATCAGCACCAGGACGACGATCTTGCCGAGCACTGCTCCGGCATAAGGTTCGAGGAACTTGTTGACGATGCCGAGCGAGAAAGCGCCGACCAGCGTGCCCCAAAGATTGCCGACACCGCCGAAAACGACGACCATGAAGCTGTCGATGATGTAGCCGCGGCCGAGATTGGGCGAGACGTTGTCGATCTGGCTGAGCGCGACACCGGCGATGCCGGCAATGCCGGAGCCGAGTGCAAACGTTAGCGCATCGACCCAAGGCGTCCTGATGCCCATCGAGGCGGCCATGCGGCGATTGGCGGTGACGGCACGCATCTGCAGCCCCCAGGGCGTGCGTTTCATCACGTAGAGCAGCACCGCGAACACGCCGAGCGCGAATACCAGGATCCAGAGCCGGTTCCAGGTCACGGCAAGCTGGCCGATATTGAACGAGCCGGACATCCATGACGGGTTGCCTACCTCCTGGTTGGTCGGCCCGAAGATGGTGCGTACGGCCTGCTGCAGGATCAGCGACACACCCCATGTCGCCAGCAGCGTCTCCAGCGGCCGTCCATAGAGGAAGCGGATCAGCCCGCGCTCGATGACAAGGCCGACGAGCGCCGCCACCAGGAAGGCCAGCGGCAGGGCGATGACCAGCGACCAGTCGAACAGGCCGGGAAAGGAATTGCGGATAACCTCCTGCACGACGAAGGTCGTGTAGGCGCCGAGCATGACCATCTCGCCATGCGCCATGTTGATGACGCCCATGACGCCGAAGGTGATGGCCAGGCCAATCGCCGCCAGCAGCAGCACCGATCCAAGCGATATGCCATACCAGATATTCTGGCCGGCATCCCACAGCGCCAGCGTCGAATTGATGTTGGCGATCGCAGCCGTCGCCGCGTCCTTCACCGCACCTTCGGAATTGGCCTCTACCGACGTGAGCAGCGACACCGCATCGCGGTCGCTGCGCGCACCGATGAGCCCGATTGCCGCCAGTTTGTCGGCCTCCGGCCTGTCGGAAACGAGAATCGACGCGGCGCGGGCCTGTTCTAGCAGCGCCTTGACGCTTGCCACGCTCTCATTTGCGATCGCGGTGTCGAGCGGCTCGATGTTTGCCGCGTCCGGCGTCTTGAACATTGTGTCGGCGGCGGCAATGCGCACGGCCGGATCCTTGGAGCCAAGCGTCAGTGTGCCCAGCGCGTCGCGGATAACGCGGCGCAGCGTGTTGTTGACCTTGATCTTGGTGATGTCGGCCTTGGCAGCTTCGCCCGATCTTTCGCCGGTAAGCGCATCGAGCAGCTCGATGCCGTCGCCGCTCTCCTTGCCGACAAAGACCAGTGAATCGGCCTTGCGCACGTAAAGGCTGCCCTCCGCAAGCGCGGCAAGCGGCCGTTCTACGGCCGGATCGCCGGAAGCCGCAAGCTCCCGCACCACGGCTTCTATCGCCGGAAAATTGGCGGCGGTAGCGAATTTGGCGATGACCACGCGCAGATCTGCTTCGCTGGCGTTCGACGGCAGCAGCATCCCCAGGAGAAGGAGCAGCATCAGGCCAATCGCGCGGATCAGGATCATTGGTTTCTGGTGGCTCATGAAGATTGAATGTCGCCTCCGGGCAGGCTGGAGGAGGAGCCTGCCCGGAGGCTTGCGGGTCTGGGAGGACAGACCGGGAGGATCAGTTGGTTCCCTTGCCGCCGCATTTGCCGGTGGCAACGTTGAAGTTGCCGCAGGACAGAGGCGCGCGCCAATCGGAGATCAGGTCCTTGGAGTCAGGCAGATAGTCGGACCACTCGTCGCCCATCACCAGGCCGGGCGTCTGCGAAACGGTTTCGAACTGGCCGTCGGCCTGGATTTCGCCGATCAGCACCGGCTTGGTAATGTGATGGTTCGGCATCATCGTCGAATAACCGCCGGTCAGGTTCGGCACCGAGACGCCGACCATGGCGTCGATTACCTTGTCCGGATCGGTGGTGCCGGCCTTCTCGACCGCCTTCACCCACATGTTGAAGCCGATATAATGGGCTTCCATCGGGTCGTTGGTGGTGCGCTTGTCGTTCTTGATGAATTTGTGCCAGTCGGCGATGAACTTCGCGTTCTCGGGCGTGTCGACGCTCTCGAAATAGTTCCAGGCGGCGAGATGGCCGACCAGCGGCGCAGTGTCCAGACCGGCAAGCTCTTCCTCGCCGACCGAGAAGGCCATGACCGGGATGTCCTCGGCCTTGATGCCCTGGTTGCCGAGCTCCTTGTAGAACGGCACGTTGGCGTCGCCATTGACGGTCGAGACCACGGCGGTCTTCTTGCCGGCCGAGCCGAACTTCTTGATCGCCGAAACTTCGGTCTGCCAGTCGGAGAAGCCGAACGGCGTGTAGTTGACCATGATGTCTTCCGCAGCGACGCCCTTGGCCTTCAGATAGGCCTCGAGGATTTTGTTAGTGGTGCGCGGGTAGACGTAGTCGGTGCCTTCGAGAACCCAGCGCTTCACCGAACCGCCGTCCTCGCTCATCAGATAGTCGACCGCGGGAATGGCTTGCTGGTTCGGCGCCGCACCGGTGTAGAACACGTTGCGTTCGCTCTCCTCGCCCTCATACTGGACGGGATAGAAAAGGATGTTGTCGAGTTCGCTGAACACCGGCAGCACCGATTTGCGCGACACCGAGGTCCAGCAGCCGAACACCGCCGCGACCTTGTCCTTGGAGATCAGCTCGCGCGCCTTTTCGGCGAACAGCGGCCAGTTGGAAGCCGGATCGACGACCACCGCCTCGAGCGTCTTGCCGAGCAGGCCACCCTTGGCATTCTGCTCTTCGATGAGCATCAGCATGGCGTCCTTCAGCGTCGTCTCCGAGATCGCCATGGTTCCCGACAGCGAATGGAGGATGCCGACCTTGATGGTGTCGTCGGCCGCCTTGGCGGGAACGCTCATCAGCAGGCCGGCGGTGACCACGCCGGCCGAAAACATTTTTGTTATTGTCGAGAAACTGCCCCTCATACTTTTAAACTCCCAAGCTGGTTAACTGCATCGGAACAGACCATGCAACGGCTGTGCCAATCACCGGCGAAAGATCGGAGGGTTTGAGATTTCCCAGCCCTGTCAGTCGGTTAATGTATTAGCCGCAGGAGATGAACCTCGCCTGCCAGGTTTGAAATGAGAAAAGATCACTCGTATCAGCCTAAGTTTTACTCATATACAGGCAAATGCCCGAATTTTGAGCAGCATCATATGAGCACTGGCGAGGATTGCAGCGCCGCAGCGAAATGGGGCAAGTTCGAACCCTTAAACGAGCGACGCCATGGCCTTCCGAACGTCTTGCATTTTCATCACCATGCTTCTGCTGGCGACGACGACCGTAGCGCGCACCGGCTTCAGCGACGGCAAGCTGCCGGACGGCTCCTATCATTGCGAAGTCTATCTGCTGGGCATGTTCCTCAGCCTCGGCGACATTACCATCAAGGGAAACGTCTATGGCGGTCCGGTTAGCTTCGGCACCGCGCCGCAGAGTTATAACTACCAGATGGATGCAGACGGGGTGATTACCTGGCTGGGTCCGCTGGGCGGCTACACCAGCGGTGGCAACTCGATCTCGCTTACGCAAGCGACGCTGGAAAGCGGAACCACCCCGTCCTTCGACATCATCATGAAGCAGCCAGACGGCGCCTTTACCGCCTCGACCTGCACGAAGCGTTGAAAAGTACGGAACCTGGCGAGCTTCCCTACTCCGAAGTAGAAGCCGCCTAGCTCTCCGCCGCCATGTCGAGCGCCAGCCGGGTCATATCGGTGAAAAGGCCCTGGCGTTCGGAATAGTCGGTCTGCTCGCCGGTTGCCACATTGTCGACGACGGTCAGGATCGACAGCGCCCGGGCGCCGAAATCGGCCGCAATGCGGTAGAGTGCGCTGGTTTCCATATCCACGGCGAGCGCCCCCTGTGCCTGTGCTTCGGCAAAGCGTTCGCGCCCCAGCGGATGATAAAAAATGTCGCTGCAGATCGTCAGCCCGGCCCGATGGTCGATGCCGAGTTCCGCAGCCCGGGCCAACGCCTGGGCCAAAAATGCCGGATCGGGGCCGGCATCGGCACGATAGAGCCCAAAAACCTGGCCGCTCTCCGCATTTTCGCCACGCACCGATTGTGCGATCACCAGGCTGCGCAGCGCCGTCTCGGCGGTCAGGCCACCGCAGGTGCCGGTGCGGATCAACGTTTTCGCACCGTAGAAATCCAGCAGCTCGTGCACGTAGACCAGGAATGACGGGACGCCGATGCCGGTGGACTGGACGCTGACAGGCTTGCCGCGAAACAACCCGGTAAAGCCGAGCGCGCCGCGGCGGCGGTTGACGCAGCGCGGCGCTTCCAGAAAGGTCTCCGCCATCCATTCAGCGCGCTGCGGGTCGCCCGGCAGCAGCACCGTGCTTGCGTAGTCGCCTTTGCTAGCCTCGTTGTGTGGCGTCACGGCATGCTTTCCAAAACCCGTCGCCCGTTTCGCCTGCAATCATGGCAGTCTCACGACATTGCGCAAGCGGAGCGTTGGAAGCGGTCAGGATTCCAGCATGTCCTTTACGATCGTGGCCAATTGCTTGAGCGAAAACGGCTTCGGCAAGAAGCCGAAATGCGCGTCGGCCGGCAAGTTCTTGGCGAACGCGTCTTCGGCATAGCCGGACACGAAGATGAACTTGATGTCGGGCTGCCGTTTGCGCAATTCGCCAAGCAGCGTCGGGCCGTCCATTTCCGGCATCACCACGTCCGACACCACGACGTCGACCTTGCCGCCGAGCGCTTCGTAGACTTCAAGCGCCTCGACGCCCGACGACGCCTCGTGGACGGTGTAGCCGCGCGATTTCAGCGCCCGCATGCCGCCCATGCGCACGGCGTCCTCGTCCTCGACCAGCAGCACCGTGGCCGAGCCCGACAGATCCTTGGCTGAGTCGGCGATCTTGGCGGGGGCGGCCGGCACTTCTCCAGCCTCGCCCGCCTTCCTTGCCTCCGCAATGTGCCGCGGCAGGAAGATGCGGAACACGGATCCCTTGCCGACTTCGGAATCGCAGAAGATGAAGCCGCCTGTCTGCTTGATGATGCCATAGACCATGGACAGGCCGAGTCCGGTTCCCTTGCCAACCTCCTTTGTCGTGAAGAAGGGCTCGAAGATCTTTTTCAGCACATCAGGCGCGATGCCGCTGCCGCTGTCCTCGACCTCGACCAGCACATAGTCGGCCGGAGTAAGTTCGCGGTAGGAAAAGGTCTTGCACTCTCCGGCGCTGACGTTGCGGGTGCGCACCGTGAGGTCGCCGCCGGCCGGCATCGCATCGCGCGCATTGACCACCAGATTGACCACCACTTGCTCGAACTGCCCGATATCGACCCTGACCGGCCACAGGTCGCGGCCATGGTCGATCTTGAGCTTGATATCGTTGCCGACCAGCCGGGCAAGCAGCATTCTGAGATCGGCGAGCACGTCGGTCAGGTTGAGCACCTCCGGCCGCAGCGTCTGCTTGCGCGAGAAGGCCAGCAACTGCCGCACCAGCGAGGCCGCCCGGTTGGCATTCTGCTTGATGTTCATGATGTCCGGGAATGACGGATCGGACGGCCGGTGGTTGGTCAACAGCAGGTCCGAGGCCATGATGATGGCGGTCAGCACATTGTTGAAATCATGCGCGATGCCGCCGGCGAGTTGGCCGACCGCCTGCATCTTCTGGCTCTGCGCCATCTGGCCCTCGAGGGCCTTTTGCTCAGTAGTCTCCACGGCATAGACGATGGCCGATTCCTCGGCGCCCTCGCCACCGGTACCGTCTGCGACCGCGTTGACGTAGAAGCGTATGTGGCGCTCCTCATTGCCGGGCAGCACCGTATCGATCGGCTCGATGTCAGCCTGTTGCTGGCGTGCCTTTTCAAAGGCCGCGGCGAAAGCCGGCCGGTCGCGCTCGTGGATCACCGTATCCAGCCGCACACGCCGATCGACCGCGTCGCGGTCGACGACCGAGGAAAACAGCGACAGGAATGGCGCATTGGTGCGCAGGATGCGGCCGGCATGGTCGACGCCGGCTATCGCCATCGGCGTCGAGTTGAAGAACCGCGTGAAGCGTATTTCCGATGCGCGGAGGTCGGCCGAAGCGTCCTCGCCTTGCGTCCGGTTGAGCACGATGGTGCGAGTCGGGCCGTTGAGACCCTCTCGGCTGGCCGAGACACGATGCATGAAGCGCACCGGCAGCGCCTCGCCGGTCATCGTCGTCAGATCGAGGTCGATAACGGCATTGCGCGTGGTACCAGCGTCGGCCTTGACCGAACGGACCAGCGCCATGCCGTCCCCGGCGACGATCTCCGGCAGCGTGATGGCGCCGGGAGTGAAGCTGGCCAGGTCGATGCCCAGCCACTCCGCAAGAGTCGCGTTGATATAGGTGACGCGGCCTTCCTGGTCGGCCGAAAAGAAACCGGCCGGCGCATGGTCGAGGTGATCGATCGCCTTTTGGAGGTCGAGAAAGAACCGCTCCTGCTCGGCCCGTTCCCGCGAGATATCGGCAAGCTGCCAGGCAAGCATGGGCAGCCGCTGGCCGGGAACGCTGAAGGCGCGGGCCCGAACGCGGTACCAGCGCGCGCCCGGTTCGGCGCCTGGCCGAATGGACTGCGCGAGCCGAAACTCGCCGTCGCCCGGCTGGCCGTCCCGCAGGCCGGACGCCAGCCGGTATATGGTCACCGAGGCCTCGGGAACGTCTGAAAGCAAACCTTCGACGGTCTTGAGGTCGGCGGCCGACTCGGCACCCGTCATATCGGCATAGGTCCGGTTGGCGTAGATGATACGGCCTTTGGTGTCGGTGACCAGGAGACCTTGCGACATCGAATCGACGAAAGCTTTCGACAGTTCGTCGCTTGTCGAGCGCGGCGTGATGTGCACGAAGCCGATCGCAGTGGCGAATAGAAAGCCGACGCCGATCATCGCCAGCACGCCAAGCATGCCAAGCAGGAATGGATCGCCAAGGCGCTCGCGGAAAAGGCCGAAGACGATCGCTGCCCCAGTCAGGACGACGATGAAGACGATGAGCCGGGTGACCGCTCCCGGTCGCGTGTTCTGGTCGACGATAGGTACCGGATAGAAATCGCCGCGCGCTTCCTTGGCCATGTGCCCCCTGCTCGTGAATTCCGGTGTCGGTTGAATCATATTCTCAGGGTTGGGAAAAGGCCCGGCTGCAGATGTCCGCTAAAAATGACGCCGTTCGGCTCCCGGCGTTTCAAGCTGTTCACGAAGCGTGAAAGGCAACTTGCGGTGGCCTGCCGCAACAGTCTAGTGTCGCTTCTCTTCGAAAGCTGATTTTGGGGGAACCAATGCTGCAATGGCTGGATGGCGTGGCGGGTCCTGGTTATGCCGCAGCAATCCTATGGACGTTTGCAGTACTTGTCCTTCTGCTCATCATTCTTCTTATCATCAGGCTGATCCGCAGCCTGACGTTCGGGACATTCGTCGCCGGCGGCAGGAACCGCAAGACGCGGCTGGCTGTCATGGATGCCACAGCGGTCGACAGTCACCGGCGGCTGGTGCTGGTGCGCCGTGACGATATCGAGCACCTGCTCTTGATCGGTGGTCCGACCGACGTCGTCGTCGAGCGCGACATCAGGCTCTCGGCGTTGCGGCGCCCGGCATTGACCGGAGACAACGGCCACCAGCCGGCAGCAAGGTCTGCTTCGACCACAGCCGCGCCGGTGAGGCAAGCGCCACCGCAGCCGGCAAGCGTAACCGCGACCCCTGTCCAAGCCCGCCAGACGGCGACGATGCCGGCAACAATGCCGGCGCCGGCGCCGAAACCGGCATCGAACGTCACACCGTTGCCAAGTTATGGATCCGTCAACGCCAATGCCTCGCGGCATGCGCAGCCGCCGGCAAGACAGGACTCCCCGGCAAGATACGAGCCGCCGGCACAGCACGAGTCGATTGACGATGCGCTGATGAAGGAGCTGGAGGTTTCCCTCGACGAGCCACGCTTCAGCCAAACGCCGAGCAAGCCGGTGGCGAAGGCATCGCCCTCTCTCGACGACGAGATGACGAAGCTCCTCGGCGAGTTGTCCAATCAGAAAAGATAGGCCGATAGCGAACGGCCAATGAAAATGGCCGGAAAACCGGCCATTGTGAACGCTTTACCGATGCCGCTGTTTTTCCCGGCGACTCAGTCGTCGCGGTAGACCTTCTCGCGCCGCTCATGGCGCTCCTGTGCCTCGATCGACAAGGTGGCGATCGGGCGCGCGTCGAGCCGCTTCAGCGCGATCGGCTCGCCCGTCTCCTCGCAATAACCGTAAGTGCCTTCGTCAAGGCGCTGGAGGGCCGAATCGATCTTGGAGATGAGTTTTCGCTGGCGATCGCGGGCGCGAAGTTCGATGGCGCGGTCGGTTTCGGAGGAGGCGCGATCGGCGAGGTCGGGGTGGTTGGCGTTTTCCTGCTGCAGGATTTCGAGAGTTTCGCGCGCTTCGCGCAAGATGTCGTTCTTCCAGGTGACGAGCTTCATGCGAAAGTAGGATTTCTGCCGCTCGTTCATGAACGGCTCGTCTTCGGAGGGCACGTAATCGGCGGTAACGATGTCGTTCATTCGACTCACCCAACAAACCCCAAATTTGGCGCCTATATATTCGCGGACCGAAAGCTGCACAAGGTCAATCGACAACAGTTTCACGCAATTGTTAGTCTCGGACAAACCAGCATCGGCGATGCCCTTTTTGCGAAGAATACGACCGAATCCGTACATGATTCGCTATGCTTGAGGGGTGCTTGCCATTGCGCACGGAGCTCTTCTGATGGCAAATCCTGCGGCGTGCTGACGGGTTCGGTGCCCGGCACAACGGGGACCCGGTGATCAGACTTTACCTCCTGAGGCATGCGAAGGCCGGCTGGGCGCTGCCTGGCGTGGCTGACTTCGACCGCCCGCTCGATCCATCCGGCTTCGCCGATGCCGAAGCGATGGGCGTGCTGATGCGTTCGCGCAAATATGCACCGGCCCTCACCCTTTGCTCAAGCGCCAGGCGCGCCCGCCAGACGCTGGAAAGCTTGGCTGGCCATACGGACACGGGCCGGGTGCTGTTCTGTGACACCCTCTACAGCGACGATGCCGCCGCATACCTCACTGCCATCCGGCAGAATGGCGGGCTGGATGCCTTGCTCGTCATCGGCCACAATCCGATGATTGAGGATCTCGCCATGGCGCTCTCAGGCGACGGCGACGAGACCGCGCGGGCCATGCTGAACCACGGCTTCCCGACCTCCGCACTTGCGGTGGTCCGGTTCAACGGCAGACTTGCCGAGGCTGCGCCAGGCACCGGCTATCTCGAAGCCTTCCTGACGCCTGCCGATATCTGAGGCCATTTCAAAGCCGCGCATCAAAGCCTATATCGGATCCTGACCGGCCCGCGAGAACAGATTTGGCATCATCGCTGACGACTTTTACCGACGAGGCGAAGATTGCCTTGGATACGTTGTCAGGCCGCGCTGCCGGGCTTTTCGCTCCGTCACTGCGTCTTGGCGTGACCGGGCTGTCTCGCGCCGGCAAGACGGTGTTCATCTCGGCCCTTGTGCACAATCTGGTCCATGGCGGACGCTTGCCGCTGTTTGAGGCACAAAAATCGGGGCGCATCGCCCGCGCTTTTCTCGAAGAGCAGCCGGACGACGCCGTACCACGCTTCCAGTACGAGGATCACATCGCGGCTCTTGTCGACGACCGCGTCTGGCCGGATTCGACGCGTGCGATTTCCGAACTGAGGCTGACCATCGAATACGAATCGGCCTCTGGCTGGAGCCGCATGTTTTCCGCCGGCAAATTGTCGGTCGACATCGTCGATTATCCCGGCGAATGGCTGCTCGACCTGCCGCTGCTCGGCAAGTCCTACGCCGATTTTTCGCGTGAGGCCTTCGAGATGGCCGTGTTGCCGGTGCGTGTCGATCTTTCGCGGGAATGGCAGGCGCTCTCCGCCTCCGTCGACCCCAACGCCGACGCCGACGAGATGACGGCGCGCCGTCTCGCCGAGAGCTTCGCCGCCTATCTCAAGGCCTGCAAACTTGACGAGCGGGCGCTTTCGACCCTGCCGCCCGGCCGCTTCCTGATGCCCGGCGATCTTGAAGGCTCGCCCGCTCTCACCTTCGCGCCGCTGCCGAATCTGGGCGGCCGGCGCGCCCGCTCGGGATCGCTGCAGGCTATGATGGAGCGGCGCTACGAGGCTTACAAGACGCATGTCGTCAAGCCGTTCTTTCGCGAACACATCACGCGTCTCGACCGCCAGATCGTGCTCATCGACGCATTGCAGGCATTGAATGCCGGCCCCGGTGCGATGGCCGATCTGGAGCGCGCGGTCACCGAAATCCTGTCCTGTTTCCGGCCCGGCCGGGGCAACTTCCTGACCGACCTGTTTTCGAGGCGTATCGACCGCATATTGGTGGCCGCGACCAAGGCCGACCATCTGCACCACGAAAGCCACGACCGGCTGCAGGCGATCGTGCGGCGGCTAGCCGACCGAGCCGTGGCGCGGGCG
Organism: Mesorhizobium sp. M1307; assembly: GCF_040318155.1. Taxonomy (NCBI): domain Bacteria; kingdom Pseudomonadati; phylum Pseudomonadota; class Alphaproteobacteria; order Hyphomicrobiales; family Phyllobacteriaceae; genus Mesorhizobium; species Mesorhizobium sp. M1307. The sequence goes on along the minus strand of NZ_JAMYLR010000001.1, from coordinate 88,770 downwards.
AATTTCACCGGCGCCGACGTCGACGTCGTCGCTATGGCTGCCATGCGCGCGACCCGGGAAGGCACGGTCAAGCAGGGCCGCGAGACTTTGCCGGTCATTATCGGCACGCCATTGCGCGGCGAAAAAATCGATGGCAAAACCTTTGACGGAAAGACCGAAACAGCCATATTTCCCGGTGACTTGCCGGAGAAAGTTGATGCGGTGTTCGACGTTTCCGAATCGACCCGCCCGCAGAACAATGACGACCCCGCGATCCGCTTCGTGCGCTTTCGCCCGCCGAAACTCGAGCGCACCGCCGAGGGTGTGACGCTGTCGCTGCCGCATATCAGGCTCGACCGCGCGCTGCAGTTCCTGATCGGAGATCATCTCGCATGAGTGCGCCCCGCAGACCGGCGGCCTTTCGCATAGAGCCGGAGCCCCAGCAGAAGGAAGATTCGACGGCTCACCATGCTGCGTCCGAGGCCGCGCCGGCGCGAAAGCCGCGTACCGTGACGGCGGATCTTGCCGTGGTCACACCGGCGGAGATCGACGTCTTCGACGAGCCTGATATCGTCGCTGCCGAACCGCCGCCGGCGATTGCGCCGCGAAAACGTTCGCCGCTTGGCAGCCTGTTCTTCGGCGCGCTGGGCGTTCTGGTTTCGCTCGCCGTCGGCCTCTGGACCGACCAGCTGATTCGCGACCTGTTCGAGCGCGCCGAGTGGCTGGGCTGGCTGGCTGCCGCTATGGCCGCGATCGCCATCCTGGCGCTTCTGATCATCCTCGTGCGCGAATTCATGGCGATTGCCCGCCTTGCCGAGGTCGAAAAGTTGCAGAAGCGGGCGCTCGATGCGATTGCCCGTGACGATCCGAAGGCCGCCCGCGCCGTGGTCGACGAGTTGTCGGTCTTTGTCTCGGCCAAGCCTGAAACCGCGGCCGGCAGGCGCTCGCTGGCCGAATTGCGCGGCGAGATCATTGACGGCGGCAATCTGGTGCGGCTGGCCGAGACCGAGATACTCGGCCCGCTCGATGCCCGCGCCAGGGTGATGATCCTCGAAGCGGCGAAGCGCGTCTCCCTGGTGACCGCGGTCAGCCCCCGCGCGCTGGTCGACGTCGCTTATGTCGTGTTCGAAGCCGGCCGGTTGATTCGCCGGCTATCGGAGCTTTATGGCGGCCGCCCCGGCACGCTTGGCTTTTTTCGCCTGGCGCGCAGCGTTCTGGCCCATCTCGCGGTCACCGGGTCGATCGCCGTCGGCGACAGTTTCGTCCAGCAGATCGTCGGCCACGGCCTTGCCGCCCGGCTCTCGGCCAAGCTCGGCGAAGGCGTCGTCAACGGCATGATGACTGCGCGCATCGGCATTGCAGCGATGGAAACCGCAAGGCCCCTGCCCTTTTACGCGGTCAGGCGCCCCGGATTGGGCGATTTCCTCTCCGCGCTGACCTCCTTTGCAGCAAAGAAAGAAAAAGAAACATCCGCTTCCGGAACATGACTATTGCCTTGGGGTGACAAAGCATTAACCAATCTTGTCCATGGTCGGAAGCGTCCAAACCAGTCTCTTTGTTGCCGGGTGTCGTCGATGAAAAGCGTTATTCTGTCCAGCGGGCTGCCCGTGGCGCTCGCGCTTGTCGCAACCGTCGGCATTGCCGGAAAGACCTCGGCGGCGGAACCGGACAAGCAGTTCTTTCGGTCGGTCGAAGGCAAATGGGTCGGCCCCGGGGAAATCGTTGCCGGCAAATACAAGGGCACAAAGTTCACCTGCAGCTTCATCGGCTCGACGCCTGACGGCAAGGTCGGCATGTCGCTCGACGGCGGCTGCCGGGTAGGCATGTTCACCCAGCAGATGTCGGCAACGATCGAACACAAGGGCCGGCAGGGCTACAAGGGCAGCTTTATGGGCGGGGCCGCCGGCTCCGGCCTCGACATTATCGGCGGCAATGTCGTCGATGCGCACAAGGTGGTTTTCACCATCAATCGCAATCAGTTGCGCGGCGTTATGCAGGCGCTTGTCCCCGACGACAATTCAATGACGGTGACCGTTGCCGTGCGCGTCGACCAGCAGCTGGTCCCGGTCATCGGCATGAAGTTGAAGCGGGTCGATGCGGTAGAAGTTGGCTCCATCTCTCCGAACTGAGCCCCCGGCATGAAAAAAGGCGGCAGCCAAACGGCGCCGCCCTCTTTGACATGCAACTGGGCGCTCAGGCTTTGATCGCGGCAGTCACCTCGTCATAGGCCTTGCAGGCCTCGGCTGCTGTCGTGCCGCCCTGATACTTGGTTGTCACCGCCTGAAAGGGCCGCGACTTGATCGTCGCTCGCCCTTCACTGGCCGAAGCCGGGCGTCCTTAGCGCCGGATTGCTGGAACAAGCAACGCCCGGGAGCCCATTATCCTATTCAGTGCGCCTGCAATATCGCCTTCACAACGCGCCGGATTCGCACTGTTCGATCCGCCCCGTAGCCCCTATCTTGGCCGCTTGTTGCAAGAGAGCGGAACGGCAGGCATGGCGGCAGAAGCATCGAACAGCGATCTGATCCAGGTGGTGGCGCTGCTCGCCGCCGGCGTCGTTGCGGTGCCGATCTTCAGGCGCATCAGACTTGGCTCCATCCTCGGCTATTTGACGGCCGGCGTCGTGATCGGTCCGTTCGGGCTGCGCATCTTTTCCGAATCGGAAGCCATTCTTCATGTCGCCGAACTCGGCGTCGTCATGTTTCTGTTCATCATCGGGCTGGAGATGCAGCCGTCACGGCTATGGGGCATGCGCCGCGAGATTTTCGGGCTTGGCGCGCTGCAGGTCGGCGTCTGCGCGGTCCTGCTGACCGGCGTCGGGCTGGCGGGAGGTTTTCCTATCGCGCAATCCTTCGTCGCCGGCGCCGGTTTCGTGCTCACCTCGACGGCAATCGTCATGCAATTGCTGGAAGAACGCGGCGAACTGGCCACGCCCAAGGGCCAGCGCATCGTTTCGGTCCTGCTTTTGGAAGACCTGGCCATCGTGCCGCTGCTGGCGCTGATCGCCTTCCTCGCGCCGGGCGGCGCCGATATGAGCCTGTCGGATCGGTTGACGGAGGTCGGCATCGGCCTTGCCGCGATCGTCGGGCTGGTGCTTGCAGGACGCTATCTGCTCAATCCGTTCTTCCGTATCCTGGCGGATGCGCGCGCCCGTGAGGTGATGACCGCAGCCGCCCTTCTGGTCGTGCTTGGGTCGGCGCTCGCCATGCAGCTTTCCGGCCTGTCGATGGCCATGGGCGCCTTCCTGGCCGGCGTGCTTTTGTCGGAATCGACCTTCCGCCATCAGCTGGAGGCCGACATCGAACCATTCCGCGGCATTCTGCTCGGACTGTTCTTCCTCGCCGTCGGCATGTCGCTCGACCTGCATGTGGTCGTCGTCAACTGGCAGCTCATTGCCATCTATGTCGTCGCCTACATGATGATGAAGGCGATCGGCATCTATATCGTCGCCCGCATTCTCAAAACCGGCCACCGGGAAGCGCTCGAGCGCGCGGTCTTCATGGCGCAAGGCGGCGAATTCGCCTTCGTCCTCTATTCCGCAGCGGCGGCTGTCGGTATCATCGATAGCCAGGCCAATGCGATGCTGACCGCCATCGTCATCATTTCCATGGTGCTGACGCCCTTAGCGATCATAGCATTGCGGTATCTGACGCCACGCGACGAGCAGTCGCTTGAAGGCGTCGATGTCGCCGAAGGCCTGACCGGCAGCGTGCTGATCATCGGCTTTGGCCGGTTCGGCCAGATCGCCAGCCAGCCGCTTTTGTTGCGCGGGATTGATGTGTCGATCATCGACAATGAGGTCGAGATGATCCAGGCGGCGGCCGATTTCGGCTTCAAGGTCTATTACGGCGACGGCACGCGGCTGGACATCCTGCGTGCCGCGGGAGCCGGGCGCGCACGCGCCGTGCTGATCTGCGTTGACAAGCCCGATGCCGCCGTGCGCATCGCCGAGCTCATCAAGGCGGAGTTTCCGTTGCTGACAGTGCTGGCGCGGGCTTTCGACCGCGGCACGGCGTTGCAGCTCATTCGTGCCGGCGTCGACTATCAGCTCCGCGAGACGTTCGAATCGGCGCTTGTCTTCGGCGGCTCGACACTGGAAGCTCTCGGCGTCGATCCGGAAGAGGTCGCCGAAGTAGTCGAGGACGTCCGCCGCCGCGATGCTGCCCGTTTCGAACTTCAACAGGCAGAAGGCATCCGCGCCGGGCGGCGCTTCCTCAAAGGCAATATCGGCACCCCCATCCCGACGCCGCTCAGCACGCCACGGCGCGTGGGCCAGGCGCTCAACGAGGAGACCGCCGGCGTGCTGCAGAAATCCGAACCGGCCGATTAAACGTTGGAAAGACGCGAATGATGAACGAACTGGACGACCGCGCTGTCTCCATCACCAGATTCTGGCGCGACGCCGGGGAGGACGCGTGGTTCGAGAAGAACGACGCCTTTGATGCCGACTTCCGCACCCGGTTTCTCGATCTGCACTTTGCCGCCGCCCGCCGCGAATGCGACGGCTGGTCCGAACACGCCGAAGGGTCGCTGGCACTGATGATCCTGCTCGACCAGTTTCCGCGAAACTGCTTTCGCGCCACCGGCCACATGTACGCCACGGACCCGCTGGCGCGGCATTTCGCCGGGAAAGCGATCGCTGCCGGCCATGACTTGGCACTCGACGAAGAGCTCCGCGTTTTTCTCTATCTGCCCTATGAGCATTCGGAGGACCTCGCCGATCAGCTCAAATCGGTAGAGCTTACCGCCGCCAAAGCCCCGATCTATCTGAAATATGCGATCGAGCATCGCGACATCATCCAGCGCTTCGGCCGCTTTCCGCATCGAAACAGGATGCTTGGCCGCGAGACGACACCGGACGAACAAATGTTCCTCGACGGAGGTGGGTTCTCCGGCTGATTTCAGGCACCGATGGCGGCAGCGTCAGGTTTTCCACCAATCCCGGCCTGACGGCAGCCGTTCAATGCCCGATGTGTCGACGGCGGCCAGCCGCTCCGATACGCTCTTGCCGTCGACCACAAGCTCCGGCGCAATTTCTGCCAGCGGCGCCAGCACGAAGGCGCGCTCCAGCATGCGCGGATGCGGCACCTCCAGTCCGGTCTCGTGGATGATGCGGTCGCCGAACACCAGAATGTCGATATCGATCAGGCGTGGACCCCAGCGCTCCTCGCGCACCCGCTTCAGTTTTCGCTCGGCGTCGAGGCAAAGGTCGAGCAAAGCCCGTGGCGCGAGCGCGGTCGAGATTTCGGCCGCAGCATTGAGGAAATCCGGCTGATCGAGCTTGCCCCAGGGCGGCGTGCGGTAGAGCGACGAAACGGCAACGACGCGCGTTCTCTCGTTGGCATCCAGAATGCCCAGTGCCGCAGCCATCGACGTCGCCGGATCACCGAGATTGCCGCCAAGGCTGAGATAGACGGTGTTGTTGTTGTTACTATTCTGGCCAGACAACGGTCACCTCGACATGATCGAGCACACCCGGCACCGGGGCGTTCGGCTTGCGCACGGTGATCTCGGCCTTTTTGATCTGCGGAAACCGCGCCGTCAGCGCCCTCGCCACTTCGAGCGCCAGCGCTTCGATCAGAAAGCGCCGTTCGCCGGTAATGATCTTCTCGATGACCGCAAAGGCGATGCCGTAATTGACGGTGTCCTCGATGGAATCCTCGACCAGCGCCCGCCCGGGATCCACCGTGAGTGCCGCATCGACATAAAAGCGCTGGCCGAGCGTCTCTTCTTCGTCCAGCACACCGTGCCGGGCAAAGAAGGCGCAGTTCTTCATGCGGATGACATACATTGGCTCAGCTTTCCCCGATCTCACGTGCCAGCATAGCATCGGCGATGGCCAGCGCATCCACGTTGATTGCGACATCGTGGACGCGAAAGAGATGCGCGCCTTTGAGCCTCAGGATGACGCTGGTGGCCGCGGTCCCGGCGCCTCTTGCGGCTGCGTCGCGGCCGGTGACTGTGCCGATAAAGCGCTTTCGCGATGTGCCGGCCATCAGTGGAAAACCCAGCGCATGAAGTTCGGAAAACCGTGCCATCAGGTCAAGATTTTCCGCGGCCGTCTCCTTGGCGAAGCCGAAGCCCGGATCGAGCACGATATGATCGTCGGCAACACCGCTCCGCCGCGCGATTTCCAGCGACTTCCTGAGGAAGAAGAGCTGATCGGCAATCACGTCGGGCAGTTTCTGCCGGTCCCGTCCCGTGTGCATGACGACAAGGCCAGCGCCGGTTTCGGCCGCGACGCGGGCAATGCCCGGTTCGCGCTGCAGGCCCCAGACGTCATTGACGATATGCGCGCCGGCTTGGACGGCAAGCCGGGCCGTATCCTCGCGATAGGTATCGACCGAGATCAGCGTTCCGCCAGACGTCGCGAGCGCCTCGATGACCGGCAATATGCGAGCCTGCTCTTCCTTTGCGGAGACCGCAGACGCCCCGGGACGTGTCGATTCTCCGCCGATGTCGATGACGGAGGCCCCCTCCTCGACCATGCGGCGCGCCTGGGCCACTGCTTTTTCCGGCGCATCGAACAGGCCGCCGTCGGAAAAACTGTCCGGCGTGATGTTGAGGATGCCGACGATCACGGCCTTGCCGTCAAGGTCGAGATGGCGTCCGTGCGCCAACTGCCATCGCCCTGTCATCATTGCCCATCAACCATGTTCGATCCCGCGGCGTGGCGGGGGATCAATTCCGTTGCGCCGAGGACGGCGGTAAAGCAAGGTGGGGAAAGAGGCAACACGATGAAACGATCCCTCCTTTGCGCCCTGATGCTCGCTCTGACCGCATTCCCGGCCGGCGCTGCAACTCTCGTCAAGACATATAGTTATTTCCCGATCGGCGGCAGGACGCTCGACGACATCGAGACCCAGCTGTCGAAACTCGGGCCTCAGGTGAAAAGCACCGGGTCGCGGCATCCGGGAGCTACCCAGATGGCGTTCACCACCCGCGTCAGCTATGCGCAAAAGCCGGGCTCGTGCTGGATTGCCGACGCTGTCGTCACCGTCAAGGTCAAGGTCATCCTTCCTGAGTGGCGCCGCCCGCGCAAAGCCGATGCCGGCGTCAGGCTGTTCTGGGATACGTTGTCCGCCGACATCAAGCGCCATGAGGAACGCCACGTCGAGATTGCCAAGAACCACGGCCGCGAACTAGAAGACGCCTTGAAGGCGAGCTACCCGGAAAAGACCTGCGAACTGGCAAAGGCCCAAGCCGCAAAAATCACTGCGGCCATGCTTGCCAAACACGACCAGGACCAGATGCGCTTCGATCGCGTCGAAAGCGCCAATTTCCAAAGCCGCATCCTGCGGCTTTTGCACTATCGCATCGAGCGCATTGAGAACGGCCGGCTCGCTCCCGGCTGAACTCCGCGTCGTCGGACAAAGCCAATTTTGCCGAAACATAGTGCCAGCTTCGGAAAACTTTCGAGCCGCTGTCGAAATCGGCCTATAGCGAACGACATATGCCAGGTTCGCAGGGATCAGCCTCCGGCAAACGCCAATCGGCGTACTAGATGCTTCCCAGCCCGTCGCGGACGTGCACGCAGGCATAATGGATGAACGGATATGGACCAGGCTGTCGACAAGCAAACGATGGTGGAAACCAGCGCGCCGCTGACCGAAACCGAGAAAAACGCCATCATCGGCGGCGTGCTTTTGTCGATGCTGCTGGCGGCGCTCGACCAGACCATCGTCGCGCCGGCGATGCCGACGATGGCACGTCTGCTCGGGCATGCCGAATATCTGCCATGGATCGTGACCGGCTATCTTCTGACCGCGACCGCCGTGGCGCCGCTCTACGGCAAGATCTCCGATATTTATGGTCGCCGGCCGACCGTCTATGCTGCAATCCTGATCTTTCTCGCCGGTTCGCTGGTCAGCGCCACGGCCCCCAACATGCTGGTCCTGGTTGTCGGCCGGGCGATCCAGGGCGCCGGCGGCGGTGGTCTGTTCGCCCTGACGCAGACCGTGATCGGCGACCTCGTGCCGCCGCGCGAGCGGGCCCGATACGCCGCCTGGATCTCGGGCACATGGGCCGTCGCCAGCATCGCCGGGCCGCTGCTCGGCGGCACCTTCGCCGAACATCTGCATTGGTCGCTGATCTTCTGGATCAACATTCCGCTGGGCCTGCTGGCCATGGCGATCATCAACAACCCGCTCAAGAAGCTGCCGATCGCCGCAAAACATCACCGCATCGACGGCCTCGGCGCGCTGCTTCTGGTCGCGGCCACCTCGCTGCTGCTGCTTGCCTTGAACTGGGGCGGCAGCGAGTATCCGTGGCTGTCGCCTGAAATCCTTGGACTGCTCGCCTGCTCGGCGGTGTTCTGGAGCGCGTTCGCGCTGCGACTCATGCGCGCGGCCGAACCGCTGATCTCGCTCGAAGTGCTCGGCAATCCGATCGTTCTCGCCGGCACATTGTCGATGTTCCTGCTGCAGGCCGCCAATGTCGGCTTGTCGGTCTATCTGCCGGTCTACCTGCAGTCGGTCGTCGGCCTGTCAGTCAGTCAATCGGGCACCGCGTTGCTTGGGCTGATGCTCGGCACGGTGGCCGGTGCGACCTTCAGCGCGCGAATGATCCCGCGCTTTTTTCACTATAAACGCATTGCCATGATCGGAACTGTTTTCTCGATCCTGTGCCTCGGCGTGCTCAGCCTGGTCGCCGGGCATGCCTCACTGTTGCTCGTCGAGGTGTTGACGACCTGCGTAGGCCTGGGCACAGGCACGACCTTTCCGGTTGCCACCGTCTCGGTCCAGAACGCCGTCGATCGTATGCACCTTGGCGTGGCGACCGGCGTTCTCACCTTCCTCCGCTCGCTGGGCAGCGCGCTTGGCGTCGCTATGCTCGGTGCCGTCGCCCTTGGTTACGGGCTGCCGCTGGCCAGCGAAGGCACGCAGCCGGCCGGCCATATCGCCTCGGCCATGCCGTTCGTGATGATCTTTCTTGCCGCGGCCGCGATCTTGCTGTTGTCGCTCATCACGCTCTGGCTGATGCCGGAGAAAACGCTTCGCGGCCATGCCGAGGCTGTGGCCCCAACCCTGGCCGAATAGACCTGTCCGGCGAAATCCGGCGAGCTTCAGTCGACCACGCCGAGCTTCTTGTGCAGGCTGGTCGACGAGGTCGTATACTGGAATACGATGCGCTCGCCGGGGCTGATGATGCGCTTGGCTGCCTGCGCCATCAAGGCGACCTCGTGGAAGCCCGACAGGATCAGCTTCAGCTTGCCGGGGTACCAGTTGATGTCGCCGACGGCGAAGATGCCGGGAACCGACGTCTGGAATTTTTCGGTGTCGACCGGGATCAGGTTCTCGTGGAGGTTGAGCCCCCATTCGGCGATTGGGCCGAGCTTCATCGTCAGGCCGAAGAACGGCAGCATCCGCGTGCACGGCACTTCGACATCGCCCTCCGGCCCCTTGATCGTGGCCGAGACTAGCTGGCCGTCGCTGCCGGTCAGGCCAGTCACCTGTCCAACCTGGAATTCCAGCTGCTTCATCTCCTGCATGGCATACATCTTGTTGACACTGTCGGGCGCTGCGCGGAATTCGGGCCGCCGGTGCACCAGCGTCACGCTCTTGGCGACCGGCTGCAGGTTCAGCGTCCAATCGAGCGCCGAATCGCCGCCGCCGACGATGACGAGGTCATGGCCGCGAAAGTCCTCCATCCGGCGCACCGAGTAGAACACGCTCTTGCCTTCATAGGGTTCGATGCCTGGAATCGGCGGCCGCTTCGGCTGGAACGAACCGCCGCCGGCGGCAATCACCACAATTTTGGTTTCGAACACCTCGTTTTCGTCGGTAATGACGCGGAAGCTGCCGTCGTCCAGCCTTTCCAGGCTCGAAACCATGCGGCTATAGGTGAATTCGGGCTTGAACGGCGCGATCTGCTCAAGCAGCTTGTCGACCAGGCCTTGCGCCGAGATCGAGGGCCAAGCCGGAATGTCGTAGATCGGCTTTTCCGGGTAGAGTTCGGCGCATTGCCCGCCGGGCCGGTCGAGTATGTCGATCAGATGGCACTTCATGTCGAAGAGGCCGAGCTCGAATACGGCAAACAGGCCGATAGGCCCTGCCCCGACAATGAGTACGTCCGTCTTGGTGATAGCGGTCATGAAGCATGCGCCTTTATGGGAAAACGGCGCGACACTGCATGACCATTGGTCCGCTGCCAAGCGGCAGCCGCAAAAATCGGCTTCAGCCCTGGCGGGCCGGCACACGCACGACCAGCCCGTCGAGGGCGTCGCGCACCTTGATCTGGCATGACAGCCGCGAGTTCGGCTGGACCTCGTAGGCGAAATCCAGCATGTCCTCTTCCATGGCTTCCGGCTCGCCGACCTCCGCCGTCCAGGCTTCGTCGACATAAACATGGCAGGTCGCGCAGGCGCAGGCGCCGCCGCATTCCGCTTCTATTCCCGGCACCGCATTGCGGATCGCATTTTCCATGACGGTCGAGCCGTTTTCGGCATCCACGTCAAAATGCGTGCCGTCATGGGCGATGAAGGTCAGCTTGGTCATTTGTCACCTGAAGGGAGTCTGAGCCGACATAATCACTCTGCCGGACAAGTCAACTGCGGCGCCAAAGCGCCGCTGTGTGGCGTTTTGGGAATAAGCGCTACCGGCTGATGGCGGCGACGAAGTCGCGCACTTCTTCGATCAGCGAGCCAAGCCGCTTCAGCGTGCTGGCGTCTTCGGGCCGGCATTCGATCGCGCTGGCGCAATCGGCAATGGCGAAGGCGCCGACCCCGCGCGCCGAGCCTTTGAGCCCGTGTGCCAATAGCAGCCGCTGCCTGACATCCGCATCGACGATCTTGTCGCGCACCGACAGCGCCTGCTGCACGAACAGAGCCAGCACCTCCTGCTCGAGGCTCCGATCGCCCATCGTCTGGCGCGCAAGATGCGCCAGGTCGATCGGCCGCGCCCCGGCTGTCCCCGACACGTCGCCGCCGGGCATCGAGAAGGCAATGCCGTTTTCGCCACGTATCACTTTGAGACTCCGTTCTTCGACCGCCGCAAAAACTAGGCGTATCCGGTGGACAACGGGTTAATGATTGGCCCGGAAAAATGTCGCGATAACGGCGCCGGAATCACGGCTGTGTTAACCTTATATTTAAAGTTTTACGTATCGGGCGGAATGCATGTTTTCTTTACCCGGCTGTGTCATTACGATACGACAGGTCCATTTTCAGCCTCCTGCGCGGGACACGCTAGGCAGAATCAATAAGCAGAACCATAAGTCCCGCGGCAGCTTGTACAGGGTAGCGAAGGCATGGCGAAGAAACCAACGACGACAAGAACGCTCGACAGCGACGTAGCCAGGGAACTTGAAAAGGCACTTGATATCGATCTGAGCGGCGATGCCGGCGGCGACTTCGACATGGCTGCATCCATGGAAGATCTCGAAGCGCAAATATCGCAAGCCGCCGACGAGCTGGCGCGCGAAGGTCGCAGCCAGAACGAAGCGCCTGCCCCGGACCAGACCCAGAACGCGGCACCTGCCGCCAATCAAAGCCAGATCGCAAATCCCGCGCCAAAGGCCAAGCCGGCTGAGTTGCGTCCTGTCGCAACGCGCAATGGCTCGCAGCCGGCAGCTTTCTCGCCGGCCAACGACGATCGTCAAAAAGACTATAAGACGCTCCTGCACACCCTCAATCGGCGCGCCTCGAACACGATCTACTGGGTCGTGGCTTTCGTTTCGCTGGCCTGGATCGCCGGCGCTGGCGGCCTTGCGAACCTGTTGTTCGGACCTGGCATCTGGAACATCCGCACCTTCGATCAGTTTTTCGCTCGTCCGGAGCTGATCGGCCTGGCGGTCGCGGCAATCGTGCCCGTCATCCTGTTCTGGGCATTCGCAGTGATGATTCGCCGCGCTCAGGAGATGCGCCTTGCCGCGCAGTCGATGACCGAGGTGGCCTTCCGTCTGGCCGAGCCGGAAAATCTTGCCCAGGATCGCGTCATGATGATCGGCCAAGCGGTTCGCCGCGAGGTGGCAGCCATGGGCGAAGGCATCGAACGCACGCTTGCGCGTGCCGTCGAGCTCGAAACGCTGGTCCACAGCGAGGTGAACCAGATCGAGCGCTCCTATTCAGAGAACGAGTCCCGCATCCGCTCGCTGGTCGACGGGCTGGGCAGCGAGCGCGAAGCGGTCGTCACCCATGCCGAGCGCGTGCGCGCCTCGATCACCGGCGCCCACGAGACACTGAAAGACGAGATCAACGCCGCCAGCGATATCATTCGCGACAGCATTCTCAACGCCTCGACCAAGCTGTCGATGACGATCAACGAATCCGGCGACACGCTGATCGACAGGATCAACGGAAGCTCGATGTCGATCTTCGATTCGGTGGAAGGCCGGCTCGAATCGATCACCGATCGGCTGTCGACGTCGGGCGAGGCCTTCGCCAGCCTGCTCGACACCCGGATCGCCAAGCTGACGGACACCACCGATGGCCTGACGCGGTCACTGACCGACCTGCTCGACGACCGCACGAGCGGCATGGTGTCGCTGCTCGGCGGTGCCGCCCGCACACTCAATTCGGAATTCGAAGCCAGCCTCAACGGCATCGAGCGGACGCTTGCCGAACGTGGCCAGGCGCTGATCAGCGAGTTCCAGACCCGCGCCGAGGCGCTCGACACCGGCACGCAGAAGCTCAACGCCGCGCTGGAGGCTCGCGCACGCCAGATCAACGAGACGCTGGTCGAGCGCGCCCGCGAAATCGCCCACACCTTCCAGGATAGCAAGGAGACGCTGTCGGCGATGATCGATCAGGGCAAGACCCAGATCGGCGCCGACATGGCCGACATCATTTCATCGACCTCGACCATGCTTGAAGCCCGCGCCGGCGATTTCGCCGGGCGCATGGAAGCGGCGCGCCATGTCGTATCGCGTTCGTTCGATACGGACATCGAGCGGCTTGCCGATGCTCGCGCCGGCATCGAGGAAGCCGTCGAGAACCACAGCCGCAAGCTTTCCGAAAGCCGCGACCGGATGGCGGCGGCAATGCAGGCCGATCTGGCGAAGTTCGCCGAAGGTCGCGCCGAAATCGACGCAGCGGTGGCTAACCAGGTGCAGAAGCTAGCCGAAGGCCGCGGCCTGATCTCGCGCGCCCTTGAAGAGGATCTGCGCAAGGTCAACGAATCGCGCGCAGCGATCGACGCTTCGCTGGGCAGCCATCTCGAAAGCCTTGAAGAGGGTCGCAACAGGCTTGCCCAGGCCTTGAACGAAGACTCTGGAAAACTCGTGCAAGCCCGCACGATAATTGATGAAATGGTTGCCGGGCATGTCGGCAAGCTCGCCGAAGGCCGCAGCATCCTTTCGCGCGCGCTCGAGGCCGACCTCGGCAAACTGGCAGAGAGTCGCGCCAGCATCGACGGCCTCGTCGCCGGTCAAGTCGAAAAGATCGCCGAGGGCCGCGCCATACTCGCCAGTGCGCTGGAAGCCGACATTGCCGGCATCAATGGCCTCATCGAGGCCCATTCGGCGAAATTGGCGCAAGACCGCAGTGGGCTTTCCCAGTCACTCGATAACGACCTGTCCGACCTCAGGAGCCTGATCGCCGATCATTCGGGCAGGCTCGCCGATGATCGCAGCCTGCTTTCGAAGACGCTTGAAGACGATCTTGCCAAGCTGGCCGAAAGTCGGTCGAGCATCGATGGGCTGGTTGCCGGCCAGGTCGAGAAGCTGGCCGAAGGCCGCGACATCCTCAAGCGCGCGCTGGAATCGGACCTGAACGCTATCAAGGGCGTCATCGCCGGCCAGTCCGAAAAGCTGGCGGAAGACCGTGGCCAGTTGTCGCGGGCACTGGAGAGCGACCTGCAGGCTGTGCGGGGCGTTGTCTCCGATCACATGAACAAGCTCGCCGAAGACCGTTCAACCCTTTCGAAGGCGCTCGAAGACGATCTCGCCAAGTTGGCCGAAAGCCGCTCGAGCATCGATGTGATGGTTGCCGGCCAGGTCGAAAAGCTGGCAGAGGGCCGCGACATCCTCAAGCGTGCGCTCGAAGCCGATCTGAGCACCGTCAAGGGCATTATCGCCAGTCAATCCGAGAAGCTGGCCGAGGATCGCGGTCAGCTGTCGCGGGCACTGGAGACCGATCTCGAGACCGTGCGGGGCGTTGTCTCCGAACATATGAACAAGCTTGCCGAAGACCGTTCGGCCCTGTCGAAAGCGCTCGAGGACGATCTTGCCAGGCTGGCAGAGAGCCGTTCGAGCATCGACGGGCTGGTCGCCGGCCAGGTCGAGAAGCTCGCCGAGGGTCGCGACATCCTCAAGCGCGCCTTGGAAGACGATCTTGCCAAGCTGGCCGAAAGCCGATCGAGCATCGACGGACTGGTTTCCGGCCAGGTCGAGAAGCTGGCCGAGGGTCGCGACATCCTCAAGCGCGCGCTGGAAGACGATCTTGCCAAGCTGGCCGAAAGCCGCTCGAGCATCGACGGACTGGTTTCCGGCCAGGTCGAGAAGCTGGCCGAAGGCCGCGACATCCTCAAGCGCGCCTTGGAGGCCGATCTCAGCACGATCAGGGGCGCCATCGCCGATCAGTCGCAGCTATTGACCGATAATCGCGCGCAGTTTTCGCGTGCGCTGGAAGCCGATCTCGGCAACGTCAACAGCCTTGTCGCAACCCACGCAGAGAAGCTCGTCCAGGACCGCTCGACCCTGTCGAAGGCGCTCGAGGACGATCTCGCCAAGCTGGCCGAAAGCCGCTCGAGCATCGATGGGCTGGTTGCCGGCCAGGTTGAGAAACTGGCGGAAGGCCGCGACATACTCAGGCGCGCGTTGGAAGCCGATCTGGAGAGGCTTGCAATGAGCCGCAGCGAAGTCGACGAGATCGTCGCCGGTCATGTCGGCAAGCTGAGCGAGGGCCGCGACGTGCTGACCCGCGCATTGCAGGACGATCTCTCCAGGCTCGCCGAAACGCGCAAGGATGTCGACCGTTCGCTGTCCGGCCATATCGACCAGATCGCCGCCAGGAGCACCGACATCTCCGATGCGATCGCTGCGGACGTAGAAAAGATCGAGCAGGCGTTCAGCCGGCAGACAGGCATCATTGAAGAGCGCGCCAGCACAATGGAGCGGGCGCTGTCGACGGGTGTCGACAACGTGCGCAGTGTGCTCGAAAGAAGCGCGGTCTTCGTCGCCGGCGCGCTGCGCGAGAAGGTCATGGAAGTTACCAGCGCGCTGCATGAGCAGGCGGGCGCGGCATTCAGCGATGCCGACCGCAAGATCGCCGAGCGCGCCGAGCAGACCTCGGCCGCCCTGCTCGCCAGGGCGGAGGACATCGCCCGCACCTTCGAGGAGGCGGATCGTCGCCTCGCCGCCCGCGCCGAGGATACGTCGAGCGCACTGATTGCCCGCGTCGACGACACGTCGAACACCTTGTTCGCGCGTGCCCAGGAAACGGCCGATCAGCTGGCAGCCCGGGCAAGTGAGATTGCCGGTACCTTCGACGCGGCGGACCACAGGCTGGTCTCTCGCGCCATCGAAACGGCCCAGTCGCTGGCTGCGCGTGCCGGCGACATCCTGCGCAATTTCGAAACAGCCGACGAGCGGCTGGGCGTGCGCATCGGCGAATCCGCCGAAGCGCTCGCGGCACGTGCGTCGGATCTCGGTCGCATTTTCGATGCCGCCGACCAGCAACTTATTTCGCGCATTGCCGAAGGCTCTGAAGCACTTTCGGCCCGTGCGTCCGAGATCGGCCGCATCTTCGAGGAGGCCGATCATCGCCTGGTGGCCCGTATCGCTGACAGCAGCACCGCAATCGGCGAACATGCCGACACCATTGTCGGTGCCTTCACCAGCACCGAGCAGCGGGTTGCCGAACGCGCCAGGCAGACTGGCCAGGAACTCGCCGTCCATGCCCGTGAAATCGAGCAGCTGCTTGCCGGTGCCGACGAACGCCTGGCATCGAGTGCTGCCGCCACTGCGGCCCGCGTCGAGGAGCAGGTCGCCACCGTCGAGAACCGCCTCGCCTACTCCGCCGAGACAATGGGCCAAAAGCTCAACGAACAAGTCTCGGGTGCCGAGGCGCAACTGGTCTCGCGCGCCAACTCGATCGCCGAAACCTTCACCGCGGTCGGCCAGCATATCGGCCAGAGCACCAATGACGCTGCAAAGACCATCGGTGCCAATACTCGCGAGCTCAATACGATGCTTGCGGCACGTTCGGCCGAAATATCGAAAATCCTGGACGAGACGGCACGGCCTCTGGTCGAGCGCTTCGCCCAGGGCGGCTCCGAGCTGCAAAAGAGCATGGAAGAGGTCACCGAACGTGCGACCGAGAAGCTGCGCACTCAAAACGCCGCCCTCGTCGACGCCCTCGCCAGCCGTACGGCCGAAACCCTGTCGGCCGTCGAAGGCGCGCGCTCGACGCTTGCCGACAGCGTTGCCGACCTCATCGGCCGCATGACCACCTCCAGCTCGCAGCTCGGTCAGTTGATCGAGCAGGCGGCGACCAATCTCGGCCAGGTCGACGAACGCCTGACCGGGAGCACGCAAAGCTTCGCGGCGACCACGGAAAAGACCGCGCAGACCTTCGCCAGTTCGGCGCGTCTGGTCGATTCGAACACGACGCGGCTCACCGAGCTGTCGTCGTCGACCTTGCGCGAGGTTGCTTCAATCGCCACCAAGTTCGACGAGCACAGCCGGTTGCTTTCCAGTGCCTCGGACCTGTTGAGCTCGGCCCAGAGCAATCTTGAGCACACGCTCGAAAGGCAATCGTCGCTGGAGGACCTTGCCGTCGGTCTTGTCAAGAAATCGGAAGATCTCGAAAGGGTCATGCGCTCGTTCGAGAATCTGGTCGGCCAGACGCTGCAGAACGCCGAAGGCAAGACGCTGGAATCCGCCGACAAGATCCGTACCGCGATTTCCGAAGTGGTCGATTCGGCAACCAAGCGCTTTGCCGATGCGACCGAGGAGATGCGGCGTACCGCCGGCTCGATCAAGAGCGAGCTCGACCTCACCCGGGCCGAGCTTAAGAAAGGCGTCATCGAGATGCCGGAAGAGGCAAAGGAATCAACCACGGCTATCCGCCGTGCCGTTTCAGAGCAGATCAACGCGCTGAAGGAACTTTCTGAAATCGTTGCGAAATCTGGCCGCAGCGCCGACAGTTCGGAACAGCGCAACCTGCGTCCGGCGCCGCAAGCGCCTGCCGCACGCCCCGCCGAACCGCCACGTCGCCCGGCTCCGGCTCCCGAACAGCGCCGTGCACCGCAGGCGCCTTCGGGCGAGACGGCGCTGCGCGGCACGCTCGACCTCGAACGTCCCGCAGACCAAGCGCCGCGCCAGCGCGACCCCAACGGCCGCACGCCGCAGGGCGGTTGGGTGCGTGACCTCCTGACCGGTGCATCACGCGAAGACGACGCCAAGCCGGCAGCGCCTGCCGAAGCGCCGCGCCCGGCTCCCGCTGCGCGGTCGCCGCTTCATGTCGTGGAATCGCTGAACTCGCTCTCGGTCGATATCGCACGCGCCATCGATCACGATGCCTCGATCGAGCTGTGGAACCGCTACCGGCGCGGCGAGCGCGACGTCTTCACGCGCCGACTTTACACGCTGAAGGGCCAGCAGACGTTCGACGAGATCCGCCGCAAATATCAGTCGGAGGCGGAGTTCCGCGCTGCTGTCGATCGTTACTGTGACGATTTCGAAAAGCTGCTCAAGGACGTGTCGCGCAACGACCGCGACAACATCATGGCACAGACCTACCTGACGTCGGATACCGGCAAGGTCTACACCATGCTGGCCCACGCCAGCGGCCGCCTGCACTAAGCGGGCGACAGAGAACAAACGAAAAGGCGGGATTTCCCGCCTTTTTTATGCCGTACTGAATTCCATTGGCGCTGTAGAGTGCCGTGCCGGCAGTTTCGGCTGTGTCAGATCACGGTGTCCGTCCAGCGGACGATTTGCCCTGCCGCATCGCCGAACGCGGCATCGAGCGCGCCGACATAGGCCTGGTTGCCATTGCCCGAAACGGGCGCGATGGCGCTAAACGTCTTCGACGCCCGCACTTCACCGTTGCGATCGTTCAACAGGCGCACGAACAGCTCGACCTCGGCATGTTCGCCGCCGTCGACACGCACCTCGAACGAGCGGATCTCGACGATCACCTGATAGTCGATCGCCAGCCCCTCGCCTGGCTTGCCAACGCCGGTGAAGCTGCCCGAGCGCTGGAACGTCTCTGCCAGCCGCGCCTGTACGATCATCGGCAGCCGGTCGGCCCATTGCGCGCCCTTGAGATACTGGATCGATCGCGGCGATGGCTTAATGACGATGTTCTGGCTGTCCAGCGCCTTGAGCGCCGATGGCTGGGCGATGAGGATCTGGCGACGGCTGTGGGCACGCGCTTCCAGCGACGGCGCCGAAAGCTCGAACGTATCCAGCGGCGCCGGCTTGCCGCCCAGCGCCGCGCAGCCGGCGAGCGAAAGCGCCAGCAGTGCCACTCCGGCCTTGAACCCACTCGATCTGACGCTGCCTGAACTGATCGACTTCAAACGCGATCCCCCCCGGATCGTGGAAACAATGCGCATCTGCCAGCTATGTTCTTGCGGTGGGCGCAGGCCGAAGTCAACGGCGCACCCTGCCGTCGAACTGCCGGACCTCACCCTCGCCGCCGGACAGGATCCGCTGTGGATTGCGGCTGAGGTCGGTCACCGCCTCTTCGATGCGGTTGATCGAACGACGGCTGTCCTGGACCAGCGATTCGACGTTTTGCAGCCCCTGTCCCGAGAACCGCGCCAGATTGTCGGTGATGGTGCCGAGGCGGGCGTTCAGCGTGTCGGCGACCTGCTTGAACGATTTGAGCGTCGCCCTGGCATCGGCCATGACGCCGTCGGCCTGACCGGAGCCGAGCAGTTTGTCGACCTTGGCAAGGATACCGTCGACTCGCACCGAGGCATCGTTGAGGCGTCCTGCGAGTTGGTGCGCGTCTTTGATGGTTTCGTCGATGTCGTCGGCCCGGTTGGCGAACTTGTTGGTCACCTTGGCGATGTCGGCGGCAGCCTCGTTGGCGTTTTCGCTGGCCTTCTGGATATTGGCCAGCGCGGTGCGAACCTCAGCCGGATCGATGCCGTCGAGAACGCCGTCGACCTTGGCCAGTGTGCCTTGCGTCTTCTGGGCGAAGTCGTTGATCGAGCCGACCGCGGTGTCCACGTTCTTGATGACCGTGTCGAACTGCTTGCTGGTTTCCTTGAGGTTGGAAGTGACCGTGTCGACATTGGCGACGATGCTCTTGATCTGGTCCTTGTCGACGGCGTTGAGTAGCCCTTCCGCCGCCTTCAGGGTGCCGTCGAGTTTGCCCGAAACACCCTTCAGTTCGTCCGCCAGCGAGCTGACGCTGGCCAGGAACTTGTCGACGCCGTCCGCATTCCTGGCCAGTGCATCGGAGAAGGTCTGGACATTGTTGACGGTCTGCGTCAGCGGCCCGCGAACATCCTTGGTGAAGCCTTCGAGCTCCGAAAGGACCTTGTCGGCGCGGGTGAAGATGTTCTGCGCTGTCTGTAGCAGATTGGTGACCGCCGACGGGTTGGCAACGATCTCGGCGACACGGCCTTCCTTTTCCGCCTCGTCGAGAAGTTTTGGCTCTTTGGGGTCGGCGCCCTTGAGCTCGATGTTGGCCTGGCCGGTGAGGCCGGCAAGCCCGATATCGGCCTGCGTCGACTTGGTGATAGGCGTATTCCGGTCTATTTCGGTGTCGGCGATAGCAGCGGTCGGATTGTCGACGTCGATATAGACACGGCGCACGTCGCCGACTTTGACGCCATTGAACAGCACGAAACTGCCACGGCCGAGCCCCGAAGCGGAGCCTGGAATGCGCACGCGCAGCACCGTCGTCTCACCCTTTTCGCCGATTGCCGCCGTCCAATAGACGAAAGCGAAAGCCGCGAGGATCGCGGCCAGCGTGAAAATGCCGACAATGACGTAGTTGGCCCTGGTTTCCATTGCTCACTTATGGCTATGCGCGCGCCGCAAGATCAAGTTGCCGGGCGCGTTTTCCGCGGAAATAGGATTTTACCCAGGGTTCTTCGCTCCTGAGCATGTCGTCGATCGTGCCCTCGACCAGCACTTTCTTGTTGCCGAGCACCGCCACGCGGTCGCACGCGGTAAACAGCGTGTCGAGATCGTGCGTGACCATATACACGGTCAAATCCATCGTATCGCGCAGTTTGACGACCAATTCGTCGAACTCAGCCGCGCTGATCGGATCGAGCCCGGAAGTCGGTTCGTCGAGGAAGACGATATCCGGATCGAGCGCCAGAGCGCGCGCCAGCGCAGCACGCTTAATCATGCCGCCGGAGAGCTCGGAGGGGAATTTCTGCGCCGCATCCGGCGGCAATCCCACCAACTCGACCTTGAGCATGGCAAGTTCGTCCATCAGCTTCTTCGGCAAATCGAGATATTCGCGCATCGGCACCTGGACGTTTTCGAGGACGGTCAGCGCCGAAAACAGCGCACCATGCTGGAACAGCACGCCAAGCCGCATGTCGATGCGAAGGCGCTCCCTTTCGGTTGCCCTCTCGACGTCGACCCCGAACAGTTTGATTGTTCCCGATTGCTTGCGCGTCAAGCCAAGGATGGTGCGCAAGAGAACAGATTTGCCGGCACCGGAGGCACCGACGAAGCCGAGAATCTCCCCGCGCCAGATATCGAGCGATAATTTGTCGAGAACGACCTGATCGGCGAACGACACCGTGACGTCGTGCGCCGACAGCACGATCTCGTCTTCTTTGGCTTTCGCCGCCACCTTGGTCGTGTTTGTGCCCGGCAGCGCCATCTCAGAACTCGATCGCTGCATAGAACATGGCGAAAAGCCCGTCGAGGATAATGACCACGAAGATCGACTTCACCACTGAGGCGGTCACATGCTGGCCAAGCGATTCGGCGCTGCCGCCAACCTTCATGCCCTCGACCGAGGCGATTATGCCGATGATCATGGCCATGAACGGCGCCTTGATCAGGCCGGCAAAGATGGTGCTGAGGTCGATTGCGACACGCAGCCGGTCGATGAACGCTGCCGGTGCAATATCGGAGTAGAGCCATGCAGCCAAAATGCCGCCGCCCAACGCGGCAAAGTTGGCGACGATCGTCAGGCAAGGCAGCGCGATGACCAGCGCGACCAGCCGCGGAAACACCAGCACGCCGATTGGATTAAGACCGATCACCTTCAGCGCATCGACCTCCTCGCGCATCTTCATCGAGCCGATCTCGGCGGTGATCGCACTGCCGGAGCGGCCGGCGATCATGATCGCCGTCATCAGCACGCCGAGCTCGCGCAGGATCAGCACCCCGACCAGGTCGACGACGAAGATGTCGGCGCCGAAATAGCTGAGCTGATAAGCGCCTTGCTGGGCGACGATCGCACCGACGATGGCCGACATCAGCACGACTACCGGTATGGCGCCGACACCCATGCGATCGATCTGGTTGAAGATCGCCGCCATGTTGACGGCATGGCCACGGCCAAGCTTCATCTGCGAGCCGCGTATCGTGGCGCCGAGGATATTCATTGCGGCCAGGAAATCGTCGCGCATCTCATAAACGCGCCGGCCAACCGCCTCGAGCCCGCGAATGATGAAGTTGGGCGGCTTTGCCGGACCTGATTCGGGCTCGCGTCGGACCGCATCACCGACGGCGCCGAGCAGGATCGAGGCAATCTCGCTTTGCCCCTGCATCGTGATCTCGACGCCCTTCTTTTCGAAGCTGCTGACCAGGCGGTCGATCAGCCACGCCCCGGCTGTGTCCATCTTCTCGATTTGTGAAAGGTCGAGCGCCAGCGTCTTGAAGCCGCTGCGCTTCTCGATCTTGCGCATCTCGGCATCGACCAGCGCCACGGTGCGCGTCGTCCAGGTTCCCGAGAAAGCGCAGCCGAGAACGCCGCCCTCCTCGCCGATCGCGATGCGCGGCTGGTGGTCGGGCTCCTTGGCAGGGCCGCTTGCGTCGCGTTTGCGGATGGTCAACATGGCGTCCTGTTTAGCCTGACGGGGCCGACCTGTCGATTTGCCGATATCCTCCTTGTTGCACAGCCGGAGCAGAAAAATATGGCGCGTGTCATTTCGGTCGAGGCCGAGCGCTTTCCGATAGCCGGGACCTTTACCATTTCGCGCGGCTCGAAGACCGAAGCGGAGGTGATTTCCTGCGCCATCACCGAAAACGGCCGTACAGGACGCGGCGAATGCGTCCCTTACAAGCGCTATGGCGAAACCATGGAGGATGTGCGCGACGCGATCGAGGCGATGCGCAGCGAGATCGCGCGCGGCATCAGCCGCATCGCCCTGCTCGATGCCATGCCTGCCGGCGCGGCACGCAGTGCCATCGACTGCGCGCTCTGGGACCTGGAAGCGAAGATCAGCGGAACACCCGTGGCGCATACGATACGAACCGTTCCGTTACGACCGCTTGAGACGGCGTATACATTGTCGCTCGCCGAGCCGGAGGCGATGGCGGGGCAGGCCCGCGCTAACGCCCAGCGCCCGCTACTCAAGGTCAAGATCGGCGGCGACAACGACATCGCGCGCATCCGTGCAGTGACGGCGGCAGCACCCGACAGCCGAATCATTCTCGACGCCAATGAGGGCTGGAATGACGACAATATCGTCGCAAACCTCGCCTTTGCCGCCGAGCACGGTATCGCCTTGATCGAACAGCCGCTGCCGGCGGGACATGACGGTATTCTTCGCCACATCGCACATCCGGTACCGATCTGTGCCGACGAAAGCGTGCACGAGGCGAAGGACCTTGAAGCGCTTGTCGGCCTTTACGACGCCGTCAACATCAAGCTCGACAAATCGGGTGGCCTGACCGCTGCACTCGTGCTTCGCGACCGCGCCCGGGAACTGGGTCTTGGTGTCATGGTCGGCTGTATGGTCGGCACATCGCTTGCGATGGCGCCGGCCGTGCTGTTGGCGCAGGATGCCGATTTCGTCGATCTCGACGGTCCGCTGCTGCTGGCCCGCGACCGCGTTCCCGGTCTCGTCTACCAAGGTTCGCTGGTGTCACCGCCCGAGCGGGCGCTGTGGGGCTGAACGCGCGGCAAGCCCGATCAGAGCCAGGCCCGTCAGGGCGATCGGGATCATCGCAAAGAAGCCATTCGCGCCGAAGCGGTCGTAAAGAGGACCGGAAATCAGCGTCGCCGCCGCCATGAAGAAGCCATTGGAGAAGTAGGCGATGCCTTGCGCCGCCCCGGTGCGTTCTTCCGCGACCGTCTCACCGATCATCTTTTGCAGGCCGATCAGCACCAGCGCCACCGAAACCACGTGCAGCGTCTGGATCGCGAAAAACCCGCCAACGCCAAGCCCAAGCGGCCAGATCAGCGGAAAGGCGAACCAGCGCACGATCGCGCCGATCCCGGCAATCAGCATGATCGAGACGACCGAGAAGGAGGCGAAAGCGCGGGTGAAAACGACGAACATGCATATCTCGGCGACGACGCCCCACCCCCACAGAAGCCCGACAACCGAATCGCTGATGCCGATCGACTTCCAGTAGATCGACACGAAACCGTAGAGAAATGCGTGGCTGGCGGTGATGACGCCGACGCCTGTCGAAAAATAGAGGAAGTACCGGTTGAGGAGTTTCGGTGCCGATTGCTGGATATCGGCGGCCGAAAGCGGCGAGGCGCGGCGTGGACGGCCAAGGCGCGGCGCAATCAGTCCGGCGGCTAGCGCGGCACACAGCGCCGCGAAGATGATCACCGGGACAGCCTGGGCACCGCTCGCCGACAGGATGAAACCGCCGGCGAGATTGGCACAGAGATAGGAGATCGAGCCCCATTTGCGCATGCTTGCGTAATTCGAGCCGAAGCGGCGAACACCTGAAAGGGCGAGCGAATCGGCAATCGGCGAATGCGGCGTCCAGACGACCGTCAGGGCCAGCGACACGGCAAGTACCGTTGCGTAGGTCGGCGGCAGGAGGTAGCCGGCGGACAGGATCAGCGATGCGGCGACCAGCGCAACATAGACATTGGCGCGGTCGCTCGCTTTGTCTGCCAGCGCAGTAAGAAAAGGCGTCGTCGCCACGCGCAGGAACATCGGCGCGGCGAGGATCACGGCTATCTGTTCGGCATGGAACCCCTTCGCCTGCAGCCACAGCGGGAAATACGGCACATGCGTCCCGAGCGGAACGAAGAGCGTAAAGAAGATCAAGCTCATGCGCAGTTCGAAATGGCGTGGCTTGACGAGCTGTTCGGGCGAAAGCGGCGGCAGCGAGGACATTGACAGGCGATCCGTCGGCACGGCATTCAGCCGGGTCGGCCCGCCACACCTGCCGCTGCTTAACACGGCGAAAAAGTCGATGAAACCGCTGGACTAACCGATTGAAGCGAGATGCGGCCGGATTTGGTCAAGCCGCCTGGACTGCCCTGCCCTTGATGTCGATCGGCACGAGCACCTCGCTGCCGACCGGAGTCTCCGGCAGGACATGCGCCCAGTGCAGGATCTCCATCCTGCCGTCAAAATGCTCGACCACCGCCGTGCAGCTCTCCACCCAGTCGCCCGTGTTGATGTATTGCACGTCCTCATAGCTTTCGATCGCGGCATGGTGGATGTGCCCGCAGATCACGCCGTCGACATGCGAGCGGCGCGCCTCCTCGGTCAGCACGGTCTGGAACGAGCCGATGAAATTCACCGCCTTCTTGACCTTGACCTTGGCCCAGGACGAGAACGACCAGTAAGGCAGGCCGAGCACCTGGCGCAGACGTGTGATGACGCGGTTGAGCAGGATCGCCGCGTCGTAGGCATAGTCGCCGAGATAGGCCAGCCAGCGCGCATTATGGACGACGGTGTCGAACTGGTCGCCATGGATGACAAGAAGGCGTTTGCCGTCGGCGGTCTCGTGGATGGCGCGGTCGGCGACGACAATGCCGCCGAAATGAACGCCCTGGAACTGTCGCGCGAACTCGTCATGGTTGCCGGCGATGTAGGTGATGCTGGCGCCCTTGCGCGCCTTGCGCAGCAATTTCTGGATCACGTCGTTATGGCTTTGCGGCCAATGCCAGCTTCGTCTCAGGCGCCAGCCGTCGACGATGTCGCCGACGAGATAGATGATATCGGCATCGTGATGGCGCAGGAAATCGATCAGGAATTCGGCCTTCGCCGCCTTCGATCCGAGATGGACGTCGGAGATGAACATGCTGCGGAAAGTGCGAGGCTCTGCGCCGGACATCATTTGTCACCGTTGCTTTCGCCTGAGCCTATGCTCCGATTCATGCAACAACCGTATGACGGTTGCGATTGGTCCAGCCATCCGGATAGGTTGCCGCGGCAATCAGAGGAGAAAATCACCATGGATCTCGGCATTCGCGGCAAGAAGGCCATCGTCTGCGCTTCGAGCAAAGGCTTGGGACGCGGCTGCGCCATGGCACTGGCAGAGGCAGGTTGCGATCTGGTGATCAATGGCCGCAACGCCGACGTGCTGGCCAAAACCGCCGCTGAACTGCGCGAGAAATTCGGCGTCAAGGTGACCGAAATCGTCGGCGACGTATCCAAGCCCGATGTCCAGAAGGCGCTGCTTGCCGCCTGCCCCGATCCCGACATCCTCGTCAACAACAATGGCGGTCCGCCGTTTCGCGATTTCCGCGCGCTCGACCGCGAAAAGATCCTCGAGGGCGTCACCCAGAACATGGTGACCCCTGTCGAACTGGTTCAGGCCGTGATCGACGGCATGGCGGCGCGCGGCTTCGGCCGCATCGTCAACATCACCTCGCTGTCGGTCTATGTGCCTATCCCCGGCCTCGACCTGTCGTCCGGCGCCCGCGCCGGCCTCACTTCGTTCCTCGCCGGCGTCGCGCGCACGGTGATCGACCGCAATGTGACGATCAACAACATGCTGCCGGGAAAACTCGATACCGACCGGCTGCGCGGCCCGCACGAGGCCGGCACGCCCGAAGATCCGGCCGCCGCCGCCGCGCGCAAAGCGCAAGCAGCAGCCAACGTTCCGGCCAAACGGCTCGGTACACCGGAGGAATTCGGCCAGATCTGCGCCTTCCTGTGCTCGGTTCATGCCGGTTACCTGACCGGGCAGAACATACCGGTCGACGGCGGCCTCTACGTCAGCGCGTTTTAGTGGCAGAATCCAAGGCTTGGTTACCCTCTGGACGGCGGAAGAACGACCCTTTGCGGTTGTTGGGTTGCGAGCGCCGCATGATGCGATCTGATCTTTCCTGACATCCGGAGAAGGGAGAATTCCTTTGCCAATGCATGCAACCTACCGAGCGAATCCGATACTCGCGATCCCAATTCCCCCCACCAGGATCAGGCTCACGGCCCACACAGTGTCGAGATTGAACCAGCTTTGTGAGATGAACTTGGGTCCGAGCCATCGATAGACGGCAATGGCGATAACACCGCCGCTTACAATCATCGCGGCCGTATGGACTACGGAGACGGCGGTGGCGGTGATCAGATTACCTGCCATGAGCGTGATAGCCGCCTGGTGTCCAACATCGAGATCGCCTGCCTGGCACAGGCCGAGATAAATCGGCACCAGCATCAGCCCGGCGCCATGCGCGGTGGCGGCCGCGAAGGACCACAAGGCCAGTTGTGCCGGCGGGATACGGGCAAGAACACGCGGGTGGCGCCGGTTGATCAGGAGATAGATCCCGGCTGCGATCACAATCAATCCCGCCGCGATGCGAATCTGTCGTTCCCAGACGATGAGCGTCAGCATCGCGCCGAAGGGCAGCAGGATACCGATCATCGCCACAAAGTGGCCCATTGCCAAAAGGCCGAGCGCCCGGAACAATTCGCCGGCACGTCTGTCCAAAAGTCCGGTCGAAACGGCCAACGGCCAGCCCATGCCAGGATTGATACCGTGATAAATACCGCTGGCGACGACGGCCAGCCAGAGACCGGCCGTCGTCCACTCGCTCATCGCTTCATTGACCCGGGCAGTCGGTTACACCGACGGATAGCAGAACGAATCCGTCGAGCAATCGCCGCCTTCCAGACGAATCTGGTGGGAGCGATACCCCTCGGGGAATTCGACATAAAAGTTCTTGTCCAGGGTGATCCCACCGTTCTCGCCGACATTGGCCTTGACCATGGCTGCCGGAATACCATCGCGATAGAACTGGTCGTCCCAAGTCGAATACAGGGAGTTGGTCCAGTAAACGCGTTTGCCGTCGCGGCTGATCTCGACCATCTGCGGTCCGCCCCTGTAGTCGCCGCCGCCGGGATGCTTGGTCTTGCGCGTGATGCCGCCAATATGGATGGACCCTGCAACCTTAGGCTTCATCGGATCGGTCACATCGTATTGGCGCATCTCGCCGGTGCCCCAGCAGGATACGTAGAGGAATCGGTCATCGAGCGACAGGTCGATGTCGGTTACTAGCGGCGGCACCGCCTCGAAGCCCTGAAGCAACGGCGGCAGGTCATCCTTGGCGGCTGCCTCGGGCGGGATGGTCGCCGTCTTTTCGCAATGGAATTTGCCGCCCTCGCGCCACCAGGTCCAGATCGATCCCTCGAGGTTTGTCGTGTCGACGACCACTCCAAGGAAACCGTATTCCTTGACCGGGTCATGGGCGGGGCGGACTTCCAGCGCCATCTGGTGGTTGGCGCCCAGATCGATGGTCTGCACGTTCCTACGTTCGCGCAAATTCCAGAAATGCACCCGGTGTCCATATTTGTTCGACAGGAGGTCTTCAGGCACGATGCCCTGCTCGAACTGGGGCGGAAGGGCCCACTCGCTCGACACCATGTAGTCGCGTGGCAGGTTCCACCAGAAATCATATTGCTTGTCCTGCGGCCCGCGATCGATCTCGTAGCGCCCGATGACGTCGAACGTCTGGCAATCCATGACAAAGATGCCGGGAGGTCCGTCGGTGCCGTCAGGGCCACCGCCCCCAAGCGTCGAGACATAAATACCTTCCGGACCGCAGTGAATCGTATGAGGCCTGGAATAGCCCGTCTTGGCAAACACCTCTTCTGGCTCGATGACCTTGTGGATCTTGGCCTTGGTCGGTCCGCCCTTGGTGTCTATGACGTAAATGCGCGAAGATCGAATACCGGGAATGATCAGAAAGCGGCGCTCGAGAAACGGGTGACCATTCAGCGGCGAAAGGGCCGACGAGCACGCGTTCCAGCCGAAATGGTGAAACTCGTCGCCTTTGTTCGGCATTATCACGCTATGGACGACCTTGCCGTAGTCCTTCGACTTCGGGTTTACGTCAACTATGGCTAGTCCATCTGGCTGAGAGAAGTCGGGACTCAACATCAAAGTGTAGGCAAAATTTTCGACTGGCGCCTGCATTGCGAGCTTGGCAGTCGCGTGGAAAGTCGGGTCTGGCCGTACAGTCATTGTCGTCCTCCCTTGGCAGGTTAAGCAGTCCGACCGACAATCAGGGGCACGATCTGTGACGCGTTTGGATGTCCGCCGAAAACGTCGGGGCGCTTTGTTGTTCGCACGCTATTTCGTGCGACTTTTCGAAGAATCTCACGGATTTTGGAGAACTGCAATGTCGACTTGTTTCGCCGCGAGGCCTCTGTGAGTGACGAGCGCCACCAGACATTCGAACTGGGCGGCGTACCTCGCCGCAGCACCCCGCCTATCGCCCCAACATCTCAATGGCAGACCGCACAGGAGGGCGGGGGTGCAAGCCGTAAGCTCGCGCTTGCGACATATCACCCCTCGAAAAGGCTCGGCTGCATGCTAAGAGACTCAAAACATCAAACGGACTGAACTGAGGAGGCGGCCGTCATGACAGGCGAAAGCAAGAAGGCGGCCCGATCCGACCTCGACGAAGCCGCCCTCTACTTCCACAAGCACCCGAGGCCCGGAAAGCTCGAAATCCAGGCAACGAAGCCCCTCGGCAACCAGCGCGACCTGGCGCTCGCCTATTCGCCCGGCGTGGCGGCGCCCTGTCTGGAGATCCGCGACAATCCGGCAACCGCGGCCGACTATACGGCGCGCGCCAATCTGGTCGGCGTCGTCTCCAACGGTTCGGCGGTGTTGGGCCTCGGCAATATCGGCCCGCTCGCCTCCAAGCCGGTGATGGAAGGCAAGGCGGTGCTGTTCAAGAAGTTCGCCGGCATCGATGTCTTCGACATCGAGATCGACGCACCGGGCATCGAGCGCATGGTCGAGACGATCTCGGCGCTGGAACCAACCTTCGGCGGCATCAACCTGGAAGACATCAAGGCGCCTGAATGCTTCGAGGTCGAGGAGCAGTTGAAAGCGCGCATGGGCATACCGGTCTTCCATGACGACCAGCACGGCACCGCCATCATCGTCGCCGCCGCCGTGCTCAACGGGCTGGAATTCGCCGGCAAGTCCATCTCGGACATCAAGATCGTCACGTCAGGCGCCGGCGCTGCGGCGCTTGCGTGCCTCAACCTTCTGGTCTCGCTCGGCGCGCGGGTCGAAAACATCTGGGTCACCGACCGGTTCGGCGTCGCCCATAAGGGCCGCGTCGAGGAGATGGACCGCTGGAAAGACCCTTATGTGAAGGACACCGAAGCGCGCACGCTGGCCGACGTTCTGCCCGGCGCCGACGTGTTTCTCGGCCTGTCTGCCGCCGGCGTGCTGAAACCGGAATTGCTGCACCACATGGCGCCCAAGCCGCTCATCCTGGCGCTGGCCAACCCCAATCCCGAGATCATGCCGGAAGCGGCACGTGCAGCACGGCCCGACGCGATGATCTGCACGGGCCGCTCCGATTTCCCCAATCAAGTCAATAACGTACTCTGTTTTCCTTATATCTTCCGTGGCGCGCTGGACTGCGGAGCCAGCGCCATAAACGAGGAGATGAAGATGGCTGCGGTGCGGGCGATCGCAGCCCTTGCCCGCGAAGAGCCGTCCGATGTCGCCGCCCGCGCCTATTCCGGCGAGACGCCGATCTTCGGTCCTGAGTTCCTGATCCCCTCGCCTTTCGATCCGCGGCTGATCCTGCGCATTGCCCCTGCCGTCGCCAAGGCAGCCTGCGAGACCGGCGTCGCGACCCGGCCGATCACCGATTTCGCCGCCTATATCGACAAGCTGAACCGCTTCGTCTTCCGCTCCGGCCTGGTCATGAAGCCGGTATTCTCGATGGCCAAGACGTCGAGCGCCAAGCGCGTCATCTATGCCGACGGCGAGGACGAGCGCGTGCTTCGCGCCGCGCAGGTCGTGCTCGAGGAAGGCATTGCCGAACCGATCCTGATCGGCCGCCCGCATGTCATCGAGGTGCGGCTGAAGCGCTACGGGCTGCGCATCAAGCCGGGCGTCGATTTCGGCTTGATCAACCCGGAAGACGATCCGCGTTACCGTCACTACGTCGATCTCTTGATCGAGCTTGCCGGCCGGCGTGGCGTGACGACGGAAGCGGCGCGCACCATGGTGCGCACCGACAATACGGTGATCGCCGCCCTTGCCCTGAAACGCGGCGATGCCGACGCCATGGTCTGCGGCCTCGAAGGCCGTTTCGAGCGCCATTTGCGCAACGTCACGCTGATCATCGGACCGCGCGCCGGCATTAGGGATCGCGACCTGTCGACGCTTTCGATGCTGATCTCGCAGCGAGGCATCATTTTCCTCACCGATACCCATGTCTCGGTCGACCCGACCGCCGAGGAGATTGCGGAAATGACCGTTCTGGCGGCCGAGGAGATTCAGCGTTTCGGCATCGAGCCCAAGGCAGCCCTGCTTTCGCATTCGGATTTCGGCTCCCGCGATTCGCCAAGCGCCATGAAGATGCGGCAGGCAGCGGCAATCCTGGCGCGCATCGCGCCCGACCTGCAATGCGACGGCGAGATGCATGCCGACTCGGCACTGTCGGAACAGCTGCGCCAACGCGTCTATCCGCATTCGCGGCTGAAGGGCGAAGCCAATCTGCTGGTGTTTCCCAATCTCGATTCGGCGAACATCACGCTGACGGCACTGCGCACAATGATGGACGCGCTGCATGTCGGCCCGATCCTGCTCGGCACCGATAGCCCGGCGCACATATTGACCCCGTCGGTCACGTCGCGCGGCGTCGTCAACATGACGGCACTGGCCGTGGTGGAAGCCGCGCACAAGGCGCAAGCCATCGTCGATCTGGGGTAGCCGCGGGCTTTCTCAGATTGGCCTGAACCGGAAATGCCCTGTCTGCCTGAAGGCAAACAAAGTGTCCTCTTCCCTGGCGCCGCCGCCGATATTGTGAATGACCAGTCTTCTTGTCGGTACCAATGTGGAGCGATTGGACGACACGATGGCAATATGCGACAGATTGCCGGGCAGCATCTGGGCGATGAGATCCCCTGGCCGATAGTCGGCCGGGTCTTGGCTGACGGGCAAGGCAGCACCGCGCCGCTCGAAATAGACCGCAAGGTTGGGCACACGGCGGTGGTCGATGTTGCGGTCGGGCGCTTTCAAGCCCCAAACCTTCGGATAGGCGGCAAAATTGGCCCGCATATCCTCATGCACCAGCTCTTGCAGATCGACATCGAAGGCGCGGCGATAGGCACGGATCACGACATCCGTGCACACACCCCGCTCGGGCTCAACGTCCCCGCCCGGATAGGCCAGGCGTGTATAGGTCGGATCGTAGAGTGTGGTGACGCCGATCTGCTCACGGGCGGCTTCGACCAATTTGGTGCCCCAATCCGGCGTGATGGGCTTTTCCTGCGCCATGGCAACCGGCATCGCCAGGCACAAAAGACCAAATTGCAGTGCGGCTCGACGGGTAATCGCGGTCATGCCAAGCCTCCGGGCATTGCTGGATGCAGGCATTCTTCTGGGCGAATACGCCTTTTTTCGTGCAACGCCAGGATGTCGCGGTTCTGGCTCTGTCCGAATATGTCGTGTGGCGTGGTCGATATGACAGCACCGTCGTGATCGAAGCCGCGCACTGGCGCAAGCCATCGCCGATTTGGGCTGAAGCTGGAATCGGCGGTATGCTAAACAAACGGTTAACCGCAAGCGCGGTAGCTTTCTGAACGACAGGCAGGCGGAGTTTCGGAGGGATGACGGGCGCATGTTGGAAGCTGACGCGTGCCGCCGCGCTGCTCGGTGCCCTGCTACTGTGCGACATTGCCGTCACTCAGGCGCAGGCCGCTCCGCGCCTCTGCCGCCAGCTTGAAGCCGATCTTGCCGCCGCTTCTCGTGGTGGCGGCGGCAAACCGGCCTTGCTCAGGAAATATGACGACGCAATCGTCCGGCAACGCCAGCAGATTTCAAAGGCCGTCAGCCAGGCCAGCAGCGCCGGCTGCGGCTTTTCGCTGTCTCGCCGCAACGCCA
The DNA here is from genome assembly GCF_040318155.1 of Mesorhizobium sp. M1307. NCBI lineage: Bacteria > Pseudomonadati > Pseudomonadota > Alphaproteobacteria > Hyphomicrobiales > Phyllobacteriaceae > Mesorhizobium > Mesorhizobium sp. M1307. The sequence continues at coordinate 56,634 of NZ_JAMYLR010000001.1, read as the reverse complement.
ACGCATGCGCGGCACTTGACGCCACCATCGATCGCATGGCAGCCAATCTCGACGCCCTGCAGGCCAAGCGCGCCGACCTTGCCGGCGGTGGTTCGCGACGCGATCGCGCGCGCATATTGACGTTGCTTGACGCCAATGGCTGCCGCGATGATGCGGCGCCGCCGACGCCCGCACCGGTCCGCGAAGCCAGCCGTGAAAACGGCCACCGAAACCTGCTCGACCAGCTTTTGGGCAGTGACACAAGTGAACCGGGCGCGCCCGACCAGCCTGAAGGGCCCAGCCAGGCCGAAGAGCTAAGCCAGCCGGGCAACATCCGCACCATGCTCAACAACGCCGACATGGGCCAGCCCCAAGGCGAATTCCGCACCATGTGCGTGCGCACCTGCGACGGTTATTTCTTCCCGATGTCGAATGCCGCCTCACTGGGCGATTTCGAGCGCGACCAGAAGAATTGCGAATCGAGCTGCCCCGGCACCGAAATGCAGGTTTTCTACACGCGCGGCATGAATGGCGATTCGGCGTCCATGACGTCTTCGGTGACCGGCAGGCCTTATATCGAACTGCCGACGGCCTACCTCTACAAGCAGTCCGACATGCCGCGGCCGCCGGCCTGCGGCTGCAATGCCGCGCAGAATTTCGAGATCATCGCCGGCAACCCGCCAACCCGGGAACAATCTGAGTCGAATGTAGAGAGTACCCCGTTCATGCCGCTGCCGGTTGCCAAGCCTGATCCGGGCGTCGACCCGGAGTCCTTGGCCAATGCGCAAGGCGGCCTCGACCGTGAGGCGATCAGACGCCTTGCCGTCAAGCCCGTGCCTTCGCCGACATCGCTGCCGCCGCCGGAACAGCGCAAGGTCAGGGTCGTCGGGCCAACGTTCCTTCCCGACCCAGCAGCGGCAACAGATCTGCAAGCTCCGGACCCGAAGGCTGTCCCGTAAGCGCCAGCCTGAGCGGCATGAACAGCGCCTTGCCCTTACGACCGCTCGCTTCTCGGATCTTGCCGGTCCAGTCTTTCCAGACGGCGCCGTTCCAAGGCTCCTCCGGCAGCAGTTCGAACGCCTGGCGAAGAAAGTCGCGGTCATCGTCGGAAAACTCCGCCGGCTCCTCTGGACCGTCTCGAAGCGTACGCCACCAGATCGCCGCATCAGCCAGCCTGTCGAGATTGCCGCGCACCGCCAGCCAGAAAGGCTCGGCCTGTTCGCCAGAGATGCCGAGCACGATCAGCCGGTCGCGCGCCTCGGAAAACGGCATGTGGTGCAGCAACGTGCGGTTGAGCACGAAGAGCTCGTCCGGATCGAATTTGGCGGCGGATTTCGATGTTGCAGCCGGATCGAAGCGCTCGGCAAGTTCAGCCATCGTCGGCACCGCCACGACGTTTTCCGAGGTACCGACGAGCACCGCCAGCGAAGCGACCGCCATTGGCTCGATGCCGCTCTCACGCAGGCTCTGGATGGACAGCGCGCCGGTGCGCTTGGAAAGCCCCTCGCCTGATGCTGTTGTCAGAAGATTGTGGTGGCCGAACACCGGCGGCTCGGCGCTGAGCGCCCGGAACAGGGCTATCTGGACGCCGGTATTGGTGACGTGGTCGTCGCCACGAATGACATGGCTGACGCCCATTTCGATGTCGTCGATCACCGAAGGCAGCGTGTAGAGATAGGTGCCGTCCTCGCGCCGCAAAACTGGATCTGAAAGCGAGGCGAGGTCGACGGTCTCCTCGCCGCGCACCAGATCGTTCCAGTGGATTTCAGTGCGCTCCGGCTGCAGCGGATCGCCGGTGAAGTTGGGCAGCAGAAAGCGCCAGTGCGGCCGCCGGCCATCGGCCTCATATTCCGCGACCTGCTCGGGTGCCAGCGTCAGCGCCTCGCGGCCATAGACTGGCGGCAGACCACGCGTGCGGCGCACCTTGCGCCTCAGGTCGAGCTCTTCAGGTGTCTCATAGCAGGCATAGACGAGGCGCGCCTCCTTCAGTCTTTCCAGTGCGGCATCATAGATTTCGACCCGCCGCGACTGATACTCCGTGGCGTCGGGGAAGATGCCCAGCCAATGCAGGTCGTAAAGGATGGCGTCGGAAAATTCCTGCGTCGAACGGGCAACGTCGGTATCGTCGAAGCGCTGGATGAAGCGGCCCTTGTTCTTGATGGCAAACAGCCAATTGAACAAAGCGGTGCGCGCATTGCCGATATGGATGCGGCCGGTCGGTGACGGGGCGAAACGGACGGTAACTGTCATGAGCGGGGCGTACCGGATGGTTTTGCTGTTGACAAGACGCGCCCCCGCGCTCGGCGGCAGACATAGAACATGACGAAGGCGAAGAAAAGACTGCAGCGCCACGCGTCCATCAGGACGCGCGGCGCCGCAACCGTCAGATCACCATGCTTTTGGTCAGCTCAAGCGCCTGGCGTTCGAACAGCCGGCGGTAGATGCCGCCTTGCAGCCGGATCAGCTGGTCATGCGAGCCCTCTTCGACGATGCGGCCGCGATCGAACACCAAAAGCCTGTCCAGCGCCCGTACCGTCGACAGCCGGTGGGCAATGACCAGCGTCGTGCGGCCGACCATCAACCGCTCCATCGCCTGCTGGATCAGCACCTCCGATTCCGAATCGAGACTCGACGTTGCCTCATCCAGGATGAGAATGCGCGCATCGGCAAGAAAGGCGCGTGCGATTGCAACGCGCTGACGCTCACCACCCGATAGCTTTACGCCACGCTCGCCGACCAGCGTGCCATAGCCTTTCGGCAAATTGGCGATGAAGTCATGCGCGCTGGCCAACCGCGCCGCGTGCTCGATCTCGGCCTGCGTGGCGGCCGGCCGGGCATAGGCGATGTTTTCGGCCAGCGACCGGTGAAACAGGATCGGCTCCTGCTGGACAATGGCGATCTGTGCGCGCAGCGACGCCTGCGCGACACCGGCAATGTCCTGGCCGTCGATCAGGATATTTCCCGCGGTCACGTCATAGAGGCGCTGGATCAGCTTGACGAATGTCGTTTTGCCGGAGCCCGAATGGCCAACCAGCCCGACCCGCTCGCCCGGCGCGATGTCCACCGAAAAGTCGCGATAGAGCGGCAGGCGGTGGCTGCCATAATGGAACGTGACATTGTCGAAGGTGATACGGCCATCGGTGATCCGGATCGGTTTGGCGCCGGGCCGATCCTCAATGCCGAGTGGTTCGGACTGGAAGTCGACCAGTTCCTCCATGTCGTTGATCGAGCGCTGCAGATTGCGGATATGTGTGCCGATGTCGCGCAGATAGCCTTGCAGCACGAAGAATGAGGTCAGCACGAAGGCGACATCGCCGGCGCTCGCCTGCCCCCACGACCACAACAGCAGGGAGAACCCGATGACCGCTGCCCTCAAAAGCAGCAGCATCGTCCCTTGCGTGGTGCCGTTGACGGTGCCGCGCATCCAGGTGCGGCGCGTGCGACCGCGCCATTTGGCGACGACCTCGGCAAGCCGCGTCTCCTCGCGTTCCTCGGCGCCAAAACCCTTGACCACGGCGTTGCAGCTCACCGCATCGGCCAGCGAGCCGCCAAGCCGTGTATCCCACGCATTGGCAAGCCTTGCCGCGGGCGCGACATAGCCAAGCGACAGCATCGTCGTCACCGCGATGAACAGAACCGAACCGGTGGCGACGACAGCACCCATCAGCGGCCAGAACCAGCCAAGCAGCAGCGTCGAGCCGACGAGCATGACGACCGATGGCAGCAGCGCGATCAGGATCGTGTCGTTGAGCAGGTCGAGCGCCCACATGCCGCGCGTTATCTTGCGCACCGTCGATCCGGCGAAGCTGTTGGCATGCCAGTCGGTGGAAAAGCGCTGGACGCGGTGGAAGGCGTCGGCGGCAATATCCGCCATCATCTTCAACGTCAGCTCGACGATGGCCATGAAGGCGAGATTGCGCAGCACGACACCGGTGAGCGCCAGCGCCACCAGCATCGAAAAGGCAGCCATCGCCGCATTCCATGCGGCATCGTCGGCTGTGGCACTACTGGCAACGGCGTCGACCAGCCGGCCGGAATAGAGCGGCGTCAGCACGTCGGCCAAGGTCGACAGCAGGAACGTGCCCATAATGCCGGCAAGCCGCCACGGCTGACGTCGCCAATGGCTGAGCGTGAAGCCAAGAACGCTGCGAAAGGCGCCCGCGCGCAAATCTATTCGAAAACGAGTCATGATGTCATTCGGGCGCAAACGAGCCCGATCCCACGAAAGTAGAAATTGAAAAACCGCGTCGGCGCCGTTTGGCGCCCGGAGATGCGGAGGTTTGGCGTATTTGGCGGCCCTGTAGAGGGGCGGCGACCGGCAGCGGCGAAATACCTGCCTCGGTTCAGCCTTGCCGCGAGGCTATCTCGCGGCGCACTGACCAAGACCTAGGCTTCGCGGCCTCGCATAACGATGTCAAATCCTGGCATTCGGTTCCTCCTGAAGGGGAATCGCGGAGAGGTGTTTATAGAGACGCCTCAACGCCGCGCCAAGTCAGTAGATAGCCAAAAGCGCATCTGGTCCAAGCAGTGAGACGATTTTGCAACAATCGCGGGTTGTGCGCTGCCTCTGTTCAGGTTGCCGGGATACGGTCGAAGCGCATATAGCGGCCGTCGGTGGAAGGCCTGAAGCCGAGCTTTTCGTAAACCGCATGGGCGTCGTTGGTCGACAGGCTCCAATGCGTGACCGTCTTGACGTCCGAGTGGTCGATAAGCGCCTGGACAAGCCGGGTTCCGATGCCTTGTCCGCGATACCCGGGCCAGACAATTATGTCGGCGAGATAGGCAAATACCGTGCGGTCGGTGATCGCCCGGCCGAAGCCGACCTGATTGCCGCCGACATAGGCGCCGACGCACAGTGAGTTGGCGAAGGCGCGGCGGTGCAGTTCGTCGCTGCGGCCACTGCCCCAATAGCTCTCCTTCAAAATGTCGGACGTCGCCCGGAAGTCGATCCGCGACGGGTCAAAGCTGATTTCAAGGTTGGCCATGGCTAAACCGTTAAACAGGCCAATCGCCTACCCGCCATCCCTGAACCGGTTGGTAATGGGATAGCGGCGGTCGCGGCCGAAATTCTTCCTGGTGATCTTCACACCGGGCGCCGCCTGCCGGCGCTTGTATTCGGCGACGTAAAGCAGGTGCTCGACGCGCGTCACCGTCGCCCGGTCATGGCCGCGCGCGACGATGTCGTCGACACCCATCTCGTTTTCGATCAGGCACTCCAATATGTCGTCGAGCACCGGATAGGGCGGCAGCGAATCCTGGTCCGTCTGGTTCTCTCGCAGTTCCGCCGAGGGCGCCTTGTCGATGATGTTGTTCGGGATCACCTCGCCGGACGGACCGAGCGCACCCGGCGGCACATGCGCGTTGCGCCAGCGCGACAGCGCATAGACCTGCATCTTGTAGAGGTCCTTGATCGGATTGAAGCCGCCATTCATGTCGCCATAGAGCGTCGCGTAGCCGACCGACATCTCGCTTTTGTTGCCGGTGGTGACCACCATCGAGCCGAACTTGTTGGAAATCGCCATCAGGATGGTGCCGCGGGCCCGGCTCTGCAGGTTTTCCTCGGTGATGCCTTCCTTGGTGCCCTCGAAAAGCTGTGTCAACGTGTGCAGGAAACCCTCGACTGGCTCGAAGATCGGCACGATGTCGTAGCGGCAGCCGAGCGCGCGGGCGCAGTCCTCGGCATCCTTGAGCGAGTCCTTCGAAGTGTAGCGGTAAGGCATCATCACGGCGCGCAGCCGTTCCTCGCCGAGCGCATCGACGGCAAGTGCCGCGCAGATCGCCGAATCGATGCCGCCGGAGAGGCCGAGCACGACATTCTTGAAGCCGTTCTTGTTGACGTAATCGCGCAGGCCCAACATGCAGGCGCGATAGTCGGCCTCCTCCTTTTCCGGGATTTTCGACATCGGTCCGTCAGAGCAGACCCAGATGTCATTCTTTCGCTTCCAGGTGGTGACGTTGACCGTCTCCTCGAACTGGCTCATCTGGAAGGCCAGCGTCTTGTCAGAACCTATGGCAAACGATGCGCCATCGAAAACCAGCTCGTCCTGGCCGCCAAGCTGGTTGGCATAGATAATCGGCAGTCCGCATTCGATGACCTGGCGGATGACGATCTGGTGGCGGACGTCGACCTTGCCGCGGTAATAGGGCGAGCCGTTCGGGACCAGCAGGATTTCCGCGCCGCTTTCGGCCAGCGTCTCGCAGACGGCAACCTCGCCCCAGATATCTTCGCAGATCGGCACTCCCACGCGCACGCCGCGGAAATTGACCGGCCCCTGGATCTCGGGGCCGGCCTGGAAGACGCGCTTCTCGTCGAACTCACCGTAATTCGGCAGATCGAGCTTGTAGCGTTCGGCAAGGATCTTGCCGCCATCGGCAAAGATGATCGAATTGTGCGTGCCGGTCTTGCGCTTCAACGGCGTGCCGATGACGAAACCCGGGCCGCCGTCGGCGGTATCGCCGGCGAAATCCTCCGCCGCCCGCTCGCAGGCCTTCAGGAAGGCGGGCTTCAGCACCAGATCCTCAGGCGGATAGCCGGCAAGGAAAAGCTCGGTAAACAGCACGAGGTCGGCGCCTTGGCGGGCGGCATCCGCCCTCGCCTCGCGTGCCTTGGCAAGATTGCCGGCGACGTCGCCGACCGTCGGATTGAGCTGGGCGACGGCGATGCGCAATATGTCTGGAGCGGTCTTGTCTGTCATGCCCGTGGGTTTAGCGCGGCAAAATTCGTCGGGCAATGGCGTTCGTTTGGACCAAACAGTCGATCCTATTCGCCCATATATTCGCGCAAGGCTTCCGGCGGATGGTTCTCGCCGATCGACATTGCCAGAATGCGCGAAATGTGCCGGCGCGGCAGCCCGGTTTCCGCCGCCCAGGCGTTTATCTGCACTTGGATCTTGCCCAGGTCCTTCTTCGATGTCGGGCTCTGCGCGAGGTCGAGCCCGGCGTCGCGCAGCGCTGCCGCCATGTCGGCCGAGACGATGAAGGCGTCCCACTCCAGCCAGCGCAGAAAATACTGGCCGGTATTGCCGCCGAGCCGGCTGCCGTGCTTGCCGAGATAGGCCATCAATCCGACCTGGTCATCCGCCGGCCAATTGGCCAGGAACTTGCCGAAGCTGCCATGCTCCTTCGACACGCGCTCGACGAAGGCTGCGTTGTCGCGTACGGATTTGATCTTCTGCGGATTGCGGACGATGCGCTTGTCGGCTGTGAGATCGTGCCAGAAATCGTCAGGCTGGAACAGCAGCCGCTTCGGCTCGAAGCCAAGAAATGCTTCCTCGAAACCCGGCCATTTCTGCTCGATGACGCGCCAGACAAAGCCGGCGGCAAAAACCCGCTCGGCCATGGTCGACAGGATCCGGTCGTCCGCAATCTTTGCCACCGCGGCATTATCGGGCATAGGACCCAGCAGCGACGTCAGCGCTGCCTCACCGCCTTTGCGCTTCGCTGCACGGGCGCGAATTTTCTGAAAATCCACCATTGTTTCCTGATCCCATCGCGTCAATCTACCACTTCCCGTATGAACCGGCAGCTTCTACCTCATCGCTGACGACGGAGGCGACGATGAACAAAACGATCGAGGACCTGGCAAGCCGCTGGCTGAAGCGAAAGCCGGACGGCCTCAGCGCGCTCGAAAGTCGGGTACTGCAATCTACGCTCGAGCGCACCACGATCTCCAAGGACACCAACAAGGCCGTCGCCTTTCACCAGACGTTTGGAGATCGCCTGGCCGACACCATCGCCCGGATCGGCGGCTCGTGGTCCTTCATCCTGGCATTCATTGGCTTCCTGATCCTGTGGACGGCAGGCAATGTCTGGCTCTTGTCGCGCGCCGCCTTCGATCCCTATCCCTTCATCTTCCTCAATCTCGTGCTTTCCATGGTTGCCGCCCTGCAGGCGCCAGTGATCATGATGGCGCAGAACCGCCAGACGGAGCGCGATCGAATCGACGCCGCGCACGACTATGAGGTTAATCTCAAGGCCGAGATCGAGATCATGGCGTTACACGAAAAGCTCGACGAACTGCGCCACAGCCAGATCATCGGCATGCGAGACGAGATCGCCCGGCTGGCCGAGCAGGTGAAGCGCATCGACGACATTCTGTCGAAGCAGCGAACGTCTTCATGACGGAAGTCATCCATCGTCTCATTGAGCAATATGGGCTGGTCGCGGTTTTTCTGGGCTGCGTCGCCGAGGGCGAAAGCGCCGCCATTCTCGGCGGTTTTTTCGCGCATCAGCATGTCTTCGTCCCGTGGCAGGCCTTCCTCGCGGCGGCGCTCGGCGCCTTCGGTGGCGACACGTTCTTCTTCATCTTGGGACGGAGCTTCGCCGACCATAAATTCGTGATCAGGCTCCGAGCCCGGCCGGGCTTCAGCCACGCCTACCGCCTTGTCACCTCTCATCCCAACATTTTCGTGCTGTCGAACCGTTACATCTATGGCCTGCGACTGGTCGGCGGAATCGCGGCCGGGCTGTCGGGCATCGCCGCGGCGCACTTCATCATCCTCAACGCCATCTCGTCGGTAGTCTGGGCGGCACTGTTCTGCACTGTCGGTTATGTCTTCGGGCTGGGCGCGGAGCACATCGTCGGCCAGGCGCTGGCCCGCCACGAGCGGTTGCTGATCGCTCTGGCAATCGGCCTCGTTGTGGCCATCCTCGGCTGGCTCGCGGCCCATATCGTCGCCAAGAAGGAACTCCACAAGGGAAGCTGATCGTCAATCAATGCCGAGCGCACGATCACCCTTCTCGAGGATCAGCGGAATGATCAGGTCTTCCTCGTCGGCAAGATGCCGGGTCAACATGGCGATCAGCCGGCTGTTCTCGTCAGCATAGGCATCGGCGGCGAAACGCTGTTTGTCTTCGCTCTCCTGAAGCGTGCGGATGAAGGCATTTGCCGCCTGGGCATTGCGCTCCAGTCCCTCATGGATTGTGTGGTGATCGGCATCCAGGATTTCGAAGCCGCGCTTCAGACGGGTCTCGGCCCTGGCGAAGACCGGGAAATAATGATGGTCCTCGACATTGTGGTGGCCGTCGAGATTGCCGAGGAAATGGTTGAGGCGCGGCGCGAACCAGCGCGCGAATTCCTGCGCGTTCAGCCTACCATCCCGATAATCGCCAATACCACTGGTGAGCATGCCGCCAAGCTCGCGGAACATGTCGTGCCGCTGCAGCCACATATTGGCTATGCCGTGGATGTTGGCATGCGCCTGCCAGACCTCGCGTGGAAATTTTTCAACCAGCCAGCGAAGATCGTCCGGCAGGCCCTCACGTTCGAGCAGCAGAAATCCGGCGGTATCGGCCATATCGGTTTCCTCAGACCATGATCCCGAAAGTGGTACCGGTCTTCGGAAAAGATCATGGTCAAAACGAGAGATGCAGTGACGGCATGTAGTGTCTGAAACCTCAGATCGGTACCCCGAGGATCCGCTCGATGACGGCGACGCCCCAGACGCCGGCAGCGATCGCCACCGAAATCAGCACCGCCAGCGAACCGCAATCCTTGGCCAGTTGGATATCGATGTTGAATTCGCGGCTGAACGCGTCGCATGCCGCCTCGATGCCGGTGTTCAACACCTCGATCATGATCATGAGCAGCACCGCGCCGATCAGCAACGCATAGCCGCGCCACGATTCCGAAAGGAACCAGCCGAGCGGCAAGGCAAGCACGAGCAGTGTCAGCTCCAGCTGGAAAGCCTCCTCGCTGGCCGCCAGTTTGCGAAACGCCCGCACCGAATTGTAAAAAGCGTCGATCAGCCGCTGCATACCAAAACCCTTCGGAATCACCGGCAGGGGATTAGCGCAATGGCTGGACCAAGGGAATAAGGCGACCTCTTCAAAATCAGTCGCCTGCCACCTTGATCGACGGCGTCGACTTCTCGAACTGCGGCAGCCCATCATCGATGGCGTAATAATCGCCCTTGTCGCCGACGAAGATATGGCATTCTCCTTGAAGCCCGGTTGGCGCGTCGAACAGCCCTGCCATGACCGAAACATAGCCGTCATCGCTCGGCTTCCAGAACAGCAGAGAGCCGCATGTCTTGCAGAAGCCGCGCCTGGCGAACGAAGAGGCCTCGTACCAGGTGATGCTCTCCGCGCCGGTGATTGTGATGTCGCGGTCGGCAACGTTGGCCGCCGCATAAAAATGCCCGCTCTGCTTCCGGCACTGCGAGCAATGGCAGTAGACGACACCGCGTAGCGGTCCTCGTGTCTGGAACCGCACTGCCCCGCACAAGCATGATCCGCAGTGACTGTCAGTCATGTCGGCCTCCCGATGCAATTGCCATCGCCTGGCAGGATTCCAGTTTTGCGCGCGTTAGGCACGAGCAAATGCGACACCGGCGGGATTGAATAGAAAAAGCGCCGGTTTTCGCCCGGCGCTTCTTCAATGACATCACAGTTCAGATCGTATCAGCCATTGACGGCCTGCTTGTGCTGCACCGGATGGGTCTTCTTGAGCAGATCGGAGACCAGGAACGCCAACTCGATCGCCTGGTCAGCGTTGAGGCGCGGATCGCAATGGGTGTGGTAGCGATCCTGCAGCTCTTCGGCGGTGATGGCGCGGGCGCCACCGGTGCATTCCGTGACGTTCTTGCCGGTCATCTCGACATGGATGCCGCCCGGATGCGTGCCTTCGGCGCGATGCACCTCGAAGAAGGTCTGCACCTCCTTCAGGATGCGGTCGAACGGCCGTGTCTTGTAGCCGGCGGCCTCGATGGTGTTGCCATGCATCGGGTCGGACGACCACACCACGCTGCGGCCTTCCTTCTGCACCGCGCGCACCAGCTTCGGCAGGTGGTCAGCAACCTTGTCGGAACCGAAACGCGCGATCAGCGTCAGCCGGCCGGGCTCGTTCTCCGGATTGAGCAGGTCGATGAGCTGCAACAGGCCATCCGGCGTCAGCGACGGGCCACATTTCAGGCCGAGCGGGTTCTTGATGCCACGGCAGTATTCGACATGGGCATGGTCGGGCTGGCGCGTGCGATCGCCGATCCAGATCATGTGGCCGGAGGTGGCGTACCAGTCGCCGGAGGTCGAATCGACGCGGGTCAGCGCCTCCTCATAGCCGAGCAGCAACGCTTCGTGGCTGGTGTAAAAATCGGTCTCGCGCAGCGCGTAATTGGTCTCCGAGGTGATGCCGACGGCCTTCATGAAGTCCATCGTCTCGGTGATGCGGTTGGCGAGCGACTCGTATTTCTCCCCCTGCGGGCTGTCGGACACGAAGCCAAGCATCCATTGATGCACGTTCTCCAGGCTGGCATAGCCACCTTGGGCGAAGGCACGCAAAAGGTTGAGCGTCGCCGCCGACTGGCGGTACGCCATCTCCTGTCTTGCAGGATCGGGAATGCGCGACTTGGCGTCGAACTCGATGCCGTTAATGATGTCGCCGCGATAGCTCGGCAGCGTCACACCGCCCTTGGTCTCATTGTCGGACGAGCGCGGCTTGGCAAACTGGCCGGCGACACGGCCGACCTTCACCACCGGCTGCGCGCCGGCGAAGGTCAGTACCACCGACATCTGCAGGAAGACGCGGAAGAAGTCGCGGATATTGTCGGCGCCATGCTCGGCGAAGCTCTCGGCGCAATCGCCGCCCTGCAGAAGGAATGCGTCTCCGGCAGCGACGGTCGCAAGCTGCTTCTTCAGCTTGCGTGCCTCACCTGCAAAAACCAACGGCGGAAACGTGGCAAGCTGGGCTTCCGTGTTCCTCAGCGCGGCAAGATCCGGATAGGCAGGAACCTGCTGGATCGGCTTAGCTCTCCACGAATTCGGCGACCATTTCGTCATCGAAACACCTAACGCTCTTTCACACGGACGCCATCGCCCGCCAATCCGCCCCATATGGGGTCGCGGCTCCATACACGAAGCCGATTTCCTATTCTAGACCGGAAGTGGTCGCGTGGCGAATGAGCACGGCACTGCGAAAGTGCCGGTGCGGCTGTGCCCAGAGCACCAGCGACGCGCTGCTACGCCGCCTTCTCCACCAGCCGCGCCAGCTGCGTCATGACAACCGCTGAGCCAGCCAGCCGCTTCTCGGGCGTCGCCCAGTCGCGGCTGAAGACGACGCTCTGGTCGGGTCGGATCTTGGCCAGCGAGCCCTGTTCGCCGATGAGCTTGACCAGCCCGACCGGATTGGGGAATTCCCGCTTGCGGAAATGGATGACGACGCCTTTCGGCCCGGCGTCGAGCTTCTCCACGTTGGCCTTGCGGCAAAGCGCCTTGATGAAGACGATCTTCAACAGATGCTTTACCTCTTCCGGCAGCGGCCCGAACCGGTCGATCAGCTCGGCGCCGAAAGCATCGATCTCTTCCGTATTTTCGAGATCGCCAAGACGGCGATAGAGCGCCAGCCTGAGCTGCAGATCCGGGACGTAGCTTTCCGGGATCATCACCGCCGTGCCGACGGCGATCTGCGGCGACCAGCCGCCGTCCTGCACCTCGCCGGAATCCTTCACTTCGGCCACCGCCTCCTCCAGCATCTGCTGGTAGAGCTCGAAGCCGACCTCCTTAATGTGGCCCGACTGCTCTTCGCCAAGCAGATTGCCGGCGCCGCGGATATCGAGGTCGTGGCTGGCCAGCTGGAAACCGGCGCCGAGCGTGTCGAGCGACTGCAGCACTTTCAGCCGACGCTCGGCCGTATCGGTGAGCTTGCGGTTGGCCGGCAGCGTGAACAGCGCATAGGCGCGCACCTTCGAACGCCCGACGCGGCCACGCAGCTGATAGAGCTGCGACAGTCCGAACATATCGGCGCGGTGCACGATCAGCGTGTTGGCGGTCGGTATATCGAGGCCGGATTCGACGATTGTGGTCGACAAAAGCACATCGTACTGGCCGTCATAGAAGGCGTTCATGATGTCGTCGAGTTCGCCGGGCGGCATCTGGCCGTGGGCCACGGCCACTTTCAGCTCAGGCACGGATTCGCGCAGGAAATCATGGATTTCCGCGAGATCGCTGATGCGCGGTACGACGTAGAAGGAATGGCCGCCGCGGTAGCGTTCTCTGAGCAGCGTCTCGCGGATGACCAGCGGATCGAAGGGCGAGATGAAGGTGCGCACCGCCAGGCGGTCGACCGGCGGCGTAGCGATCAGCGACAACTCGCGCACGCCGGTCAAGGCAAGCTGCAGCGTGCGTGGGATCGGCGTCGCCGACAAAGTCAGAACGTGGACGTCGGTCTTCAGATCCTTCAGCCGCTCCTTGTGCTTGACGCCGAAATGCTGCTCCTCGTCGATGATCAGCAGACCAAGATTCTTGAACGAGATCGAGGAGCCGAGCAGTGCATGCGTGCCGACGACGATGTCGATCTGGCCTAGGGCGATGCCCTTCTTGGTCTCCGCCAATTCCTTGGCGCCGACCAGCCGCGAGGCCTGGGCGACGCGGATCGGCAGGCCGGAGAAGCGCTGCGAGAAAGTCTTGAAATGCTGGCGCGACAACAATGTCGTCGGCACTACTATGGCCACCTGAAAGCCTTCCATCGCCCCAATGAAGGCGGCGCGAAGTGCAACTTCGGTCTTGCCGAAGCCGACGTCACCGCAGATCAGCCGGTCCATCGGCTTTCCGGCGCCTAGATCATCCACGACTGAATCGATCGCGGTCTGCTGGTCATCGGTCTCCTCATAAGGAAAACGCGCTGCAAACTCGCCATAGAGGCCTTCCGCCGGCACCAGCGCCGGTGCTGCCCGCATTTGCCGCTCGGCGGCAATGCGGATCAGCTGCCCGGCCATGTCGAGCAGGCGTTTCTTCAGCCGCGCCTTGCGCGATTGCCAGGCGCCACCGCCAAGCTTGTCGAGCGTCGCCTCGGCCGAATCCGAGCCATAGCGCGACAGCAGCTCGATGTTTTCCACCGGCAAGAATAGCCGATCGTCGCCGGCATAGTGGATCTCGAGGCAATCGTGAGGCGCACCAACCGCCTCGATGGTACGCAACCCGATGAAACGGCCAATGCCATGGTCGGCATGGACGACGATATCGCCTGACGACAAGGCCGAAGCCTCGGCGATGAAGTCGGACGCACGCTTCTTGCGCTTCGAGCGCCGGATCAGCCGGTCGCCGAGAATGTCCTGCTCGGCGACGACGACCAGTTTCTCGGTCTCGAAGCCGGATTCGAGCGGCAGCACGGCCAGCGCCGCCTCCCCTGGCTCAAGCTTTTCGGCTTCGGCAAGCGTCGCCACCGGCTTCAGATTGCCAAGATGATGCTCGGCAAGGATCTGACCAAGCCGGTCGAGCGAACCCTCGGTCCAGCCGGCGACGATGACGCGGCGGCGTCCAGCGCGCTCGTCGGAAATGTGTTTTACGACGACGTCGAAAACGTTGGCGTTAGGATCGGCGCGTTCCTCGACGAAGCTGCGGCCGTGGCGCGAGCCGGCATGGAACACCTTTTTCGCGCCGGCATCGGGCGCGTCGAAGGCCGTGAAATCTATCGCCTCGCGCGGGCCAAGCGAGGCAATCAGGTTCTCGGGCGACAGATAGAGCAGATCCGGCGGCACCGGCTTGTAGGGCACCGCGTCCTTCAAGGCGCCGTCGGCCTGCTTCTTGCGCGCTTCGTAGTGGTCGAGGATTAGAGTGTGGCGCTCGGCCAGTGCCTCATGCGCCAGATGGTCGAAAACCACAGGCGCATCGGGCAGGTAGTCGAAGACGGTTTCCAGCCGCTCATAGAAGAACGGCAGCCAGTGCTCCATGCCGGCAAACCGCCTGCCCTCGCTGACCGCCGCATAGAGCCCATCGTCGCGGGAGGGCGCGCCAAAGGCTTCGATGTAGGCGCGGCGGAAGCGGCTGATGGTTTCCGGCGTCAGCGCCACCTCGCTCATCGCCTGCAGCGCCATCGATTTGCGTTGGCCGATGGTGCGCTGGGTTGCGGTGTCGAAGACGCGGATCGATTCCAGCGTATCGCCGAAGAAATCGAGGCGCAGTGCCTCCGTCCAGCCGGGCGCGAAGAGATCGAGAATGCCGCCGCGCACCGCAAATTCGCCGATGCCGCGCACCGTCGGCACTCGCTCGAAGCCGGAATTCTCCAGCCGCGACACCAGCACGTTCATGTCTATCTGGTTGCCGGGTTTGGCGTGGAAGGTCTGCGCCTCGACGAGTTCAGCCGGCGGAATGCGTTGCAACAGCGCATTCGCGGTGGTGAGGACGACGGCTCGGTGCGGCTTCTTCGCCAGCGCAATCATTGCGGCCAGTGCATCGAGCCGCCTTGCGGCGGCGTCGGCGCCGGGCGAGACGCGGTCGTAAGGCAGGCAGTCCCAGGCCGGCAGTTCCAGCACCGGCAGGCCCGGCGCCGCAAAGGCAAGCGCCTCGACGATCGCCGGCAGACGCTGGCCGTCGCGTGCCACGAACAGCACCGGCTTGTCAGGGGCGATCTCGTGCGCAGCCTGCACCAGCGCAAAGGCTTCGTAGCCGTCGGCGACGCCATCGACGATGAACTGGCCGGCGCGGCCTTTCGGCAGACCGATCGTAGGGATAAGGCTCATGGCTACACGTTGTTCAGAAGGTCATCTCCCGGCGCGAAGCCAGGATTTTTTGCAGGACGGCACAGTCGATATCCGCCGGAACCGGGCGTTCGCCAGTGACGAGAGGCAGGAATTCGGTGTCGGGAATGTCGAGGAGCCTCTCATATTGGTCGATTTCGTCGCCGGTCAAGGCGCCGATCTCGGCGTCGGCGAAGCTGCCGAGTATAAGGTCCATCTCGCGCATGCCGCGGTGCCACGAACGAAACAGAAGCTTGCGGCGGCGGGCATCGAGCCCCTCGCTTGATCGTTTCGTTCCGGTCATCTTGCAACATCCTTGCCCAGGCGGCGCATATAGCGTGGATAGGAGGCGGTGTCAGCCTTGCGCTACAGTCGCCGCAACATAAGCTGACATCATGCGTCCCTCCCTCCTCGATCCGCTGTTTGTCCCGATCACCTCGCTTGCCGGGGTCGGGCCAAAAGTTGGCGCCCTGATCGAAAAAGTCGTGGCAGCCGACCTCGGCGACCGGGCCGCGCGCGCCGGGGATCTCTTGTTCGTGCTGCCGCATACTGTCATCGACCGCCGCAACCGGCCTGGCATCGCCGGCTCGGCGGAAGGCGCCATCGTTACGCTCGACGTCCGCATCGACCGCCACCAGCCGCCGCCACGCGGCAACAGGTCGGTCCCGTACCGGGTCTACGCCCATGACGACACCGGCGAGATCGCGCTGACCTTCTTCCATGCCCATGCCGCCTATCTCGAAAAAGCAATGCCCGCAGGCGAGCATGTCGTCGTCTCCGGCCGCATGGAATGGTTCAACGGCCGCCCGACCATGGTTCACCCCGACCATATCGCACTTGCCGGCGACGCGGAAAACCTGCCGCTGGTCGAGCCGGTCTATCCGCTGACCGCCGGGCTCTCGGGCAAGGTGCTGCGCCGGGCCATCGGCCAGGCGCTGGCCCGCCTGCCGGTGCTGCCCGAATGGCAGGACGGTGAGTTCCAGCGCCGCCATGCCTTTCCTGCTTTTAGCGATGCGCTCAACCGCATCCACAATCCTGCCGACCCGATCGACATCTCTGTCGACGGCGCAGCGTGGCGGCGCCTTGCCTATGACGAGTTCTTGGCCGGCCAGGTATCGCTGGCGCTGGTGCGGGCCAAGGTCCGCCGATTATCTGGCCGGCCACTCGTCGGCGACGGCCGCATAGTCGAACAACTGCGCGTGGCACTCCCCTATTCGCTGACCATGTCGCAGGAAATGGCGCTTGCCGAAATCAACGCCGATCTCGGTGACCCCGAACGCATGCTGCGCCTTTTGCAGGGCGATGTCGGCTCCGGCAAGACGGTGGTCGCGTTGCTTGCCATGGCGCGTGCCGTCGAGGCCGGCGGCCAGGCGGCATTGATGGCGCCGACCGAAATCCTGGCGCGCCAGCATCTGGCAACGATTGCGCCGTTGGCGGAACGGGCCGGCCTGCGTGTCGCTGTCCTCACAGGTCGCGAAAAGGGCCGCGAGCGTGCCGACACGCTGACCGGGCTGGCCAATGGTGACATCGACATCGTCGTCGGCACCCATGCGCTGTTCCAGGAAACGGTGACGTTCCGTGACCTCGTGTTCGCCGTCGTCGACGAGCAGCACCGTTTCGGCGTCCATCAGCGCCTTGCCATTACCGCCAAGGGCGATGCGCCCGACATGCTGGTGATGACAGCAACGCCGATACCGCGGACGCTGGTGCTGACTGCATTCGGCGACATGGATGTGTCGAAGCTGACGGAAAAGCCGGCCGGCCGCCAGCCGATCCGCACCGTCACCTTGCCGCTTGAACGGCTCGACGAACTGATCGGACGCATGCTCGACGCCGTCGCCGATGGCCAGAAAATCTACTGGATCTGTCCGCTGGTCGAGGAATCCGAGGAGATCAAGCTGATGTCGGCCGAGGACCGTTTTGCCTCGCTGAAGCCGCTGTTCGGCGACCGCGTCGGCCTGGTGCATGGTCGCATGAAAGGCGCCGACAAGGACGAGGCGATGCGCGCCTTCAAGCAGGGTGACACCCGTATCCTGATCGCCACCACAGTGATAGAGGTCGGCGTCGATGTGCCTGATGCGACAATCATGGTTATCGAGCATGCCGAGCGTTTTGGCCTTACCCAGTTGCACCAATTGCGCGGCCGGGTCGGGCGTGGCGACAAGCCTTCATCGTGCGTGCTGCTCTACAAGGATCCGCTCGGCGAGACGGCAAAACGCCGTTTGTCGGTAATGCGCGAGACCGAGGACGGCTTCCGTATCGCCGAAGAGGATCTGAAGCTGCGCGGCGAAGGCGAGTTGCTCGGCACCCGCCAGTCCGGCACGCCGGGCTTCCAGGTGGCGCGCATCGAGGCGCATGCCGACCTGCTCGAGGCCGCTCGCGACGATGCGCGGCTGATCCTGTCGCGCGATCCGGAATTGCAGTCCGATCGCGGCACGGCGCTGCGCCTGTTGCTCTATCTGTTCGGCCGCGACGAGGCCGTGCGGCTCCTGCGTGCCGGCTGAGGCATCGTGTCGAGCGGAGGATTGGCAAGCGCGCCGTGGATCTGCTCGCCGTTCACCGTCACCATTTTGACCGCCGGCGCCACCAAGCCGGCCGACACGATCAGCTTGGCTCCGTCCTCGATTGTCATGTCGAGCAGCACAATGTCGGATTTCGGCACATACATCAGAAAGCCCGTCGTCGGGTTGGGCGTACATGGCATGAATACGGCAATCAGCGGATCGCCTTCCCGGTCGAGCTTCTGGTTGATCTCGGTTTCCTTCTCGCTGGCGACGAAGACCAGCGACCAGACCCCTTTGCGCGGATATTCGACCAACCCGACCTGGCGGAACATGTCGCCCTTGTTCGACAGCACGGTCTCGAAAATCTGCTTCAGCGAACGGTAGATGCCGCGCACCAGCGGCATGCGGCCAAGCAGGCGCTCGCCGAAATTGACGATGGCGCGGCCAACGATATTGGCGGTCATAAAGCCGATGAAGGTGATGAGGATCAAGGCAACGATCAGCCCAAAACCCGGCACTGGAAACGGCAGGTAGGTGTCCGGATTGTAGCGTACCGGAATGTAGGGTTTCACCCAGGAATCGACCCAGCCGATCAGCGACCAGGCAATGTAGGCGGTAATCGCCAGCGGCGCGCAAACGACGAAGCCGGTCAGGAAATAGTTTCTCAGCCGGGTCATGCCTGAGGTCTTGAGAGCATCCGACATGGTTCACCGCAGCGTGTGTTTGCAGCGCGACACTACTGAACCCCAAGGCGCTTTGGAATGGCGAAGTTTTTAAACGAGACCTATTCCACCGTTACCGATTTCGCCAGATTGCGCGGCTGGTCGACATCCGTGCCCATGAACACGGCGGTGAAATAGGCGAGCATCTGGATCGGCAGCGCGTAGATGATCGGCGAGATGATTTCCGGCACGTCCGGCAAAACGATCGTCTCCATCGTCTTCACCGTAGCGTGTGCAGCGCCCTTGCTGTCGGTGATCAGGATGATCTTGCCGCCGCGTGCCGCGACCTCCTGCATGTTCGACACGGTCTTTTCGAAGATGCGGTCATGCGGCGCGATGACGATGACGGGCATGTTCTCGTCGATCAGCGCGATCGGGCCGTGTTTCAACTCGCCGGCAGCATAGCCTTCGGCATGGATGTAGGAGATCTCCTTGAGCTTCAGCGCACCTTCCATGGCCAGCGGAAAATTGGTGTCACGGCCGAGATAAAGCACATTCTTGTAGTGCGAGAGGTCGCGCGCGACCTTTTCGATCTGCCCGTCGAGCTTTAGCACCTGGTTCGCATAACGCGGCGCTTCCGACAGCTCGCGTATCAGCGTTTTCTCCTGCTCCTGCGAAATCGTTCCGCGCGCCACGCCCGCCCGCACCGCCAGCGAGGCCAGCACGGAAAGCTGGCAGGTGAACGCCTTGGTCGAAGCGACGCCGATCTCCGGGCCGGCCAACGTCGGCAGGATGACGTCGGATTCGCGCGCCATGGTCGATTCGCGCACATTGACGACCGCGCCGATCTTCATGCCGGCCTTGCGGCAGTAGCGCAGCGACGCCAGCGTGTCGGCGGTCTCACCCGATTGCGAGATGAAGAAAGCGGCATCGTTCTTCGACAGCGGCATCTCGCGATAGCGGAACTCCGAAGCGACATCGATGTCGACCGGCAGCCGCGCATAGCGCTCGAACCAGTATTTGCTGATCAGCCCGGCGAGATAGGCGGTGCCGCAGGCCGAGATCGCCAGCCGGTCGATCTTGGCGAAATCGAACGGCAGGTCGAGCGGCTTCGAGACGCCGCTGACGAAATCAACATAATGCGCCAGCGTGTGCGAGATCACTTCCGGCTGCTCATGGATTTCCTTTTCCATGAAATGGCGGCGGTTGCCTTTGTCGACCATGAAGCTCGTGCTGAGCGACTGTTGGCGTTTGCGGTCGACCTTGTTGCCGCCCATGTCGAAAATATCGACCTCGTTGCGGCGCACCACCGCCCAGTCGCCGTCTTCCAGATAGGTGATCGAATTGGTGAAAGGGGCAAGCGCAATGGCGTCGGAGCCAAGGAACATCTGGCCGTCGCCATGACCGACCGCGAGCGGCGGGCCATTGCGCGCGCCGACGATCAGATCCTCGTCGCCCTTGAACATGATGGCGAGCGCAAAGGCGCCTTCCAGCCGCTTCAGCGCCTTGTGCGCCGCCTCAACCGGCTTCAGCCCCTTGGCCAGTTCGCGCGCCACCAGATGAGCGACGACTTCGGTATCGGTCTGCGAGGCGAAGCTGTAGCCGTCGCGCATCAGCTCGTCGCGCAATTCGGCGAAATTCTCGATGATGCCGTTATGGACGATGGCGACGCCGTCGGAAAAATGCGGATGCGCATTGCTCTCGTTTGGAACGCCATGTGTGGCCCAGCGCGTGTGGCCGATGCCGATCATGCCGTCGAGCGGTTCGTCCTTCAGCCGGCGCTCGAGATTGACCAGCTTGCCCTCGGCGCGGCGGCGGTCAAGCCTGCCATGCTCGATCGTGGCGACGCCGGCCGAGTCATAGCCGCGATATTCGAGCCTTTTCAGCGCATCGACGATAAGCGGCGCGACCGGCGAGTTACCCACAATTCCAACGATACCGCACATGGCGCTTGCCCCCGATTCCGACCTCAAACCCGGCGCTATTTAGAGACTGCCGGGCTGTCGCGAAAAATCACATTCCATTTCGTCCGGTATCAGCCGGACTATCCTGCACAGATGCACCATGACAGGGCGCACTTGCAATCCGGTTACTGCAATTGCTCAGTTTCTCCGCTTATGTATCCTATCTCGGCTCAACGGCTCCAGAAATCAGTCAAAGACATGATGCGGCTATGAACGAACGAATTGACACGGTGACGCTTTGGCGTCCGGTTGGCCCCCGCGAACTGGAGTTGATCCAGAGGGCAGGGATGCGCGCCTTTCCTCCTCGACTTGCCGATCAGCCGATCTTCTATCCGGTCACCAGCGAGGCCTATGCCACCCAGATCGCCCGAGACTGGAATGTGCCCGCGAGCGGATCAGGTTTCGTGACGCGTTTCGAGGTGCGTCGCAGCTTTCTGGACCGTTACAGCGTCCAGCATGCCGGCAGCCGGGCGCATCTGGAATACTGGATCCCGGCCGAAGACCTGTCGACGTTCAACAATGCAATCGTTGGCGAAATCCAGCTTGTCGCCGAGTTCCGCTAGTCTACCCTTTTTTGCGGGCCGCCGCGGCCTGAGAAAAACGCTCTCGCAACTCCTTGCCCTTGCCGGCTAGAGTCCGCTGGCGGGCGCGGCCGAAGGCCAGCGCATCGTCGGGTACGCTTTCGGTGATGACGCTGCCCGAGGCGATGTAGCCGCCCTTGCCGATCGACACCGGCGCCACCAGCGAGGAGTTCGAGCCTATGAAGGCGCCCTCGCCGATATCGGTGAAGAATTTCGAATAGCCGTCATAATTGCAGGTGATGGTGCCGGCGCCGATATTGGCGCCGGCGCCGATGCGGGCATCGCCGATATAGGTCAGATGGTTGACCTTGGCGCCCTCCTCGACGATCGCCTGCTTGACCTCGCAGAAATTGCCGACCTTGGCCTTGGTTCTCAGATCGGCCCCGGGCCGCAGCCGCGCGAACGGCCCGACATCGCAATTCGACGCGATGGTGGCGCCTTCGATATGGCTGAAGGCATGGATCTTGGCCCCCGTGGCGATTTTCACGCCCGGCCCGAACCAGACATTGGGTTCGACGATCGTGTCGGCACCGATCTCGGTGTCGTGCGAGAAGAACACGGTTTCGGGCGCGATCAGCGTAACGCCAGAAAGCATCGCCTCGCGCCGCCGGCGCGCCTGCCAGATACCTTCCGCCTGGGCAAGCTCGGCACGGTTGTTGATGCCGAGCGCGTTCTCGAAACTGGCTTCGGTGGCTACGACATCAAGTCCCTGCGCAGCGGCGATCTCGACGATGTCGGTGAGATAATACTCGCCCTTGGCGTTCTTGCTGCCGACTTGATCGAGCAGATTCAGCGCGTGCCTGCCGGCGACCGCCATCAGCCCGCCATTGCAGAAGGTGATTTTCTTCTCCTCGTCCGAGCAGTCCTTCTCCTCGCGGATGGCCACGAGCCTGCCGGCCTTTTCGATAAGCCGGCCGTAGCCCGAAGGATTTTCCGTACGGAAGCCGACCACGACGACGGCCGCACCTTCCGCCAGCTTCAGCCGCGCCGCCGCGAGCGCTTCCGGATCGATCAACGGCGTGTCGCCAAACATCACCAAGATGTCGTCATAACCTTTTGATATTGCTGCGCGTGCGGCAAGCACGGCGTGCGCGGTGCCGAGACGTTTTTCCTGAACGAAAGCCTCGGCCTTCGGCGCAAACTTGAGTGCGGCCTTGCGCATCTCATCGGCGCCGTGGCCGATCACCAGCGCCAACTCGCCGCTGCCGGCGGCTTCGGCCGCCTTGACGACATGGGCAACCATCGGCAGGCCGGCGATTGTGTGCAGCACTTTCGGCACTGCACTCTTCATGCGCGTGCCTTCGCCGGCGGCGAGGATGATGGACAGGCAGGATCTCTGGCTCATGGGGACAGCAACCGTTGAAAGGGGTCTGGAATCGAAGCGTTAGTAGCACCGGCGCCATGCTGCACCAATGCGGTTAAATTCCGGTGAGACGGTGGAACCTCCAACCCGCGACACGCTCAGACCGATCGGCTCAGGCGGCTTCCGCCTCGTTGCGTGATGCGAAACTGGAGGCTCGCCCACGGCCGTATTGCCGTGGCGAACAGTTCATGACCCGCTTGAAGGCTGTGCTGAAGGCGCTTTCGGATTCGTAGCCGAGCGAAAGCGCTATGACGGCGACGGGATCGCTGGAATTCGTCAGCCGGTCGCCGGCCAGCAGCATTCGCCAGCGCGTCAAATAGTCCATCGGCGACGCGCCGACCGTCTCCTTGAATCTGAGCGCAAAGGTCGATCGCGACATGCCGGCCCGTTCCGCCAGTTCCTGTAACGTCCAGCCATGCGCCGGATCGTCATGCATCGCGCTGATCGCCGCGCCGATCTGTTTATCCGCGAGGGCAAAGAGCCAGCCGATGCCACCTTTCAATCCTTCCGAAAGATGCAGCCGCAGCGCCTGAACCAGCATCATGTGGGCGAGGTGCTGGATCATCAGAAAGCCGCCCGGCTGCGGCTTGCGCAGCTCCTGCATCATCCGCTCCACCGACCAGCGCAGCGCCGACTGGTCCGACTCTTTGCGGATATGCACAATGGCTGGCAGCATCCGCAACAGGATGCCGGCATGATTGCCGCCAAGCGCGAAGCGGCTGCTGACCAGAAAGAAATCACCACCGCCATTGTGGGTCACGACACCGCCGGCTCGCGCAGGCGGAAAAATCTTGACGGCTTCAACAGGCGTCAAGCTCATGTCGCTTGCAAGGCGGAAAGGCCGTCCACGCGGCAGCAGGAAGCAGTCTCCCGTCTCAAGGCGCACTGCGTCAGCAACGCCCTCCACAGATAGCCAGCACCGACCGGAGACCACCGCTCCGGTCTTGATGCTTTGCTGCTGGTCGGGGAACTGGATCGACCATTCACCACCAGCATCGAAACCGGCCGACATATAGTTTCGCGGCTTCAGCAGCGAGAGCACATCTGAAAGGGGATCCACAGGTCATTCCGGACGATTGCGAAGACAATACGGACTTTACCGCATAGATCGTATTTTCTCAAGCGCCTATCACGACACAACTGAGCCGCGAAAATGGTCGTGGTCAGAAACGAACAAGGAGAAGTCGTGATGCGTGTTTTCGTTACCGGAGCGACCGGATTCGTCGGTTCTGCCGTCGTTCAAGAACTCATCGGCGCCGGCCATCAGGTGCTCGGCCTCGCCCGCTCGGCGGCGTCGGCCAAGTCGCTTGCAGCCACCGGAGCCGAGGTGCATCGAGGTGACCTCGAAGACCTCGAAAGCCTCAGCAGGGGCGCAGCGGCAGCTGATGGAGTGATCCATACCGGCTTCAACCACGACTTCTCGAAATTCGCGCAAAATTGCGAGATGGACCGGCGCGCCATCGAGGCCTTGGGCGGTGCACTCGAAGGCTCCGAGCGGCCCCTGCTCGTCACCTCCGGAACCGCGCTCCAGGCGCGGGGCCGTATCGCGACCGAGGAAGATGCGCCTGTCCCCTCTTCCGCTTCGTATCCCCGCGCCTCCGAAGCGATAGCCGCCGCGCTGGCGGCACGCGGCGTGCGCGCGTCGGTTGTGCGCCTTCCTCCGTCGGTCCATGGCCAGGGCGACCACGCTTTTGTTCCTATTCTCATCGACCTCGCTCGCAAGAAGGGCGTGTCGGCCTATATCGGCGAAGGGCTCAATCGCTGGCCTGCCGTGCATCGGTTCGATACCGCCCGCGTTTACCGGCTTGCGCTCGAGCATGGAGCCGATGGCGGGCGATATCACGCGATCGCCGAAGAAGGCGTGCCGTTCAAGGACATCGCCGGCGTGATCGGCCGGCGCCTGAACGTGCCGGTCGTCGCCAAGTCCGCGGAAGAAGCCGCCGATCATTTTGGCTGGTTCGCGATGTTCGCGGCGATGGATGTCCCGACCTCGAGCGAGCGGACTCGCGCGCTGCTGGGGTGGGCGCCGAGCGGACCCGGGCTCATCGCCGATATCGACCAGCCGGGCTATTTCGAAGGCTGAACGGATCACTTAGCTGCGGTGCCCTTGCGCCGCAGCTACGGCCTCGCGCTTCGGCCGGGCGGCAAACCTATCCCAATTGCCCGAGCACCGGAAAATTCTCGAGCAGCCAGTATGACACCGCCTGCACGCCGCCGGTCAGGAAAAACACGCCGGCGACCACCAGCAGCGCGCCGATGGCCTTTTCGACACGCCCGAGATGGACGCGGAATTTTCCGAGAAAGCGCATGAAGGCGCCTGAAAACAGCGCCGCGACCAGGAAGGGAATACCGAGGCCGAGCGAATAGGCGGCAAGCAGCAGCGCGCCCTCGCCCACCGTCTCGCGGCCGCCGGCAAGCGTCAGGATCGGCCCCAGCACCGGGCCTATGCAGGGCGTCCAGCCAAAGGCGAAGGCCAAGCCCATGACATAGGCCGCGACCAGGCTGGCCGGCTTGCCTTGCGACTGGAAGCGCGCCTCGCGTGAAAGCAAAGGGATGCGCAGTACGCCGAGGAAATTCAGCCCCATCAGGATGATCAGCACGCCGGCCGCCATTGCCAGCGGCTCCTGCCAGACTCGCAGCAGATGGCCGATGGTCGAGGCGCCGGCGCCGAGCGCGACGAAGACGGTCGAAAAGCCGAGCACGAAGGCGATGGAGGAATTAACCAGCGCGCCTCGCGCACCGGCCTTTGCCGTAATGCCGGCCTCGCCGCGGAAATCGTCGACCGACACGCCGGCCATATAGCACAGGTAAGGCGGCACCAGCGGCAGCACGCAGGGTGACAGGAACGAAATCGCTCCCGCCCCGATCGCACTGACATAGCCGACGTCCAATGCCATTTCCGTCTCCCGATGACTGCGCAGCCATATAGCCGCGACAACGGCCGTCCGCCAATCACCATCGCGTGGCCCCATCACATTGGGTAGCAAGTCGACGCCCGCCCGGGAAGAAAGGGCAGCCAGGCAGCGTTGATCAAACGAAGCTGCGTTGTTCCGCGCGCTCTTCGAATGATCCAGGGAGAAGTCCATGAAAACGATCGCAATTGGCACGGCCGCGCTTTTGCTCGGCACTGCCGCATCCTTCGCCGCCGAGGCGTGGAAGGAAGCGGAAGTCGGCGGCACCAAGATCTACACCGACGCCAGCGGCATGACGCTCTACACCTACGACAAGGACGAGACGGGCAAGTCGAACTGCTACGACAAATGCGCCGCCAATTGGCCGCCGCTGAAGGCTGACGCCAACGCCAAGGCCGAGGGCGAGTGGACGATCGTCGACCGCACCGACGGCACCAGGATGTGGGCCTACGAAGGTAAGCCGCTCTACACGTTCATCAAGGACAAGAAGGCCGGCGACGTGACCGGCGAGGGTGTCGGCGGCGTCTGGCACATCGCCAAGGCCGACTAGGCCTTGAGCTTCTGATCGGCTGTAACAGGCGGTAACACGGTTGGTCGCTGGGAACTCGACTCAACCGCCCCGGCGGCCAGCTTTTCAGCACGGTACTTCCTTGCGACTGTCCGAGCAAAATGCCGGGCTACCGACTGCGCGCTTCACAGCATCTGTTCAAGCAGGGCTGGCGCGTGCTCGATGTTTCTCTTATATCCGCGGGAGAGTTTGTCCCGTTCTCCAGGATCAATTGCCGGGCTTGTCCAGCGATAAGCTGGCCATTTCCCTTAGCCAGGATTGCGGAAAATCGCATGGCGCCGTTGGGTTGCGCATTCGGTACAGGGCCGCATTTTGACTGCTTGGCCTTGACCGGATGCAAAAGCGCGGCCATGTGAGCGACACATTGAACGAGATTTCGTCGCGCGCAGCGGAATTCTTCTGCCGCATCACAACTGATATGAGACCGTATGGACGTCGTCGTCGTCGAATCGCCGGCCAAGGCCAAGACAATCAACAAATACCTCGGCAAGAACTACAAGGTTCTGGCCTCGTTCGGCCATGTCCGCGATCTGCCGGCCAAGGATGGCTCGGTGCGTCCGGATGAGGACTTTGCCATGTCCTGGGCCGTCGACACCGCGTCTGGAAAGCGTCTCGCCGATATCGCCAAGGCGGTCAAGGACGCCGACGGGCTGATCCTCGCCACCGATCCGGACCGCGAGGGCGAAGCGATCTCCTGGCATGTCCTGGAAGTGCTGAAGCAAAAGCGCGCGTTGAAGGACAAGCCGGTCAGCCGCGTCGTCTTCAACGCCATCACCAAGGCGTCGGTGCTGGAGGCGATGGCCAATCCGCGCCAGATCGACGCGCCGCTGGTCGATGCCTATCTCGCCCGCCGCGCGCTCGACTATCTGGTCGGCTTCACGCTGTCGCCCGTGCTGTGGCGCAAGCTGCCCGGCGCCCGCTCCGCCGGCCGCGTCCAGTCGGTGGCGCTGCGTCTGGTCTGCGACCGCGAATCCGAGATCGAGCGCTTCATCCGCGAGGAATACTGGCAGGTCGCCGCCATTCTCGGTACGCCGCGCAAGGAAAATTTCGAGGCGCGGCTGACCGCCTTCGAGCGCAAGAAGCTGCAAAAGCTCGACATTTCCAACAAGGCGCAGGCCGACGACATCAAAGCGATGCTCGAAGGCGCCAGCTTCAAGGCGGCGTCTGTCGAAGCCAAGCCGACCAAGCGCAATCCCGGGCCGCCCTTCACCACCTCGACGCTGCAGCAGGCAGCCTCATCGGGTCTCGGCTTTTCGGCCAACCGCACCATGCAGGTGGCGCAGCGGCTCTATGAGGGCATGGAGATCGGCGGTGAGACCACCGGCCTGATCACCTACATGCGAACCGACGGCGTGCAGATGGCGCAGGAGGCGATCTCTGCCGCGCGCGATGCGATTGCCAAGGAATTCGGCTCTAAATACCTGCCTGAAAAGCCGCGCGTCTATTCCGCCAAGGCCAAGAATGCCCAGGAGGCGCACGAAGCGATCCGTCCGACCGATTTCATGCGCACGCCGGCCTCCGTCAGGCAGTATCTCGACGCCGACCAGGCGCGGCTTTACGAGATGATCTGGAAACGCGCCATCGCCAGCCAGATGCAGCCGGCCGAGATAGAGCGCACCACGGTCGAGATCGAGGCAGTCAACGGCCCGCGCACCGCCGAGCTTCGCGCTGTAGGCTCGGTTGTTCGCTTCGACGGCTTCCTTGCCGCTTACATCGAGCAGAAGGAAGAAGATTCGGAAGACGAGGAAAGCCGCCGCCTGCCCGAGATCCGTCCCGGCGAGCAGCTCACACGCGAGGCGATCAACGCCACCCAGCACACCACCGAGCCGCCGCCGCGTTATTCGGAAGCTTCGCTGATCAAGAAGCTGGAAGAGTTGGGCATCGGCCGGCCGTCGACTTATACGGCGATCCTGAAGACGCTCGAGGATCGTGACTATGTCACCATCGACAAGCGCAAGCTGGTGCCGCAGGCCAAGGGCCGGCTATTGTCAGCCTTCCTCGAAAGCTTCTTCGAGCGTTATGTCGAGTACGACTTCACCGCTTCGCTGGAGGAAAAGCTCGACGAGATTTCCGACGGCAAGCTCGCATGGAAGGACGTGCTGCGCGATTTCTGGAAGGATTTTTCCGGCGCCGTCGCCGACATCAAGGAGTTGCGCGTCACCGACGTCCTCGATGCATTGAACGAGGAACTGGCGCCGCTGGTCTTTCCCGCGCGGGAAGACGGTTCGAACCCGCGCATCTGTCCGAAATGCGGCACCGGCAACCTGTCGCTGAAGCTCGGCAAGTTCGGCGCCTTCGTCGGCTGTTCGAACTATCCCGAATGCTCCTTCACCCGCCAGCTCGGCGACGCCGCCAATGCCAATGGCGAGAACGGCGGTGGCGAAGACGGCACCAAAGTGCTGGGCAAGGACCCCTATACCGCCGAGGAGATCACGCTGCGCAATGGCCGGTTCGGCCCCTATATCCAGCGCGGCGACGGCAAGGATGCCAAGCGCTCCAGCCTGCCCAAGGGCTGGACGGTCGATTCGATCGATCACGAAAAGGCGCTCGCCCTTTTGTCGCTGCCGCGCGACGTCGGCAAGCATCCGGAATCCGGCAAGATGATTTCGGCCGGGCTGGGGCGCTACGGGCCGTTCGTGCTGCATGACGGCACCTACGCCAATCTCGACAGCATCGAGGACGTGTTCTCGATCGGCCTCAATCGCGCCGTCTCCGTGATCGCCGAGAAGCAATTGAAGGGCAAAGGCGGCCGCAATGGCGGCACAGCCGCTGCGCTCAAGGAACTTGGCGAGCATCCTGCCGGCGGCGGCAAGATCGTCGTGCGCGACGGCAAATACGGGCCTTATGTGAATTTCGGCAAGGTCAATGCGACGCTGCCGAAGGGCAAGGATCCGCAATCGGTGACGATCGAGGATGCGGTGGCGCTCATTGCGGAAAAGGAAGCCAAGGGCGGCAATGGCGCCAGGAAGCCCTTCCGCAAAGCGGCCGTGCCTGCGAAGAAATCGGCTGCGGCCAAAAAACCGGCGGCCAGGAAAAAGGGATAGGACGGGTTGGCGCGCAAAGTCTCCGGAAGAAGCCACGGCGATCTGCGCACCGCCGATACCCGTGCCAAGGTCAGGGACAATTACCGGCCTTCACGCGACGAGATACTGCGTTACATCGCCGAAAATCCGGACCGCGCCGGAAAACGCGACATCGCCAAGGCGTTTGCGCTGCGCGGCGAAGACCGTATCTGGCTGAAGGACGTCTTGCGCGACCTGCAGGATGAAGGCCTGCTGACCAAGGAGCGCAAGCGGCTTGCCCGTGTCGGCGCCCTGCCCCACGTCGCGGTGCTCGACATCTTCGGCCGTGACGCCGACGGTGTGCTGCTGGCGCACCCGACCGAAGCGATTGGCAATGGCGAACCTCCGGTCATAGCGATCCGCGTGTCGCGCGGCGGCAATGGGCCGACGCCTGGCATCGGCGACCGCGTGCTGGCCAAGACCTTTCCGACCGACGATCCGGCAGGCCCCGCCTATACCGGCCGGGTGATGAAGATATTCGAGAAGCGCACCGATGCGGTTCTCGGCGTTTTCCGTGTGCTGAAGGACGGCACGTTCCGCATCGAGCCGGTGGAAAGGCGCCAGCCGGAGCTGGTCGTCGACAAGGAATTCCAGAACGGCGCCAAGAACGGCGATCTGGTCGAGGTCGAGCCGGCGCGGGCCTCGCGCTACGGGCTGCCGCGAGCCAAGGTTCTGGCGGTGTTGGGGTCGCTGACCAGCGAAAAGGCGGTCTCGATGATCGCCATCCACGCACACGACATTCCGCATATTTTCCCGGCCGACGTCATCGCCGAGGCGGAGGCGGTCAAGCCGGCGACGCTTGCCGGTCGCGAGGATTGGCGTGAGCTGCCGCTGCTCACCATCGATCCGGCCGACGCCAAGGATCATGACGACGCGGTGTTCGCCATGCCCGACACCGACGAGAAGAACGCCGGCGGCGTGGTTGTCACCGTCGCCATTGCCGATGTCGCTGCATACGTGCGCTATGCCACGGCGCTCGATCGCGAAGCGCTGAAGCGCGGCAATTCGGTTTATTTTCCGGACCGAGTCGTGCCGATGCTGCCGGAGCGCATCTCGAACGACCTCTGTTCACTGCGCGAGGGCCAGGATCGTCCGGCGATAGCGGTGCGTATGACTTTCTCGGCCGATGGCCACAAACTCAGACACTCCTTCCATCGCGTCATGATGAAGTCGGCGGCGAAACTCGCCTATCAGCAGGCGCAAGCGGCGATCGACGGCGCACCGGATGACACGACTGGCCCGATCGTCGATACGGTGCTGAAGCCGCTATGGGACGCCTACGCGATCCTGAAGCGCGGCCGCGACACGCGCCAGCCGCTCGAACTCGATTTGCCCGAGCGCAAGATCCTGCTCAAGCAGGACGGCACCGTCGACAAGGTCGTCGTGCCGGAGCGGCTCGACGCGCACAAGCTGATCGAAGAGTTCATGATCCAGGCCAATGTCGCCGCCGCCGAGACACTCGAGGCGAAGCGGCAGGCGCTAGTCTACCGCATCCACGATGCGCCTTCGCTCGCCAAGCAGGAATCGCTGCGTGAATTCCTGCAGACGCTCGGCCTGTCGCTGGCCCGCGGCGCGCAAATGCGGCCGAACCAGTTCAACGGCATCCTCGCTCGCGTGCGCGGCGCCGACAATGAGGGGTTGGTCAACGAAGTGGTGCTGCGCTCGCAGAGCCAGGCCGAATATTCGCCCGCCAATATCGGCCATTTCGGCCTCAACCTGAAGCGCTACGCGCATTTCACCTCGCCGATCCGCAGATATGCCGACCTCATCGTGCATCGCGGGCTGATTGCCGCACTCGGCCTTGGTCCGGCGGGCCTGACGCAGGACGAGGCGGAGCGGCTGGAAGAGGTCTCGGCGCTGATTTCGGCGACCGAGCGGCGCGCGATGGCCGCCGAGCGGGACACGGTCGACCGGCTGATCGCCGCCTATCTCGCCGAGCGCATCGACGACCGTTTCGACGCCCGCATCTCGGGCGTCACCAAATCGGGCCTGTTTGTCCAATTGCCGCAGTATGGCGCGGATGGCTTCATTCCGGTTTCAACCCTGGGCGGCGACTACTATATATACGACGAAACTGCTCGATCGCTTTTCGGAGAACGCACCGGCAAGGGCTATCAGCTTGCTGATCGCGTCGAGGTTCGCCTGATCGAGGTGGCGCCGATGGCCGGCGCGATGCGTTTCGAGATGCTGACCGAGCCAAAGCCGCTGCCCGGCTCCAAACGGTCGTTCCACAAGGCCAAAGGCCGCGCCCGGGCGTCGCAATCGCGTCCAGGCTCGCGCGGCAGGAGACGGTAATGCCAACAGAACTGCAGGTGGAAGAACGGATTTTCGGCGGCGAACATCACTCGGGCCGGACCGCCCGGCCGCTATGGACGGCAATGAAGCGCGGCATGCTCGGCCGCTGCCCGCATTGCGGCGAGGGCAAGCTGTTTCGCGCCTTCGTCAAGACCGTCGACAAATGCGATCATTGCGGCGAGGAACTTCACCACCATCGCGCCGACGACCTGCCGGCCTATCTTGTGGTGGTCATTGTCGGCCACATCGTGCTCGGCGCCTTCATGGGTGTCGAAGCGACCTCGACGCTGTCGACCTGGCAGCACATCGCCATCTGGGTGCCATTGACCATCATTCTCGCCGTCGTCCTGCTGCAGCCGGTCAAGGGCGCTGTCATCGGCCTGCAATGGGCGTTTTATATGCACGGCTTTGGCGGTGAAGAAGATCTGATCGAGTCGCATCCCGAGGCTTGAAACCGAGGCTGGCGCAAATCGGCATGGCTGGACGCCACTTTCGCATCGGAGAAGATTCCGCTAGGTCGAGCGCATGGACGTTATGACCAAGGCGGAAATCGACAAGGTTGCGCGGATCGCGCTCGATGCCAAGCCTATACGCCCGCGCGACGCCGCGACGCTGATCCTGCTCGACCGCAAGGGCGACGAGTTCCTGGTGCTGATGGGCCGGCGCCACGCCCGTCATGCCTTCATGCCAGGAAAATTCGTGTTTCCCGGCGGCCGCACCGATCCGGCCGACAGCCGCATCTCGATAGCCACCGCACTTCATCCCGAGGAAGAAGCGAGTTTGACCGCTGGCATCGGTCGCACCAGCCCGGCTCGCGCCCGCGCCATTGCCTTGTCGGCAATCCGCGAAACCTATGAGGAGGCCGGCCTGCTGATCGGTCAAAAAGGCGTGTTCGCAACCGGCAGGCGCGACTGGCAGGGCTTTGTCGAACACGGCGTCATCCCATCACTGCAAGCGCTGCGCTTCGTCGCACGCGCCATCACCCCGCCCAACCGGGTGCGCCGCTTCGATACGCGCTTTCTCGCCGCATGGCGCGACGATGTCGCCGTGCAACTGCCGGATGGCGGTCCGACCGACGAGTTGGAAGACGTCGTTTGGCTGCCGCTGGCCAAGGCCCGGCAAGCCGATATTCCAGACATCACGCGCACGGTCCTGGAGGAGCTGGAAACCCGGCTCGCCCGGGATCCGCTGCTGAGCCCCGGCGGTCCCGTGCCGTTCTACCGGCTTGTCCGCAATCGCTTCGTCCGCGAAATTCTCTAGAGCAGCCAGGCATTCCATGACAGTCGACATCCAGCCGCAGGGCAAGGAACGCGTACACTGGCTGCCGATGGTCGCGGCGATCTCGTCGATCAGCGTCGTCGGCATTGCCATCGGCCTTGGCATGCCGCTGCTCAGCGTGATCCTGGAAACGCGTGGCCATTCCGCGTCGATGATCGGTCTCAACACCGCGGTCGCCGGCCTCGCCTCTATCGCCGGCGCGCCCCTCGCCACCCCGCTCGCCATGCGGTTCGGGGTCGCCTGGACGATGCTTGCCATGATCGCCGCCGGGGCGCTGGCCTTTGTCGGTTTCCATTTCGCGCCAGCTTTCTGGATGTGGTTTCCGCTGCGCGTGCTGCTGCATATCGCGCTGACGGTGCTGTTCATCCTGTCGGAATTCTGGATCAGCACCTCGGCGCCGCCACACCGGCGCGGACTGGTCCTCGGCATCTATGCCACCGTGCTGTCTCTCGGCTTTGCCGCCGGGCCTTGGCTGTTCGCCCATCTCGGCAGCAGTGGCTTCCTGCCCTTCGGCGTTACCATCGCCTTGGTTACGCTCGCTGCCATACCGGTCCTGGCGGCACGCAACGAGAGCCCGACGATCGTCTCGGACGGCGAAACCAGCAATTTCCTGCGTTACATCTGGCTGGTGCCGACTGCGACCGCGGCCGTGCTGGTGTTCGGCGCAGTCGAGACCGGCGGCTTTGCACTGTTCCCGGTCTACGGTAGCCGCATCGGCTACTCAGAGGCGGACGCCGCCCTTTTGCTCACCATGATCGGGCTTGGCAACGTGCTGTTGCAGATCCCGATCGGCATGATCAGCGACCGCGTAAGCGACCGTCGCTATCTGCTGATGGCCTGTGCCACCGTCGGGCTTGCCGGCACGGTCTTCATGCCGTACTTCGCGCAGAACTGGCATTTGATGGCAGCGCTTCTGTTCGTCTGGGGCGGTGTGGTCGCTGCCATGTACACAATCGGCCTGGCGCATCTCGGCTCGCAGCTTTCCGGCCACGAATTGGCCTCCGCCAACGCCGCCTTCGTGCTCTGCTACGGCGTCGGCATGGTGCTTGGCCCGCAGGCGATCGGCATCGGCATGGACGCTTTCGGGCCGTCGGGCTTCGGTTGGGCGCTCGGCCTGTTCTTCGCCTGCTATATCGTGCTCGTCGGCACCAGGCTGCTCCGCAAAATCCTCTGAGTCGGCCAGCTGCCGACATCGCTCCCACTGCTGACCAACTCCTGACACAACCATGTCAGGAGGGCTCGAGTATATGCTCCCCAAAGTGCATAAGCAGGGAGACCTCGGATGATCGATAGTGGCTTTGAAACGAAATCGCTGCGGATGGAATTGCTGCTGCTGGTGACCTTTCAGGCACCGGCAGCCGATGTCGACCGCATCATGGAAGCGGTGGTCGCGATCGCGCCGCTCGGAATGGGCAAATATGACAGCAATGCCTTTCAGTCGGCGGACGGCATCGAACGTTACCGGCCGCTTGAAGGTGCCGCCGCCGGCGCCGAGACGGAATTGCGCAGGCGGTCGGGCACTGTCGAGGTGTCGTTCGAACTGCCCGATGACCAGAAGCTCGCCGCTCGCGTCGTCGAAGCGATTTACCAGGTTCACAGCTATCAGGAGCCGGTGATCCGGATTCAGCCACTGCTTGCCAGCCGCTCCAAGGGTCTCGACGACCGCGCCAACCCGAACCGCTGGTGGAACACGACGGGAGACTGGAAGAAGGCGTTGCAACCGGAAACCGTCGCGGCGGAGTGACCGGAACCTGGTCGTATCTCGGTTTGAATTTTGGCTGTCAGGAAGCCTGCCGATGAATGATGAAGCAAACCGCAAACCGGCAAGCGATCCCCAGGACCTGGCGCGGCTATTGGTTTCTCGTGAGCAAGCGGGAGACGCGGAAGGAATGGCTGCTCTTTACGAACCCGGTGCCATCCTCAATACCGGCAACGGACAGTTGGCCTGCGGCAGAGATGCCATCCGCCGATTTTACGCCAAGTTGGTGGCAGCGGGACGAAAGTTTGATCTCGGAGATCAGCGTCCGGCTATCATCAACAGGGATTTGGCGCTCACTTCCACGCGCCTTGCCGACGGCACCGTTACTGCGGAAATCGCTCGCCGGCAAGGTGACGGGAACTGGCTTTGGGTGATCGATCAGCCGTCCATCGCTCGATACTCATAGCCAGCATTCAAACTGAGACGCCACCCGGAGGACGGCCGGAGGCACACAGGAGCCTCCCGCGGCTGTCGGCACCCAATCAAATTGTCGGGTTTTGGTAGCACATCAATGTCCGCTTCGTCCCCAGCCTCCATCGGCTGGCAATAAACCCGGACAACTCATGTGCTACCTAATCCGGACAACTCATCTGCTTACGACACAGAACCTGGACAAGGGTTGACTTTCCGGGCGCGTTCTTTATGTGTCGCGGCAAGTTTCCCGCGTCCGGGTGTTTCCCCGTGCTCCAGCGGCCAAAACTCCACGAACATTTAACGGACGAATATCATGGCCAAAGCCGCAAACATCAAGATCAAGCTTCTGTCGACCGCCGACACCGGTTTCTTCTACGTGACCAGCAAGAACAGCCGCACCAAGACGGACAAGCTGTCGTTCCGCAAATACGACCCGGTCGCCAAGAAGCACGTCGAATTCAAGGAAACCAAGATCAAGTAATCGGGTTTCTCTCGCAGTACTGAAACGCCGCCTTCCGGGCGGCGTTTTTCGTTTCGGGAATTCAGGACTAGCCGATGCGATCGCCGCTTGCCGGATCGAACAGATGGAGCGATGCCGGATCAGCCGACAGGCGCACGGCCTCACCCGGCTTCACGCTGGCCCGGCCCATGGCAAACACGCAGACCTGCTGGCCGGCAAGCCTGGCATAGAACTGGGTGGACAGGCCGAGCGGCTCCACGACGCCCACCTCGCCCTTTAGCGCACCATTGTCGGCGAGCCGGATATGCTCGGGCCGCAAGCCGACGGTGATCGTATCGCCATCCCTGAGCGGCAGGCCGTCCGGCAGCCTCAGCTTCTGGCCGTCGGCCAGGATGGCATCCGGCTTGGCGCCCTTTTCAACTACGGCAGGCAGAAAATTCATGCCGGGCGAGCCGATGAACCCGGCGACGAACATGTTGACCGGCCGGTCGTACAGATCGAGCGGCACACCGACCTGCTGGACGAGGCCGTCATGCATGACGACGATGCGGTCGGCCATTGTCATCGCTTCGGTCTGGTCGTGGGTGACATAGACCGAAGTGGTCTTCAATTGCTGGTGCAGCGCCTTGATCTCGGCACGCATGTGAACGCGCAGCTTGGCGTCGAGGTTCGAAAGCGGCTCGTCGAAGAGAAAGACCTTCGGATCGCGCACGATGGCCCGTCCCATGGCGACGCGCTGACGCTGGCCGCCGGATAATTGCCGAGGCAGGCGCTGCAGAAGCGCATCGAGCCCGAGCCGCTTGGCGGCACTGTCCACCCTTGCATCGATCGCCGGCTTGCCGGCCTTTCTCAGCATCAGGCTGAAACCCATGTTCTTCGACACGTCCATGTGCGGATAGAGCGCGTAGGACTGGAACACCATGGCAATGTCGCGGTCCTTTGGCGCAATGTCGTTGACCAGGCGCTCACCAATATGGATTTCGCCGTCGGAGACCTCCTCCAGCCCGGCGATCATACGCAGCAGTGTCGATTTCCCACAGCCGGACGGGCCGACCAGAACGACGAACTCGCCGTCGGCGATTTCGAGATCGACCGCGTGCAGAACGCGCACGGCTCCATAGTCTTTGCGGACTTTGTCGAGTGTAACGGAGGCCATCGATCTATCCCTTGACGGCGCCGGCGGTAAGGCCGGTGACGAGGTAGCGTTGCAGGAAGGCAAAGAAGACGCAGACCGGGATCAGCGCCAGGATGGAAGCAGCCATCATCTGTCCCCAGTCGACCGCGAATTTGCCGATATAGGTGAGCAGGCCGACCGCGAAGGTCTTCTGGTCGTCGCTGGAAATCAGCATCAGCGCAAACAGCAACTCGCTCCAGGCGGCGGTAAAGACGAAGCCGAGCGTCGCGCCCATGCCGGGTAGCGTCAGCGGCACGATCACCTTGCGCATCGCCTGCAGGCGCGTGCAGCCGTCGATCATGGCTGCCTCTTCCAGGTCTCTCGGGATGCCGTCGAAGAAAGATTGCATCAGGAAGGTCGCAAAGGCCGTATTGAACGCGGTGTAGATGATGACGAGGCCGGTCAGGCTGTTGATAAGGCCGATCTGCCCCATGATGCGGTAGATCGGCGGAATGACCATCACCAGCGGAAAAGTCTGGGTGAGCAAAAGCAGGATGGCCAGGGTCGCCTTGCCGCGGAAGGAAAATCGCGACATGGCGTAGCCGGCCAGCGTGGCAATCACCGTTACGAAGGCTGCCGTCGACACCGAAACGATAACGCTGTTCAGGAAATAGCGTGGAAAGTCGGTGGCTTCGAGCACGGTGACGAAGTTCTGCAGCGTCGCTTGCGACGGCCAAAAAGTGATGCCTTCGGAATAGAGCAGCCGCTCCGGCGTAACCGAGATCTTCAACGTCCAGAAGATCGGGAACAACGCGAAGGCCATATAGGCACCGATGCCGCCGTAAAGGCCGATGCCGCCGAGAATGCGCGAGGAGACGGAGCGTCCGGCAATCATCAGACGTGCCTCACCAGCGAGCGACGGATGCCGATCAGTGCAATCGCATAGACGATGAGCAGCACAAGCAGCAGCACCGCCACCGCGGAGGCATAGCCTTTGTCCAGCGACTTGAACGCGCTGACGTAGATATAGACCGGGACGGTAGCGGTCGAACCGGCAGGCCCGCCTTCGGTCATGACGAAGATCAGGTCGGCGAAGGTGGCGATCCATATCGTGCGCAGCATGACGGTAATGACGATGGTTGGTGCCAGGAACGGCAGCGTCACCTTGGTGAAGCGCTGCCACGGCGAGGCGCCGTCGATCGCCGCCGCCTCATGCAGTTCTGACGGGATCGACTTCAACGCCGCCAAAAGCGTGATGGCAAAAAAGGGAATGCCGAACCAGACATTGGCGACGATCGGCCCCCACATGGCTGTCGAGGGATCGGAGAGCACGTTGGTCGGCTCGGCTTTCAGCCCCAAGGCGTAGAGCCAATGCGGCAGCGGCCCGATGATCGGGTTGAACAGCCAGGCCCAGGTCAGGCCCGAGAGGAAGGATGGTACCGCCCAGGGCAGGAACACCACCGCCTGCACGATCTTTCTGCCCCGGAACGGCGTGTCGAGCAGCAGCGCCAGGCCAAGTCCAAGGAAAAATTGGAAGAACAGGCTGGCTGCCGTCCACCATAGCGTGTTGACGAGCGCCTGCCCGAGCACAGGATCCGACAGCATCGCCTGATACTGCCCAAGCCCGACATATTCGGATTTGAAAGCAGAGAATTTGCGGAACGAGTAGCCGACACCGATAACCAGCGGCACCAGGAGCACGACGACCAGCAGCGCGATCGCCGGGCTAAGATAGAGCCAAGGCTCGATCGCGGCATGGGATAGCCGCTTCTTTCGCGGCCTGCCGGCGGATCGGATTTCGGACACGGCATAGGTCATTGGTACTGGATCGTCTCCTGGGTAAGCACGGGCTGGCGACAGCGCCTTCCCCGTTTGCGGGGAGATGCCGGTCCACCCTCCGCAGCTGCAGCGCAGCTGCTGCGGAGGACGGGCAGGCGGATGAGAGGCAACACGAGCCGCGACGGGTTGGCGCCGCCCCTCATCCGTCACGTCGTGGCACCCCCTCCCCGTGAACGGGGAGAAGGAACAAAAGCTATTTCTTGTTCTTGGCCAGCCAGTCCTGCTGTTCCTTGGTCAGGAACTTGGCCCATTCGTCGGCCACGTCCTTGGCCGCCTTCTGACCAAGCAGCACTTCCTGAAAATTCTTGATCGCCACCTGGTCGACGAAATTGCCGAGATTTTCCAAATGCGTCGGAGGCGTCACCATCTCGTATTTGTCGCCGTTGTTCAGTTCCTCGAACCAGCCTTTGAATTGCTCGGTCCTGAAGTGGGCGTCCTGGTCGGCGCCGTTGTGGATTGGAATGACGCCGACTTCCTTTGCCCATTCCAGATTGTCCTTGGGCGACAACAGCGTCGCCATCAGCTTCCATGCATCGTCCTTGTGCTGGGAATTGGCGAACATCGCCCAGCCGGCATAACCGAGCGTCGGATAGGATTTGCCGCTCGGCCCGACCGGCATCGGCGCCACGGCGAAGTCGTCGGCGCTCATCTTGTCGGCGATGCCGAGCAGCGCGTCGGGATCCTGGTTCAGCATGGCGCAGGTGCCGCTGTAGAAGCCGGTGACGGTCTCGTTAAAACCCCAGCTCACCGCA
This sequence comes from Mesorhizobium sp. M1307, assembly GCF_040318155.1. Lineage (NCBI taxonomy): Bacteria > Pseudomonadati > Pseudomonadota > Alphaproteobacteria > Hyphomicrobiales > Phyllobacteriaceae > Mesorhizobium > Mesorhizobium sp. M1307. The sequence continues at coordinate 17,679 of NZ_JAMYLR010000001.1, read as the reverse complement.
TCTTTCGGCGCCAGGCCGTTCTTGTACATGTCGGCGAGCATCTGCAGGCCCTTGACCGAGCCTTCCTCGTTGATGGTCGAGGTGCCGTCCTCGTTGAAATAGCCGCCCTTGCCGGCGGCGATGTTCATGAACATATGCATGCCGTTGAAGGCGCCCGGGCCGCCGCGCAGGCAGTAGCCGTATTTGCCCGGTATCGCCGAGATTTTTTTGGAGTCCTCGACGAATTCATCAAGCGTCGCCGGCGGACCGTCCAGACCGGCCTCCTTGAACAGCTTCTTGTTCCAGAACAGCGCGTTCAGGTAATAGCCGTAAGGGATCATGTACTGCTTGTTATCGACCGTCGAGCCGAACTGCTTGGCACGCTCGCCCAGCGTTTTGGCATCGTCCCATTTGGCCATGTATGGCCCGAGATCCTCGAGCTGGCCGTTGGTCGCATAGAGACCCATCCAGCGTTCCGGCATCTCGACGATGTCGGGCGTGTCGCCGGCCTGCACCATGGTGAGGAACTTCTCGAACGCCTGGCCCCAGGGCAGCGATACCAGCTCGACCTTGACGCCCGGATTGGCCGCCTCGAATTCGGCGATCTGCTTCTTGAGGAATTCGGTACGCGGCGGACTGGTGATTACCTCGACCATCTTGACCGTGGAATCGGCCAGCACGCTGCCGGCGGAAATCGCCAGACCCGCGACGGCACCAAGAAGGATGCTCAGTTTTTTCATGTTCAGCACTCCCATTTTGAACGGCTCCTTTATCTTTTTGCTCTGTCGAAGGCCTGGGCAACATCCGCCCACAGGTCTTCGACACTTTCCAATCCGACACTGAAGCGGATGGTTCGTGGGCTGACGCCGAAGCGCGCCATCGAATTCAGGCCCGGCGTCTGCTCGAGCGAGGCCTTTGCCGGAACGACCAGGCTCTCATGGCCGCCCCAACTGACGCCGATGCGAAAGAGTTTCAGGGCATCGACGAAAGCCGGGATGTCGACGTCTTCCGTCACTTCGAACGAGAACAGCCCGGCATAGCCGGCAAGCGTCGCCTTGCCTGGATGGTTGGAATAGGCCGGGTGGTTGACCCGCTCGACATGGTCATGCGCTTTCAGCCGTTCGGCGATGGTCAGCCCGCTCTTCATGTGATGCGGCAACCGCAGCGGCAATGTGCGCAGGCCACGCAGCAACAGCCAGGCCTCGAAAGGCGAAAGTTTGCCGCCGAGATAGGAATAGGTCTGCTCGTTGATATGTCGGATATGGGCGGCCGAACCGGCCACCACACCGGCAACGGTGTCGCTGTGGCCGCCGAGATATTTCGAGGCCGAATGCAGCACCAGGTCGACACCGTGCGAAATCGGCTTCTGGAACACCGGCGTCGCCCAGGAATTGTCGATCGAGGTGATGATGCCCTGCTCTTTGGCCAGCCGCGCCAGGTGGGTTATGTCCTGGAGCTCGAACATCATCGACGTCGGGCTTTCCAGGTAGAGCAGCTTGGCGCCGGGAAGTGCTGCCGCGACCGCGTCCGGATCGGAACCGTCGACATAGTCGACCTTGATGTTGAGCCGTGGCAAAAGCCGTTCGAACAGCCGGTAGGCATCGCCGTAGCAATTGCGCACGACAACCATGCGCTCACCGGCACCGACGAAAGCAAGCACCGTGGCGCTGATCGCCGCCATGCCGCTGGAAAAGCCGCGCGCGGCCTCCGCGCCTTCGAGAGCGGCGACACGCGCCTCGAACTCCATGACCGTCGGGTTGTCGCCGCGCGAATAGATCGGCTGACGTCGCCTGCCGGCGAATGTGTCGGCCATCTCGGAATAGTTGGCGAAGGTGAAGAGCGAAGTCTGGTAGATCGGCGGGACCACCGCGCCGCCGGGGAAAGGCTCGTCATGGGCGAGAAGCGTCGCTGCCTCGGCGAGATAGTCGTTTTCGAAACCGGCGGGATGATCGCTCATTTCTGGCCTGAAAGTTCGAGTTTGGCCGCGCCGCGCTTCAGATCGTCCTCGACGGTGGCGATCAGCTTGAGCGCCTCGGCCCGGGCCCCCTCCGGATCGTGCGCGGCGATGCGTTCGTAGATGGTGCGGTGGTAAGGAAAGCTGGCGTGGCCGAAATCACGCACGCCGAGCGGATGCTCCCAGAAACGATGGAACAGTTCGTGCATGGCGGCGATGATCTGCTCGAACAGCGGATTGCCGGAACTGCGGTAGATCGACTGGTGGAATTCCCAGTCCTCCTCCGCCGACATCCCGGCGCGGGTGTGGAAGGCCTGCTCCATAATGTCGAGCTTGCGCCCGATCTCCACGAGATCTGCCTGGCCCGCGCGGACGGCGCACAGGGCGGCGGCTTCCGCTTCCAGTGCCCGGCGGATTTCCAGCGTCTGCATCAGGCTGGTGAAATCATTGCCGCCGGCCAGCGTCAGCGGCATGTGCAGCATGTCCAGCGAGACCACTCCCTTGAGATAGGTGCCGCTGCCTTGCCGCCGTTCGACCAGGCCGAGCCCTTCCCAGCGCGTCAGCGCCTCGCGCACGGTGTTGCGGCTCACCTTGAGGCGCTCGGCAAGGATGCGTTCGGTCGGCAGTCTCTGGCCGGGCCCGAGAGCTTCCCGCATCACAAAGCCGGCCAGCGCCTTGAGCACCGCGTCGTCGCGAGCAGTTGCCTGTATGGGGGAAAGGCCGAATTCGGTCATGCCGACGGGTCACCAAATGGCTCAATGGTCCAACCAATTTCTGCATAGAAGACAGGCCCTGTCAACCGACTGCGGGCGCATACGCTCTGCCCAGCCGGCTATTTCAAAGGGCGCTGTCGCTGCCGCGAAAAAAACAAGCGTTTTCCGGGTCTTGCGGTCGCGTTGACCCGGCAATTGGTGTTCGGTGCTAAGCCGCCTTGGCGACGACGCGATTGCGGCCGCCGCTCTTGGCTTCGTAGAGCGCAAGGTCGGCGCGTTTCATCAGCGCCGAGACCGTGTCCACCCCTTTCAGCACCGACGAAACGCCGACGCTGACGGTGACTTCGACGGCTTTGCCTTCGGCGCCGACGGGAAACGGCAGTTGGGCGATTTCGGCGCGAATGCGCTCGGCGACCTTTTCGGCCACCGCGCCGTCGGTGTCCGGCATCACCACGACGAACTCCTCGCCGCCGAAGCGGCAGGCCAGGTCGATGCCGCGCACATTCTTGCGCAGCCGCCGCGCGAATTCGCGCAGCACGTCGTCGCCGCCGTCATGGCCATGCGCGTCGTTGATGCTCTTGAAGCGGTCCAGATCGGTGATCATCACCGACAGCGGCCGGCGCCGTGCCACGGCGCGGTCAAACAGCGTTTGCAGATGGCTGTCGAGATAGCGGCGGTTGTGCAGGCCGGTCAGGGCATCGGTCACCGCCATCTCGATGGTCTGGGTGACGCTGGCGCGAAGCTGGTCGTTGTAGCGCTTGCGGCGCACCTGCGTACGCAGCCGCGCGGTCAGCTCCTGCTGGTCGATCGGCCGCATCAGATAATCGTTGATGCCGAGTTCGAGGCCGCGGATGATACGCCCCTCCTCGCCCTCGTCCGCCAGAAGGATGATCGGCAGGAAACGGGTGCGATCGAGCGAGCGCAATTGCGAGCAGAGCCTCAGCGGGTCGAAATCGGCGAAGGCCGTCGAGATCATCACGCATTCATACGGCTGCTCGGCGGCCTGGAAGAAGCCTGCATGCGGATCGTTGGCGACGTCGAGATCGGCACTGCCGCGCAGCATCTTCTGGACGCGCTCGAACGAGGATTTGCGCTCGTCGACCAGCAGCACCTTCGGCACCGCGTCGTCGGCAGCGAAGTTGCGGCTCAAAAGCTCCTCGATGCCGATATTGCGTGTCGTCGAGGCGCGCAGCCGCAGCTCGTCGGTCAGCGATTTCAGCCTGACCAGGCTCTTGACGCGCGTCATCAGCTGCAGATCGTTGACCGGCTTGGTCAAAAAATCGTCGGCGCCGGCCTCGAGGCCGCGCACCCGGTCCGAAACCTGGTCGAGCGCGGTGATCATCACGACAGGGATGTGCGATGTCGCCGGGTCGCCCTTCAGCCGCCGGCAGACCTCGAATCCGTCCATGTCGGGCATCATCACGTCGAGCAGCACGACGTCGACCTTGCCGTTCTCGCAGATCTCGATCGCGTCCGGCCCGTTGGTGGCGGTCAGGACCTCGAAATATTCGGCGAGCAGCCGAACCTCCAGCAGCCTGACATTGGCTGGGATGTCGTCGACGACGAGGATCCGCGCGGTCATTTCACAAAGCTCCGGCTCGGCTGAGAAGGGACATCAGGCATCGCCCAGGTAGGATTTGATGGTTTCGATGAAACGCGGCACCGAGATCGGCTTGGAGATATATGCCTCGCAGCCGCCCTGGCGAATGCGCTCCTCGTCCCCCTTCATCGCGAAGGCGGTGACGGCGATGACCGGGATGACGTGGAGATCATCGTCCTCCTTCAGCCATTTGGTGACCTCGAGGCCCGACACTTCCGGCAGCTGGATGTCCATCAGGATGAGGTCCGGCCTGTGCTGCCGCGCCAGATCCAGCGCTTCCAGGCCGTTGCGTGTGCGCACCGTCTCGTAGCCGCTCGCTTCGATGAGGTCGCGAAAGAGCTTCATGTTGAGCTCGTTGTCTTCGACGATCATAACCTTCTTTGGCATCGATTTCCCGTCCCGGCTGGCCTTCCACTCGAAGGGTGCCGTCATGCGCCCCTTGTCGGCACGCACCAAACCTGTTCCCACTATACGGCAATATGATTGACGAAACGGAAACCGGTCGCCCTAAAAGCGTTCGGATTCCAGGTCGGCGAGCTTGCTGCCGGCGACACTTGCCACTACTGCGAAAACAGAACGATTCCGCCCATGAAGGAAGGTAGCGATGGCAAACGCAGCGTCAATGCGCGAGGAAGCGGAAACGGTTGCCGTAAAGGCGTTGGGCTTCGTCGCCGCCGATCCGGAACTTCTGCCCCGCTTCCTGGCGATCACCGGCATCGAAGCCCATTCCATCCGCCGGGCGGCCGGCGAGCCGGGATTCCTGGCCGGCGTGCTGCAGTTCATCCTTGCCCACGAGCCGACGCTGATGCGTTTTTCCGAGGAGACCGGAACGCCGCCCGCCGCAGTCGGCAAGGCATTGCGGGCGCTGCCGCTCGGCGACGACGACCACGAGCGTTCGGTATGAGCGACGATCCCGAGACGGCGCGGCAGATCGAGGAGCTGGCCGACGACGACCGGCCGCTGCTGGTGCTCGATGTCGACGACGTCGTGCTCGAATTCATCCGGCCGTTTCCGCATTTCCTCAAATCGCGCGGCTTCGGCCTGACGCTGGCTTCCTTCCGCCTCACCGGCAACATCACCGAAACGGCGAGCGGCCGTTTGATCGAACAGCCCCAGGTTACGGCACTTCTGGGGGAATTCTTTGACGCCCAGGCCGATTGGCAAAGCATCACCGACGGTGCCGAGGATGCTCTTGCAGCGCTTAGCGACAGCGCCGAGATCGTTCTGCTAACCGCCATGCCGCACAAGCACCGCGTGGTGCGCCGTGCGCATCTCGACGCGTTCGGATTGCCCTACCCGCTTTTGACCACCGAAATGGCCAAGGGACCGGCGGTGGCCAAATTGCGCGGCAACAAGGGCCGCCCGGTCGCTTTCGTCGACGATCAGCCGTCCAATCTTGTGTCGGTGCAGAACTCGGTCGCCGATGCGTATCTCTTCCATCTGATGGCCGACAATTCGCTGCGCGCTTTCCTGCCGCCGCCGCCGGACGGCGTCAGAGTCGTCGAAGACTGGCGCGACGCCGCGCCGAAGATCGCGAGCGCTCTGGGGCTTTAATGCGAGCGCTCAGGGCTGCAGCTTCGGTCCTGCCCCGCCATTGTCGCCGCCGTCCGAATCCTCGCCCCCGGTCGAATTGTCCGTTCCATTCGCGCCATCATCGCCCGAGTTGTCATCCTGGCCGGCGCTGTCGTCCTGGACTTCATCCGGCCCCTTCAGCATGGCGCCGTTGACCGCAACGGACCCATCGGCCTTGGTGTTGATCACCCATTCAAGCCGGCCATCCGGCAGCGTCTTGCCAAAACCTTTGACGGCCAGCGCAAAGGGGAAGGCCTGCGCCATCTGCTCATCGCTCTTGGCGCCTTCCTTCAGGGCATCGACGATCTTGTCGTAGCCGGCCACAGCGACGGTCACGGTCGCATCAGGCTTTTCGCCGCCCGGGAAAGTCATCTCGCCTTCCATGGCGACTTCGACGTCGCCATTCTTCACGGTCGAGTGGCCGAGGATTACTTTGGGTTTCTTGGCCTTGAAATCGGCGACCAAAGCCTTGCCGAATTCCCCCGGCAACGGCGGATTCTTATTGAGATCAAAGGCTTCGATCGCCTTCTTCGCCATCGTGTCGAGATCGATATTGGCACCGCCGAAGTTAAGGTCGATATCCGTCGGCACCAGTGGACCAGTCCAGGCGGGCAGCAATTGCCGGGGGATCGTCAGACCGGAGGCCTTGATCCCATAGTTGATTTTGCCGTTCTGGGAGACGCCATCCATGCCGCTAGCCAAATCCAACTGCTTCGCACCCCACTTGCCGACTGGGCTCTCAATTGCGAAATCCTTGAAGGCGTACGTTCCGTCGATTCTTTCCCAGACAGGCAACGCCGCAAGGAGACGTGACTTAAGTTCCGCCTGATTTACTTTCAGTTTCGCCTCGTCTTCATTAGCGACGGCAAAAGCAAGCAGATCCATCAACGGCTTTGTCCGAACACCCTTGCCGTTTGCATGCACCGAAAGTTCCGGCGCATTGAGGGTGACCGGGAAATTCAACCCTCGCTCGGGATCGTTGATTTTGAGGACTTCAGCAAAATTCAAGATCTTTTCCGCGACAGTGAAATCGATGCCGCCGTTCGCCGATTTCGTCGAATTTAGCGTGGCGGTGCCGGCACCGGCAGAGACATCGGCCTCTTGCTTCGGCTCCCGGGTTTTCATCGTTATAGCGTCCATTGACCCCGTGGCGCTGACGAAGGCCACCAGGGCCGGATCATATACACCGGTGAACTTGTTGTTCGACACCGAAAAGTCGATGTGCTGCGGCCCTTGAGGCCCCTTGAAATCGAACGATCCGGTCAGCGACGTATCCGCCGACACGTCCCACTGCCCGTCCTGGCGCGGCTTGACCCGCATGTCGTAAGGCGTGACGTCGAACTTGAAGGAATCCTGTTTCGACAGCAAAGCGACGAGCGGCTTGAAATCGACGGCGAGTTTGTACGCATCGCCGTCGGCAGTGATTTTCACCAGCCCGATATCGAAACCCTGCCTGCCGAAATAATGTGCCAGATCATCGGTAAGCTTCTTCGCGCCTTGGCTGTCGACGGTCTGGGCGAAAGCGGGCGCGCTAAACGCGACGGCGAGAACAAGTGGCAATACACGCTTCACGTCGATTCTCCGTTGTCTCGGGCCAAATCATTGCTTGTGTTAGTGAAACAGCGTTACAGCGGCAAGACGCCGACTGTAGGCCAAAAGCGCATCCGGCTAAAGCACCAGCCGCACCAGCGGTCGGCCTGGCTTACGTTCGACCAATCGCTGGAACCCGGCCTTTTCGAAGACCCGCGACGAGCCGACGAACAGCCCGATCGAGCGCGAATCCTTCGACAGGTCGATCGGGCAGGCCTCGATCAGCCGCGCGCCGTTCTCGCGGGCGAACTCGATGCCGCCTTGGACCAGGCGGTGCGACAGGCCCTTGCCCCGTGCTTTGGTGCGGATGAAGAAGCAGGAGATCGCCCAGACGCCCAGATCGCTGGCGTCGGCGGGGTCGATCGGCGCCGACCCCCTGCCCTGGTTGTTCCATTCGGGCACGTCGGCACGCGGGCCGATCTGCATCCAGCCGACCGCCTGGCCACCCTCGAAAGCCAGCAGGCCGGGCGGCGGCCCGGCCTCGATCCGCGCCTTGATGTGGTCCTTGTTGCGCTCCCGGTTGCTCGCGCGGCGTGCTGCGGGCGACAGCCGGAAATGTGTGCACCAGCAGCCGTAGCAGGCGCCTTGCCTACCGAAAAGATCTTCGAAATCCGCCCAAAGCTCGGGCACTAGCGGCGCTATGGTCGTATTCATGAGCTCTCTCCCGGCCCACCGCCTTGTCGTGGCATCCGTCCTGACGTACCATTGCATTTGTTCTCTTTATGTTCGCAGCGATGGCGGCCCCTGTCAACAATTCCGAACACGGTTTTTGCCGCGACTGCCTGAGTTTTCAGTGCAGCGAGGCACGCCGTTGCGAGCGCTGCGGCAGTCCACGGCTCGCCCGCCATCCGGAGCTCTACCGGCTGCGCCTTGCGCATATCGATTGCGACGCGTTCTACGCGGCGGTCGAAAAGCGCGACAACCCGGCGTTGAAGGACCGGCCATTGATCATCGGCGGCGGCAAGCGCGGCGTCGTCTCCACCGCATGCTACATTGCCCGCATCCACGGCGTGCGCTCGGCAATGCCGATGTTCAAGGCGCTCGAAGCCTGTCCGGAAGCGGTGGTCCTGCCGCCGGACATGGAAAAATACGTCCGCGTCGGCCGTGAGGTGCGCGCTATGATGCAGGCGCTGACGCCGCTGGTCGAGCCGCTCTCGATCGACGAGGCCTTTCTCGACCTCGCCGGCACCGAGCGCCTGCATGGCCTGCCGCCTGCGGTGGTGCTGGCGCGCTTCGCACTCGGCGTGGAAAAGGAGATCGGCATCACCGTTTCGGCCGGTCTTTCCTACTGCAAGTTCCTGGCCAAGGTGGCATCGGACTTCCGCAAGCCGCGCGGCTTTTCGGTGATCGGCGAGGCCGAGGCTATCGGCTTCCTGGCCGAGCAGCCGGTGACGCTGATCTGGGGGGTCGGCAAGGCCTTTGCCGCCACCCTCGAGCGCGACGGCATCCGCACCATCGGCCAGTTGCAGCGCATGGAACGTGGCGATCTGATGCGCCGCTACGGCGTCATGGGCGACCGGCTCTACCGGCTTTCGCGCGGCGAGGACGACCGTCGCGTCGTTCCCGACCAGGACGCGAAAAGCGTCTCGGCGGAAACCACTTTCGATACCGACATCGCCTCCGTCGACGAACTGGTTTCGGTGCTGAGGGCGCTGTCGGAAAAAGTCTCGGCCCGGCTGAAGAAATCCGGCATTGCCGGACGCACCGTCGTCCTCAAGCTGAAGACCCAGGATTTCAAGATCCGCACGCGCAATCGCCAGCTCGGCGATCCGACCCGGCTGGCCGACCGCATCTTTCAGACCGGGCTCGAGCTGCTGCGCAAGGAAGCGGATGGCACGAAATACCGGCTGCTCGGCATTGGCGTCAGCGATCTCTCCGACGATGACCGGGCGGACCCGCCCGATCTGGTCGACGTCCAGTCACGCAAGCGCGCCATGGCCGAAGGCGCCATCGACACGCTGCGCGGCAAGTTCGGCCGCAGGGCGGTGGAAACCGGCTATACCTTCGGCAAGGGCCGCGATGCCCATCCGCCCGAACCGGTCGAGGAATGATACCGGCATGTTTGAGATTCAGGTCAGGCCGAGTCGAGAAGGGTGGTTTCCGAGAACCGGAGCGGAGCGCACTTGTGAGTACGTGAGCACTGGATGCGCAGGAAACCGCCTTTCGCAGGCCGGCCTCACCTGAATATCAACTTGCCCCAGTCACGTGCGCTGCAGATCGATCCGGGTGGTCACCACACTCTTCCCGGTTTTCGGATCGGTATCGACGACGATCAGCCGCATGCCATTCTCGCCGTTCTTCTCGACCGTCATTTGCGCCTTGCGATCGCCATTGACCTCCTTGGCCCAACGGATGCCGAGATTGATTGCGTTGCCGGAGCGGCTGCCGCTCAATTGCGCCGGCCCGGTGCGCGATCCGACATAGGTGCCGGTGTATTTCGTCCCGCTCGATTTGAGATCGGCGCTGATGGCGCGCGTTACCACGATAAGACCGCGGCAGCTGCCGTCGAGCGATAGCGAGCTCGACGTTGCGTCGGAATTGAAATAACAGGAGACATTCACCGTCGGCGCATCGGTGGTCACCTTGACGATGCCTTTGCCGGCGAAATTCCCCTGGAATGAGCGAAGAAAATCCGGATCGTCGGCATGCGCTGTCCCGGCCCCGGCCCCGGCCGTCAGGCAGCCGGCAAGTACAAATCGTGCAAGTGATTTCATCGGACCGCTCCTCGTTGGTATCCAAAACACAGCACGCAAACACTGAGGGACCAACGCTTCCCTCAGCGGCGGGTTCCGGCTTCAACATCACTGTTTGCAACGCTGCACGGCTGGCCCAGTCGAATGCGTCGGCTAGCGGTTGCGATGAGCGCTCCGGCTTGCGACATAGCCGCATGGCACCCGCACCCTCGATCCCCAAGGCCGCGTTCTGGATGGCGCTGTCGATCGCCTCGTTCCTGGCGATGTCGGTGGCCGGCCGTGCCACGACGGCCGAACTAAACGTCTTCCAGGTGCTCGAGCTGCGCTCGGTGATCGGCTTTTTCATCCTGTTGCCGCTGGTCATGATGTCAGGCGGTTTTGCGGCGATGCGCACCGGACGCCCGCTGGCTCATATCGCCCGCAACGTCGTCCACTATACCGGCCAGACTGCCTGGCTCTACGCCCTGACGCTGATCCCGCTTGCGGTACTGATCTCGATCGAATTCACGACGCCGATCTGGACCGCTTTGCTGGCCGTCGCTTTCCTCGGCGAAAGGCTGTCCCGGCCACGGCTGGCGGCGATCGTGCTCGGGCTGATCGGCGTTGTGATCATCGTGCGTCCGGGCGTCGGCGCGGTCAATCCGGGACATGTCATCGTGCTGGGAGCCGCGGTCTGCTTCGGCGTCTCGGTGGTCCTCGTCAAGTCGCTGACGCGGACGGACAGCGTCGTGCGCATCATCTTCTGGATGCTGATCATCCAGTCGCTGCTTGGCCTCGTCCCGGCGCTTTACGAATGGCGCAACCCGCCGCTTGAGCTCTGGCCGTGGATCCTGCTCATCGCCTTCACCGGCATGTCGTCGCATTTCTGCATGGCCCGCGCACTTGTCTATGCCGATGCGACGGTCATCTCGCCAATGGACTTTTTGCGCGTGCCGCTGTCGGCGGTGATCGGATGGCTGCTCTATCACGAGCAGATCGACGCCTTCACCGCCGGTGGCGCCCTGCTGATCCTCATGGGAAATCTGCTCAACCTGCAGCGGAGAGCACCGCAACCGGCGGAGATCGCCGCTTCATAAGCGTGCGCTAACTCTTAGACCAGTTCCACCTCGACCACGCCCGGCACCGCCCGCATCGCCGACGCGATCTGCGGCGATACGCGGTAGCGGTTGGGCAACTCGATCTCGACCTCGCCCTCGCCGCCTTCCTTGATGACGATGATGCTCACCTGACTGTCGCCACGCTGGCCAAGCTGCGATTGGATTGTCGATGCCGGTGCGTCATTTCTGACGAAGATGCGCAACGCTTTCTGGATACGGCTTGCCTCTTCCTCCAACGACTGCACGGTCTGGATGCGCAGATTGACGCCTTCAGGCCTGTCCTCGGCCGAAACGGTGATCACCACCGAGCGGCCGGGTTCGAGCAAGTCGCGGTATTGCGCCAGCCCCTCGGAAAACAGCACCGCTTCATACTGGCCGGACGTGTCGGAGAACTGCACGACGCCCATCTTGTTGCCGGTGCGCGTCTTGCGCTCCTGCTTGGTGGTCACCGTGCCGGCGAGCCGGCCGGCGGCAGCACCGCGTTTGACGGCGGCCGAAAACTCGCCCCAGGTCTGCACCCGCATTTTCTGCAGCGCCGCCTTGTATTCGTCGAGCGGATGCGCCGAGAGATAGAACCCGACCACCTGGAATTCACGATGCAGGCGGTCGGCGGCGAGCCAGGGATCGGTCGCCGGCAAGTTGAGCGCCTGCGACTGTGCGCCGAGCGAGGCGCCAAAGATGTCATGCTGGCCGGTGACGGCATTCTGCTGCGCCAGCGACGCCAGCCCCATCATCCGCTCGACGCCGGCCATCATCGCCGCGCGGTCATGACCGAAGCAGTCGAGCGCGCCGGCCATGATCAGGCTTTCGAAGACGCGCTTGCCGACGATCTTCGGATCGACCCTTTCACAGAAATCGGCGAGACTCTTGAAGGGTTTTTCGCCGCGCGTGGCGACGATGTGCTCGACCGCCGCATCGCCGACGCCCTTGAGCGCGGCCAGCGAATAGAAGATGCGGTTCTCGCCGACCTCGAAATCCCGGAACGACGTCATGACCGACGGCGCCACCACCTCGATGCCGAGGCGCAGCGCATCCTGGCGGAAATCGGCGAGCTTGTCCGTATTGCCCATGTCGAGCGTCATCGATGCCGCCAGGAATTCGACGGGGTAATGCGCCTTCAGATAGGCGGTCTGGTAGGAGACGACGGCATAGGCGGCGGCATGCGATTTGTTGAAACCGTAGTCGGCAAACTTTGCCAGCAGGTCGAAGATGAAGTCGGCTTGCGGCTTGCCGACGCCGCGCTCGACCGCGCCCGAAACAAAGCGCTCGCGCTGCTTGTCCATCTCGGCGCGGATCTTCTTGCCCATGGCGCGGCGCAGCAGATCGGCTTCGCCCAGCGAATAGCCGGAGAGCTCCTGCGCGATCTGCATCACCTGTTCCTGGTAGACGATGACGCCTTGCGTCTCCTTGACGAGATGGTCGATCTTCGGGTGGATCGACGCCATCTCCTCCTCGCCGTGCTTTCTGGCGTTGTAGGTCGGTATGTTCTCCATCGGCCCCGGCCGGTAGAGCGCGACCAGCGCGATAATGTCCTCGATACAGTCGGGCCGCATGCCGATCAGCGCCTTGCGCATGCCGGCACTTTCCACCTGGAACACGCCGACCACCTCGCCGCGCGACAGCATGGCGTAGGTTTCGGGGTCGTCGAGCGGAATGTGGGCAAGATCGATCTCGATCCCGCGGCGGCGGATCAGCTTGACGGCCCTGTCCAGCACCGTCAGCGTCTTCAGGCCAAGGAAGTCGAATTTCACCAGCCCGGCCTGCTCGACATATTTCATGTTGAACTGCGTGACCGGCATGTCCGAGCGCGGATCGCGGTACATCGGCACCAGCTCCGACAGCGGCCGGTCGCCGATGACGATGCCGGCGGCGTGCGTCGAGGCGTGCCGATAAAGACCTTCCAGTTTCTGCGCCGTATCGAGCAGCGTCTGCACGATCGGCTCACGCTCCGCCTCTTCGGCAAAGCGCGGCTCGTTGGCGATGGCGTCGGCGAGCTTGACCGGATTGGCCGGGTTCGACGGCACCATCTTGCTCAGCTTGTCGACCTGCCCGTAAGGCATCTGCAGCACGCGGCCGACGTCGCGCAGCACCGCGCGCGCCTGCAGCGTGCCGAAGGTGATGATCTGGCCAACCTGGTCGCGGCCGTATTTCTGCTGGACGTAGCGGATGACTTCCTCGCGCCGGTCCTGGCAGAAGTCGATGTCGAAGTCGGGCATCGACACGCGGTCGGGATTGAGGAAGCGCTCGAACAGCAGCGAAAAACGCAGTGGGTCGATGTCGGTGATGGTCGTGGCATAGGCGACCAGCGAGCCGGCGCCCGATCCGCGGCCCGGGCCGACCGGAATCCCTTGTGCCTTGGCCCATTTGATGAAGTCGGCAACGATCAGGAAATAGCCCGGATATTTCATCTTCTCGATGACGCCGAGCTCGAAATCCAGCCTTTCGCGATATTGCTCGACGGTATAGCCGGGCGTCGGCCCGTGCGCCGCCAGCCGCGCCTCTAGCCCTTCATGCGCCTGCCTGGCAAGCTCTTGCGCCTCCGCCTTGACCGCAGCATCGGCGTCGGCGACATCGCGGCCGGCAAAGCGCGGCAGAATCGGATTGCGGGTCTTCGGGTAATACGAGCAGCGCAGCGCGATCTCGACGGTGTTGTCGATTGCTTCCGGCAGGTCGGCGAACAGCCTCGCCATATCGGCCTGGCCTCTCAGGAAGTGGTCGGGCGAAAGGCGGCGGCGATTGTCGGCCGCAACCACGGAACCTTCGGCGATGGCGATCAGGGCGTCATGCGCCTCATAGTCTTCACGAGAGAAGAAAAACGCCTCGTTGGTGGCAACCAGCGGCAGATCGTGGCGGTAGGCGAGATCGACCGACGACTGCTCGATGGCGCGGTCATAGCCGGACACGCGCTCAAGCTCGACATAGAGCCGGTCGCCGAACAGGCTCTTGAGCGCCGAGAGCCGGGTCTCGGCGAGTTCGCGGCGATCCTGTTTCAATGCAGTGCCTATCGGACCGCGCGGCCCGCCCGTAAGGCAGATCAATCCGTCGGTGTGGCCCTGCAGCATCTCGCTCGTCAGATGCACCGCTTCGCAGGGCGGTGTCTCGAGGTAGACGCGGCTGACCAGCCTGACCAGATTGCCGTAGCCGGCCTCGGTTGCGGCGATCAGGACGACCGGCCGCATCTCCGGTCCTTGCCGCCGGCGGTCGCGCTGGCTGTCGCTCGCCTCGCCGGAAAAGGCGAGGTCGATCTGGCAGCCGATGATCGGCTGGATGCCGTCCTTTACCGCCTTCTGGGCGAATTCCAGCGCGCCGAACAGATTGTTGGTGTCGGTGACGGCGATTGCCGGGCATTCGTCCTGCACCGCATGGCCGACGATCTTGCCGAGCTGCAAGGCACCTTCGAGCAGCGAATAGGCCGAATGCACGCGCAGATGAATGAACCGACGCGCCGCCGCCTCCGCCCGCGACGCCTTTGCATAGGCCTCGCGCAGCAAGGGATCGCGTGGAAGTCTCTCATCCGCCATGGTTTTTTCGCGCCGCCTCACAAGGACTCAGTCGATGAAGATGTATTGTCCGGCACCGGGTAACACGAGTCCAGCGGTAGTGATTGGAGCTTTGGAAGTTTAGAGCAACCGCCGAATCTGCCAATCTCCCCCCTCGTGGGGGAGATGTCCGGCAGGACAGAGAGGGCGCTGTCCCGCCAACCTCAGGTCGGAAACACAAAACCCGCCACAGCGGGCGGGTCGTTGGAGCCAATTAGCACCAAATTACTAGCATAGCTGCCGGCACAAAGCAAGAACAAAATACGTTGTGACGGCAAAAAAGTGCGAATTCCTCACGGCCTCGCCTTGTCCCTCCTCAAGCGAGCATGCTCAACCAATTGCAAAGTCGCGTTCCTTCGCGCCCCCTCTGTCCTGCCGGACATCTCCCCCACGAGGGGGGAGATTGGCCATCATCTCGGCTTTCGCCAATTTCCAACGTTGCAGGAGCGAGCGAGGCGCCGAGGCTGCCAATCTCCCCCCTGGAGGGGGAGATGTCCGGCAGGACAGAGGGGGGCGCTGTCCCGCCAACTTCTGACGGGCGTCGAGGGCGGGGGTTTCGGCCTCACGCGAATTCCATGATCACCGCATCAACGGCAAGGCTGTCGCCTGGCCTGGCGTTGAGCTTCGAGACGATGAGATCGCGCTCGGCGCGCAGCACGTTTTCCATCTTCATCGCCTCGACCACGGCCAGCGTCTCGCCGGCCTTGACCTCCTGCCCCTCGGCAACGGCGATCGAGACGACGAGGCCGGGCATCGGGCAGAGCAGCATCTTGGAGGTGTCCGGCGCCACTTTTTCCGGCATCAGCCGTTCGAGCTCGGCGGTGCGCGGCAGCATGGCGCGGGCTGTCACCGAGATGCCTTTCCAGGCGATGCGGAACCCGTTCAGCACCGGCCTGACTTGCGCCGCGACCTTGCGGCCGCCGACCGTGCCGCGCCAGATGAGATCGCCCGGCCGCCAGTCGGATGCCACCGTTAGCGGTTTGCCGCCGTCGATTGTGAGGTCGAGCTCCATCGGAATGGAAATCATGCCTTCGACGATGGCAACCGAAAGATAATCCCGGCCGATCTTCACCGCCCAATCGCGTTTCAAGGCGCCCGAATGCGGCGCCAGCCGCCCGCCCAGCCGGTCGAGCCGGTCGCGGCGCAGCAGTTCGACCGCGGTTGCGATCGCGGCCAGCACCGCGTTTTCTTCGCTGTTCGGCACAATGGGTGCGAAGCCGTCGGGATACTCCTCGGCGATGAACGCCGTCGATAGCCGCCCTTCCCGCCAGCGCGGATGCTGCATCAGCGCCGCCAGGAACGGTATGTTGTGCTCGATGCCGTCGACGACGAAACTGTCCAGCGCTTCCGACATCGCGTCGATCGCCGCCAGCCGTGTCGGCGCCCAGGTGCACAGCTTGGCGACCATCGGGTCGTAGAACATCGAGATTTCCGAGCCTTCGGTAACGCCGGTATCGTTGCGGATGACGATTTCGCCGAATTTTCCCTCTTCCGGCGGCCGGTATTTCGTCAGCCTGCCGATCGACGGCAGAAAGTTGCGATACGGATCTTCGGCATAGAGGCGGCTTTCCACCGCCCAGCCATTCAGCTTGACGTCGCTCTGCTTGATGGCGAGCTTTTCGCCGGCTGCCACGCGGATCATCTGCTCGACCAGGTCGATGCCGGTGACGAGTTCCGTCACCGGATGCTCGACCTGCAGCCGCGTGTTCATTTCCAGGAAATAGAAGTTCTTGTCGCTGTCGACGATGAACTCGACGGTGCCGGCGCTCTGGTAGTCGACGGCCTTGGCCAGCGCCACCGACTGCTCGCCCATGGCTTTGCGGGTCTTGGCGTCGAGGAACGGCGACGGCGCCTCCTCCACGACCTTCTGGTTGCGGCGCTGGATCGAGCATTCGCGCTCGCCGAGATAGAGCGTGTTGCCATGCGCGTCGGCGAGCACCTGGATTTCGATATGGCGCGGATCGACGATGAATTTTTCGATGAAGACGCGGTCATCGCCGAACGAGCTTTTCGCCTCCGACCGCGCCCGGTCGAAGCCGTCGCGCACCTCTGCCTTGCTCCAGGCGATGCGCATGCCCTTGCCGCCGCCGCCGGCCGAAGCCTTGATCATCACGGGATAGCCGATTTCGCCGGCTATTCTTTCGGCATGGGCGGCGCTTTCGACGACGCCGAGCCAGCCGGGCACCGTCGACAACTTGGCCGCGTTGGCGAACTTCTTCGATTCGATCTTGTCGCCCATCGCCTTGATGGCCTTGGGCTTCGGGCCGATGAAGACGATGCCTTGCTGCTCCAGCGCTTCGCAGAAGGATGCCCGCTCGGACAGGAAACCGTAGCCGGGATGCACGGCCTCTGCTCCTGTCGCCTTGCAGGCGGCGATGATCTTTTCCGCGACCAGATAACTTTGCGCAGCCGGCGAAGGCCCGATATGCACCGCCTCGTCGGCCATTTCGACATGCACGGCGTCGCGGTCGGCGTCGGAATGGACCGCGACGGTGGCGATGCCCATCTTGCGCGCCGTCTTGATCACGCGGCAGGCGATCTCGCCACGGTTGGCGACCAGGATCTTTGTGAACATGCAGGCCTCGTCCCTCGGCTGCCCTTCTTTTACGGGCTTCCCGTTTTATGGGCTTCAGGGGGCCGGTCAAGGCAAAGTCGGAGCCTATCCCGCATGCAAATCGGCGGGCGCTGACGAAAATCCGGGGTCAGAACGTCGCTTCGTGCATAGCGCAGAGCTGAATGGTAAGTTAAATCTAACCTGGATTGCAGACTGCCTTGGGAGGATTGCCTGATGAAAACGCGCGCCGCTGTCGCCGTCGCCGCCGGAAAGCCGCTGCAGATCATGGAGGTCGACCTCGACGGTCCGCGTGATGGCGAGGTGCTGGTCGAGATCAAGGCAACCGGCATCTGCCACACCGACGAGTTCACGCTGTCGGGCGCCGACC